>NZ_JBSFVT010000023.1:0-102894 GCF_053592455.1 Streptomyces sp. NPDC002676 | reverse complement strand
GAGAAGTACCAGCTCAAACCCCGCGACTGGGCCGCCGCCGCCCGCGAGGGCCGCACCCTCGCGCCCCTCATCACCCGCCTCAACGACATCCGCCGGCAGAACCCCGCCCTGCGCCAGTTGCGCGAACTCCACTTCCACCACACGGACAAGGAAGCGGTGCTCGCCTATTCGAAACGCAGCGGTTCGAACACGGTTCTGGTGGTCGCCAATCTCGACGCACACCACACCCAGGAGGCCACGGTGTCGTTGGACATGCCGCAACTCGGCCTGGAATGGCACGAGTCGGTGCCGGTGCGCGATCTGCTCACCGGCGAGACCTATCACTGGGGCAGGGCCAACTATGTGCGCCTCGAACCGGGCCACAGGCCCGCGCACGTCTTCGTCCTGCGACCGTCCACCCCGCAGATCGGAGGGTCACCCGCCATATGACTGTCAACGAGCCGGTTCCGGACACCTTCGAGGACACCCCCGCCAAGGACCGGGACCCCGACTGGTTCAAACGCGCCGTCTTCTATGAGGTCCTCGTCCGTTCCTTCCAGGACAGCAACGGCGACGGCATCGGCGACCTCAAGGGCCTGACCGCCAAACTGGACTATCTGCAATGGCTCGGCGTCGACTGCCTGTGGCTGCCGCCCTTCTTCAAGTCCCCGCTGCGGGACGGCGGTTACGACGTCTCCGACTACACCGCCGTCCTCCCCGAGTTCGGTGACCTGGCCGACTTCGTGGACTTCGTGGACGCCGCCCACCAGCGCGGCATGCGCGTCATCATCGACTTCGTCATGAACCACACCAGCGACCAGCACCCGTGGTTCCAGGAGTCCCGCAAGAACCCCGACGGCCCCTACGGCAACTACTACGTCTGGGCCGACGACGACAAGCAGTACCAGGACGCGCGGATCATCTTCGTCGACACCGAGGCCTCCAACTGGACGTACGACCCGGTCCGCAAGCAGTACTTCTGGCACCGCTTCTTCTCGCACCAGCCGGACCTCAACTACGAGAACCCTGCCGTGCAGGAGGAGATCCTCTCCGCGCTGCGGTTCTGGCTGGACCTGGGCATCGACGGATTCCGCCTCGACGCGGTGCCGTACCTGTACCAGCGGGAGGGCACCAACTGCGAGAATCTGCCCGCCACCCACGAGTTCCTGAAGCGGGTGCGGCGCGAGATCGACGCCCAGTACCCCGACACCGTGCTGCTGGCGGAGGCGAACCAGTGGCCGGAGGACGTGGTCGACTACTTCGGTGACTTCCAGGGCGGTGGCGACGAATGCCACATGGCCTTCCACTTCCCGGTCATGCCCCGCATCTTCATGGCCGTCCGACGCGAGTCCCGCTACCCCGTCTCGGAAATCCTCGCCAAGACCCCCGCCATTCCCTCGGGTTGCCAGTGGGGCATCTTCCTGCGCAACCACGACGAGCTGACCCTGGAAATGGTCACCGACGAGGAACGCGACTACATGTGGGCCGAATACGCGAAAGACCCGCGTATGCGCGCCAACATCGGCATCCGCCGCCGTCTCGCGCCCCTGCTGGACAACGACCGCAACCAGATCGAACTCTTCACGGCTCTGCTGCTGTCCCTGCCGGGCTCACCGATCCTCTACTACGGCGACGAGATCGGCATGGGCGACAACATCTGGCTCGGCGACCGCGACGCCGTCCGCACCCCCATGCAGTGGACCCCCGACCGCAACGCCGGCTTCTCCTCCAGCGACCCCGGACGCCTCTTCCTGCCCACGATCATGGACCCGGTCTACGGCTACCAGGTCACCAATGTCGAGGCCTCCATGTCGTCCCCGTCCAGCCTGCTCCACTGGACCCGCCGCATGATCGAGATCCGTAAGCAGAATCCTGCCTTCGGACTGGGGTCCTATACCGAGTTGCAGTCCTCCAACCCGGCGGTGATCGCCTTCCTGCGGGAGGCCCCCTCGTCAGAGGAAGGAGAGGACGATGTGGTGCTCTGCGTGCACAACTTCTCCCGGTTCGCCCAGCCCACGGAGCTGGACCTGCGCCGGTTCACCGGGCGGCACCCGGTCGAGCTGTTCGGCGGGGTGCGGTTCCCGGCGGTCGGCGAGCTGCCGTACCTGCTGACCCTGGCGGGGCACGGCTTCTACTGGTTCCGGCTGCGCCGGGACGCCGTGTAGCCCAGGCCCGGTGGGGCGGTTTCCGCCGTCCCACCCGGGGCACGCATCAGTAACACCCCGACAATCCGGGGAAAGGACGTGACGCCCATGGCGGAAACGGTCGGCCCTAACGGCACCACCACTTCCAGCGGTCACCTCCTCGCTTCGCTCGATCCCCTGTTGCGCGAGTGGCTGCCGAGACAGCGGTGGTTCGCCGGCAAGGGACGCCCGGTCACCGGATTCACTCCGGTGTCCGTCACCCAACTGCTGCCGTCCAGCGGCCGGTTGAGCCTGTACCACCTGCTGCTGCGCGTCCACCAGCCGTCCGCGATCGGCGGCCCGCCGCACCCCGGCGACTGCTACCAGCTGCTGATCGGCGAGCGCGAGGCACTGCCGCCCCGGCTGGCCCCCGCGCTGATCGGACACGTCACCGCCGGGCCGCTCGCCGGACGCACGGTCTACGAGGCCCTGTACGACCCCCGGCCCGCCGAGCTGCTCCTGGAGGCCCTGCGCAGCCGAGCCCGCGTCGGTGCGCTGCGGTTCGAGCGGGACCGGCGCCAGGAGATCCGCAGCGGCCTGGTGGCCCGGCTGAACACCGGCGAACAGTCCAACTCGTCGGTCGTCTACGGAGATACGTTCATCCTCAAGCTGTTGCGCCGGGTCGTGCCCGGGGTCAATCCCGACCTGGAGCTCCCGCTGGCCCTGGCCCGCGAGGGCTGCGCCCGGGTACCCGCGCCGACGGCCTGGCTGCACGCCGACGTGGGCGCCGAGGCGGGGGCCGACGGGGGCGCGGAGTCGTACGTCCTGGCCGTGCTCCAGCCGTATCTGCGCGGCGCGGCCGACGGCTGGGAGCTGGCGCTGCGCGAGCGGGCCAAAGGCGAGGGCGGGGCCGAGGGCTTCACCGCCGAGGCACGGGCACTGGGCCGGGCCACCGCCGAGGTGCACTCCGCGCTCGCCCGCGCCCTGCCGACGGTCACCCTGGGCCACGCCCAGCTGGGGCAGCTGGTGGACGGCATGACCGAGCGGCTGAGTGCGGCCACGCAGGCGGTGCCGGCGCTGCGGCCGTACGCGACCGGGCTGCGCTCGGCCTACACGGCGCTGGCCGATCTCGCCGCCCAGGGCGCCACCTGGACCGCGCAGCGCGTCCACGGGGATCTGCATCTCGGGCAGTGTCTGCGCTCGCCGTCCGGGGACTGGTCGCTGATCGACTTCGAGGGCGAGCCGGCCCGGCCGCTGGCCGAGCGGCGTATACCGCAGCCGCCGCTGCGGGACATCGCCGGGATGCTGCGCTCCTTCGACTACGCGGCCCACTCGGGCGCCCCGCCCGCGCCGGACTGGGCGCGCGCCTGCCGGGCCGCCTACTGCGCCGGATACGCCGAGATCACCGGCCGCGACCCACGCGCCGATCCCGTACTGCTGCGGGCCTACGAGACCGACAAGGCGGTCTACGAGGTCGTCTACGAGGCCCGGCACCGCCCCGACTGGCTCCCCGTACCGCTCGCGGCGGTCCACCGCCTCGCCACGTCCGACCCGAACCTCGCCCGGGAGACTCGCTCGTGACGTCCAAGTCCAGGAAGTCGGCCACCCCGAAGAAGACGGCTGCGCGGAAGGCCGGGCAGCGGCCCGCGCCTCGCGTGTCCGCAGCCATGGACCGCGACGACCGGGAGCGGCTGCTGTACGGCACCCATCACGACCCGCACGCGGTCCTGGGCGCCCACCCGGTCCCCGGCGGCGTCGCCGTCCGCGCCTTCCGTCCGCACGCCCGGTCGGTCACCGTGCTCTGCGGCGAGGCGCCGGTCGCGTTGCACGACGACGGCGACGGGTTCTACTCCGGTCTGCTCCCGCTCACCGAGGTCCCCGCGTACCGCCTCCTGGTCGGATACGACGACCAGGGCGACACGGTCCACGAGACCGAGGACCCGTACCGCTTCCTTCCCACGCTCGGCGAGCTGGACCTGCACCTGATCGGCGAGGGCCGGCACGAGCAGCTGTGGCGGGTGCTCGGGGCGCACGTCATGACGCACCAGGGCGTGACCGGCACCCGGTTCTCGGTGTGGGCGCCGAACGCGCGGGGCGTACGGGTGGCGGGCAGCTTCAACTTCTGGGACGCCACCGGCTTCCCGATGCGCTCGCTCGGCTCGTCCGGGGTGTGGGAGCTGTTCGTGCCGGGCGTCGGCGAGGGCGAGCTGTACAAGTTCGAGCTCACCCGCCCGGACGGCTCGCGCACCCTGCGCGCCGACCCGCTGGCCCGCCGCACCGAGGCCCCGCCCGCCACCGCCTCGATCGTGCACGCCTCGCACCACGAGTGGGGCGACGCCGAGTGGCTGGCCCAGCGGGGCGACACGCCTGTGCACGAGGCGCCGTTCTCGGTGTACGAGGTGCATCTGCCGTCCTGGCGGCCAGGGCTGACGTACCGCCAACTGGCCGATCAGCTCACGGAGTACGTCGTCGACCTGGGTTTCACGCACGTGGAGCTGATGCCGGTGGCCGAGCATCCCTTCGGCGGCTCGTGGGGCTACCAGGTCACCGGCTTCTACGCCCCCACGGCCCGCCTCGGCACCCCCGACGACTTCAAGTACCTGGTGGACCGGCTGCACCAGGCCGGGATCGGTGTGCTGATGGACTGGGTTCCGGCCCACTTCCCGCGCGACGACTGGGCGCTGGCCGAGTTCGACGGGCGTCCGCTGTACGAGCACCACGACCCGCTGCGGGCCGCGCACCCCGACTGGGGCACGCTGGAGTTCGACTTCGGCCGCCGGGAGGTGCGCAACTTCCTGGTGGCGAACGCCGTGTACTGGTGCGAGGAGTTCCACATCGACGGCCTGCGGGTGGACGCGGTCGCCTCGATGCTCTACCTCGACTACTCGCGCGAGCCGGGCCAGTGGACCCCGAACCGGTTCGGCGGCCGGGAGAACCTGGACGCGGTGGCCTTCCTCCAGGAGATGAACGCCACGGTCTACCGGCGCTGCCCGGGGGTGGTGACCGTCGCCGAGGAGTCGACGGCCTGGGACGGGGTCACCCGGCCCACCCACCACCGGGGCCCGAGCGGTTTCGGCGGGCTCGGGTTCGGGCTGAAGTGGAACATGGGCTGGATGCACGACTCGCTGAAGTACATGAGCCATGACCCGGTGCACCGCGCGTACCACCACAACGAGTTGACCTTCTCGATGGTGTACGCCTACAGCGAGAACTACGTCCTGCCCATATCCCACGACGAGGTCGTGCACGGCAAGCGTGCGCTGGTGTCGAAGATGCCGGGCGACTGGTGGCAGCAGCGCGCCGACCACCGGGCCTACCTGGGCTTCATGTGGGCCCACCCGGGCAAGCAACTCCTCTTCATGGGGCAGGAGTTCGCGCAGGGCGCCGAGTGGTCGGAGGCGCACGGCCCCGACTGGTGGCTGCTCGACCCGGCGTACGGCGCGGCGGCCGACCACCGGGGCGTGCGCGACCTGGTCCGCGACCTGAACACCGTCTACGGCGTCACCCCGGCCCTGTGGCAGCGCGACACCGACCCGGCGGGCTTCCAGTGGATCGCGGGGGACGCGGCGGACGACAACGTCCTGGCGTTCCTGCGCCTGGACGCCGTCGGCACCCCGCTGCTCGCCGTCACCCACCTCTCCCCCGTGGTCCGCGCCGACTACCGCCTCGGCGTCCCCGACGACATCCCGGCCTGGCGGGAGATCCTGAACACCGACGCGGCCCGCTACGGCGGCAGCGACGTCACCCATCCCGACCCGGTCAAACCGGACCCGCAGGGCGCGCACGGCCGCCCTGCGAGCATCCGGCTGACCCTGCCGCCGCTGGCTACGGTGTGGCTGCGGCCTGCCTGAGCCCGTCGGGGAGCGCGCCGGTGTGCAGCACGCCCAGTCGCTGCGTGGCCCGGGTCAGGGCCACGTACAGGTCGCTCGTGCCGTAGGCGCCCGGCTCGACCACCAGGACCGAGTCGAACTCCAGGCCCTTGGCCTGCCGGGGGTCGAGGAGGACGACCGTGTGGGTCAGGTCGGGTTCCGCGCCGGCCCTCACACCGTCCAGCCGTGCGGCCAGCGCCCCGTGCAGCGCGCGCGGGGCGATCACCGCCAGCCGGCCCTCGGCGGGGGTGAGTTCGGCGACCGCCTTGGCGACCGCGCCGGGCAGGTCGCCGGCGGCATCGCGCACCCAGGGCCGTACCCCGGTCGAGCGGACCGAGCTCGGCGGCCGGAACTCCGGGTTCTCGGCGCGGACCACGGCGGCGGCCAGCTCCATGATCTCGGACGGGGTGCGGTAGTTGACGCCGAGCCGGGTGTGCTCCCAGCGGTCCTCGACGTACGGCTGAAGGATCTCGGCCCACGAGCCGACGCCCGCCGCCTCCGCCGTCTGGGCCGGGTCGCCGACCAGGGTCATCGAGCGGGTCGGGGTGCGCCGCATCAGCAGCCGCCAGGCCATAGGCGACAGCTCCTGCGCCTCGTCCACGATGATGTGGCCGAACGCCCAGGTCCGGTCGGCCGCGGCCCGCTCGGCGGCGCTGCGGTGGTCCGCCTCCTCGTGCCGCTCGGCGAACCGCTCGGCGTCGATGATGTCGTGCGCGGACAGGACCTCGGAAGCGTCCGGGTCATCGTCTTCCTTGTCCTCGAACTCGTACGTCCGGGACGCGTACGACACGTCGAGCACGCCCTGCGCGTAGGCGACCTGCGTCTCGCGCTCCCGCTCGGCGCGCGCCCGGGCCACCCGGTCGTCCTCGCCGAGGAGTTCGGCCGCCTCGTCCAGCAGCGGGACGTCCGCGACGGTCCAGGCCCGGGTCACCGGGCGGCGGATCGCGTCGGCGTCCTCCTGCGGGAGGTAGCCGTCCGGCTCGGCGAGGAAGTCGGCGACCAGCCGCTGCGGGGTGATCCGGGGCCACAGCTGGTCGACGGCGGACCAGACTTCGGGGTTGTCGGCGAGTTCGTCGCGGATCTGGGTGAAGTCGGAGGCGTCCAGCAGGCTGCTGCCGTCGTACGGGTCGGTGCCCACGCGTTCGGAGTACAGCTCGGTGAGCGTGTTGAGGATGTGGCCCTCGAAGTACTCGCGGGCCGCGTTGTGCGGCAGCTTGGCGGCACGGGTGCGTTCGCGGGCGACGTTCACGAGACCGTCGTCCAGCATCAGCACCTCGCGGTCGTGCTCGATGGCGATGACGGGGTCGGGCAGCGCCTGCCGGTCGCGTACGACGGCGGCGAGCACGTCGGCCATCGCGGCGCGGCCCTTCACGGCGGCGGCCCGCTCGGTGTCGGTGGCCGTGGCCTTCACGCCGGGGAAGAGTTCGCCGACCGTGGCGAGCAGGACGCCGGTCTCGCCGAGGGAGGGCAGCACCTCGCCGATGTAGCCGAGGAAGGCCGGGTTCGGGCCGACGATGAGCACGGCCCGGCGGGCCAGCAGCTCCCGGTGTTCGTAGAGCAGGTAGGCCGCCCGGTGCAGGGCGACAGCCGTCTTTCCGGTGCCGGGGCCGCCCTCGACCACCAGCACCCCGCGGTGGGGCGCGCGGATGATCTCGTCCTGCTCGGCCTGGATGGTCTGCACGATGTCGCTCATCCGGCCGGTGCGCGCCGAGTTGAGCGCGGCCAGCAGCACGGCGTCCCCGGTGGGGTCCTCGTGGCCGGTGCGGGTGGTGTCGCCGAGGTCGAGGATCTCGTCGTGCAGGGAGGTGACGGTCCGGTCGTGGGTGGTGATGTGCCGGCGGCGGCGCAGGCCCATCGGGGTGTGGCCGGTGGCCAGGTAGAACGGGCGGGCGACGTCGGCCCGCCAGTCGATGAGGACCGGGGTGTGCTCGGTGTCGTCCTCGCGCAGCCCGATCCGGCCGATGTGGTGGACGGCACCGTCGGCCAGATCGATCCGGCCGAAACAGAGCGAGCCGTCGACGGCGTTCAGCGCGGCGAGCAGCCCCGAGCGCTCGGCGACCAGGATGTCCCGCTCCAGCCGGGCCTGCATGGGCTTGTCGCCCTGGGCGAGCGCGTCCGCGACGGAGCCCTCGGCCTCGCCGCGCAGCACGTCGACGCGCGCATACAGTCCGTCGATGAATTCCTGCTCGTGCCTCAATTCATCGCCTGGAAATTCGGTGTTTGACAATGCCGCTCCCGCCCGCATATACTGTGCTCGGTGAACTTCTCCGCGACTGTTTCGAATTGAAGTCGCGAACCACCGAATATACGCAGGGAAATCCCCCGAGCGCAATTGCTCAGGGGATTTTTTCGTGGCCGGGTTCCTTTACGGCACCCCTGCTGTGCGTCTACAGCACGTCGGCCAGCTCCTCCATCAGCCGCCGCTTGGGCCGTGCGCCCACCATCGACCGCACCGGCTCACCGTCCCGGAAGACCATCAGGGTCGGCGTCGACAGCACGCCGTAGGCGACCGTCGTCTGCGGATTGCGGTCCACGTCCAGCTGGACGATCTTCAGCCGGTCACCCTCCTCGAAGGCTATGTCCTTCAGCACCGGCGCGAGTTGCCGGCACGGCCCGCACCAGTCGGCCGTGAACTGCACCAGCACCGGCAGATCCGCGCCGATCACCTCCGCCTCGAAGTCCGCGTCCGTCACCTCGGCCAGTCCGTGCACCTTGCTCACCGCGTCAGCCCTCCCAGTTCGCACACGGGTTCCGGACCCCCCGGAACCAGCGCCTCGGCGGCCAGCCCGTCCCGGGCCTCCTCGGCCCGCCGCAACTGCCCCGCGACCTGCTCCCGCACCGCCGTCAACTGCCCGATGAGTGCGTCCAGTTCGTTCAGCTTGCGCCGGTAGACCACGAGGGACGCCGGGCAGGAGTCGCCCTCCGGGTGCCCGGCCCGCAGGCACTCCACGAACGGCCGCGTCTCCTCCAGGTCGAACCCGAAGTCCTGCAGCGTCCGGATCTGGTGGAGCATCCGGAGATCGCTCTCGTCGTACGTGCGGTGTCCCTTGTCGTCGCGCCGGGCGGGCAGCAGCCCCCGCGCCTCGTAGTAGCGCAGCGTGCGGGTGGTGGTCCCGGCCCGTGCGGCCAGCTCGCCGATTCGCATGTCCACGACGGTAGGTGTTGACGTCGGCGTCAAGGCAAGCCGGTTCAGGACGAGCCGGGGCCTTCGGGAGGCAGGAGCGGCTTCCTGGGCACCGGCGAGGACAGCACGATCGAGGTCGTCGTCCGCCCCAGCGCCGAGGTCTGCTCCAGGATCTGCTCCAGGTGCACGGTGTCGGTGACGGCGACCTTGAGGATCCAGCAGTCCTCGCCGACCACGTGGTGCACCTCGATGACCTCCGGGCGGTCGATCAGCTCCAGGGTCCTGGGATGCTTGAGGTTGTAACCGCCGTGCGGGTTCACGCGGATGAAGGCCAGGATGCCGTACCCGAGGCGATGAGCCGCGACCTGGGCGCCGTACCCCTCGACCACCCCGGCCGCCTCCAGCCGGCGCACGCGCTCGGCGACGGCCGCCGGGCTCAGGCTGACCCGCCGGCCCAGCTCGCTCAGCTTGATCCGCCCGTCGGTCTGGAGCAGCCGGAGGATGTCCCGGTCCACCCCGTCGAAGGCCACCGAAGTTCCGCCGGTGACGGCCCGCAGATGCCGTGGTTCTTTTGGCGCGGTTGCCGTATCTCCCATGTCTCCCCCTTCAGAGCCCGGTACCGTGAACGGAGAATTATGACCATGGAAAAGGCGAAAAGGGCTCGAGAGGTCCTGGTCATCGGCGGCAACCGCTACTTCGGCAAGCGGCTGATCGCGCGGCTGCTGGCGGCGGGAGACCGGGTCACGGTCCTGAACCGGGGGTCGGTGCCCGCGCCGCCCGGCGCGGACCACCTGGTGGCCGACCGGGCCGACGAGGCCGCTCTGGCCGAGGCGCTGGGCGCACGCACCTTCGACGTCGTCGTCGACCAGGTCTGCTACAGCCCGCGCCACGCCGACATCGCCCGACGGGTCTTCGCGGGCCGCACCGGCCGCTACCTGATGACCTCGACCGTGGAGGTGTACGAGCACGAGGACTCCGAGGTGCCGGTGTCCGAGAGCGCGGTGGATCCGCGTACGGTCGCGGTCGATCTCGGACTTCCCTGGGACGACCCGCAGTTCCTGGAGAGGCACTACGGCGAGGGCAAGCGGCAGGCGGAGGCCGTGTTCACGGCCGCCGGCCCGGACCTGCCGTTCGTGTCCGTCCGCCTGGCCCATGTCCTGGGCGGCGACGACGACTTCACCGGCCGCCTGGATCACTACGCCGGCCGCATCCGCACCGGCGCCCCCATCCTCATACCGCCGCTGCCCCGCTCGGCGACGTACATCCACGTCGAGGAGATCGCCGACTTCCTGTTCTGGGCGGTGGGCGAGGACTTCACGGGCCCGGTGAACGCCGCCTCGCACGGGCCGTTCGGGGTCCGGGAGCTGTGCGCGGAGATTGCGGACCAACTGCCGGACGGAAAGGTGGTGTTCGAGGCGACCGAGGCGGCCGAGGTCTCCCCCTTCGCCTTCCGCAACCGCTACGGCATGGACAACTCCCGTGCCACAGGCCTCGGTTTCGGCTTCGACCACGCGCGACTGTGGCTGCCGAAGGCGATCGCCGAGACGCTCGGAAGGGACAACTGACATGCGGTACCGCACCCTTGGCGGGCTGAAGGTGAGCGCGGTCGGGCTGGGCGCCATGCCGCTGTCGATCGAGGGCCACCCCGACGAGCGGCGCGCCCTCGCCACGGTCCACGCGGCGCTGGACGCGGGCGTGACCTTGCTGGACACCGCCGACTCCTACCACCTCCCGGGCCGGCCCCCCGGCCACAACGAACTCCTGCTGGCCCGCGCGCTCGCGACGTACGGCGGCGACCGCGACGACGTCCTGGTGGCCACCAAGGGCGGCCGGGGCAGGCCTGCGGACGGCAGCTGGACGGTGACGGGCACGCCGGCTCACCTCAAGGCGGCGGCCGAGGCCTCCCTGAAGCGGCTGGGCGTCGAGGCGATCGGCCTCTACCAACTCCACAAGCCCGACCCGGCCGTACCCTTCGAGGACTCCGTCGGCGCGCTGCGCGACCTCCTCGACGAGGGCAAGATCCGCCTGGCCGGCCTCTCCAACGTGACCGTGGACCAGATCCACCGCGCCCACGCGATCCTCGGCGACCGCCTGGTCTCGGTCCAGAACCGCTACTCCCCGGAGATCCGCGAGAGCGACCCGCAGCTACGTCTGTGCACGGACCTGGGCCTGGCGTTCCTCCCGTGGAGCCCGCTGGGCGGCATCTCCCGCAGCTCGCTGGACGGCCCGTCGGGGCAGACGGCAGAGCCGCGGTACGCCGCGTTCCACGAGGTGGCCCGCGACCACGGCGTGAGCCCCCAACAGGTCTGCCTGGCCTGGCTGCTGTCCCTCTCCCCGACCCTGATCCCCATCCCGGGCGCGAGCCGCCCGGAGACGATCCGGGACTCGGCGGGGGCGGCCGAGCTGGAGCTGACCGAGGAGGAGCTGGCGCGGCTCCCCTAGCCCGTCACGCCCGCCGACTCCTCCACCTCCATCAGGGACGCGCTGTGCCGTTCCTCCTCGAAGGCCCTGGCCCCGCCGCGAAGGCCGAACAGGCGCTTGGCCAGGGCGATGTAGAGGACCGCGAGGATGTTCAGCACGAGCGTGGCGATCTTCAGCCAGCTGACGTGCTCGGTGAGTTCGTAGATCTCCAGGGGGAGGAAGGCGGCGGTGGCGACCACCGTCAGGTACTCGGCCCAGCGCTTGGCGTACCAGAGGCCGACCGCCTCGACGAGTTCGATGAGCGCGTAGGCGAGGAGGAGGGCCGCCACCAGCAGCAGGGTGCTGTGCTTGTACCCGAAAGCCTTCTGAAGCGAGTCGACGACCGGAGAGTGGTCGAGGTCGTAGTGGAAGTGCTTGAACACCGGACGGAAGACGTCCAGGTATTCGTTGAACAGGCGGCGCACCGCGTCCTGGCTGTTGCTGAACTTCCACACCGCCGCCGCGACCAGGACGATGAAGACGCCGCGGACCGCGCGCTCGATCGCGAGGAAGCGGAGGATGAAGAGGTCGCGGAGAACCTTGCCGCGCGGTACGAGCGGGGCGTCCGCGGCCGGTCCCGACCCGTGCGGCTCACCGAGCACGAAGTCGCCGCAGCGCAGGCAGCGCCACACCTCGCCCAGCGCGGTCTCGGCGCGCAGCCGGATCCGCAGCCGCGGGTCGTCCGGCGCGTAGGTCACGTGCCCCTTGCGCGCGCAGTGCCGCCGGTCCCAGTCGGTCTTCATCCCCCGTGCCTCCATGCAGGTACTGATTCACTCGTACTGATTCACACGTACTGACGCCACGCACGAACGTGCCGTTCCGGTTGATCCGGAGCGGCACGTTAGTGGATGAGGCCCTGGAGAGGCACGGTGAGATCAGCCGGCCGCGCTCTCCACCGGCTCCCTTTCTCCATCCTTCCCCATTTCCTTCACCTCGGATGCCGGGGCCTCGCGGCGCGGCAGCAGGACCGCGACCAGGATCGTGCCGATGCCGAGGATCACCGCGCCGACCAGGCTGGTGTGGGCCACCGCGTCGGAGAAGGCGGAGCCGACCGCGTCGGCCATCTGCCGGGCTCCCGTGGCGAGTTCGGCGGCCTGCTGCTTGAGCTGCGCGGCCTGCTGCGGGTCCTTGGCGTGTGCCGCCTGCGCGGCCAGCCGGTGGGCCTTCTCGCCGATGCCCTGCGCGACAGCGTACCCGGCACCGACCGAGTCCTGCGCGGTGTCCAGGGCGCTCGCCGGGAGCTTGCTGCCGGCGGTGGCGTCGCTCAGGTGGTTGCCGTACGACGTGGCGAGGAGCGAGCCGAGGATCGCGATGCCGAGGGAGCCGCCCAGCTCCAGCGAGGTGTCGTTGACCGCACCGCCGACGCCCAGCTCGGACTCCGGGAACGCGCCCATGATCGCGTCGGTGCAGGGTGAGAGGGCGAGACCGATGGCGAGGCCCAGGATGATCAGGGGCGCGACGAAGTCGGTGTACGTCGAGCCGGCGTCCACCCGGGTCAGCAGGGCGAGCGCGGTCGTGCCGCCGACCATGCCTGCGCTCACGGTCCACTTCATGCCGACGCGCGGGGTGAGCACGCCGGTCAGCGCCGAGCCGACGAAGACCGCGCCGGCCAGCGGCAGCATGCGGACGCCGGTCTCCAGGGCGTCGTAGCCGAGGACGAACTGGAGGTGCTGGGTGAGGTAGTAGAACGCGCCGAAGACGGCGAGGAAGAACAGGGCGACGGCGAGGTTGGAGCCCGCGAACCGGCGGGAGGCGAAGCGGCGTACGTCCAGGATCGGGCGGGGGGTGCGCAGCTCCCAGAGGACGAAGGCGGCCAGGCCCACGCCCGCGACGACCGCCGCCGTGATCGCCTTCACGCCCCAGCCGAAGTGCGGGCCCTCGATGATCATGTAGACGAGCGAGCCGGTCCAGATCACCGACAGCAGGCCGCCGACGTAGTCGATGCGGTCGTGGTGACCGGCCTTGGACGGCGGCACGAGGACGAAGGCGCCGACGATCGCCACGGCCGCGACGGGCACGTTGATCAGGAAGGTCGAGGACCAGCCGTGGTCGCGCAGCAGGGCGCCCGCGACCACCGGACCGCCGGCGATGGCGAGACCGGCGGTGGCGGTCCACAGGGTGATCGCCTTGGCGCGCTCCTCCCGCGGGAAGGTCGCGGCGAGCAGCGAGAGCGTGGCGGGCATGATGAGCGCCGCGCCGACGCCCATGACGGCACGCGCGGCGATGACGGTCGTGGAGCTGTCGGCGAGGTACCCGAAGACGGCGCCCCCGCCGAACACCGTCAGCCCGAGCACGAGCGCGCCGCGCCGGCTGTACTTGTCGCCGATCGCGCCGAGCAGCAGCATCAGCGCCGCGTACGGGACGGTGTAGCCGTCGATCACCCACTGGAGGTCGGCGCTGGACAGCCCGAGGTCCTTCGTCATGCCGGGCGCCGCGACCGTGAGGGCGGTGTTGGCCATCACGATGATCAGCAGGCTCAGGCAGAGCACCAGCAGCGCCCACCAGCGCCGGGCATAGGGGCGCTCCGTCCTTTCGACGGGTTCGGTCATGACGAGTCGCATGGCAGGGGTCGCCTTCCTCGGATTCGCGACGGGACGCACACAGCGGGGCACACAGCGATGTGCACGCTTGCACGGTGATTTGCACAGTGGCGTGCAATTGCACAAACATGTGCAATGTACGTGGTTGCACAGCACTGTGCAAGTCAGGAGAGCGTGCAGAATGACCGTCATGACCACCGGCAACACCAGTCGCGCCGACGCCAACCGACGCCGCATCCTCGACGTCGCCCTCGCAGAGCTGCTGCGCGACCCCGACGCCTCCATGGACCAGATCGCGCGCGCCGCCGGGGTCGTACGACGGACCGTGTACGGCCACTTCCCGAGCCGCGAGGCCCTGATCGCCACGCTGGTCGACGGCGCGGTGGCGGAGGTGCTGGAGGTCACCGAGCGCGTCCGTGCGGAGGCGGAGGACCCGGCGGAGGACGTGGCCCGCTCGGTGCTCGCGTTGTGGGAGGTCGCCGACCGCTACCGGCTGCTGGTCGCCCTGGCCCAGCGCACGGTCACCATGCAGGGCATCCGCGAACGCCTCGCACCACTGCGCGAGAAGAAGGTCCACACGCTCCAACGCGGCCTGGACACGGGCGTGTTCGACTCCCCACTGGCCGCTCCGGCGCTGGCGTACGTGCACGAGCAGATGCTGTTCGCGGTGATGGAGGCGGTGAACGACGGCCTGCTGACAGCAGCGGAGGCGGGCCGCTCGGCCGCGGTCACCCTGCTGACCGCGGCGGGCGTACCCGCCTCCAGGGCCACCGAGCTGGTGGCCAGGTTGAGTGAAGGGTCGTAGCGAACCCCTTGGGAATCCCCGGGGAACCTTCGGGGAGAGGGAGACCGGACGCCCGGCCCGGGTTCAGGCGGGGCCGGGCGTCCGGAGTGTGCTGTGCGGGTCAGGCCTTGGTCAGCTCCCCGTCCCGGGGCTCGGGAAGCTCGGCGGCCGTGGCCTCGTTCTCGTCCAGCAGCGTCGTCTCGTCGAACGGCAGCTCGCCGGCGAGGACCTGCTTGACCCGGCCCTTGTCGATCTCCTTCGTCCAGGTACCCACCAGCACGGTGGCCACCGCGTTGCCCGCGAAGTTGGTCAGGGCGCGCGCCTCGCTCATGAAGCGGTCGATGCCGACGATCAGGCCCACGCCGTCGACCAGGGCGGGCTTGTGCGACTGGAGGCCGCCGGCCAGCGTGGCGAGGCCGGCGCCACTGACGCCCGCCGCGCCCTTGGAGGCCAGCAGCAGGAAGAGCAGCAGCGGGATCTGCTCGCCGACGGACATCGGCGTACCGAGCGCGTCGGCGATGTAGAGGGACGCCATGGTCATGTAGATCATGGTGCCGTCGAGGTTGAAAGAGTAGCCGGTCGGCACGGTGATGCCGACGACCGGCTTGCTGACGCCCAGGTGCTCCATCTTCGCGATCAGCCGCGGCAGCGCGGACTCGGAGGACGAGGTGGACAGGATCAGCAGGAACTCGCGGGCGAGGTACTTGAAGAGGGAGAGGACGTTCAGGCCCGCGACGATCCGCAGCAGCGCACCGAGCACGATGAAGACGAACAGGAAGCAGGTCACGTAGAAGCCGAACATCAGCACGGCGAGGCTCTTCAGCGCGTCGAGACCGGCCGAACCCGTGACGGCGGCGATGGCGCCGAAGGCACCGATCGGCGCGGCCCACATGACCATCGACAGGATGCGGAAGACGAGCCGCTGGATGTGCTCGATGCCGCGCAGCACCGGCTGCCCGACCGGTCCCATGGCCTGCAGCGCGAACCCGGCGAGCAGCGCGACCAGCAGCGTCTGGAGCACCTGGCCCTCGGTGAAGGCGGAGACGAAGCTCTTCGGAATGATCGACAGCACGAAGTCGACCGGCGGCAGCGCGTCGGAAGACACCTGGTCGTGCCCGGAGGCCTTGATGGCGTTGGTGATGTGCAGCCCGTCACCGGGGTGCAGGACATTGCCCACGACCAGCCCGATGGCGAGCGCGACGAGCGACATCACCAGGAAGTACCCGAGGGCGATACCGCCGACGGCCCCCACCTTGGCGGCCTTCCGTACGGAACCGATGCCCAGCACGATCGTGCAGAAGATGATCGGCGAGATCATCATCTTGATCAGGTTGACGAAGCCCGCGCCCAGCGGCTTCAGCTGCACTCCGGCATCGGGCCAGATGAGCCCCACGGCGATACCGAGCACGACCGCCACGATGACGGCTATGTACAGGTAATGGGTACGGTCCCGCTTCACTGCGGGTGCGGCAGGTGCCGTATCGGGGGAACTGGCGGCCACGGCTGCCCTCCTTGACGTCTTCGTCGGCATCACCGGCGTGCGGCTCACGTCCGGGGTTGTGGGGGATGCCGTGACTATCTCCCGGCCTGTGACGGCGGTCACCCTTCCGTTCATTTAGTTCACACTTATGCGGAGAGGCACACTGCTGACATGCGCTTTCCCACCCTCCCCCGACCACGCAGCCTGGCGGGCCAGCTCTTCGCCATGCAGGCCGTGCTGCTCGCGTTGGTGGTGGCCGGTTACGCGCTGTTCACGTACGTCAACGACCAGCGCCAGGCGGTGGACGCGGCGACCGGCCGGGCGACCGCGGTGGCCCGCTCGATCGCCGACTCCCCCGCGGTCCGCTCGGCGATCCACACCCCCGACCCCAGCGCGCAGCTCCAGCCGTACGCCCTCCGGGTCATCCGGGACACGGACGTCGACTTCGTCACGATCATGAACCCGTCCGGCATCCGCTGGACGCACCCGGACCCGACGCTCATCGGCAAGCGCTTCTCCGGCCACATCGGCCCCGCCCAGCACGGCCGCACCTTCACCGAGACGCACTCCGGCTCGCTCGGCCCGACCGTCCGCGCGGTGACGCCCGTGGAGGAGAACGGCCGCGTGATCGGCCTGGTGAGCGCCGGCATCAAGGTCGAGGCGATAAGCCGCCGGATGCAGCGCCAGGTCACGGCCCTGCTCGGCGTCGCGGGCGGCGTCCTGCTGCTGGGCGCGGTCGGCACGTACGTCATCAACGCTCGGCTGCGCCGCCACACCCGCGGCATGAACGCGGCCGAACTGAGCCGGATGTACGACTACCACGAGGCGGCCCTGCACGCCGTCCGGGAGGGCCTGCTGCTGCTGGACGGGCAGTACAGGGTGGCGCTGATCAACGACGGCGGCCGGGAGCTGCTGGGCGTCGGGGTCGAGGAGGACGTGCTCGGCCGTTCGGTCGCCGACCTGGGCCTGCCCGCCCCCCTGACGGGCGCGCTGCTGGCCTCCGGGCCCAGGGTGGACGAGGTGCACCTGGCCGCGTCCCGGGTACTGGCGGTGAACACCTCACCGGTGTCCGGCGGCGAACGCCGAGGCACGGTGGTGACCTTGCGCGATGTCACCGAACTCCAGTCCCTCATGGGTGAGCTGGACTCCGAGCGGGGCTTCACGCAGGCCCTGCGCTCCCAGGCGCACGAGGCGGCGAACCGGCTCCACACGGTCGTCTCACTGATCGAACTGGGCCGGGCCGAGGAAGCGGTGGAGTTCGCGACGGCTGAACTGGAGCTGGCCCAGGCCCTGACCGACCAGGTGGTGGCAGCGGTGGGCGAGCCGGTGCTGGCGGCCCTGCTGCTGGGCAAGACGGCACAGGCGCACGAGCGGGGCGTGGAGCTGGTGGTGTCGGCGGACAGCCGCCTGGACGACGGCCTGCTGCCGGAGCGTGTGTCCGCGCGTGACCTGGTGACCATCCTCGGCAACCTCATCGACAACGCGGTGGACGCGGCACAGGGCAGCGTGCGGGCGCGGGTGACGGTGACGGCGTACGCATCGGACGCCGAACTGGTGATACGCGTGTCGGACACCGGCCCGGGGGTCGACTCGGCCCACACCGACCTGGTATTCCAGCGGGGGTTCTCGACGAAGCCCTCCGGGCCCGGCGGGCGCGGGCTGGGGCTCGCGCTGGTGCGGCAGGCGGTGACACGGCATGAGGGGACGTTGAGCGTGACGGAGGCCGAGGAGGGCGGCGCGGTGTTCGAGGTACGGCTGCCGCTGCGTACGGCGGTGGGTGGCGACGCATGACGCACGAGCAGCAGCCGATCCGGGTCCTCGTGGTGGAGGACGACCCGGTCGCCGCGGACGCGCATGTGCTCTACGTCGGGAGGGTGCCGGGGTTCGTGGCGGTGGGCAAGGCGCACACGGGAGCGGAGGCGCGGCGGATCCTGGACCGTACGCCCGTGGACCTGCTGTTGCTGGACCTGCACCTGCCGGACGTGCACGGCTTGCAGTTCGCCCGTTCCCTGCGGGCGGCGGGGCATCACGCGGACGTCATAGCGGTGACGTCGGCGCGGGACCTGGCCGTGGTCCGCGAGGGCGTCTCACTGGGCGTCGTCCAGTACGTCCTGAAGCCGTTCACGTTCGCCACGCTGCGGGACCGGCTGGTGCGGTACGCGGAATTCCGCGGCGCGGCGGGCGAGGCGAGCGGCCAGGACGAGGTGGACCGAGCGCTGGCGGCCCTGCGGGCGCCGTCGCCTGCGGCGCTGCCGAAAGGGTTGAGCGGGCCGACGTTGGAGCGGGTGACTTCGGCTCTGCGGGAGGCGGAGGAAGGGCTCACGGCGGCGGGGGTCGCGGTGGCCGTGGGGATCTCGCGGATCACGGCTCGGCGGTATCTGGAGCACCTGGTGGAGGCGGGCCGGGCGGCGCGGAAGCCGCTGTACGGGCAGGTGGGGAGACCGGAGTTGGTGTATCGGTGGGTGGTTCAGGGGCGGTGAGGGCGGCTGCCCTGGCGCGGGATCGGTCAGCTTCTGTGGGAGCGTGGGCTTGGGTGTAGGCGTCGGCGGAGCGGAGCCAGTGGGCTCGGGCCTCGGCCGGACGGCCGGCTTTCAGAAACGCCTGAGCCAGGCCCGCAAGGCTCATGCCTGTCCCGTACCAGTCCTCGAACTCCCGGTCGACCTTCAGAGCCTTGCCGTATGCCTCGATCGCCTCGTCCACTCGACCAGCTGCACGCAGGGAGTTGCCCAGGTTGTGCCACACCTGGGCCTCACGGTAGCGATCCCCAGTGTCCCGGTACAGGTCGAGAGCGCGATTCTGGACCTCGATCGCCTCCTCCCACCGACTCGCCACATACAGGGAGTTGCCCAGGTTGTGCCACGCCTGGGCCTCACTGTGACGACCCCCTTTGGCCTGATACAGATCGCGAGCGCGAATGTGGGCCTCTATCGCCTCCTCCTCCCGGCCCGCCTCCCGCAGGGCAATGCCGAGGAGGTTCCAGGCCCTGGCCTCTTCGGCGGGGTCCCCCACGGCCTGACAGAGGTCGCGGGCACGAGTCTGGGCATCCACCGCCTCCTCCACCGATCCCGTCTTCAACAGGGCGAAGCCCAGGTCGATCAACGACGTGGCCTCGTTGGCGGCGTCCCCGGCGCGGTGTGCAGCCTCCTGTGCGGCACGGCTGACAGCAACCCAGTCCGCGAAGTGCCGTCGCCAATTCAGATACAGCCCCAGGCTCGGGGCCAGCTTCAACGCCGGGGCCCTGTATCGCTCCTCCTGAGCCCACGACATCGCCGCCACCAGCCCCGCCCGCTGCCCGTCAAGCCACGCCAGCGCCTGTCGCCGGTCCGCGAACAGTTCCACCTCCGGCTTGCCCGGCAGCCACTGCAATCGGTCCTCGGCTGCATCGGCCCACCGCACGTAGTACTCCAGCACACGCTCCCGCGCGGCCTCGGACTCCTCCCGCAACGCGGCGTCCGCGACCGCCGCTCCCGCCCCGAACGCCCGCACCAGGTCGTGCATCCGCCACCGGTCGCGCTCGCTCCCCCGTTCCACGAGATGCGCCCGCGCCAGCGCCTTCAGCTCCCGCAGCGGCGGGGCCTCCGTCCCCACCAGCGCAGCCGCGACCTCCTCGCTCGCCTCCGGACCCGGCGCGAGCGCGAGCAGGCGCAGCAGGCGGGCCTGCTCGGCCGGAAGCCTGCGGTAGGACAGGTCGAAGGCGGCACGGACACTCCGGTCGCCGTCATCGAGGGGAGCGAGCCTGTCGTGCGACATGGCCAGTTCCTCCGCCAGCTCCGCCGCCGACTTGCCCGGATCCTCCGCCAGCAATGCCGCCGCGATCTGCAAGGCCAGCGGCAGGCATCCGCACAGGTCGGCCAGACGGGCCGCCGCGTCCGGCTCCTCGGCGATCCGGCAGTCCTCCGGGTCGGCGATACGCAGGACCCGGTCAAGGAGTTCGTACGCCGCCTGGGGCGTGAGCTGGTCCAACGGCACGAGCCGGGCGCCCAGTTGGGGCAGTCGGTCCCGTGAAGTGACCAGTACCCGGTGCCGCCCGCCCCCGGGCAGCAGTGGCCGTACCTGGTCCGGCGACGACGCGTTGTCGGCGACGATCAACACCGCGTCCCGCTCGGCCAGCAGCGAGCGGTACAGCCCCGCCCGCTCGTCCGCCGTCGTCGGAATGTGCTCCGGCTCGACCCCGAGCGCCCTCAGCAGCGACTGGAGGGCCTGGTCGGCGGTGACGGGTGTGTCGTCGTACCCGTGCAGGTCCACGAACAGAACGCCACCCGGAAACCAGCCCGCCTCCCGCGCCGCGTACGCCGCCTCCACCGCCAGCGCCGTCTTACCGATGCCGCCGAGCCCGGACACCGCGGTGACAAGGACAGCCTGATCGCAGCCGGCGCGATCCAGCGCGATCCGCAGCCGCACCAACTCCCCGTCCCGCCCCGTGAATCCCGCCGCCCGCGGCGGCAGCGCGTCCAGCGCGGTCGGTGCCGACGCCTGTTGCCGGTACTCCGCCTTCCCGATGACCGTCCCGCGGAACTCCCCGCCCTGGAAGTCGATGTGATCGCTCACCTCGAACCACCCCCCGACCCGAAGGGCAAGGCGTACTGGACGATGTACACCCCCAGCCCCGCCACAGCGACCGCCTCCAGCACGGACAGCGTCCCCAGCCCTGCCGAGACGTCACCCCCCGCCCAGTACACGACCAGCGCGCCCAACGGCACGACGCAGAAGGCCAGCAGGTCGACCACGCACTGCACGACCTTCCGGGAGAAGCGCCGAGCATCCCCGCGGTGCGCGACCTCCCACTGGAAGACCTCGGCGCCCTCCGCCTGCACCAGTTCCGCCAGCCGAGGCCCCAACTGCCCCCGCACATAAGCCCCGATAGCAGAGATCTTCTGGTCGTTGACCAGATACGTCCACCCGAGCACGACGCACACCGGCGGCAGCGCGAGCAGCATCTCCGTCCGCTTGGCCTGGGCCGCGGCGGCGATCACCGCGGCCACCACGGTGAGGGTGACGTACAGCAGGTTGTCCCGGAACCCGATCCGCGTCTTCTGCTCGTCCTTGATCGTCTGGTACTCGGTGAGCAGCAACTGCCCCACGCTGACGTCTCGTTCCGGCACTCCAACCCCTTCCCCCGGCAGTACCTTAAGAGTGTGCCGGAGACTCAGCCCACCGTTCTCGTCCTGACCGCACTCGCGCTGGAATACGCGGCGGTGCGCACGTACATCGAGGAGCGGAAGGAGCGGACCCACCCCGGCAACGGCACCATCGTCGAAGTGGGCCGCCTGCCCGGCACCCCGTGGCACGTCGCCGCCGCCGAACTGGGCGAGGGCGCCCGGAACACCGCGGCACTCACCGCGTCGCTCATCGGCTGGCTGCGCCCGCAGGCCGTCCTGTTCGTCGGCGTGGCCGGCAGCCTCAAGCCGGACATCGGTCTCGGTGACGTCGTCGTCAGCACCAAGGTGTACGCCGTCCACGGCGGCAAGGTGACGCCCGGGAGGACGCTGGTGCGCCCGGACGCGTGGCACGGCTCCAATGCGCTGGTGCAGGCGGCGCGTTCGGCGGTGCGGGACATGCCGGACGTACGGGCGCACTTCAAGCCGATCGCCACGGGGGACGTGGTCCTGGCCGACGACGAGTCCGAGATCGCCCGGCAGATACGCGAGAACTACAACGACACGGCGGCCTTCGAGATGGAGGGCTCGGGAGCGGCCCACGCGGCCCATCTGGAGGGCCGGGACGCCCTGGTCGTCCGGGGCATCAGCGACCGCACCAACGCCGACAAGGACGCGGACGACGCCGGAGGTTCGCAGGAGCGGGCGGCGGCGCAGGCGGCGGCCGTGGCGATGGCGGTGCTGCGCAAGTACCGGGGCCGGGGCGGGAGTGCCGGTCCCGGCGAATCCTCCGGCTCCGAGGAGGGATCCCACGGAGGCCACGGGGGCGACCACATCGACTTCCGGGGCGCGACCTTCAACGGGCCCGTCATCGGCAAGCAGGTCGGACGAGGGTAGTACCGCAGGTAACGCCAGGTCATCGCGGGGTGACACCGGGTGCCGGCTCGCCCGCCGCGATCAAGACGTACGATTCTACGATCCGTGATCTCGGTGGAACCGACTGTAGTCATCACGTTCGCACACCCCTACCTTGTGCGGGGTGCGCCAACCCTCAGCTCCTCCGTTCAACGCCCCGGCCGCCCGCAGGCTCCGTGCCAACCTCGGCATGGGGCCCGAGCACGTCGCCTACGGCATGCGGGCCTCGTACGGCCTGCCGTACGTCACGCCCGACCTCGTGATCGCCTGGGAGCGCGGCACCGCCTCCCCGAGCAGCCCCGAACTCACTGCCCTCGCGGGGGTGTTGTGGTGTTCTCCGGGGGAACTCATCGGACGGCCCCGCACCCTGCGCGAGCACCGCATCGCCCGCGGGATCGCGCCGGAGGACATGGCCCGCGCCGTCGGCATCGACCTCCCGGCGTATCTGCGGATGGAGGAGAGCGGTACCTGGCACGGCAACGAGCGGCAGTCGGCCGCGCTCGCTCGGGCGCTGCAACTGGCCCTGCCCGACTTCGTGGCCGTCACGGGCCGCGAGGCGAAGCTCGCCGACCTGCTGCACAGCGCGATGAGCACCCGCTGGCAGGCGTATGTGCGGCCGGTGATGAAGCTGGTACCCCTGGACAGGGGCGTCCTGGAGGACGTCCTGCAGGAGCTGCACCAGGACTATCAGGGGCACATGGCCGCCACCCTCAGCTGGGGTGGCGGCAGCAGGGGCGCCAGTGCGTCCGGTGAGGAGTTCCTCGGCCGGATTGTCGAGAACTTCTGGGCGGCGGTCGGGAACAGGACCGGTTAGAAGACCGACTCCGCCTCGTCCATCCGGTCCTTCGGGACCGTCTTCAGCTCGGTGACCGCCTCCGCGAGCGGCACCATCACGATGTCGGTGCCACGCAGCGCGGTCATCCTGCCGAACTCGCCGCGGTGCGCGGCCTCGACGGCGTGCCAGCCGAAGCGGGTGGCGAGGACGCGGTCGTAGGCGGTCGGGACGCCGCCGCGCTGGACGTGGCCGAGGATGACCGGCTTGGCCTCCTTGCCGAGGCGGCGCTCCAGCTCGTACGCCAGCGCGGTGCCGATGCCCAGGAAGCGCTCGTGGCCGTACTGGTCGATCTCGCCCTTGCCGTAGTCCATGGTGCCCTCGGCGGGGTGGGCGCCCTCGGCGACGCAGACGACCGCGAACTTCTTGCCGCGGGCGAAGCGCTCCTCGACCATCTTGACCAGGTCGGCGGGGTCGAAGGGGCGCTCGGGCAGGCAGATGCCGTGGGCGCCGGCGGCCATGCCGGACTCCAGGGCGATCCAGCCGGCGTGCCGGCCCATGACCTCGACGACCATCACGCGCTGGTGGGACTCGGCCGTGGTCTTCAGGCGGTCCATCGCCTCCGTGGCCACGCCGACCGCGGTGTCGAAGCCGAAGGTGCGGTCGGTGGAGGAGATGTCGTTGTCGATGGTCTTGGGGACGCCGACGACCGGCAGGCCCGCGTCGGAGAGCATGCGGGCCGCCGTCAGGGTGCCCTCGCCGCCGATCGGGATCAGCGCGTCGATGCCGAACTCCGCGACCATGTCGGTGGCCTTGTCACAGGCCTCGCGCAGCCGGTCGCGCTCCAGGCGGGAGGAGCCGAGGATGGTGCCGCCGCGGGCCAGGATGCCGCTGACCGCGTCCAGGTCGAGGGAGCGGTAGTGGCGGTCGAGCAGACCCCGGTAGCCGTCCTCGAAGCCGATGACCTCGTCGCCGTACTGCGCCACCGCCCGGTGCACGACGGACCGGATCACGGCGTTCAGGCCGGGGCAGTCGCCGCCTGCGGTGAGAACTCCGATGCGCATCGTGCTGTGTCTCCTGCTCGCTTTCGGTACCTGTGAGCCGGTTCCGATTCTTTCACGTCTGCCGGAGGGGTGAAGTCTTGACGGGCGCCTTATCCGGCACCGGGGGTATTGTCAAGAGGGTTCTGCTCACCTTGGTGGGCGATTTTTATGCCTGAGACTTTTACGCCGGAGACGAGACACAGGGATCGGGGTGCACACGTGACGCGCAGCGTGTACGTGACCGGGATCGACCGCGGCGACGGCCGCCAGGTCGTGGAGCTGGGAGTCATGGAACTCCTGACCCGGCAGGTCGACCGAGTGGGTGTCTTCCGCCCGCTCGTGCACCACGTGCCCGACCGGCTGTTCGAGCTGCTGCGGACGCGGTACCGCCTCTCCCAGGACCCGGCGACCGTCTACGGCATGGACTACCACGAGGCGTCCACGCTCCAGGCCGAACAGGGCACCGACGAGCTGGTCTCCACCCTGGTCGACCGCTTCCACCGGGTGGCCCGGGACTACGACGTCGTCCTCGTGCTCGGCACGGACTTCGCCGACACCCAGCTCCCGGACGAGCTGGCCCTCAACGCCCGCCTGGCCAACGAGTTCGGCGCGTCGGTGATCGCGGTGGTGGGCGGTCGCGGGCAGACGGCGGAGTCCGTGCTGGCGGAGACCCGCAACGCCTACCGGGCCTACGACGGGCTGGGCTGCGACGTGCTGGCCATGGTCGCCAACCGGGTGGCCCGCGAGGACCGCGACGAGATCGCCGAGCGGCTCGTGAACCGGCTGCCCGTGCCCTCGTACGTGCTGCCGGACGAGCCCGCGCTGTCCGCGCCGACGGTCGCCCAGATCGCCCAGTCCCTGGACGCCAAGGTGCTGCTCGGCGACGACTCGGGGCTCGCCCGGGACGCGCTGGGCTTCGTCTTCGGCGGTGCGATGCTGCCGAACTTCCTGGGCGCGCTGACCCCGGGCTGCCTGGTGGTCACGCCCGGCGACCGGGCCGACCTGGTCGTCGGCGCGCTGGCCGCGCACAGCGCCGGCACCCCGCCGATAGCCGGCGTACTGCTGACCCTGAACGAGGTGCCGCGCGAGGAGATCCTCACCCTCGCCGCCCGCCTCGCCCCGGGCACCCCGGTGATCTCGGTCCCCGGCACCAGCTTCCCCACCGCCGAGCAGCTCTTCTCCCTGGAGGGGAAGATGACCGCGGCCACCCCGCGCAAGGCGGAGCGGGCGCTCGGCCTGTTCGAGCGGTACGCGGACACCGCCGCCCTGGCCCGCCGGGTCTCGGCGCCGAGCGACGACCGGGTCACCCCGATGATGTTCGAGCACAAGCTGCTGGAGCAGGCCCGCTCCGACAAGCGGCGGGTCGTGCTGCCGGAGGGCACCGAGGAGCGTGTGCTGCACGCGGCCGAGGTGCTGCTGCGCCGCGGGGTGTGCGACCTGACGCTGCTCGGGCCGGCCGACCAGATCCGCAAGAAGGCGGCCGACCTCGGCATCGACCTCGGCGACAGCCAGCTGATCGACCCGGCCACCTCCGAGCTGCGCGACGCCTTCGCCGAGAAGTACGCCAAGCTGCGCGCCCACAAGGGCGTGACCGTGGAGCTGGCCTACGACGTCGTCGCGGACGTGAACTACTTCGGCACCCTGATGGTCCAGGAGGGCCTGGCCGACGGCATGGTGTCGGGCTCGGTGCACTCCACGGCGGCCACCATCCGGCCCGCCTTCGAGATCATCAAGACGAAGCCGGAGTCCTCGATCGTCTCCTCCGTCTTCTTCATGTGCCTGGCCGACAAGGTGCTGGTCTACGGCGACTGCGCGGTCAACCCGGACCCGAACGCCGAGCAGCTCGCGGACATCGCCGTCCAGGCGGCGGGAACGGCCGCCCGGTTCGGCGTGGACCCGCGGATCGCGATGCTGTCGTACTCCACCGGTACGTCCGGCTCGGGCGCCGACGTCGACAAGGTGCGCGAGGCCACCGAGCTGGCGCGCTCGCGGCGGCCCGATCTGAAGATCGAGGGGCCGATCCAGTACGACGCGGCCGTGGAGCCGTCGGTCGCCGCGACCAAGCTGCCGGGCTCCGAGGTCGCCGGGCAGGCAACGGTTCTGATCTTCCCGGACCTCAACACAGGTAACAACACCTACAAGGCCGTGCAGCGCTCGGCCGGCGCGATCGCCGTCGGCCCGGTCCTGCAGGGTCTGCGCAAGCCGGTCAACGACCTGTCCCGGGGCGCGCTCGTCCAGGACATCGTCAACACCGTCGCCATCACGGCGATCCAGGCCCAGACGCCCGCCAACTGACCACAGAGAGCCATCGATTCACCGTGACTGCGAACCGCGTCCTCGTCCTCAACTCCGGCTCCTCGTCGGTGAAGTACCAGCTGCTCGACATGCGCGACGCGAGCCGGCTCGCGGTCGGCCTGGTCGAGCGCATCGGCGAGCAGACCTCCCGGCTCAAGCACACCCGCGTGAGCACCGGCGAGACCCGTGAGCTGAACGGGCCGATCGCCGACCACGACGCCGCCCTCAAGGCGGTCGCCGAGGAGCTGGCCCGGGACGGCCTGGGCCTGGACTCGCCGGAGCTGGCCGCGATCGGGCACCGGGTGGTGCACGGCGGGATGTTCTTCACCGAGCCCACCGTGATCGACGAGGAGGTGCTCACCGAGATCGAGCGGCTGATCCCGGTCGCACCGCTGCACAACCCGGCCAACCTCACCGGCATCCGCACCGCGCAGGCTCTGCGCCCGGACCTGCCGCAGGTCGCGGTCTTCGACACCGCGTTCCACACGAGCATGCCGGAGTCGTCGGCCCGCTACGCGATCGATCCGAAGGTCGCGGACCGGCACCGCATCCGCCGCTACGGCTTCCACGGCACCTCGCACGCGTACGTCTCCCGGGAGACCGCGCGGCTGCTGGGCAAGGACCCGTCCGAGGTCAACGTCATCGTGCTGCACCTCGGCAACGGCGCCTCCGCCTCCGCGGTGGAGAAGGGCCGCTGCGTGGACACCTCCATGGGGCTGACGCCGCTGGAGGGGCTCGTGATGGGGACGCGGTCCGGTGACCTGGATCCGGCGGTCATCTTCCATTTGGCGCGCGTTGGCGGAATGTCCATGGACGAGATCGACACTCTTCTCAACAAGAGGAGCGGTCTGTTCGGTCTCTGCGGGGACAATGACATGCGCGAGATCCGACGCCGCATCGACGAGGGCGACGAAGAGGCCGCGCTCGCCTTCGAGATTTACATTCACCGGCTCAAGAAGTACATCGGCGCCTATTACGCGGTACTCGGCACGGTGGACGCGGTCGCGTTCACGGCGGGGGTCGGCGAGAACGCGGCGCCGGTGCGAGAAGCTGCGATCGCGGGCCTGGAGGGGCTCGGCCTCGCGGTCGACGCCGAGCTGAACGCCGTACGCAGCGGTGAGCCGCGGCTGATCTCCCCCGAGTCCGCGCGGGTGGCCGTCGCCGTGGTGCCCACCGACGAGGAACTGGAGATCGCCACACAGACGTACGCGCTGGTCGGGCAGTAACAATATGCGGCTCCGCCGCGTGGGAGCTGAGCAATACACCGCAGTAACACGCCTGAGCGCATGTCCGCCCATTTGTATCTTCCGCCAGACGGAATATTCCGCCGCGAAACAAACCGATAGGATCGCCCCATGCGCCGTTCGAAAATCGTCTGTACTCTCGGCCCCGCGGTCGACTCCCACGAGATGCTCGTCGCCATGATCGAGGCGGGCATGAATGTGGCCCGGTTCAACTTCAGCCACGGCACCCAGGCCGAGCACCAGGCGCGGTACGACCGCGTCCGGGCCGCGTCCAAGGAGTGCGGCAAGGCCATCGGTGTCCTCGCCGACCTGCAGGGCCCGAAGATCCGCCTGGAGACCTTCGCCGAGGGTCCGGTCGAGCTGGAACGCGGTGACGAGTTCGTCATCACGACCGAGGACATCCCTGGCGACAGGCACATCTGCGGTACGACGTACAAGGGGCTGCCGGGCGACGTCTCGCGCGGCGACCAGGTCCTGATCAACGACGGCAACGTCGAGCTCAAGGTCCTGGACGTCGAGGGCCCGCGGGTCAGGACGATCGTCATCGAGGGCGGTGTCGTCTCCGACCACAAGGGCATCAACCTGCCCGGCGCGGCCGTCAACGTGCCCGCGCTGAGCGAGAAGGACATCGAGGACCTCCGCTTCGCCCTCCGCATGGGCTGCGACATGGTCGCGCTGTCCTTCGTCCGGGACGCCAAGGACGTGCAGGACGTCCACCGCGTGATGGACGAGGAGGGCCGCCGGGTCCCGGTGATCGCCAAGGTGGAGAAGCCGCAGGCGGTCGAGAACATGGAGGAAGTCGTCGCGGCGTTCGACGCCGTCATGGTGGCCCGCGGTGACCTCGCCGTCGAGTACCCGCTGGAGAAGGTCCCGATGGTGCAGAAGCGCCTGGTGGAGATGTGCCGGCGCAACGCCAAGCCGGTGATCGTGGCGACCCAGATGATGGAGTCGATGATCACCAACTCCCGCCCGACCCGCGCCGAGGCCTCCGACGTGGCCAACGCGATCCTGGACGGCGCCGACGCGGTCATGCTGTCGGCCGAGTCGAGCGTGGGCGCGTACCCGGTCGAGACCGTCAAGACGATGTCGAAGATCGTCAAGGCGGCCGAGGAGGAGCTGCTCAGCAAGGGCCTGCAGCCGCTCGTTCCCGGCAAGAAGCCGCGCACGCAGGGCGGTTCGGTCGCCCGCGCGGCCTGCGAGATCGCCGACTTCCTCGGCGGCAAGGGCCTGATCGCCTTCACCCAGTCCGGTGACACCGCGCGCCGGCTCTCCCGCTACCGCGCGACCCAGCCGATCATCGCCTTCACCACGGACGAGTCCACCCGCAACCAGCTGACCCTCAGCTGGGGCGTCGAGTCGCACGTGGTGCCCTTCGTGGCCACCACCGACGAGATGGTCGACCTGGTGGACCAGGAAGTCGCCAAGCTGGGCCGCTTCGACGCGGGCGACACCGTCATCATCACCGCCGGCTCGCCCCCCGGGGTCCCCGGCACCACCAACATGCTGCGCGTCCACCACCTCGGCGGCGGCGAAGGCAACTGACCGGCCCGCAAGGGCTTTGCGGGCCGTTGCAGTCCATGTACGGCGCTGAGGGGCGCCCCCCGGAATTGGGGGGCGCCCCTCAGCCTTGTGCGGCTCCCGAACGGGCTGGTGCGACCGGTCAGCCGGTCGTGTACACGTGCATACCGGGAATGTGCAGGTTGCCGCCGAACTGCGCCGCCTGGACCACCTTCACATGGGTGAAGTAGATCAGCGGGATGTTCAGCGGGGGCGGGCTGTCCGGGCTGAAGGTCACCGGGATCAGACCGAAGAGGTTCCCGGAGATCTTCTCGGTGTACATCACGGTCTGGCCGCCCCGGATGGTGGACGTCGAGCCCGCGGACGCCTGCACGTGGTAGATCTTGCCCGTGAGCTTGTCGTTCACCGTCTGGTGCAGGTCGCCGATGTCGGTGCCGTCGGAGATGACGTACTTCAGCACCTTCTTGGTGGTGCCGTTCGCCGTCTTCACCTCCACGATGCCCTGGTAGTCGGCGCCCTTGAGCAGCAGGGAGCTGGCGTCCAGGTACCAGGGGTCGTCCGCCACCGGCACCTTGTTGTCGACACCGCTGACGTCCGTCGTGGCCGCCTCGCAGTTGGCCGCCGAGGGGCTCGCGCTGTCGGACGGGCTGGGCGTGGCCGTGGCCGAACCCGCCGTGTCCTTGGCCGCCTGCGTGGCGTCGCCGGCCGTCTTGGAGGCCGTGTCGGTGGCGCCCTGCGCGGTGTCCGTGACCGTCTTGGCCGCCTTGGAGGCGGTGTCCGTGACGGTGCCGGTGACGCTGCCGCCGGAGTCCTTGGCGCTCGTCGACGAGTCGGACGACGAGGACGACGTACCCGGGGACGGCGTGGCCGAAGAAGACGAGGAGGACGACAACAACCCCGACGAGGACGTCGGCTCGGACGCGGACGGCGACGGGCTCGCCGACGGCGTGGCGGAGTCCTTCTGGCCGCCGGTGACCCCGTTGACCAGGCCGCCGAGCGTGTCACCGAGGGTGTCGCCGAGGGTGCCCAGCACGCCCCCGCCGCTGCTCTGGGACCCCGTGGAGGTCGACGTGCCCGAGCCCGAGGAACCGGACGTACCCGTGCCCGAACCGGAGCCCGACGATCCCGAACCCGAGCCGGAGCCCGAGCCGGAGCCCGAGGAATCCGAGGTCGGCGTGGGCGCGGGCGTGGCCTTGTCGCTGGAACCCGAGGAACCTGTCGAACCCGTGGAACCCGTGGAACCCGTGGAACCCGAGTCCGACGTCTTCTTGGCGTCCGGGGACGCCGAGGGCGTAGGCGTGGCCGTGTCGGAGGACTTGCTCGCGGAGGGCGACGGCGAGGCCGAGGCGCTCTTGGAGCCGTCCAGCGCCGCGACGCAGTCCTTGTAGTCCGCGGCCTTCTGGCTGTTGGACGTCGGCGCTGTGCTGCCGTTGTCCGCAAGGGCGAGCGAGGACGTGAAGCCCATGCCCATGAGGACCGCGGTCGGCATCGCCACGGTGGCTATCGCCTTGCCCGCCGGCATGTGGAACCTGGTGAACAGCGGCTTCCTGGGTGCCGCGTGGCGGGGCCCGGTTCTTGCCTGGGACGCGTCCACATCGCTCCCGCGGGCCACCTCGTCAGCCGGCACTGTGCCTCCCGTTCGCCCCGTTGGCCGGGTTCGTTCCTGTTCCTGACAGGTCGTTCGACTCGCTCGTCCCGTGCGTGCCCTCGTGCGCCAGGGGCACCGCCTCGGGGGCACCGACCTCGGCCGGGGGCGCCTCGGCCGGGGCCACCTCGGCCTCCGGCTGCGGCTGCGGAGACACGCCCGGCACCCAGGCCACGGCCATCGCTCCGCCGATCAGGGCGAACAGGAAGCCCATGCCGAAGCCGCCGAAGTTGGCCACGGGGATGGACACCAGCGCCAGCAGGATCGCGGCGACTCCGGCGAAGGTCCGTACGTGCTTCTGGAACCAGAGGCTGATGCCCAGGACCTCGAGCAGCACGCCGATGATCAGGGATCCGGCTCCCGCGGTGGTCGACATCGCCAGCGTCAGATGCCCCAGCTGGAGATGTGCGTACGGGAAGTACATGATCGGAACTCCGCCGATCATGACGAACAGTCCGGCCCAGAACGGACGCGAGCCCCGCCAGGCGCGGAACTGCAGCCTCCGGGTGGTGAACTGGCCGGGTACGGCGGCAGGAGTCTCGGCGCTCATGGAAACAGCTCCCTGGTGCGGCGTTGCTGTGGTGGTGATGTGTGCCGCGCGTGAAGACGCGGCCGGAGTGGGGACGGGCGGGGGCGCCACCGGCTCCCCCGCCCGTCATCGAGTGCCTAGTAGCACTCCTTGACACCCGTCGACAGCGACATGTGAAGGCCACTGAGCTTGAAGGTGCCGGCCGTGGTCGCCCACGCCGTCTGCTTCACGTTGTCCAGCGTGGCCGAGTCGGCCTGCTGCGCGAAGCCGTAGGGGTTGGCCTGCTCGCCGCCGCCCTTCATGCCCGGACCCTTGCCGGCATCCTTGGCGGCCACGCCGATGTCGATGTTGTTGAAGGTCGCGTCGGCGTCGAGGTCGGCGACATCGATGTAGATGTTGTCGGCCTGGACCTTGTCGTGACCCGCGCCGCCGGCCCGCAGGATCAGGCTGACGTTGCCGAAGAACGGCACGTTCGGCGTGACCACGGACTGGCAGAGGTTGGTGATCTCGGCGTGCTTGAACGCCGAGACGGCCACCGGGTGGGCCGTCTTGTCACCGGACAGCGTGTAGCCGTTGTCGAGAGCGGCGTACTGCTCGAAGCCGGTACCCACCAGCTGGTCGGCAGACACCTTGAACGACTGGCCGGACACGCTGAACGAGGCAGCGAGAGCGCCCTGCGCGAGGGCGACACCTATCGCAGCCGTGGCGGCGACGCTGGGCACCATGACCACAGCGAACCGCTTCCATCTGGTCCCGCCACGCACCTGGGACTCCATATTTCCTCCTTCTCGGACGTACATCTCCTGGCCTGGAATCGCCGCGGAGGCGGCTCAGCCGGGCAGGGATGGGAGAAGTGCTACGTCCTCGGGAAGGAGAGCGCCCGAACTCGGAGGCACGAACAGCGCCCGAATCACCGGCGATCACCCCCGAGCGACAACCACTGGTCGCGCCTGACACGCATCACGCACAACCTTGCTGGACAGGCTTCGCCGTAGAGCGAAGACCCCCCTGCCCTAGACCCGGCGCCACTGCCGCCGGCTCTGCTCGGTGGGGACCCAGATTCTCCCGCGACCCGACCGGTTGCCGGGGTACGGGAATGGACCGAGCGTCGCCGATCGTGGTGCATTCTCGCCGCCTGCACAAGGGGGTTCGTTACTCGCTAGTAACGGCCCGATAACCGAAGGACGGCTCGTTGGCCTCGGAAAGCGACGCTCGGTCGCGCCATACCCCAGAACAAAGCCGTTGATCCCTGGACAAAACCAGACAGATCAACGGCCCTGATTTACTGCGAGTAACAGGGGTCCCGATTGCCAAGATTTGGCAAAGCGGGGCCACCATGACGGTGCGTCGGCAGATCTTTCACCCGGCCATCACAACCCGCGGCGGTCACCCAGGGTCAGAACGGCCATCTCGGCGACGCTCAGAACAACGCCCGCGCAAGTGCCCGGCGCGCCCCGATCACCCGCGGGTCCTCGGCCCCGACGACCTCGAACAGCTCCAGCAGCCGACGCCGCACCGCATCGCGGTCGTCACCCTGTGTGCGCCGCACGGTCTCGATCAACCGCCCGAAGGCGTCCTCGACATGACCGCCCACCAGGTCAAGATCGGCCGCGGCGATCTGCGCCGCGGGGTCGGCCGGCTTCTCGGCCGCGTCCTTGCGCACCTGCTGCGGATCCATGCCCTGGACCCGCTGGAGCAGCTCGGCCTGGGCGAGGCCCAGCATGGCCTCGGGGTGCGTCGGGTCGTCGGCCAGCACGTTCTTGTACGCCTGGACGGCGCCGCCCAGGTCACCCGCGTCCAGCGCCTGCGCGGCGGCGTTCAGCGCGGCCTCGTACGGCCCCGCCGGCGCCTCGGCCTGCCCGGCGTCGCCCGGCTGGGCGTCCGGGTCGACGGTCAGGCCGGTCAGCCCGAACCGCTGCTCGGCGACCTGCACCAGCTGGTCCAGGGTCTGGCGGATCTGCTGTTCGCCGGCGGCACCCTGGAAGAGCGGCAGGGCCTGACCCGCGACGACGGCGAACACGGCCGGGATGCCCTGCACCCCGAACTGCTGCATCAGCAGCTGGTTGGCGTCAACGTCGATCTTGGCGAGGAGGATGCGCCCGTTGTACTCGACGGCCAGCCGCTCCAGGACCGGGCTCAGCTGCTTGCAGGGCTGACACCACTCGGCCCAGAAGTCGATGACGACGGGTACTTCGGCGGAGCGCTGGATGACATCCCGCTCGAACCCTGCCTCATCGACGTCGATCACGAGATCGGCCGGGGAGACGGCCCCCGTCCCGCCCTGGCGGGCGGCTTCGGCGCGCGTCTGCTCGGCCTTGGCCTTGGCCTCCTGGGCCGCCTTCACCGCGGCGAGGTCGACGACGCCGCTCATGGACATGTTCCGTGGCTGCATGTGCCTATCCTCCCCCGTTCCCGCGCATGAATGAAAAAGGCCGGTGACGGCGCCGGGTCCCCACCCCACGCCGATGGTCGAAGCTCGTGAACGTCCATCACGAGCTTTCGCTACGACTCGTAGCGTAATGCCACCGGGACCGGGCGCGACACCACTCCCCGGTGATCTCCCTCACGGCCGCACAGATTCCGCCAGTTATGGTCTTGGGATGCAGAACCGCACCTCCACCGGCCGCACAGGACGCCCGCGCAGCGCCGCCGCGGACACCGCGATCCTGGCCGCCACGCGGGAGGCGCTGGTCGAACTGGGCTGGTCGAAGCTCACCCTCGGAGATGTGGCCACGCGGGCCGGGGTTGCGAAGACGACGCTGTACCGCCGCTGGGCGGGCAAGAACGAGCTGGTGGTCGACGCGGTGGCGGAACTGTTCGACGAACTCGAACTCCCCGACCGCGGCAGCCTCGCCGCCGACATAGAGGGCGTGGTCCTCCAGTTCGCGGCCATCCTGGCCCGCCCGGAGGCGAAGAGCGGCCTCATGGCCGTGGTGGCGGAGTCGACCCGGGACGACGCCCTGCGCGAACGCATCCGCGACTCCATCGTGGACCGCCAGAAGCGGCTGGTCCTGGAGGGCCGCGCGCGGGCCCAGCAGCGCGGCGAACTCCCCCAGGAACCGGACCCGTGCGAGGCCGACCGCACGGTGGACCTGATCTTCGACATGGTGGCGGGCGCAGTGGTCCACCGCACCCTGGTGAGCGGAAAACCCGCGGACGAGGAATGGGTGCGCGACCTCACGCGGGTACTACTGCTGGGCCTCGCTTCACAGCCGACGGATTCGGGATGGGGGTCCCCCCGCGCGAGCGAAGTCGAGCGTGGGGGAGGGTGGGCATAGGTCCGGGGGTCCAGGGGGCGGAGCCCCCTGGTACGCCCATCACAGCACCGGCTCAGAACCCGGCCGGCTCCGTGTAAACACCCCACTCGTCCCGCAGCACCCCACAGATCTCACCCAACGTGGCTTCGGCACGCACCGCATCCAGCATCGGCTCGATCATGTTGGCACCCGAGCGCGCAGCACCCAGCATCGCGTCCAACGCGGAGCGCACCGCCGCCTCGTCCCGCGCCGCCTTGCGCTCACCGAGGATGCGGACCTGCTCCCGCTCCACCTCGTGGCTGACCCGCAGGATCTCCAGATCCCCGGTGACAGAGCCCGTGTGGACGTTGACGCCGACGACCCGCTTCTCGTCCTTCTCCAGCGCCTGCTGGTACCGGAAGGCGGACTCCGCGATCTCCCCGGTGAACCACCCGTCCTCGATCCCGCGCAGGATCCCGGAGGTGATCGGCCCGATCGGGTGCTGCCCGTCCGGGTGCGCCCTCAGGCCCCGCTCCTTGATCTGGTCGAAGATCTTCTCCGCGTCGGCCTCGATACGGTCCGTCAGCTGCTCGATGTACCACGAACCGCCCAGCGGGTCGGCCACGTTGGCGACCCCGGTCTCCTCCATCAGCACCTGCTGCGTGCGCAGGGCGATCTCGGCGGCCTGCTCGCTCGGCAGCGCGAGGGTCTCGTCCAGGGCGTTGGTGTGCAGCGAGTTGGTCCCGCCGAGCACGGCGGCCAGCGCCTCCACGGCCGTACGGACCACGTTGTTGTACGGCTGCTGAGCGGTCAGCGAGACACCGGCGGTCTGCGTGTGGAAGCGCAGCCACTGCGCCTTCTCGCTCTTCGCGCCGTACACGTCCCGCATCCAGCGCGCCCAGATACGGCGCGCCGCACGGAACTTGGCGATCTCCTCGAAGAAGTCGACGTGCGCGTCGAAGAAGAAGCTGAGCCCCGGCGCGAACACGTCCACGTCCAGCCCGCGCGAGAGCCCCAGCTCCACGTACCCGAACCCGTCGGCGAGCGTGTACGCCAGCTCCTGCGCGGCCGTCGCCCCCGCCTCACGGATGTGGTAGCCGGACACGGACAGCGGCTTGTACGCGGGGATGCCCGCCGCGCAGTACTCCATCAGGTCGCCGATGAGCCGCAGATGGGGCTCGGGCTGGAAGAGCCACTCCTTCTGAGCGATGTACTCCTTGAAGATGTCGGTCTGGAGCGTGCCGTTGAGCACCCCCGGATCGACACCCTGCCGCTCGGCGGCGACGAGGTACATGCAGAAGACGGGTACGGCCGGCCCGCTGATCGTCATCGACGTCGTGACGTCACCGAGCGGGATGTCCTTGAACAGGACCTCCATGTCGGCGGCCGAGTCGATGGCGACCCCGCAGTGCCCGACCTCGCCGAGCGAGCGCTGATCGTCCGAGTCCCGCCCCATGAGCGTCGGCATGTCGAAGGCCACGGACAGGCCCCCGCCGCCGGCGGCGAGGATCATCTTGTACCGCTCGTTGGTCTGCTCGGCGTTGCCGAACCCGGCGAACTGCCGGATCGTCCAGGTGCGGCCGCGGTAGCCGGTCGGATGGAGGCCGCGCGTGAAGGGGTACTCCCCGGGCCAGCCGATCCGCTCGAAGCCCTCGTATGTGTCCCCCGGTCGGGGACCGTACACCGGCTCCACGGGATCGCCGGAGAGCGTGGTGAAGTCCGCGTCGCGCTTGCGGGCAGAGTCGTAGCGGGCCTGCCAGCGGCGGCGGCCCTCCTCGATGGCGTCAGGGTGCATGGTTCAAATTTACTTGGACGTCCTAGTAAATGTCGATGGCAGACGGCCGTACGGATGGCGTACGGCGGCGGAACCATGCCTTACGAGTGCGAAATCCCGGCCTCCGCGACGGCGGAAGCCAGGCTTGCGAGACGGAAGGAACTAGACCTTCGCGACGGCCGGGGCCTGGTCGGCGACCCTGGCCTCCAGCTCGCGGCTGACCTTCCGCTCGACGAAGAAGGCGGCGGTCGGAATCGTCCCCGCCAGCAGCACCCACAGCTGCTTGCCGACCGGCCACTTCGCCTTGGCGCCGAGGTCGAAGGCGAAGACCAGGTAGACGACGTACAGCCAGCCGTGCGCGATACCGATGAAGGTGGTGAACTTTTCCGCGCCGTCGAGGTGCAGCCCGTACTTCGCGATCACGCCCAGGGTCAGGAGAACCAGAAGCACGCCGGTGATGTAGGCCATGGCGCGGTAGCGGGTCAGCACGCTTTTCTTCATGCCGACGAGCGTAACGGGCGGTTCCGGGAGATCTTGCCCCGGGTCACTCCTCTTCGAAATCGCCCGCCGCGATGCGCAGGGGCCTGAGCATCGCGAAGATCTCCCGGCACTCCTCCGCGTCGTACGCGCCGAGGCCGAAGTCCATGGCCATGAGGTCGCGGGTGGCCGCCTCGACCACCTCGCGGCCCTTGTCGGTGATGACGGCGAGGGTGCCGCGGCCGTCGTTGGGGTTGGGGCGCCTGGCCACCAGGCCGGACTTCACCAGGCGGTCCACGGTGTTCGTCACGGACGTGGGATGCACCATCAGCCGCTCGCCGATCTTGGACATCGGCAGCGCACCGGCCTTCGAGAAGGTGAGGAGCACCAGAGCCTCGTACCGCGCGAACGTCAGCCCGTAGGGCTTGACCACCGCGTCCACCTCGGCGAGCAGAATCTGGTGTGCCCGCATGATCGAGGTGATCGCGCCCATGGACGGCACGTTTCCCCAGCGCTGCTTCCACAGTGCGTCGGCGCGGGCGATGGGATCGAAGGGAAGGCTGAGAGGCTTCGGCACGTCGTCAAACCCTACCGGCCGGTCAGATTGCGAGCAGCCCCGTCTCGGCTTTCGGTCGACCGGGCCTCGAACGCGAGCGCGCAGCAGCTCAGCGCCCCCAGGACGCCGGCCCCCACGACCGCCGTACGCACCCCCGTGACCTCGGCCGCCACCCCGGCCAGCGCCATGCCCACGCCCTGCACGGTCATCAGGCCCGCGCTCAGCACGGTCATGGCGCGCCCGCGCAGCTCCTCCGGCACCGCCCGCACGAACCACTGGTCCAGGCCCAGCGTGTACGCCGAGCCCGCCCCGGACAGCAGCAGAAGCAGCAGGGAGAGCGGGAGCCCCGGGCGCAGGGCGTAGCCGGCGTACGGCAGGAGGCTCAGGCAGACCAGGGGCAGCACGATCCGTTCCCGCGCCGCGGGCCGCAGCCGGGCCCCGGCGTACAGCTCGCCGGCCACGGTGCCGACCGGCAGCGCGCACATCAGCAGGCCGAGGCCGCCGGAACCGGCGCCGAGCGCGTCGGCGTAGGGCGCGGCGAGCGCCTCGGGGACGACCGAGAACATCGCCGGGATCCAGAAGAGGAGGAGCAGGACGCGGACGCGGCGGTCGGCGAGGAGGGCTCCGGGACCTGCGGGCGGGGCGCCGGCGGGCCTGGTGCGGGCGGGGCGGCGGCAGGTGCCGAGGCGCAGCAGCGCGGCCGAGGCGAGGAAGGTGCCGACGGTGATCAGCAGCGCGTGGCGGGGGCTGACGGCGGTGAGCAGCAGGCCGCCGAGGCCGTAGCCGACGAGCAGGGTGCTCTGGGCGACGATCCGCAGCAGGGAGCGGCCGAGGACGAACAGGTCACCGTCGCCGAGCACGTCGGCGAGGGTGGCCATGCGGGTGCCCGCGAACACCGGGGCGACGACGGCGAGGCAGCAGCGCAGCGCGAGCAGGGTGGCGGTGCCGGTGCCGGGGGCGGTCATCAGCGCGACGCAGCCCGCGCACACCAGGTCGCAGGTCACCAGCACCCGCCGGGCCGGGAAGCGGTCGGCGACCGGGGCGAGCAGGATGCCGCCGACGGCGTACGGCAGGAAGCCGACCGCGAAGGTGAGGGCGCTGAGCAGGGGTGAGCGGGTGAGGTCGTAGACGAGGACGGACAGCGCGAGCTCGCTGACGATCACGCCGAGCATGGACAGCAGGTGGGCGGCGAAGACGGCCCGGAACTCGGGCACGGCGAACACGCGGGCGTACCCGGCGCGGGCGGGCGCCGGGGTCTGGGGCGGTGCGGACATGCGGGGCAGCGTGCCTGCGGGAGGGCGGGGGGCCGTAGAGTTTCGGCTCCAGCCGAATGTTCGGATCCACGGTCGGAGGACCCGGAGGTGACCATGCCCTCGCTGCTGCACTTCGGCGAGGACGACTTCCTGCGCTGCCGGTTCGCCGTCTCGCCGCTGTGGGAGACGCAGGAGGCGGTGCGCACCCTGAAGCGGCCGGACCGGCACGGCTACCACGTGCCGTGGCTGCGCCGGATCCGTACGGCGGCGGCCGGGCTCGACCTCGCGCCGCTGTGGCTGCTGATGCCGCGGCGGGGCCACTCGCCGGACTGGCTGGGGGCGCCGCCGATCGGGCCCGCGGCCACGTTCGAGGAGGAGCTCGCGGCCGTACGGGCGGCGGACCCGGAGGCGGCCCGCGAGGACACCGCCCGCTCGCTCGCCTGCACCCCGGGCGCGCTGGAGTCACCGCGTGGCCGGGCGTGGCTGGCGGATCCCGCGCGGATGGTGCGGGAGCTGGCGGACGCGATGGCGGAGGCCTGGCGGGTGCTGGTCGAGCCGGACTGGCCACGGCTGCGGGCGCTGCTGGAGGCGGACGTGGCCTTCCACTCGCGGCGGCTGGCGGAGGTCGGGCTCGGCGCTCTGCTGCCGGAGCTCGACGCACGGCTGTCCTGGAACGGCCGGACGCTGACGCACACGTACCACGGCGAGTACACCCGGGATCTCGACGGCCAGGGCCTGGTGCTGATGCCGAGCGTGTTCTCCTGGCCCGACGTCATCTCGGGCTTCGACCCGCCGTGGCAGCCCACCGTCGTCTACCCCGCCCGGGGCATCTGCGGCCTGTGGACGGAGCCTGCCGAGCGCGCCCCCGAGGCGCTGGTACGACTGCTGGGGCGGAACCGGGCGGCCGTGCTGGCCGCGCTGGACGAACCCGCGTCCACCAGCACGCTCGCCCACCGGCTGCGGCTCGCCCCGTCCTCGGTGTCGGCGCAGCTGGGGGTCCTGCGGGACGCGGGACTGCTGATCTCCCGGCGGTACGGGCACCAGGTGCTGTACGAGCGGACACCGCTGGGGCTGGCGCTGGCGTCGGGCGGCTGAGCCGCGCGTCAGCTCCGCTTTCTTCTGCGGCTCAGGTGGCGGTGGACGGCGCGCTGGGCGACGGGGCCGAGTTCGTCGAGGGCGGTGACGAGTTCGCCGAGTTGCTCCAGGGTGTCCAGGGCCGCGTGGGCGCCCCGCTCGTCGACGCCCTCGTACAGCTCGATGCCGACGAAGGAGGCGGCGACCGCGCGGGCCAGTCCGGCCGGGTCGGTGAAGGCGCCGAAGGGGGTCGCCGTGAGCACGCGGGTGAGCACCTGCTCGATCTCGGCGATCCAGAGGTCGAGGCCGGCGACCGTGGCGGGGCCCAGGGCCGCGTGGGTCGGGACCCCGGCCAGGAGCTGGCCGAGCAGGGCCATGTTGCCGCCCGCGCGTTCCCGCGCGTGGATCTCGCGGCCGACGGCGAGGAGTTCGGAGAAGGTGGCCACGGCGGCGAGCCGGGGGCGGTACTGCGCGACGGTCTTCTCGGCGCCGTAGCGGCAGGCGGCGGCGAGGAGTTCGTCCACAGATCCGAAGTGGTAGAAGACCAGGGCCTGGTTGACCCCGGCCGCCGCCGCGACGGTACGGGCCGAGCTCTTGGCGATGCCCTGCTCGGAGAGCGTGCGCAGGGCGCCCTCCAGCAGCTTGGTCTTCGTCTCCTGGGACTTGTCCGGCTCCGGGGTCATCCGTACTTCTCCAGGGTGCGCAGGACACGGGGCGCACGGGTCTGGGTGGCCGGGGCGCGCAGGCAGCGGCGGGCGGCCGGGGTGGACTCCAGCGGGCTCTTGAACAGGGCGACGCAGCCGGCGGTGAGGAGCAGCAGCGGGCACAGGAAGGCCACGGTGTCCGCGAGCGGGCCGAAGAGGCGCAGGGCGGACTCCAGGCCGAGGCCGGTCAGGCACAGGGTGAGCACGAGTGCGCGGACGGCCAGCTCGGTCAGCCAGTTGACCAGGGCCCGCTCGGGGGTGATGCCCCTTTCCAGCCACAGCCGCAGCCGGTCGAAGGACCAGGCGGTGGCCCAGCCCAGCAGCGGTCTCAACACCAGCCGGTCGGCGACGGCGCCGAAGGCGCCCCAGCGGATGCGGTAGTTGCAGCCGGTGTAGAAGCGGACACCGTTGTCGTCGGGCACGTACCGCCAGTAGCCGCTGCCCTTGGCGATCGGGGAGAGCGGGTGCGGGCAGGCGAAGCGCAGGGCGGAGGTGCGGCTGCCGTCGGCGCATTCCCGCTCCCCCGCCGCGACTCCGGTGCCGGACACGGTGAAGAACGGCAGGACGCGCGCGACGTACCGGAAGCGCCGCGGCTCGCCCTCCGCGCGCGGGAGGTACTCCATCTCACAGACGCGCAGGTCCCAGCGCCGGTGCGGGACGGGATCCTGGGTGCGCGTCCACAACTCCTCGATGTCGACGCGTATGTGTGTCTCTGCATAGAGACCCATGAGATCCCCCACGTCAGCCTGTTGTTTGAGCGAGCGCTCAAAGCATCTGTGGCCGAAAGTACACCCCTTTGAGCGAGCGCTCAAAAATCCGTGGAAGCCCTACGACACACCAAGCCCCGCCCCGTTCCCATGAGTTGCCGGAAGTGACTCTGCGTCAACGCGCCAGGTGTCTTTCGACCGTCTCCACCTTCGAGGTGAGTCCGTCCTGCACGCCCGGCCGGATGTCGGCCTTCAGGACGAGGGACACGCGCGGGGCGCGCTCCTCGACGGCGGCGACGGCGCGCTTGACGACGTCCATGACCTCGTCCCACTCACCCTCGATCGAGGTGAACATGGCGTCGGTGCGGTTGGGCAGGCCCGACTCCCGGACCACGCGGACGGCGGCGGCGACGTACTCCCCCACGTCCTCGCCGACCCCGAGGGGCGTCACGGAGAAGGCGACGATCATGCGTTGACGATCCCTTCCTTGCGCGCGCGGGCGGCGATGACGGCGGCTTCGGCCTCGTGGCGCAGCTTGCGCTCGGCGAAGAAACCGCCGGTGGGCAGGACGGAGAGGACGAAGTAGAAGGCCGCGGTCTTCAGGCTCCACTTGGTGCGGTTCCAGGCGTCCGCCCAGAAGATGACGTAGAGGATGAAGAGGACACCGTGGACCGCGCCCATGACGGGCACCGCGTCGAAGTCCGTGGTCCGCTTCAGGACCGAGCAGACGAGCAGGACGAGGAAGGACACGGCCTCGGGGGCCGAGATCAGACGGAGGCGGCGGAGGGCGGTGGCGGTCTTGATGTCCACAGGTCACCTTCGGTGGGAGTTGTCTTGGATGGGAGTTGTGACGGCGGTCCTGGCAGTTTGTGAACCCGCGCACAAGCGTTTGCCCCATTGTGGCAAACGGCGCCCCTAGGGGTGCGCTCAGGGTCGCTCTCCACCCATAGGCCCTGTTCCGTCCACCCGCCCGGACGCTACTTTCGCAGCGTGGCGATGTTCCGACTCCAAGGCAGCAAGGTGCTCGCCGTCGACATGACCGGGGACGCCGTGAAGGCGAAGAACGGCTCGATGGTCGCGTACGACGGGCAGATGGCCTTCAAGAAGCTGAGCGGCGGCGGCGAGGGGCTGCGCGGGATGGTGACCCGGCGGCTGACCGGCGAGCAGATGACGGTGATGGAGGTAAAGGGTCATGGGACCTGCTGGTTCGCGGACCGGGCGTCCGAGATAAACCTGGTCAGCCTCCAGGGGGACAAGCTCTACGTCGAGTCGAGCAACCTGCTGGCGACGGACGCGGGCCTCAGGACGGGCACGACCTTCACGGGGCTGCGCGGGGCCTCGCAGGGCAACGGCCTGTTCACGACGACCGTCGAGGGGCACGGCCAGGCGGCCATCATGTCCGACGGGCCGGCGGTCGTGCTCCGGGTCAGCCCGCAGTACCCGCTGATCGTCGACCCGGGCGCGTACATCGCCCACCAGGGGAACGTACGGCAGTCCTTCCAGTCCGGTGTGACCTTCCGCACGCTCCTCGGGGAGGGCGGCGGCGAGGCCTTCCAGATCCGCTTCGAGGGCGACGGGCTGGTCTACGTACAGCCGAGCGAGCGGAACACGATCGCGGGGGATCTGTGACATGGGCTTCAGGGAGATCAACTCCAAGATGGTCGAGGCGACCGTGCTGCCCGGGCAGCGGCTGTTCAGTCAGCGCGGCGCGATGCTCGCGTACAAGGGGGACGTGTCCTTCACGCCCAACCTCCAGGGCGGCCAGGGCGGTCTGATGTCCATGATCGGTCGGCGGATGGCCGGCGAGGCGACCCCGCTGATGACCGTCGAGGGCAGCGGCACGGTCTTCTTCGGGCACGGCGGCCACCACGTGCACGTCATAGGCCTCACCGGCGACACCCTGTACGTCGAGGCCGACCGGCTGCTCGCCTTCGAGGGCACGCTCCGGCAGGGCACGATGTTCATGGGCTCGCAGGGCGGGGTCATGGGCCTGGTCCGCGGCCAGGTCACCGGGCAGGGGCTGTTCACCACCACCCTCCAGGGCCACGGCTCGGTGGCCGTGATGGCGCACGGCGGTGTCTTCGAGGTCCCGATCACCCCGCAGCGCCCGGTCCACGTCGACCCGCAGGCGTACGTCGCCCACCACGGCGACGTCCGCAACAAGCTGTCCACCGCGCTCGGCTGGCGCGACATGGTCGGCCGCGGCTCCGGCGAGGCCTTCCAGCTGGAGCTGAGCGGCAGCGGCACGGTGTACGTCCAGGCCTCGGAGGAGAAGCTGTGAGCGCGTACGGAGCCCCCGGCGGCCCGGTGGTGTACGACCCGATGACGCTGCCCGCCGACGACAACGTGAACAAGTACACGTTCTGCGTGGAGTTGAAGAGCGGCCAGTGGTTCCTGCAGAAGGGGAAGATGATCGCCTACTACGGGGCGATCGAGTTCAACGGCATCGGGCACGGGCGACTTGACCGGCTTGTCCGCACGTCGTTCCATTCGCCACTGCACGCAAGCGACTGGGTCGTCGCCGAGGGTTCGGGGAAGATGCTGCTGGCCGACCGGGCCTTCGACGTCAACTCGTATGACCTGGACGACGGGAACTTGACCATTCGCGCGGGCAATCTGCTCGCTTTTCAGCCAAGTCTCGCGCTCAAGCAATCGATCGTGCCGGGTTTTCTGACCCTTATCGGAACCGGCAAGTTCGTCGCCGCATCTAACGGTCCGGTGGTGTTCGTGGAACCTCCGATCCGGGTCGACCCGCAGGCGCTCGTCGGGTGGGCCGACTGCCCGTCACCGTGCCATCACTACGACCACGGGTACCTGACGGGCGTATGGGGCGGTCTACGTGCGATGACGGGCCTCGGCGGGGCTTCCGGGGAGGAGCACCAGTTCGAGTTCGTGGGAGCCGGGACGGTCCTGCTGCAGTCGACGGAGACCCTCATGGCCGGGCAGGCCACGGGGTCGGTTCCGTCCGAACCGGGGGTGCCCGGCGGTGGCGGTGCGGGATCGACCGGACACGGTCCGCAATCGCCCGGCCTACCGCGCCTTCCCGGACAGCTGGGAGACCTCCAGCATCGCTTCGGGCTGTGAGCGGTAGTCTGCGGAGTGTGACATCGAACGCGTGCGCACAGTCACACCATCCGAAGTAGTACGCCATTCAACTTCTTAGGTAGACTTCATTCATGGAGACCGAGACGGCCACGCCCTGGCTGACCGATGCGGAGCAGTGCGCCTGGCGCACACACCTGGAGGTCAACATGTTGTTGACCTACCAGCTCGAAAAGGATCTGCAGCCGTTCGGACTGACAATGAACGACTACGAGATCCTTGTGAACCTGTCCGAGTCCGAGGACGAACGGATGCGGATGAGCGACCTCGCCTCCGCCACGCTGCAGTCCAAGAGCCGGCTCTCGCACCAGATCACGCGCATGGAGAACGCGAACCTGGTACGCCGTGAGAACTGCGAGTCCGACCGACGCGGACTGTACGCCGTGCTGACCGAGCACGGCATGGAGACGATGAACAAGGTGGCCCCCCACCACGTGGCCTCCGTACGGCGGCACTTCATCGACCTGCTGTCGCCCGAGGCGCTGCACGAACTGGACAAGGCCCTGAAGCCTATCGCCGAGCACCTGAGGGCCCAGCGCGGACGCCCCTGAGCCACGGGGGTGTCTTCTGGATCCTTTGCCGACCTGATCCAGCAGGCACCCCCCGGCCGGCGGCCGACGAGTCGAGCCCGTGGCAGCTCGCGGAAGTTGAGCCTGCCGGCTCTCCGTCAGCTCTCCGTCAGGCTCGCCACGAGTTCGTCCGCCGCCCGGTACGGGTCCAGTTCGCCGGCGACGATACGTTCCGCCAGGGCACCCAGGTGGCGGTCGCCGTGCAGGTCGCCGATGCGTTCGCGCAGCGCCGTGACCGCGATCGTCTCCACCTCGCGCGAGGCGCGGGCCAGACGGCGCTCGGCGAGGACCCCCCGCTCCTCCATCCAGGCCCGGTGCTTCTCCAGGGCCTCCACGACCTCGTCGACGCCCTCGGCGCGGGCCGCGACCGTCTTGACGATCGGCGGGCGCCAGTCGCCGGGACCGCGGGCCTCGCCCAGGCCCAGCATGTGGTTCAGTTCGCGGGCCGTGGCGTCGGCGCCGTCCCGGTCGGCCTTGTTGACGACGTAGACGTCGCCGATCTCCAGGATTCCGGCCTTCGCCGCCTGGATGCCGTCGCCCATGCCGGGGGCGAGCAGGACCACGCTCGTGTCCGCCTGGGAGGCGATCTCCACCTCCGACTGTCCCACGCCGACCGTCTCGACGAGGATCACGTCGCAGCCCGCCGCGTCCAGGACGCGGATCGCCTGCGGGGCGGCCCAGGCCAGACCGCCGAGGTGGCCTCGCGTGGCCATCGAGCGGATGTAGACACCGGGGTCGGAGGCGTGGTCCGACATCCGGACCCGGTCTCCGAGCAGGGCGCCGCCCGAGAACGGGGACGACGGGTCGACGGCCAGGACGCCGACCCGCTTGCCCTGCTTGCGGTACGCCGTGACGAGCGCGGAGGTGGAGGTCGACTTGCCCACGCCGGGCGAGCCGGTCAGGCCCACCACGTACGCATTGCCGGTCAGCGGCGCGAGCGCCGCCATGACCTCCCTGAGCTGCGGGGACGCCCCCTCCACCAGGGAGATCAGCCGGGCCACGGCCCGCGGCCGGCCTTCCCTGGCCTGGGCCACCAGAGAGGAGACGTCCTGCATCAAACAGCTCCGTTCACTACACAGACGTACAGGGGAACTCGGGCAGGGACCTCAGCCCTTGGGCACACGCACGATGAGCGCGTCACCCTGGCCGCCGCCACCGCACAGCGCGGCGGCGCCGACGCCGCCACCGCGGCGCTTCAGCTCCAGCGCCAAGTGCAGCACGATCCGGGCGCCGGACATTCCGACGGGGTGGCCGAGAGCGATGGCGCCGCCGTTGACGTTCACCCTTTCCGTGGACACTCCGAGGTCCTTCATTGACTGCACCGCGACCGCGGCGAAGGCCTCGTTGATCTCGATGAGGTCGAGGTCCTCGGCGCCCAGGCCCTCCTTCTTGAGGGCGTGCAGGATCGCGTTGGACGGCTGCGACTGCAGCGAGCTGTCCGGGCCGGCCACGTTGCCGTGCGCGCCGATCTCGGCGAGCCACTCCAGGCCCAGCTCCTCGGCCTTGGCCTTGCTCATCACGACCACGGCCGCAGCGCCGTCGGAGATCTGCGAGGAGGTGCCGGCCGTGATCGTGCCGTCCTTGGTGAACGCCGGGCGCAGCTTGCCCAGGGACTCCACGGTGGTGTCGGCGCGGATGCCCTCGTCCTTGCTGAACAGGACGGGCTCGCCCTTGCGCTGCGGGATCTCGACCGGGGTGATCTCGGCCTCGAAGACGCCGTTCTTCTGCGCGGCGGCGGCCCGCTGGTGGGACAGGGCGGCGATCTCGTCCTGCTCGGCGCGGCCGATGCCGAGGCGCGTGTTGTGCTTCTCGGTGGACTCGCCCATGGGGATGTTCGCCCACGGGTCGGTCAGGGCGTCGTAGGCCATCGCGTCGAGCATCTCGATCGCGCCGTACTTGAAGCCCTCGCGGGACTTCGGCAGCAGGTGCGGGGCGTTGGTCATGGACTCCTGGCCGCCCGCGACGACGATGTCGAACTCACCGGCGCGGATCAGCTGGTCGGCCAGGGCGATCGCGTCCAGGCCGGACAGGCACACCTTGTTGATGGTGAGCGCCGGGACGCTCATGGGGATGCCGGCCTTGACGGCGGCCTGGCGGGCCGGGATCTGGCCGGCGCCGGCCTGGATCACCTGGCCCATGATCACGTACTGCACCTGGTCGCCACCGATCCCCGCACGGTCGAGGGCGGCCTTGATCGCGAAGCCGCCGAGGTCGGCTCCGGAGAAGGACTTCAGCGAGCCCAGCAGCCGCCCCATGGGCGTCCGCGCGCCCGCGACGATCACCGAGCTGGTCGTTCCAGAAGACATGAGGTGCGATCCCCTTCCAGCTGCAAAAGAGCCGAGGAGTGAACGAGGGTTTACTTCGAATGTACTGAGTGGCACTCCGTGCCGTCATCGGCCCGTAGGTGTGATCGCGCGCACGTTGCGTAACCACCACATCAGCGCTGCACTGAATCCATGCTGACGCGAATCGACCACATCGGGATCGCCTGCCGCGACCTCGACGCCACCATCGAGTTCTACAAGGCCACGTACGGCTTCGAGGTGTTCCACACCGAGGTCAACGAGGAACAGGGCGTGCGCGAGGCCATGCTCAAGATCAACGAGACGTCCGACGGCGGCGCCTCCTACCTGCAGCTGCTGGAGCCGACCCGCGAGGACTCCGCGGTCGGCAAGTGGCTCGCGAAGAACGGCGAGGGCGTCCACCACATCGCATTCGGTACGGCGGATGTGGACGGCGACTCCGAGCAGATCCGCGAAAAGGGCGTACGCGTCCTGTACGACGAGCCGCGGACCGGCTCCATGGGGTCGCGGATCACCTTCCTGCACCCCAAGGACTGTCATGGCGTACTGACAGAACTGGTCACTTCGGCCCCTGTTGAGTCCCCTGAGCACTGACCCCCGTACATAAGGGCCGGTAGGGTTGGGGGCGGTCGCCCTCGCAAGCCCGGGTGACCGCATGCCGGGGTCCGGGTTTCGGGGGACGAGGGTCGGGCAGCAGCCCGCGCTCCGCCGTCGATCTGACACCATTCCCCGGGGGCCCCGTTCGGCGGATGGACGAGGCTCGTTGGAGAAGCTGACCAGGGGACGGATGGGACCGCGCAGTGCGGGGCTACGAGAGCCAGGAGCGAGAGCCGGCGGCTGACGTCGACCACCTCTCTCGGTTCGAGGCCGAGATGAAGCGGCTGAGGACCGAGCGGGAAAAGGCGATTCAGCACGCCGAGGACCTCGGCTACCAGGTCGAGGTGCTGCGCGCCAAGCTGCACGAGGCGCGCCGCACTCTCATGACCCGGCCCGCCTACGACGGCGGCGACATCGGCTATCAGGCCGAACAATTGCTCCGTAATGCCCAGATCCAGGCCGAACAGCTGCGCCAGGACGCCGAGCGGGAGCTGAGCCAGGTCCGCGCGCAGACCCAGCGCATCCTCCAGGAGCACGCCGAGCAGGCCGCCCGGCTCCAGGCCGAGCTGCACCAGGAGGCGGTGACCCGGCGCCAGCAGCTGGACCAGGAGCTGGCCGAGCGCAGGTCCACGGTCGAGTCGCACGTCAACGAGAACGTGGCGTGGGCGGAGCAGCTGCGCTCGCGCTCCGAGCAGCAGGCCCGCCGGCTGCTGGAGGAGTCCCGTGCCGAGGCCGAACAGGCCATGGCCGCCGCCCGCGCGGAGGCCGAGCGGCTGACCCGGGAGGCCCGGGAGCGGCTGCAGAACGACGGCGAGGCCGCCCGCGCGGAGGCCGAGCAGTTGCTGCGCCGCGCCCGCGCGGACGCCGAGCGCCTGCTGAACGCCGCCTCCACCCAGGCGCAGGAGGCCACCGACCACGCCGAGCAGCTGCGCACCTCCACCGCGAGCGAGTCGGACGCCACGCGCCGGCAGGCGGCCGAGCTGGGCCGGGCCGCCGAGGAGCGGATGGCCGCGGCCGAGGAGGCGCTGCGCAAGGCGCAGACCGAGGCCGAGAAGCTGGTCACCGAGGCCAAGGAGGCCGCGGGCAAGACCCTCGCGAGCGCCGAGGCCGCCGGCGAGGCCCGCACGCGAACCGCCAAGGAGCAGGTCGCCCGGCTGGTCGGCGAGGCCACCAAGGAGGCCGAGACCACCCGGGCCGAGGCCGAGCAGCTGCTCGCCGATGCGCGTACCGAGGCCGAGAAGGTCCTGACCGAGGCCGCCGAGAAGGCCCGTTCCGTCACGGCCGAGGAGGCCGCCTCCCAGCTGTCCAAGGCGGCGAAGACCGCCGAGGACGTGCTCAACAAGGCGTCGGAGGACGCCCAGAAGACCACCAGGGCCGCCGCCGAGGAGGCCGAGCGGATCCGCTCGGAGGCCGAGGCCGAGGCGGACCGGCTGCGCGCCGAGGCGCACGACATCGCCGAGCAGCTCAAGGGCGCGGCGAAGGACGACACCAAGGAGTACCGCGCCAAGACGGTCGAGCTGCAGGAGGAGGCCCGCCGGCTGCGCGGCGAGGCCGAGCAGCTGCGCGCCGACGCGGTCGCCGAGGGCGAGTCCATCCGCGCCGAGGCCCGCCGCGAGGCGGTGGCGCAGATCGAGGCGGCGGCCAAGTCCGCCGAGGAGCTGCTGGCCAAGGCCAAGGCGGACGCCGACGAGCTGCGCAAGACCGCGACGACGGACAGCGAGAAGGTCCGCACCGAGGCCATCGAGCGGGCGACGGCCCTGCGCCGGCAGGCCGAGGAGACCCTGGAGCGCACCCGCGCCGAGGTCGAGCAGCAGCGCGCGGAGGCCGCCGAGCAGGCCGAGGCCGTCAGGACCGACGCCGAGAACGCGGCGCGCGAGCTGCGCGAGGAGACCGAGCGGTCCGTCGAGGCCCGCCGCGCCGAGGCCGCCGGGGAGCTGACCCGGCTCCAGACGGAGGCGCAGGAGCGGCTGGAGGCGGCCGAGCAGGCGCTCACGGACGCCCGCGAGGAGGCCGCCCGGATCCGTCGCGAGGCCGCTGAGGAGGCCGAGCGGCAGCGCGCCGAGGCCGCCGAGCGGATCCGTACGCTCCAGCAGCAGGCCGCTGAGGAGGCCGAACGGCTGCGCACCGAGGCCGCGTCCGACGCGTCCGCCTCCCGGGCCGAGGGCGAGGCCGTCGCCGTACGGCTGCGCACCGATGCAGCCACGGAGGCCGAGCGGCTGAAGGCCGAGGCGCAGGAGACCGCCGACCGGGTCCGCGCCGAGGCGCAGGCCGCGGCGGAGCGGCTGGGCACCGAGGCGTCGGAGACGCTGGCCGCCGCGCAGGAGGAGGCCGCCCGGCGCCGCCGCGAGGCCGAGGAACTGCTGGGCTCGGCCCGCGAGGAGGCCGACCAGGAGCGCGAACGGGCCCGCGAGCAGAGCGAGGAGCTGCTGGCGTCCGCGCGCAAGCGGGTGGAGGAGGCGCAGACCGAGGCGGTCCGGCTGGTCGAGGAGGCCGACCGGCGCGCCACCGAGATGGTCTCCGCCGCCGAGCAGCACGCGCAGCAGGTGCGGGAGTCCGTGTCCGGGCTGCACGAGCAGGCGCAGGAGGAGATCGCCGGACTGCGCTCGGCCGCCGAGCACGCGGCGGACCGTACCCGCCGGGAGGCCGAGGAGGAGGCGGACCGGGTCCGCACCGACGCCTATGCCGAGCGGGAGCGGGCGAGCGAGGACGCCTCGCGCGTGAGGCGCGAGGCGAACGAGGAGGCGGAGGCCGCCAAGGCGCTGGCCGAGCGCACGGTGGTGGAGGCGCTCGCGGAGGCCGAGCGGCTGCGCGCGGACGCGTCCGAGTACGCCCAGCGGATGCGCACGGAGGCGGCGGACGCGCGTGCCGAGGCCGACCAGGCGGCGTCCCGCACCCGGGCGGACGCCCGCGAGGACGCCAACCGGATCCGCTCGGACGCGGCGACCCAGGCGGACACCCTCATCACCGAGGCCCGCAACGAGGCCGAACGCCTCCAGACGGAGACGATTGCGGAGGCCGAGCGGGTGGGTGCCGAGGCGCTGGCGAACGCCGAGCAGCTCCTCGCGGACGCCGCCGGCGAGGCCGAGCGGCTGCGCGCCGAGGCCGAAGAGGCGGTCGGCTCCGCGCGGCAGCACGCCGAGCGGCTGCGGGCGGACGCCGAGCAGCTCACGGCGGACGCGGAGGCGGCGGCCGAGCGGCTCGTCAACTCCTCCCGCAAGGAGGCCGAGCGCACCCTGGACGAGGCCCGCAAGGAGGCCAACAAGCGGCGTTCGGAGGCGGCCGAGCAGGTCGACACGCTCATCACGGAGACCACGGCCGAGGTGGACAAGCTGCTCGCCGAGGCGCAGGAGCAGGCGCTGAAGACGACGGCGGACGCCGAGTCGCAGGCCGACACCATGGTGGGCGCGGCCCGCAGCGAGGCCGAGCGGATCATCTCCGAGGCGACCGTCGAGGGCAACTCGCGGGTGGAGCAGGCCCGTACGGACGCGGACGAGCTGCTCGTCGGCACCCGCCGGGACGCGACCGCCATAAGGGAGCGCGCGGAGGAGCTGCGCGACCGGATCACCAGCGAGGTCGAGGAGCTGCACGAGCGGGCCCGCCGCGAGGTCGCCGAGACGATGAAGTCCACCGGCGAACGCTGCGACGCGCTCATCAAGGCCGCCGAGGAGCAGCTGGCCGAGGCGCAGGCGAAGGCCAAGGAGATCCGCTCCGACGCCGACTCGGAGGCGGGCAAGGTGCGCATCGCCGCCGTGAAGAAGGCGGAGGGGCTGCTCAAGGAGGCCGAGCAGAAGAAGGCCAAGCTCATCAAGGAAGCCGAGGAGCTGAAGGCCGAAGCGGTCCGCGAGGCACTGCGCACGGTCGAGGAGGGCAAGCGCGAACTGGAAATCCTGGTGCGCCGGCGCGAGGACATCAACGCCGAGATCTCCCGGGTCCAGGACGTCCTGGAGGCGCTGGAGTCCTTCGAGGCGCCGGTGGCCGGCAAGGACGGCGGCGTCAAGGCCGGTGCGAGCGTCGGCGCCCCCCGATCGGGTGGCAAGTCGTCAGACGGCTAGCGTGCGCGAGGGTTTCGGTGTGTTCTGGGGGCTTTGCCCAGATCCTTGGCAAGCCATCCGGACCTCGGCCACCCAAAAGAGGTGTCATTTTCCAGATCAAACACGTATCCGCTCGGTGACACACCGCTTCGGCCCCTAGGATTCCATCTATCACCTCACCGGTCTCTTTCGACAGGAACCCCATGAGCGACACTTCCCCCTACGGCTTCGAGCTTGTGCGGCGTGGGTACGACCGCGCTCAGGTGGACGAACGGATCTCCAAGCTCGTCTCCGACCGTGACAGCGCTCTCGCCCGCATCACTGCCCTGGAGAAGCGGATCGAGGAGCTGCACCTCGAAACGCAGAACGCCCAGACTCAGGTCACCGACGCCGAGCCGTCGTACGCCGGTCTCGGCGCGCGCGTCGAGAAGATCCTTCGCCTGGCCGAGGAAGAGGCGAAGGACCTGCGTGACGAGGCCCGGCGCGCGTCCGAGCAGCACCGCGAACTCGCCGAGTCGGCGGCCCAGCAGATCCGCAACGACGCCGAGTCGTTCGCCGCGGAGCGCAAGGCCAAGGCGGAGGACGAGGGCGTCCGGATCGTCGAGAAGGCCAAGAGCGAGGCCTCCCAGCTGCGCTCCGAGGCGCAGAAGGACGCTCAGTCCAAGCGCGAGGAGGCGGACGCCCTCTTCGAGGAGACCCGCGCCAAGGCCGCGCAGGCCGCCGCCGACTTCGAGACGAACCTGGCCAAGCGCCGCGAGCAGTCCGAGCGCGACCTGGCCTCGCGTCAGGCCAAGGCCGAGAAGCGCCTCGCGGAGATCGAGCACCGCGCGGAGCAGCTGCGCCTGGAGGCGGAGAAGCTGCGCACCGACGCCGAGCGCCGTGCCCGCCAGACGGTGGAGACGGCCCAGCGCCAGGCCGAGGACATCGTGGCCGACGCCAACGCCAAGGCCGACCGCATCCGCTCGGAATCCGAGCGCGAGCTGGCGGCGCTCACCAACCGCCGCGACAGCATCAACGCCCAGCTGACGAACGTCCGCGAGATGCTCGCCACGCTGACCGGCGCTGCGGTCGCCGCGGCCGGCACCCCGGCCGAGGACGAGCCGGTCTCCCGCGGGGTTCCGGCGCAGCAGTCCCGGTAACGCTCCGGCGCAGCCTCACTGAACGAGCCGAAGCCTCCTGCCACTCCGGTGGCAGGGGGCTTCGTGCCGTCTTAGCGTGGCCGCATGATCGAGCTGGCGGGGCTGACCAAGCGGTACGGGGAGAAAGTCGCGGTGGACCACCTCACCTTCACCGTCAGGCCCGGCATCGTCACCGGGTTCCTCGGGCCCAACGGTGCCGGGAAGTCCACCACCATGCGGATGATCCTCGGGCTCGATCACCCCACCGCCGGCGATGTGCGCATCGACGGGCGCCACTACGACCAGCTCAAGGACCCGCTGACGTACATCGGCGCCCTGCTGGACGCCAAGGCCGTGCACGGCGGGCGCAGCGCCTACAACCATCTGCTGTGCCTCGCGCAGAGCAACGGGATCCCCGATCGGCGGGTGGCGGAGGTGCTGGACGCCGTCGGGCTCACCGCCGTGGCGAGGAAGAAGGCCAAGGGGTTCTCGTACGGCATGGGGCAGCGGCTCGGGATCGCCGCCGCGCTGCTCGGCGATCCGCGGATCCTGATGTTCGACGAGCCGGTCAACGGGCTGGACCCCGAGGGCATCCACTGGATCCGGCACCTGATGAAATCGCTGGCCGCGCAGGGGCGGACGGTGTTCGTGTCGAGCCATCTGATGAGCGAGATGGCGCTGACCGCCGACCATCTGGTCGTCATCGGCCAGGGGCGGCTGCTCGCGGACACCTCCATGGCCGACTTCATCCGGCAGAACGCGCGCTCCTACGTCCGCATCCACACCCCGCAGCGCGAGCGGCTGCTGGACGTGCTGCACCAGGCCGGGATCACGGTCGTGGAGGCGGGCGGCAGCGCGCTGGAGGTGGAGGGCGGCAAGGCCGCGGCGATCATCGGGGAGCTGGCCGCGCAGTACGGGATCGTGCTGCACGAGCTGAGCCCGCAGCAGGCCTCGCTGGAGGAGGCGTTCATGCAGCTGACGGCGGAGTCCGTGGAGTACCACGCCCACACCGGCCCGGGCCCCGCCCCGCAGGACTGGGGCGCCGACTGGAAGAAGGGGGTGTGACCATGGCGGCCGTCCAGGTCATCCGCTCCGAGTGGACGAAGATCCGGTCGGTGGCCTCCACCGTGTGGACGCTGTCCCTGGCCGTGGTGGTCACCATCGCGCTCGGCATGCTCATCTCCGCCCTGTCGCGAAGTCAGTTCGACTCCATGCCCGCGCGGGACCGGCTGTTCTTCGACCCCACCTTCGTCAGCTTCGCGGGCATGACCCTGGGCCAGCTCGCCATGATCGTGTTCGGGGTGCTCGTCGTCTCGAACGAGTACAGCACCGGCATGATCCGCACCTCGCTGGCCGCCGTGCCGCAGCGCGGCACCTTCCTCTTCAGCAAGATCGCGGTGGCGACCGCGCTCGCACTGGCCGTCGGCATGGCCACCAGCTTCGCCGCGTTCTTCCTCGGCCAGGCGATGCTCGGCCCGCACCAAGCCCACATCGGCGATACGGGTGTGCTGCGCGCGGTGGTCGGCGGCGGGCTCTACATGACCCTGATCGCGGCGTTCTCCATGGGCATGGCCGCGATGCTGCGCTCCCCCATGCTGTCGCTCGGCATCCTGATGCCGTTCTTCTTCCTGATCTCCAACATCCTCGGCAACGTCTCGGCGACCAAGAAGATCGGCCGCTACCTGCCCGACCAGGCCGGCAGCCGGATCATGCAGGTGGTGCCGCGGCTCGGCGACGACACGCCCTACGGCCCCTGGGGCGGGCTCGGGATCATGGTGCTGTGGGTGATCGCGGCGATCGCGGGCGGGTACGTCCTGCTGAAGCGGCGGGATGCCCAATGAGGCGAGCCCGGACGCCCGGTGAGCCGATTCGTTACGGCTGACGATGCTCTGGCTTTACTTTCTCTTGGGCGGAACCGTCAGCGCCCGGATATCCTCCTAACCCTTACGGGGGCGTGTGCCCCGCTGTCCTGAACCTTTCGATGGGTGCGGAGCATGATCGAGGCTGTCGGCCTGACCAAGCGCTACGGCGACAAGACCGCCGTGTACAACCTTTCCTTCCAGGTGCGGCCCGGCGCCGTGACCGGCTTTCTCGGGCCGAACGGCTCGGGCAAGTCCACCACCATGCGGATGATCCTCGGACTGGACAACCCGACGTCCGGCACGGTGACCATCGGCGGCTACCCGTACCGCAAGCTGCCCAACGCCCCTCGCCAGGTCGGCGCGCTGCTCGACGCCAAGGCCGTGCACGGCGGCCGGGCCGCCCGCAACCACCTGCTGAGCCTCGCCCAGCTCTCGGGCATCCCGGCCCGCCGGGTGGACGAGGTGCTCGGGGTCGTCGGCCTCCAGGGCGTGGCGAAGAAGCGCTCCAAGGGCTTCTCGCTCGGCATGGGCCAGCGCCTCGGCATCGCCGCCGCGCTGCTCGGCGACCCCCAGGTGCTGCTCTTCGACGAGCCGGTCAACGGGCTCGACCCCGAGGGCATCCTCTGGGTCCGCAACCTGATGAAGGCGCTCGCCGCCGAGGGCCGTACGGTCTTCGTCTCCTCCCATCTGATGAGCGAGATGGCGCTGACCGCCGACCACCTCATCGTGATCGGGCGCGGACAGCTGCTCGCCGACATGAGCGTGAGCGACTTCATCTCGGCCAACTCCGCCGACTTCGCACGGGTCCGCACCCCCGACACCGAGCCCCAGCTCCGCGAGAAGCTGACCTCCGCGCTCACCGGGGCCGGTGGCCATGTGCTGCCCGAGCAGGACGGCGCGCTGCGCGTCACCGGGCTGCCGCTGCCCCGCATCAGCGACCTCGCGCACGAGGCGGACGTACGGCTGTGGGAGCTGTCGCCGCATCAGGCCTCGCTGGAGGAGGCGTACATGCGGATGACGCAGGGCGCCGTCGACTACCGCTCGACGGTCGACCAGAAGGCGGGCCTCCAGCAGCCGCTGCCGCCCGGCGCCCAGCCGCCCATGCCGGTGCCCGGCCAGGGCCAGCCGGGCTGGTACGCCCCGCCGCCGCCCCAGCAGGGCGGCCAGCCGTTCGCGCCACCGGCCCCGGGCCCGTACGGCGGTGCGCCCGCGGGCGCGTACGGCGCTCCCGGCGCCCCGGCCCCGAACCCGTACGCCCCGCCGGCACAGCAGGCCCCGCAGGCCCCGCAGCAGCCGCAGGGCCAGCCTCAGGCGGCGGCCCCCGCTGCTCCCCCGGCGCCGGCGATGCCCTCGGCCCCGCCCGCCGCCGCACCGGCAGCCCCCGCCGCACCCTCCGCTCCCGCCGCACCCACGACCCAGCACGAGGACGCCCGATGAGCACCCACCAGCCCCCGATGCCACAGGCCCCCGTAGCGCCCGACTGGCAGGCGGCGCCCGGCGGGGCGCAGTACCCCGGATACACGTCGCCGATCCCGGTCGTACGCACCCGCCTGGGTCATGCGCTGGCCTCCGAGTGGACGAAGATCAAGTCGGTGCGCTCCACGATGTGGACGCTCGGCGTGTTCGTGCTGCTCGTCGTCGGCATCGGCCTGCTGGCCGGTGCCGTGGCGAGCAACTCCTCCTCGCAAATGGGCCCCGACGACAACCGGCTGTCCCTCGGCTTCTTCGGCCTGCTGCTCGGCAGCATGTGCATCATCACGCTCGGCGTGCTGACCACGGCCTCCGAGTACGGCACCGGCATGATCCGTACGACGATGACCGCGTGCCCGAGCCGGGGCCGGGTCCTGGCCGCCAAGGCGATCGTGTTCTTCTCCGTCGCCTTCGTGGTGACGCTGGCCGCCGTCTCCTTCGTGGCGATGGTGCAGGCGTCCATGCTGCAGGGGCACGGCGGGCACACCCCGTCCGGTGGGGAATGGCTGAAGGGCACGGTCGGCATCAGCCTCTACATCGCGCTGCTCGGGCTGCTCTCGCTGCTCGTCGGTTCGATCATCCGGCATTCTGCGGGCGCCATCACCCTCATGATCGGCGCGGTGCTCGCGCCGCTGGTGATCGCGCTGTTCATGTTCGCGTCCTCGCTGGAGAGCGTGCGCGAGAAGCTGTTCGAGTACTCCATCCCGAGCCAGCTGAGCGCCTTCTACGACAACTCCCTGACCCAGTCGGGCGGCCCGACGGGCTGGGACCCACTGTGGATCATCCTGGTCGTGACCGCGGCGACGTACGCGGGCGCGTACGCGCTGTTGCAGAGCCGGGACGTGTAAGTCCCTCAGAACCTCGGCGAGTTACGGGACCGCTGCACCCGCGTGGTGCGGCGGTCCTTCGCGTTCCAGCAGGCCTTGTGCCAGTGCCGGCGGTCGTCCACGCCCGCGTGCTCCGGCCAGGCCACCACGTGCGGAACGCCGGAGGGGATCACCTGGTCGCAGCCCGGGCAGCGGTACGTCTTGCCCTGCGCGCTCGCCCCGGCGACATGGCGCACGCTCCAGTCCTCGCCCTGCCAGTTCTCCGTGGACTGCCAGCCGCCGTACCGGCCGGCGCTGTCGTCCTCGGCGCTCCGGCCCGACGATCCGGCTGCCTTCGGTCGGTTGCGACGCGGGGACACAGAACACCTCTCGGGGCTATACAGGAAGCACGGGCTTCATCCAGCGTACGCCGCGCCGACCGGGGTACGCGTAGGGAACCAACCCACACAAGTCCCCCTCCAGAGCGTCCGATTCTGCAGACAATCCGCAAATTACCCCGCCAGGCCGTGTCCTCGGCACGTGTCCCCCGGTTATGCGGGGCGGGGGAGCTCCGGGTCGGGGCCGAGGAATCAGGAAAAGCGATGCGTGTAGGAAGTTTTGTGCTGGCGGCCCAGTTCCCGGGCCAGGGACCGGGGGAGGCCCTGCACCGGGCGGTCCGCTCGGCGGAGGTCTCCGAGGAGGCCGGGCTCGACACAGTGTGGCTGGCCGAGCACCACTTCGTGCCGTACGGCACATGCCCGTCCGCGGTCACCCTGGCCGCGCTGCTGCTCGGCCGCACCCGACGCGTCCGGGTAGGTACGGCGGTCAGTGTGCTGCCCACCACGCACCCGGTCGCCCTCGGCGAGCAGGCCGCACTGCTGCACCTGACGAGCGGCGGACGGTTCACGCTGGGCGTCGGGCGCGGCGGGCCCTGGGTGGACCTGGAGGTCTTCGGCGCGGGCCTCGCGGCGTACGAGCGCGGGTTCCCGGAATCACTCGATCTGCTGGTGCGCTGGCTGCGCGAGCCGTCCGTCGCCGCCACAGGCGAGCGGTTCTCCTTCCGCGAGGTGCCCGTCGTACCGCGCCCCTCCGAGGCCCTGACGGAGACGCCCGGACCGGAGGTCGTCGTCGCCTGCACCTCCCCGGCGAGTGTCCGGCTGGCCGCCGAGCGCGGGCTGCCGATGCTGCTCGGCATGCACATCGGGGACGAGGAGAAGGCCGAGATGGTCGCCCTGTGGCAGCGCTGCGCACGCGCGGCGGGCCGACCCGCCGAGGAGCTCGCGGGCGCCGCCCATGTGTCGGCCGGGGTCTGCCAGATCGCGGACCGGCGCACCGACGCGGTGGAGACCCTGCTGAAGGCGATGCCGGGCTGGCTGAAGCAGGGCCTGGACGCGCATGTGACGGTGGACGGCCGGGCGCGCGCGATGCGCGACCCGCTCGCCTACACCGAACTGCTCTGCGGGCTGCACCCGGTGGGCACGCCCCGGCTGTGTGCCGACCGGCTCGCGGCCACGTCGGAGCGCACCGGCATCTCCCGCTTCGCCCTCCTCGTGGAGGGCTCGGGCGACCTGGCGGCGACGGAGGAGAACCTACGGCGGCTGGGCGCCGAGGTGCTGCCGCAGCTGCGCTGAGGGGCTTGCCGCCCCAGTAGTCGATGCACCTCCCCCGGGTGGAGCGGCAAGCGAGCAGCTCATTGGCTCAGCAGTCCCGGAGCTCGGCGTCAGCAGTCCCGAAGCTCCGGAGACTGGTTCAGCAGCTGGGCGCGTACCGAGGTGAAACGGGCCAGCCTCTCGTCGACCGAGGGGTCCAGCGGGAACACCGCCACCCGGTGGCAATTCTGGAAGGCCAGCCGCACACCGAAGTGCCGCTGCAGGGCGCCGCGTATGGCGTCACTCGCCAGCGCTCGCAGCAGCTGACCGCGTGCCTGCTCGTCCGGCGGAGGCGTCTGGTTGTCGGCGAACTCTCCGCCGTCCACCTTCAGCTGGGCCACCAGGGAGCTGATCATCTCCCATGCGTAGGGCAGGGAGGTCCGGACGCAGTCGACGAATGCTGCTTCGTCGACCTCGCCTCGCTCGGCCTGTTCGAGTAGGGCCGGTGAGACGTCGAGCGACATGGGTTCTCCTCTCGCACCCCCGCGGAGCAGGGGTTGCCGGACAGACAGGGGAGTTCGCGATATCGAACACGCTTAGTACACGGCTCGCGACCTCCCGTTCACTACGGTAGGCAACGGTCGGTGACCACACCAGCAGAATGCGTATATGGAACGGTCGCGTTACACCCACAATCGGCCAGGGAGGAACAAGAGTTTCCAGGGACAAATGGGGCGATGCACAGGAAGCAGAACGGGCGAATCGCGTGCACCGGCGGACGTCGAGTAGCGTTGCCGACCATGCGTCTCGTCATTGCCCGGTGCTCGGTCGACTACGCCGGCCGGCTCACCGCCCACCTGCCCTCGGCGCCCCGCCTGATCCTGGTCAAGGCGGACGGCAGCGTCTCCATCCACGCGGACGACCGGGCCTACAAGCCCCTCAACTGGATGTCGCCGCCCTGCACGCTGAAGGAGGGCACGGGCGAGGACGAGGGCGTGTGGACCGTCATCAACAAGGCGGGCGAGAAACTGATCATCACGATGGAGGAGATCCTCCACGACTCCTCGCACGAACTGGGTGTGGACCCCGGTCTGATCAAGGACGGCGTGGAAGCACACCTCCAGGAACTGCTCGCCGACCGCATCGAGACGCTCGGCGAGGGCTACACCCTCATCCGCCGCGAGTACATGACCGCGATCGGCCCGGTGGACATCCTGTGCCGGGACGCGGACGGGCAGACGGTGGCGGTGGAGATCAAGCGCCGCGGTGAGATCGACGGCGTGGAGCAACTCACCCGCTACCTGGAGCTGTTGAACCGCGACCCGCACCTCGCCCCGGTCCGCGGCGTCTTCGCCGCCCAGGAGATCAAGCCCCAGGCCCGCGTCCTCGCCACCGACCGCGGCATCAACTGCCAGATCCTCGACTACGACGCCCTGCGGGGCATCGAGGACGACAAGCTGCGGCTGTTCTGATCAGCTCCGCGTGGTGCGGGCGTGATACGAGCATGAGGGCCGGGTCCGTGTGAGGACCGGCCCTCCTGCTGTCTGCGGCAGGCGTCAGATCACGGAACCCCGGCTGCCGCCGCCCCCTGGCGCCCCCGCCGAACTCGTCGACGTCGTCGGGCCGCTCGCCGTGTTCGTCGTGGACGGGGTGGTCGAGGCCGAGCCGGTCGGGGTCGGGGAACCCGAAGTGCCGGTGGGCGTCGGTGTGGTCGGTGGTGCCGTCGGGGTCGTATGGGTCGGCGTGGGCGTCGGAGTCGGCGGGCTGCTCGTCCGCGACTTCGACGGCGTGGGAGTGGCGCCCCCGCCGCCCGTGCCCGGCGTGCCCGTCGGACCGGTCCTGGGCTGCGTCGGTGCCGTGGTGTACGTGACGCCGGGGCCCGGGGTCGTGGGCCGGCCGGTGGGGGTGCCCGGGGCGGCGGTGCTGCTGGTGCTCTGGCTCGGGTCGGCGTCCGGGGCGTCGTCGCCCGCGTCCTGGTTCACCGACGGGTTGACGTTGTTCACCTTGTCGGCCGGGTTGTCGTCCGCGCTGTCGTGGGACGTGAACCCGAGCGTGACGACCGTGCCGAGGACGGCGACCAGCAGCGCACCGGACCCGGCCGCCACCAGATTGCGCCGGGCCAGCCGCCGGATGCCTCCGCCGGAGGGGCCGCTCGGGGCCCGCGGGGTGACCAGGGTGTCCGCGGGGGCCTGGTACGGCTTCGGGAACGTGGTCGGCATGCCGGTCGGCCGGGTCGGCGCCGACTCCTCGTGGCGGGCCTCCGCAGCCTCCTCGGCGGCGAACACCGGCAGCCCGGGCAGGTCCCCCGCGCGGTCGGCCACCAGGGCCAGGGCGCGCCGTCCGGCGACCGTGCCGCGCTTGTCGGCGAGCGCGCCGCGCAGCCCGATGGACGCCTCCAGCTCGGCGCGGGCCCGGTCGAGCTGTCCGCCGCACAGCGCGAGGACACCCAACTCATGGTGAAAATAGGCCTGTTCGGACACCTCACCGGCCAGCCGGGCGGCCTCCGCACCGGACCGCAGGGCCCGCTCCCAGGCGCTCCAGTGCAGCCCGGCGGCGAAGGCGGGCGCGGCCGTGCGGGCGAGCCGTACGGCGCAGCTCTCCTCGCCCTCGACGGGCGGCACCGTGGCGGGCGCGACGACCGTGAGCGCGGCCAGCACGGCATCGGCCTCCACGCACACCCGCTCGGGGGTGACCGAGGGGTGGCCCGCCCACCAGGCGTAGTGCTCGGCCGCGGTGAGCGCACGGTCCGGGGCATCGTCGGCGTATCCGGCGGCCTCCAGCTGGGTCTGCACCCCGGCCGCGAGGCGGTAGCGGGAGCCGACCGGCGAGATGAGCCCGCAGCCCGCCAGCTCGCCGAGCGCGGCGTCCGCGTGGGTGTCACCCACCAGCGCGGGCAGATGGGCCTGGTGCGGCACCTCGCCGCCGAGGGCGACGGCGAAGCGGAGGGTGGCGCGGGCCGAGGCGCTGAGCCGGGAGGCGAGCAGCGGGGCGGGCGCCGCGGCCTCGCCGAGGGAGGGCAGCGGGACCTCGTCCTCGGCCGCCAGGGGCGCGTCCACCGGGGGGCGTACGTCCTCGAAGACGCCGTACTCGTCGACCGCTTCGGTGCCGGCCCGCAGCTCGTCGCGCTGCCGGAGCAGGGCGCCGGCCTGCACGAAGCGCAGCGGCAGCCCCTCGGACTCGAACCACAGGTCGCCGGCCCAGTTGGCCTCGTCCTCGGTGAGGACCCGGCCGGCGGCCCGCTCCAGGATCTCCAGTCCGCCGGCCCGGTCCAGGCCGGGCAGGAAGACCTCCTCGACGTCCGCCTCGGCGGACGGACCGGGGACCTCGGGCGTGGCGCCGAACAGGAAGGCGCACTCGGGGGTGGCGTCGAGCAGTTCCTCCAGGGCGGCGCCGCCGAACTCCAGGTCGTCCACGACGACGACCGCGCCGATCTGCCCGACGAGGGCGAGCAGTTCGTCCCGTTCGGGGCGGTACCGGGGCGCGTCGTGGACGGCACGGAAGAGGTCGTCCAGCAGGTCGCCGGCCGTGCGGTGGAAGCCGCTGAGCCGGACGACGCCGTCGGGGGCGAGGTCCTGGCAGTCCTCGGCGACCAGGTCGAGCAGGGCGGTGCGGCCGGAGCCGCCGGGGCCGGTGAGCCGCACCGAGCGTCCGCGGGCCAGCAGCCGGACCAGGCGTTCGCGTTCGTCCTGGCGTTCGAGGAGGGAGAGCGCGGGCCGGGCCGGGCCGGGCGGCACGGGGGGCCGGGCGGCACGCTCGGCTTCGGCGCGCTCGGCGGCGGTCAGCTTGCGGGGCCTGCCGGGCGCCTCGTCCGGCCGGCAGGGCGCTATCTCGCTGCCGTCCACGGGGTTGACGGTCAGCAGGAAGTCCCCGGAGACGAGCCGGGCTGTACGGGCGAGCGCGGGCGTGCCCGGGCCGAAGTCGGCGGTGAGGGAGTCCCGGGGCGGGCGTCGGCCCGGAGCCTGGCCCTGCTTCTCGGGTCCCGGGTTGATCGGGTCCATGGGTTCCAGCCCCCCAAAAGCGTTGTGTGCTCGGTTACCGGCCCCTCCCGGCCTGCTGCACACTGAGCTGTCGCTTCTGGTCCGGGCCCGCTCGATCGAGGGTCGCAAGGCAGCGGGCGACCGAACCCTAAACCTTCGGCCGGTGTCACCGACAGGGCGGGGTGCCGCGCGGCCCGAGACGTCACGGTCTTACGAGGATTGCCCTCGACGTACGGTTCGCCCTCAGATCCGAGGCCGTCAGATCCGAGGCCGTCAGATCCGGGGCCGTCAGATCCGGGGCCGTCAGACCCGGGGCAGCGACTCCACCCCGATGCCGCCCTCGATGGCGAGAATCCGGTGCAGCCGGGTGGCCACCAGCAGGCGCTGCATCTGCGGCGGCACGCCGCGCAGCACCAGGCGACGGCCGCAGCGGCCGGCCCGCCGGTGGGCGCCCATGATCACCCCGAGTCCCGTGGCGTCCCAGGAGTCGAGTTCGGACAGGTCGAGCACCAGGTCGCCGACTCCGTCGTCGACGGCCGAGTGCAGGGCCGTACGGGCGTCCGCCGCGCTGCGGACGTCGAGGCGGCCCCCGACGACCAGCTCGACGTGGTCGCCCCTGATGTACATATGCGCTCCCCGTTGAGTGCGAGTGGCGTACTCCATGACGGTGATGACGGTGCTGTGCAACGTCTGACTGCCTCAGTGGCAGAGCGGTTGCTGCTTGTAAGCGAACCGATACCGAATTCACCCCCGGGAGTGAACCTCCCGGGGAGTGTGTCCGGATCTATACGGATCTGTACGGATCAGTACTTGTAGAAGCCCTGCCCGCTCTTGCGGCCGATGTCACCGGCGTCCACCATCCGGCGCATCAGCTCCGGCGGGGCGAACTTCTCGTCCTGGCACTCGGTGTAGATGTTGCCGGTGGCGTGGAGCAGGATGTCGACGCCGGTGAGGTCCGCCGTGGCCAGCGGGCCCATGGCGTGACCGAAGCCCAGCTTGCAGGCGAGGTCGATGTCCTCGGCGGTCGCGACGCCGGACTCGTAGAGCTTGGTCGCCTCGACGACGAGCGCCGAGATGAGACGGGTCGTCACGAACCCGGCGACGTCCCGGTTGACGACGATGCAGGTCTTGCCGACGGACTCGGCGAACTCCCGCGCGGTGGCGAGGGTTTCGTCGCTGGTCTTGTAGCCGCGGACGAGTTCGACCAGCTGCATCATCGGCACCGGCGAGAAGAAGTGCACACCGACGACCCGCTCCGGGCGCTCCGTGGCCGCCGCGATCTTGGTGATCGGGATGGCGGAGGTGTTGGAGGCGAGCACGGTGTCCTCGCGCACGATCTTGTCGAGCGCGCGGAAGATCTCGTGCTTGACCTCAAGCTTCTCGAACACGGCCTCCACGACGATGTCGGCGTCGGCGGCGGCGTCCAGGTCGGTGGTCGCGGTGATGCGGCCGAGGGCGGCTTCGGCGTCGTCCGCCGCCAGCTTGCCCTTGCTCACGAACTTGTCGTACGAGGCCTTGATGCCGTCGGTGCCACGCTTGAGTGCCTCGTCGGTGACGTCGCGCAACACGACGTCCCAGCCCGCCTGCGCGGCGACCTGAGCGATACCGGACCCCATGAGACCGGCCCCGATGACGGCGAGCTTCCGTGCCACTCCGACTCCCTTGAACGCTGTGAACGTCTGCCTCTTCGGCGGACGATAGCGCTCCGGAGCGGCCGTGTGACCGGTAAGTAACGCGCGTCACGTCTCAGATGACGGACATCACACCGGCAGCGGCACTAGTCGTCCAATGGGGCATTTTCCTCCCGCCGTTCGGCCCGCGATTCCGGATCCGCATCCGCCCGAGCGGCCCCCTCTTGGTTGTCGCTTCAGCACAGGGGGCCGCACGGTTTCCAGTGCGGCGTCGAGTGGCGCCTCCGGCTCCATGATGACGGCGCCCTCGGCATTGCGCGCACAGATGCGGCCTTTCCCCCTCAAAGGACTGAATCATCGCCGTTCATCCGGCGCGCCAGGGGTGGCGCGGGCTAGCGGAGCCTGGCCCCCTTGGGGCCATTGTTCCGTACCTCCATGATCACGTGGCGTGCGGAACGGTGCCGGGGCCATGCTGGCTCTCCCTCCTGATGGCGCTTCAGCACCGCCTGAAGGAGGGCCAGTTGGAGTGAGACCCCCGCTCACAGAAACGAAGTGCGATGTCGAGTAAGAAGGTGGTGACCGTCGCCGTACTGGTGGCGGTCCTCACGTGGAGCACGGTGATGACCGTGCTGGGACAGGTCTCGGCCGTGGCCACCCTGCTCCCATCCCTGGGCCTGCTCGTGCAGCAGATCGCCCAGGCACTGAACGGGCCCGCCGACCCGGCCCCCGCTCCCACCACCGCCGGCGAGGAGCCGCCCCGATGATCTGGCCTCCTGGCGACGACCAGCCTCTCCCGTCGGAGAACAGCGGCAGGCGGGGCCGTAAGCCGCTCCCGATCTCCGAGGCGGCGGGCCCCTCGCACCGGGCCTGGCTGGAGCCGGTCCGCAGCTACGTGTTCTCCAGCGGACTGACCCTGAACGACCTCGTCGACCGCTCCGGCTACTCCAAGGCCCGCATCAGCGAACTCCTGCGCGGCCATGGGTACTACCCCGCCTGGGAGATCACTTTCAGCGTGATACGCGCGCTGGGCCTGCCGGTCCAGCCGATGCGCCGCCTGTGGACGGCGGCGGCGCGCGAGGCCCACAAGAAGCCGCACTGGATCCAGAACTGCATCCAGCAGGTCGCCTGCGAACCGGAGATCCAGCCCCTGGCCCACCAGGCCTTCACCGAGAAGATGCTCGCCCCGTACACCGCCTACGCGCGCGCCTTCCTGCTGACCGACAACCGCGTCCACTGGGCGGTGGGCGAGACCTTCGACCTGCTGTGGCTGTCCTGGAGCACGGCCGCCAGCAGCGCGAACCTCCGGCGCAACGCCTGGCTTCTGCTGCGTTCCCGCGTCCTGGCCCGCGCCGCCCACCGTGACGGCCACCCCGATCTGCGCGCCGCCGTCTTCTCCACCGAGGAGGTCAACGGCAGCGTGCCGGGGCACCTCGTCGTCCTGACCGAGATGGTGGACCTCTTCGACGCCATCACCCGGCTCCCGCAGGACCAGATGGACGTCATCGTGCTGGGCCACCTGTGCGGCCTGGACCTGGAGGAAACGATCCCCTACGTCACCGGTCTGAGCCCGGCCATCGCCCACGCCATCGACCACCATGCCCGCGCCGCCCTCGAAGACCTCCTCGACAGCCCCCGGGAGTGAATCCGTTCGCCATGACTGCCATAGACGCCCTCCTCGCCCGCGCCCGCCTGCACGACTGCCCCGGCGTCCCCGCCGACACCGTCCCGTATGAAGACGGCGCCTACCCCGACCACACCTACGACGACACCGCCCTCGCCGAGGCCCCGCACGCCGACGCCGACGCCGTCACGGTCCGCCAGCTGCGCACCCTGTGCGACGCCGTCCTCACCGCGCTCGCCCCCGGCACCCTTCAGTTCCTCACCGACCAGCTCCCCGAACCGGAAGGAGCCTGGCTGCTGGGTTGCGCTCTGCACGTCGCCGGCATCGACGAGGGAGCCCGCTTCTGGTGGCAGTACGCCGCCGGCGCGGGACACTCTTCCGCCGCCTACTGCCTCTCCCTGCACCACCGCGCCCGCGGCGAGGCCCACGCGGCTGCCTTCTGGTACGACCAGACAGGCCTCGACACCGTGCCCGACCATGACACCATCCCTGTCAGCGGCATCAACCCGCCCCTGGACTTCACGTTCGACGCGTCCGTCCCCACGGTGCTGCGCATACTCAGCCGCCTGACCGCCCCGGGCGGGCGCCCACGCCCCCACCGCGCCGACGCCATCACCAACTACGTGGCCCGTACGGTCACCCATGGCTACGCCGAGCACCCCGGCGTCGAGATACCCGTACCCGAACCCCGCTTCGCCGACCGCGTCACCTTCCTCCTGACCTTCACCCCGCCCTGGACCGGCCCCCGCGCGAACGTCTTCAACCCGACCCTGCCCAGCCGTTCGGGCACGGGACAGTGACCGCCCCGACTACCGTATGTGCTCCAGCAACTACGCACGGAGGTCCGCGATGCCGGCACGAAGGGTGATCACGGGACGCAGCCAGGAGCCCCGTCGGCGGTACGCGGAGGAACTCCGCCGACTGCGCGCCGCCAAGGGCCTCAGTCTGCGCGCGCTGGCCGACGCGGTGGGCTGGGATCCGTCGCTCTTCAAGAAGCTGGAGAGCGGGGAGACTTTGGGCGGCCCGGAAGTCGCGGAGGCACTGGACCAGTTCTACGGCACGCCTGGGCTGTTGTTGGCGATGTGGGAGATGGCGCTGGGGGATCCGACGCAGTTCAAGGAGCAGTACCGGCGGTACATGATTCTGGAGGCGGAGGCGATGAGCCTGTGGCACTTCGGAGTGAGCATCCTGCCGGGCTTGTTGCAGACGGATGCCTACGCGCGCGAGGTGCTCACACTCGGCGGGTACAAAGGCGAGGAACTGGAGCAGCAGGTGGCGGCTCGCTCAGGTCGGCGAATGCTGCTGGAAGGTGAGGACGCGCCGCCGTTCCGCGCCCTCATTGCCGAGGCGGTGCTGCGCACGCCGCTGCGGGACGCGGGAGCGTGGCGGGAGCAGTTGGACCATCTCCTGGAGATGTCGGAGCGTCCGAACATCACCATTCAGGTGCTGCCGGACCGTTCGGGTATGCACGGCCTGGTGAGCACCTCCGTCATGTTCCTACGGCTGACGAGCGGTACTACGGTGGCCTACACCGAGAATGCGTACCGTGGCGAACTGATCGAAGAAAACGCGGCAGTTGAGCGGCTGCAACGTGCATACGATGCGATGCGCGACCAGGCGCTGACTCCTGCCGAGTCGCGGAAGTTCATCCTGCGGATGTTGGAGGAAGTACCGTGCGAGCCATCGAACTGACCGCCCTGACGTGGCGCAAAAGCAGCTACAGCAATCCGGACGGCGGCGAGTGCCTCGAAGTCTGCGACACCATCCCCTCCGCCGTCCCCGTCCGCGACAGCAAGACCCCCCACGGCCCGGCCCTCGTCTTCGCGGCCAAGCCATGGGCGTCCTTCGTCACGGCCGTGAAGGGCGGGGCGTTCCACTAGCTCTGTCCGCGTACCGCATAACCGAGGACCTTCTCGCTGAGCAGGTCCTCGATGTCGTCGATGAGGACCAGCACCTCTCGTGACACCTCGGCCGGTTTGCGGCCCGCGAGCATTTCGCGGCCGACGGTGACGAAGACCGTCTGGTGGATCCAGCAGATCTGACCGGCGATCAGCCCCGGCAGCGGGTCGCCGTCGGCCGCGCCCGTCTCCTCGCGCAGGGCCGCCTCCAGGTTGTCGTGGATCTCCTGCTGCAGGCTCCACAGGCGCGAGCGCAGCGGCGGGGCCTCGTGGATGACGCGCATGAAGCGGTCGTAGCCCTCCAGCAGGCCCAGGCGAGGGGAGACGGCCTCGGCCTCCTCGCGCAGTTCACGCAGGACGGCCTGGGCTGCGGACTCGCCCGCATCCCGGCCGCGCACCCAGCGGGTGAGCCGGTCGGCCATTCCCGTGGAGCGGTCGAAGAAGAGGTCCTCCTTGGCCGGAAAGTAGTTGTAGACGGTGTTGACGGAGACGTCGGCCGCCTCGGCGACGTCTGCCATCGTCACCGCCATGAAGCCGTGCTCCAGGAACAGTCCCGTGGCGATGTCCGAGATCCGCTGCCTGGTCTCGCGCTTCTTCCGCTCTCTGAGTCCCTCTGCCATGCCGTCATCGTAGGTTGCCGACAGGGTCGCTGGAGTCTCTGAATTTTTGGTGGCATTGCAAACTTTCAACGCCTCTGCTTTTCTGTTCGTCATGGCAACAGTCATCAGCGCGGCCGGACTGGCGCGCACCTTCCAGACCAAGCAGGGCCCCGTCGAGGCCGTGCGCTGTGTCGATCTCGCCGTCCAGGAAGGCGAGATCCTCGGCCTCCTCGGGCCCAACGGGGCGGGCAAGACCACCACCCTGCGGATGCTCACCACCCTGCTCGCCCCCACCGGCGGCGCGGCCACCGTCGCCGGGCACGACCTGGCGACCGACCCGGTGGGCGTGCGCGGGGTGTGCGGGTACGTCGCCCAGTCCGGCGGCGTCGACCCGCAGATCAGCGTGCGGGAGGAACTGGTCACCCAGGGCCGGATGTACCGCCTGCCGAAGGCGCGGGCGGTCGAGCGCGCGGCCGAACTCGCCCGTGAACTGGACCTCACCGACCTGCTCGACCGGCGCGCCGGCGCGCTCTCCGGCGGTCAGCGGCGCCGCCTGGACATCGCGATGGCGCTCACCCACCGCCCGAAGGTGCTGTTCCTGGACGAGCCGACGACCGGCCTGGACCCCGGCAGCCGCGCCGACCTGTGGGCGCTGGTCCGCCGGCTGCGCGACGAGTACGGCACGACGGTCTTCCTCACCACCCACTACCTGGACGAGGCCGACGCGCTCGCCGACCGCCTGGTCGTCGTGGACCGGGGAACGGTCGCGGCCGAGGGCACCCCCGGCGCCCTCAAGCTCCGCTACGGCGGCTCGCTCGACGCCACGCTCCAGGACACCTTCCTCGCCATCACCGGCCGCGGGCCCGTCCCGGCCGACGCCGCCCCCGTAGCCGTATAGGACCCCGCATGCTCCTCCACGACACGGCCCTCATCTACGGCCGCTACCTCCGCCAGTCCCTGCGCTCCCGCTTCGCCCTCCTCTTCGGCGTCCTCACGCCCCTGCTGTATCTCCTCTTCTTCGGCCCGCTGCTCACCGATCTGCCGCTGGGCGGGAAGGGCAGCTCCTGGCAGGTGCTCGTACCCGGCTTGCTGCTCCAACTCGGCCTGTTCGGAGCCCTGTTCGCGGGCTTCACAGTGATCATCGAGAAGGGGCAGGGGGTGGTGGAGCGGATGCGGGTGACCCCGGTCAGCCGCCTCGCCCTCCTCCTCGGCCGGGTGCTGCGGGACGCCACGGTCTTCGTCTTCCAGGCGGTGCTGCTGGTGCTGGCCGCCCTGGTGATGGGCCTGCGCGCGCCCGTGCCCGGCATCCTCATCGGCTTCGGGTTCGTCGCCCTGCTCACGCTGTCGCTGGCCTCGCTGTCGTACGCGCTCGGGATGAGGGCCCGTACCCCGCAGGAATTCGGCCCGACGATCAACATGCTGTCGATGCCGTCGATGCTGCTGTCCGGCCTGATGCTCCCGATGTCCCTCGCGCCCGGCTGGCTGGACGTGCTCTCGCACTTCGTGCCGTTCCGCTACCTGGTGGACGCGGTGCGCGACGCGTACGTCGGCCGGTACGCGAGCGCGCACATGCTGTACGGCGTCCTCGTCGCCGTCGGATTCACCGCCCTGTCGGTGACGGTGGGCACACGAGTGTTCCGAACGGCCGGAGCGTAACTACGCTGGCCGCATGGTCAATCTGACACGCATCTACACCCGGACCGGCGACCAGGGCACCACCAACCTGGGGGACATGAGCCGGGTGCCCAAGACGGACCTCAGGATCTCCGCGTACGCGGACGCCAACGAGGCCAACGCGGTGATCGGCACCGCGATCGCGCTGGGCGGCCTGGACGAGGAGGTCGTAAAGGTCCTCACCCGTGTCCAGAACGACCTGTTCGACGTGGGCGCCGATCTGTCGACGCCGGTGGTGGAGAACCCCAAGTACCCGCCGCTGAGGGTCGAGCAGTTCTACGTCGACAAGCTGGAGGCGGACTGCGACCGCTTCAACGAGCAGCTGGAGAAGCTGCGCTCCTTCATCCTCCCCGGCGGCACCACGGGCGCGGCCCTGCTGCACCAGGCCTGCACGGTCGTACGACGGGCCGAGCGCTCCACCTGGGCGGCCCTGGAGGTCCACGGCGAGACCATGAACCCGCTCACCGCCACGTACCTCAACCGCCTCTCCGACCTCTTGTTCATCCTGGCTCGCACGGCCAACAAGGAGGTCGGGGACGTGCTGTGGGTCCCGGGCGGGGAGCGCTAGGGCTCTCGCTTGGGGACCTTCGGGAACAAGGTGTAGCTGGCGGCGATCACCACGTTGATGCCGATCACCCACACCATGCGCAGCTGCCAGGCCCGCAGCGAACCGGTCTCGCCGTCGCCGCCGACGTACCAGACCGCCCCCTGCAGCAGGGCCAGGGCGACGAGCGAGGCCAGGATCCAGCGGCCCGCGACCTTCCACTCGTGGACGGCGCGGGCCGTGCCGTACTTCGGGGGCCGCACCGGCGGGGGGCCGCCGGCGAAGCGATGGGCGACGCGGGCGTCGGCCCACTTGACGGTGGAGTGGCCGAGGCCGACCGTGAAGCCGATGTAGACCGCGGCGAGGCCGTGGCGCCAGTCGGGCTGGGCGCCGTGCTTGAGGTCGATCGCGGTCACCGTGAACAGCACCACCTCCAGCAGCGGCTCGCACAGCAGCAGCGCCAGACCGGTGCGCGGCATCCGCAGCGCGTACCGGAAGACCAGTCCGGCCACCAGCAGCACCCAGAACGCCACCTCACAGGCGACGATCAGTCCGACGATCACGGCACACTCCCTTCGCTCACCTCAAGGCTCCCGGCTGCGAAAGGCTCGGGCGTCGTCGCCGCAGAGGAACCGGCGGTAAGCGAAAGTTGCAGTTGGGGACCCTTCCCGGGGAGCAGACGGACGGGCCGTGGGCCGTGTTGGATGGGCTCATGCCCCGCACACTCCCCCGCCCCCACCGCGACGACCTGCGCATCGCCGTGGGCGGGCTCCTCGGCGGGGTGCTGATGTGGGCGCTCGGCATGCACCCCCGCGTGCCCGCGGACAGCCTCGTGCTGTGGCGGGCGCCCTGGGCCCCGCTGGTGCCGCTCGCGGTGACCGCCGCCTGCGAGCCGCTGCGCCGCATCCGGCCCCGGTTCGGCCTGCTGGTCGGCACCGTGGCGCTCGTCGGGGACACGGTGACCCTGGGCAGCGTCGTCACGGTCGTGCTGTACACGGACCTGGTGTACGCGGCCGTCCTGTACAGCAGCCCGGCCACCGCCCGGCGCATCCCCTGGATCACCGGGATGCTGACCGTGCTCGGCGGGGTCGTACCCGCCGCTCTCTGGCGCGATCCCCAGGGCCTGCTGATCGGCGTGGGCGTCGGCGTGGTGGCGTTCGCGCCGGCCTCGACCGGCTGGGTGGTGCGCAACCACCGGGACGCGGCCGAGGCCGCCCGGCTGCGGGCCGAACAGACCGCGCTGCTCGCGGAGATGGACCGGACGCAGGCGGTCACCGTCGAACGGGCTCGGATGGCACGGGAGTTGCACGACGTGGTGGCCAACCATCTGTCCGCCATCGCCATCCACTCCACGGCCGCGCTCTCCCTCGACGATCCGCAGACCTCCCGGGACGCCCTGGCCGTCATCCGGGAGAACAGCGTGGAGGGGCTGGCCGAGATGCGCCGCCTGATCGGGATCCTGCGGGACAGCTCCGGCGACATCGAACCGGCCGCGACCCCGACCCTGGACGGCGTCGGCGCCCTGGTCGCGGGTGCCCGCGCCAATGGCCTGGAGGTCAGCCTCGACGCCGTGCACGACCGTGTCCCCGCGCCGGTCGAACTGGCCGCCTACCGGATCGTGCAGGAGTCGCTGACCAACGCGCTGAAGCACGCGGCGAAGGGGCGCGTCGACGTCGCCCTGCGGCAGCAGAGCGACGCCCTGCACGTCCGGGTGACCAGCCCCTACCGGCCCGGCGACCGCCCGCGCGCCCCCGGCTCGGGCTCCGGGCTCACCGGCATGCGCGAGCGGGCCGCGCTGCTCGGCGGCAGCTTCGCGGCCGGACCCGAGCACGGGCTGTGGACCGTGCGCGCCGCTCTTCCGCTCACCGAAGGAGACCCCGCATGATTCGCGTGCTGGTGGCCGAGGACCAGTCCGCCGTCCGCGCCGGGCTCGTGCTCATCCTGGGCAGCGCCCCCGACATCGAGGTGGCCGGGGAGGCGGCGGACGGGGAGCGGGCGGTCGAACTGGCCCGGGAGCTGCGTCCGGACGTGGTACTGATGGACGTTCAGATGCCACGCCTCGACGGGGTGTCGGCGACCCGGCAGATCGTCGCCGAGCAACTCGCGGACGTCCTGGTGCTGACCACCTTCGACCTCGACGAGTACGTGTTCGGCGCACTGCGGGCGGGCGCGGCCGGGTTTCTGCTGAAGAACACCGAGGCACGCGATCTGCTGGCGGCGGTGCGGACGGTGGCGCGCGGGGAGGGGATCGTCGCGCCCGCGGTCACCCGGCGGCTGATCTCGGAGTTCGCCACGCAGCCGGCGCGGGACGCGAAGGCCGACCCGGCCGTGCTCGACGGTCTCACCCGGCGTGAGCGCGAGGTGCTGGCGCACATCGGTGAGGGGCTGTCCAACGCCGAGATCGCGGGGCGGCTGGAGATGGCGGAGGGCACGGTGAAGACGCACGTCAGTCGGCTGCTGGCCAAGCTGGAGCTGCGCAGCCGGGTGCAAGCCGCCGTGCTGGCACAGGAGTTGGGGATCCGCTCGAACTGACGGGCGAGTGGTCCAGACCTATTGACCTGTGGTCCAGACCTTTCTATTCTCGCGGCACCGTGGGCATGAAGGCTCAGTCATGCCCTGACATCCCCGACAAAGAGGGAGGCGCAGCATGCGCTTCAGACACAGAGCCGCGGCAGGGTTCGCGACCCTGTTGCTCCCCCTGGCCGGCCTGGTCGGTCTCGCGGGCCCCGCCAAGGCCGCGACGAACGCCACCGCCACCTACACCAAGACCAGCGACTGGGGAACCGGCTTCGGCGGTCAGTGGACCATCAAGAACACCGGTACCAGCAGCATCAGTTCCTGGACCGTCGAGTGGGACTTCCCCTCCGGCACGTCCGTCACCTCCGCGTGGGACGCGGACGTCACCAACTCCGGCACCCACTGGACCGCCAAGAACAAGTCCTACAACGGCACCCTCGCCCCGGGCGCCTCCGTCTCCTTCGGCTTCAACGGCGCCGGATCGGGCTCGCCGAGCAACTGCAAGCTCAACGGCGACAGCTGTGACGGTACGACGGCTCCGGGCGACGCGGCCCCCTCGGCACCGGGCACTCCGACCGCCTCCTCCGTCACCGACACCTCGGTGAAGCTCAGCTGGAGCGCGGCCACCGACGACAAGGGCATCAAGAACTACGACGTGCTGCGCGACGGCAAGGTCGTCTCCACCGTGACCACGACGTCGTACACGGACACCGGCCTGACCGCCGGCACCGACTACTCCTACACCGTGCAGGCCCGCGACACCGCCGACCAGACCGGCCCGGTCAGCAGCGCGGTCGCGGTCCACACCACCGGAGGCGGCACCACTCCCCCGCCCACCGGCGGCTCCAAGGTCAAGCTCGGCTACTTCACCGAGTGGGGCATCTACGGCCGCAACTACAACGTCAAGAACCTGGTGACCTCCGGCTCGGCGGCGAAGATCACGCACATCAACTACGCCTTCGGCAACGTCACGAACGGCCAGTGCGCGATCGGCGACTCCTACGCCGATTACGACAAGGCCTTCACCGCCGACCAGTCCGTCAGCGGCGTCGCCGACACCTGGGACCAGCCGCTGCGCGGCAACTTCAACCAGCTGCGCGAGCTGAAGGCCAAGTACCCGAACCTCAAGGTGCTGTGGTCCTTCGGCGGCTGGACCTGGTCCGGCGGCTTCGGGCAGGCGGCGGCCAACCCGACCGCCTTCGCACAGTCCTGCTACAACCTGGTCAAGGACCCGCGCTGGGCCGATGTCTTCGACGGCATCGACATCGACTGGGAGTACCCGAACGCCTGTGGTCTGTCCTGTGACACCAGCGGGGCGGCGGCCTTCAAGAACGTGATGGCCGCGCTGCGCGCCAAGTTCGGCTCCTCCGCGATGGTCACGGCCGCGGTCACCGCGGACGGCTCCGCCGGCGGCAAGATCGAGTCCGCCGACTACGCGGGCGCCGCCCAGTACGTCGACTGGTACAACGTGATGACGTACGACTTCTTCGGCGCATGGGACGCCAAGGGCCCGACGGCCCCGCACTCCCCGCTCACCTCGTACAGCGGCATCCCGAAGGCGGGCTTCACCACCGCCGACGCGATGGCCAAGTACAAGGCGATCGGTGTCCCCGCGAACAAGCTGCTCATCGGCATCGGCTTCTACGGCCGCGGCTGGACCGGCGTCACCCAGGACGCCCCGGGCGGCACGGCCACGGGCCCGGCGGCGGGCACGTACGAGCAGGGCATCGAGGACTACAAGGTGCTCAAGACGTCCTGTCCGGCCACCGGCACCGTCGCGGGCACGGCGTACGCGCACTGCGGCAGCAACTGGTGGTCGTACGACACCCCCGCCACCATCGCGACGAAGATGGCGTGGGCCAAGAACCAGGGCCTCGGCGGCGCGTTCTTCTGGGAGTTCAGCGGTGACACCAGCAACGGCGAGCTGGTGAGCGCCATCAGCAGCAATCTGTAGAAAAGCGCCTAAGCGACATTGACGCGCTGACCGGGCGGGGCTGCCTCCAGCCACGCGAGAAATCCGGTCAGCGCGTCTTCGCTCATCGCGAGTTCGAGGCGCGTGCCCCGGTGCGTACAGGCGAGGACGACCGAGTCGGACAGCAGCGCCAGCTCCTCCTCGCCCTCGGGCAGGCGGCGGCCGGACACCTCGATCTGGGCCCGCTCCAGGACCCGGCGCGGCCGGAAGGCGTACGAGAAGACCCGGTACCACTCGATGCGGTCGCCGTTGTAGCGGGCGACGCCGTAGCTCCAGCCCTTGCCGTTGGCGTCCGGTTTCTCGGCGACGTCCCAGCGCAGCGAACAGTCGAAGGTGCCGCCCGAACGCTGGATCAGTCTGCGGCGCAGACCGAACAGGAACAGACCCACCACCACGAGCGCGATCACGATCCCGCACACAGTCAGAGCGAGGACCATCGGCACCGACCTCCTCGTCTCCTAGGCACTGGAACTGAATCCGGAACTACGTCTGCGTCTGTAACTGAGTAATGAAAAGGAAAAGCCACCCGTATCTGCCTCAGCCGCGACCGGCACCGGATTGCTCCGGGCCGGCCGCGGCTGAGTGACGTCAACGCGCCGCGCGCTGGGTTCAGCGCGCCGCCGCCGCACGCAGGCGGACGTCCGCACGGCGCTCGGCAGCGGCGTCGCCCTCCGCCTTCGCGCGCTCCAGCTCGCGCTCGACGCGCTGGACATCGATCTCGTCCGCCAGCTCGGCGATCTCGGCCAGCAGCGACAGCTTGTCGTCCGCGAACGAGATGAAACCGCCGTGCACCGCAGCAACGACCGTTCCACCATCACTCGTACGGATGGTCACCGGGCCCGACTCCAGCACACCGAGCAGCGGCTGGTGACCGGGCATGACGCCGATGTCGCCGGACGTGGTGCGCGCGACGACCAGGGTGGCCTCGCCGGACCAGACCTGGCGGTCGGCGGCGACCAGCTCGACGTGCAGCTCAGCAGCCAAGGGAGGCTCCTCGGGTCACCACCCGGCGGTTCTGCCGGGTGTTGGTTACAAGTCTAGTGGGCGTGAGAGAGGGGGCGGGGACGTGCCCGCCCCCTCACGACTCAGGCGAGTGCCCGAGTCAGGAGACGCCCAGCTCCTTGGCGTTGGCCTTGAGGTCCTCAATGCCACCGCACATGAAGAACGCCTGCTCCGGGAAGTGGTCGTACTCACCGTCGATGATCGCGTTGAAGGCCGCGATCGACTCGTCCAGCGGGACGTCCGAACCGTCGACGCCGGTGAACTGCTTGGCGACGTGGGTGTTCTGGGACAGGAAGCGCTCCACGCGACGGGCACGGTGGACAACGAGCTTGTCCTCCTCGCCCAGCTCGTCGATACCGAGGATCGCGATGATGTCCTGGAGGTCCTTGTACTTCTGCAGAACCGTCTTGACGCGCATGGCGGCGTTGTAGTGGTCCTGCGCGATGTAGCGCGGGTCCAGGATCCGGGACGTGGAGTCCAGCGGGTCCACGGCCGGGTAGATGCCCTTCTCGGAGATCGGACGGGACAAAACCGTCGTCGCGTCGAGGTGGGCGAAGGTGGTGGCCGGGGCCGGGTCGGTCAGGTCGTCCGCGGGGACGTAGATCGCCTGCATCGAGGTGATCGAGTGACCACGGGTCGAGGTGATGCGCTCCTGGAGGAGGCCCATCTCGTCGGCCAGGTTCGGCTGGTAACCCACCGCGGACGGCATACGGCCGAGCAGCGTGGAGACCTCGGAACCGGCCTGCGTGAAGCGGAAGATGTTGTCGATGAAGAACAGCACGTCCTGCTTCTGGACGTCACGGAAGTACTCGGCCATGGTGAGGCCGGCCAGCGCGACGCGCAGACGGGTGCCCGGGGGCTCGTCCATCTGACCGAAGACGAGCGCGGTCTTGTCGATGACGCCCGAGTCGGACATCTCCTCGATGAGGTCGTTGCCCTCACGGGTGCGCTCACCGACACCGGCGAACACGGAGACACCGTCGTGGTTGTTGGCGACGCGGTAGATCATCTCCTGGATGAGCACCGTCTTGCCGACGCCGGCGCCGCCGAACAGACCGATCTTGCCGCCCTTGACGTACGGGGTCAGCAGGTCGATGACCTTGACGCCGGTCTCGAACATCTCGGTCTTCGACTCGAGCTCGTCGAAGTTCGGGGCCTTGCGGTGGATGCCCCAGCGCTCGCCGTCGTACTGCTCGTCGACGTTCAGCACCTCACCGAGGGTGTTGAACACCTTACCCTTGGTGAAGTCACCGACGGGCACCGTGATGGAGTTACCGGTGTCCGTCACCGGGGCCTGGCGGACCAGACCGTCGGTGGGCTGCATGGAGATGGTGCGGACCAGGCCGTCACCCAGGTGCTGGGCGACCTCCAGGGTCAGCGTCTTCTTCTCGCCGGCGTTGGCCGGGTCGGCCACCTCGACGTGAAGGGCGTTGTAGATGTCCGGCATCGCGTCGACGGGGAACTCCACGTCGACGACCGGGCCGATGACCCGGGCGACGCGGCCCGTAGCCGTCGCGGTCTCAACAGTGGTGGTCATTATCGGTCACTCCCCGCGGTCGCGTCGGCCAGGGCGCTGGCGCCACCGACGATCTCGCTGATTTCCTGGGTGATTTCGGCCTGGCGGGCCGCGTTGGCAAGACGGGAGAGCGTGTTGATCAGCTCGCCCGCGTTGTCGGTGGCCGACTTCATCGCGCGCCGCGTGGCGGCGTGCTTCGAAGCGGCCGACTGGAGCAGCGCGTTGTAGATGCGGCTCTCCACATAGCGCGGCAGCAGGGCGTCGAGGACGTCCTCCGCCGACGGCTCGAAGTCGTACAGCGGAAGGATCTCGCCCTTGTGGGCGGTCTCCTCCGCGACCTCTTCGAGGCGCAGCGGCAGCAGCCGGGCGTCGAGCGCCGTCTGCGTCATCATCGAGACGAACTCGGTGAAGACGATGTGGAGTTCGTCCACGCCGCCGTCGGCCGTGTTCTTCTCGATGGCCTCGATCAGAGGCTCCGCCACCTTCTTGGCGTCCGCGTACGTCGGCTCGTCCGTGAAGCCCGTCCACGACTCCGCGACCTTGCGCTCACGGAAGTTGTAGTGGGCGACACCGCGCCGGCCGACGATGTACGTGTCGACCTGCTTGCCCTCGCGCTCCAGGCGCTCGGTCAGCTGCTCCGCCGCCTTGATGGCGTTGGAGTTGAAGGCGCCGGCCAGACCGCGGTCGCTCGTGAGGAGCAGGACCGCGGCGCGGGCCGGGTTCTCCGCCTCCGTGGTGAGCGGGTGCTTGGTGTTCGAACCCGTACCGACCGCCGTGACCGCGCGCGTCAGCTCGGTCGCGTACGGCGTGGAGGCCGCCACCTTGCGCTGCGCCTTGACGACGCGCGAGGCGGCGATCATCTCCATCGCCTTGGTGATCTTCTTGGTCGCGCTGACGGATCGGATGCGACGCTTGTAGACCCGGAGCTGGGCTCCCATGAGTCAGGTCCCTTCCTTACGTCACTTGGCGGCAGCGGCAGGAGTGTCCTCGCCGAGCAGCTTGCCGTCCGAGGTCTCGAACTGCTTCTTGAACGCGGCCACGGCGTCGTCGATCGCCTGGATCGTGTCGTTCGACATCTTGGCGCCCTCGCGGATGGAGGTGAGCAGACCCGACTCCTGGCGGTGCAGGTAGTCCAGCAGCTCGCGCTCGAAGCGGCGGATGTCGGCGACCGGGACGTCGTCCATACGGCCGTTGGTGCCGGCCCAGACGGAGATGACCTGGTCCTCGGTGGACATCGGCTGGTACTGGTCCTGCTTCAGCAGCTCGACCATGCGCTGACCGCGCTCCAGCTGGGCCTTGGAGGCCGCGTCCAGGTCGGAACCGAAGGCGGCGAACGCCTCCAGCTCACGGAACTGGGCGAGGTCGACACGGAGGCGGCCGGAGACCTGGCGCATCGCCTTGTGCTGCGCGGAACCACCGACTCGGGAGACGGAGATACCGACGTTCAGCGCGGGACGCTGACCGGCGTTGAACAGGTCCGACTCCAGGAAGCACTGGCCGTCGGTGATGGAGATGACGTTGGTCGGGATGAACGCCGAGACGTCGTTGGCCTTGGTCTCGACGATCGGCAGACCGGTCATCGAGCCGGCGCCCATGTCGTCGGAGAGCTTGGCGCAGCGCTCCAGCAGACGGGAGTGCAGGTAGAAGACGTCACCCGGGTAGGCCTCACGGCCCGGCGGGCGGCGCAGCAGCAGGGACACGGCGCGGTAGGCGTCGGCCTGCTTCGAGAGGTCGTCGAAGATGATGAGGACGTGCTTGCCCTCGTACATCCACTGCTGACCGATGGCCGAACCGGTGTACGGCGCCAGGTACTTGAAGCCGGCCGGGTCGGACGCCGGGGCGGCGACGATGGTCGTGTACTCCAGGGCGCCGTTCTCCTCCAGCGCGCGGCGCACGCCGGCGATGGTGGAGCCCTTCTGGCCGATGGCGACGTAGATGCAGCGGACCTGCTTCTTCGGGTCGCCCGAGCGCCAGTTGTCGCGCTGGTTGATGATCGTGTCGACGGCCAGGGCGGTCTTGCCGGTCTGGCGGTCACCGATGATCAGCTGACGCTGACCACGGCCGATCGGGGTCATCGCGTCGACGGCCTTGTAGCCGGTCTCCATCGGCTCGTGCACCGACTTGCGCTGCATGACCGTGGGGGCCTGCAGCTCGAGGGCGCGGCGGCCGGACGTCTCGATCTCGCCGAGGCCGTCGATCGGGTTGCCGAGCGGGTCGACAACGCGGCCGAGGTAGCCCTCGCCGACCGCGACGGAGAGCACCTCACCGGTGCGCGTGACCGGCTGACCCTCCTCGATGCCGCTGAACTCACCGAGGACGATGGCGCCGATCTCGCGCTCTTCCAGGTTGAGCGCGAGGCCGAGGGTGCCGTCCTCGAACTTCAGCAGTTCGTTGGCCATGGCCGAGGGCAGGCCCTCGACCTTCGCGATGCCGTCGCCGGCAAGGGTGACCGTACCGACCTCCTCGCGCGAGGCCGCGTCCGGCTTGTACGACTGGACGAAGTTCTCCAGCGCGTCCCGGATCTCCTCCGGCCGGATCGTGAGCTCCGCCATCTGGGTTCCCTGCTCTCCTTGTTGGGCCCGAAGTTTCACTTTGGGGGTCTGGGGGCGACCCCCAGGAATCCTCTGCACGGCCCAACCAGGGCCGTAAGTACTTACTGCTTTTCTCGAATGCCGAGGTGCTGCTAGCTCGCCATGCGGCGGGCCGCGTCCTCCAGCCGGTCCGCGACGGAACCGTTGATGACCTCGTCACCGACCTGCACCCGGATCCCGCCGACGACCTCGGGGTCGACGTCGAGGTTCAGGTGCATCCGACGCCCGTAGAGCTTGGTCAGGGCGGCGCCGAGGCGCTGCTTCTGGCCGTCGCTCAGCGGAACCGCCGAGGTGACGACTGCGACCATGCGGTCCCGGCGCTCAGCGGCGAGCTTGGACAGGGACTCCAGTCCCGACTCCAGGCTACGTCCACGCGGCGCGGTCACGAGGCGCGTCACCAGACGCTCGGTGGCCGGCTTCGCCCGCCCGCCCAGCAGCCGGCGCAGCAGCTCGGTCTTGGCCGAGGTGCCGGCGGCGCGGTCGGTCAGTGCGGCGCGCAGGTCGGTGCTGGAGGAGACGATCCGGCTGAACCGGAACAGCTCGTCCTCCACGTCGTCCAGCGTGCCCGACTTCTCCGCGGCGGTGAGGTCGGCGATGTCCGCCAGCTGCTCCAGCCCGTCGACCAGGTCGCGGGGCTGCGACCAGCGCGCGCGGGCCATCCCGGACACCAGGTCGGCGGTGGCACCGCTGACCTGGCCGCCGATCAGGCGCTGGACCAGCTCCGCCTTCGCCTCTCCGGGCTGCGCCGGGTCGGTGAGGGCCCGACGCAGGCCGGCCTCGCGGTCGAGCAGCGCGGTGACGGCCGCCAGCTCGTCCGCGAGCTGTACGGCGTCCACGGACGTGGAGTCCGTCAGCGCGTCGAGACGCTCACGTGCGGCTGCCAGGGCCTCGCGGCTCGCTCCGTTCATCGCGTGGCCTCGGCCTTCTCCTCAAGCTCGTCGAGGAAGCGGTCGATCACACGGCTCTGGCGGGCGTGGTCCTCGAGGGACTCCCCGACGAGCTTGCCGGCCAGCTCCGTGGCGAGCGTGCCGACGTCCTGCCGGAGCGCCTGCGCGGCGGCCTTGCGGTCGGCGTCGATCTGCGTGTGACCGGCGGCGACGATCTCCTCGCGCTGCCGCTGGCCCTCGGCCCGCATCTCGGCGATGAGCGCGGCACCCTGCTCCTGCGCCTCCTGGCGCAGACGCGCGGCCTCGTGCCGGGCCTCGGCGAGCTGAGCCTTGTACTGCTCAAGGACGCTCTGGGCCTCGACCTTCATGGCGTCGGCCTCTTCGATGCCGCCTTCGATCGCCGCTCGACGCTCCTCCAGAACCTTGTTGATGTTCGGAAGCAGCTTCTTCCAGAAGAAGAAGAACACGATGGCGAAGGCGATGGTGCCGACGAGCAGCTCGGGACCGGCCGGAACGAGCGGGTTCCCCTTCTCCTCGGCCGCCAGCTGTACCAGGTTGGCGATCACATCAGTGCCTTTCGTCGTTTCGTGTCGGTGGGTGGGTTAATTACCGACCGAACACGAACGGCATAACGATGCCGATGAGGGCGAGCGCCTCACAGAAGGCGAAGCCGAGGATCTGGTTGGCGCGGATCAGACCGGCAGCCTCGGGCTGGCGGGCCAGGGCCTGGGTGCCGTTACCGAAGATGATGCCGACGCCGACGCCGGGGCCGATGGCAGCGAGACCGTAGCCGATGGAACCGAGGGAGCCGGAGACGCCAGCGGCGAGTTCGAGGGTCGCGGACATGCCGTTTCTTCCTTCTCTTTTACGAACCGGTGGGGGTTGGCCACCGGACGACCAGGGGTTGGGGTGGGGCTCAGTGGTGCTCGGCGAGAGCGCCCTGAATGTACGAGCAGGCGAGGAGTACGAAGACGTACGCCTGGACGGCCTGCACGAAAAGCTCGAAGAGGATCATCGTGACGGTCATCACGAACGACACACCGGCCGCCGGGATCATCCAGCTGTTCAGCAGGTACCAGGAGGCGACGGTGAACATCACCAGCATCAGGTGACCGGCGAACATGTTGGCGAAGAGTCGCACCGCGTGGGTGAAGGGCCGCACGAACAGGTTCGAGAGGAACTCGATCAGCATGACCAGCGGCAGCACCGCGCCGAGCGACTTGTCGTAGCCCGTGACGTTCTTGAAGAAGCCCACGAAGCCGTGGCGCTTGAACGTCAGACCGACCCAGAGGATCCACACCAGCGCGGCGAGGACCACAGGGAAGGCGAAGACCGAGGAGACCGGGAACTGGGCCAGCGGGATCACGGACCAGATGTTCATGATCCAGATGAAGAAGAAGAGGGAGACCATGAGCGGCACCCACTTCTCGCCCTCGCGCTTGCCGAGGGTCTCGTACACGATGCCGCGGCGCACGAAGTCGTAGCCGGCCTCGCCGATCATCTGCAGCTTGCCCGGGACGACCTTGGCCTTGCCGAAGGCCGTCGCGAAGAAGGCGACGACGAGCACGGACGTGACGAGCGCGAGCAGCATCACCTTGTTGAACTCGAACCCGCCGACCGTGGCGATCGGCTTGAACAGGAACGAGTGCAGGCCCGGAGCCGGGAAGCCGCACCCGTTGTCGGACATGATCCGACAACTCCAGTCAAAGGCGAGCTGGGTCTGGTCAGCACTCACCGCGGGCTCCTTCGGCGTGACGCATGGGTTCGGCAACCTCGTTGTGTCGGCGCGGCACATGGCCGCGGATCGGCACCGGACTGGTGTTACGGATGTGGGGGCGGCTGGGGGGCATCGAGCCTCGCGATTGAGCAGGCGTCAGCTCAGATGCCCGCGCCCGCGATGCCGCAGTTGGCACCGGACGATAGCAGGAGATCTCACAAGCCTTTATCCCGCCCCTACCCCTCACGACGACGGCCCTGTCTTCTCGGGCTTCTCACTCTTCTCGGAGTCCGGGTCGATGTAGAAGATCTTGGCCTTCATGTGCGCGCGAGCTTGCGCGGCCATCCACACGACGGTTGCGACGACGAGCGCCACGGCGAACGCCTTCGCGTTGAAGAGGGAGGTGTCCTTGAAAACAGCGACGAAGATCAGGAGGAGCAGCAGCTGCGCGACGTAGAGCATCAGCCCCATCATCTGGAACAGCTGCGGGAGCGTTTTTGCCGTCCACTGGAGCACGTACAGGCCGATTCCCATGAACAGGACGGCCAGCAGCGTGCCGACAGCCGCGCCGAGCGCGCCCTTGCCCCCCGCGACCGCGGCGCTCACGGCGACGGCGATCACGCCGGCAGCCGCTGTGGGCACAGCGATCTGCGCAAGGTTCCGGACGTCTTTGGACGGCATGGCGGCAACTCCGCTTTCACAGGGGGGCAGGTGTCGTCATGGACGAGCGTAGTCCCGGGCTGAGTGATCGAGATCTCACACCAAAGGACCGTCGCACTCGGGTCCTTCGGCTCTCTCCGGGGTTCTCGTGAACCGTATCACAAACTATTTGATGAGGTCTTTACCTGGTGGGTGTGCTGGCTGTCACACATGAGAGTGACGGCGCGCGTCTGTGCAAAAACCGGGTCCACTTGTCTGGTATTGGGGGAGTTCGCTCCCCCATGAGACGGCAATGCTCTAGTCAGATTCTTACCTTGGTGGGCTTAGCGCCGGTCAAGAAAACGCGAACGAGCGCCGATGGCGGTAGCGCCGTTGACGCGTGAGACCCCGGCCACGGCGGGGGTGCGCTCCTCGGTCTCCTGAACCTGCTGCACGGGCGCCTCGGCGGCGCTCCGGCGCCTGCGGTAACGCGGCGGCACGAACCGCTCCGCCCAGCGCGGGGCGCGCGGTGTGAAGCGCGGCAGCAGGAGCAGCACCAGGCCCACCGCGCTGAGGAAGACCACGCCCAGCCCGATCCACATCGACGCCGAGTTGACCGAGTAGGCGAGGGCACCGAAAGCGATCAGGGCCGACCAGAAGTACATGATCAGCACGGCCCGGCTGTGCGAGTGCCCGATCTCCAGCAGCCGGTGGTGCAGATGCCCCCGGTCCGCGGCGAACGGCGACTGGCCGCGCCAGGTTCGGCGGACGATGGCCAGGACGAGGTCGGCGGCCGGTACGGCGATGATCGTGAGCGGCAGCAGCAGCGGGATGTACACCGGCACCGTCTGGTGGACCGCCGCCTTCTCCGAACCCGTGAACAGAGCGAGGGCGTCCGGGTCGAGCTGGCCCGTGATGGAGATCGCGCCCGCGGCAAGCACCAGGCCGATCAGCATCGAGCCCGAGTCACCCATGAAGATCCGCGCCGGGTGCATGTTGTGCGGCAGGAAGCCCAGGCACATGCCCACCAGGATCGCCGAGAACAGCGTTCCCGGGGCCGCGGCCTCGATGCCGTACGAGTACCAGATCCGGTACGAGTAGAGGAAGAACGCCGTCGCCGCGATACCGACCATGCCCGCCGCGAGGCCGTCCAGGCCGTCCACGAAGTTCACCGCGTTGATCGTGATGACGACCAGGGCGACCGTGAGCAGGGTGCCCTGCCACTGGGTCAGCGCCACGTTGCCGACGCCCGGGATGGGCAGCCACAGGATCGTCAGGCCCTGCATGACCATCACGCCGGCGGCGATCATCTGTCCGCCCAGCTTGATCAGCGCGTCGATCTCGAACTTGTCGTCCAGGACGCCGATCAGCCAGATCAGGGCGGCTCCGGAGAGCAGGGCCCGCGGCTCGTTCGACTTCGCGAAGACCTCGTTGAGGTTGGTGAGGTGGTCCGCCACCAGCAGGCCCGCGCACAGCCCGAAGAACATGGCGATCCCGCCGAGGCGCGGAGTGGGTTCCCGGTGCACGTCGCGCGCCCGGATCTCCGGCATGGCTCCGGCCACGATCGCGAACTTCCGTACCGGCCCTGTCAGCAGATACGTCACCGCGGCCGTGATGCAGAGCGTCAGCAGGTATTCACGCACGGGCTTCCCCACAGGTCTCGCTGGCCATCACAGCCCCACACCCTAGCGAGGCGCGCATATGGATGAGGACTTCCGGGTAGCGACGATGGTTGCACGTGAGGCTGTGCGCCACGCTCCGCACCGGGGTGTACGTGACTTCGCCTACCCCCGATCAGCGCGGATACGGCGGAAAACGCCCGGTCAGCGCACGCACCTCGTCCCGCGCCGTGGCAGGATCCGTCTCCTCGCGCAGCACCTCCGTGAGCAGTGCGCCGATCCGCTCCATCTCGGGCTCCCCCATGCCCTGCGTGGTCACCGCGGCCGTACCGAGCCTGAGGCCGCGGTTGTCGCCGTGCGGCAGCGCGCAGCAGTCCATGACGAGGCCGGCGGCGGCGAGCCGGCCGCGCGCGGTGCGGCCGTCCACGCCGAGCGGGGCGGTGTCGGCGGTGATCAGATGGGTGTCCGTGCCGCCGGTGGTGACGACGAGCCCCTCCGCGGCCAGCCGGGCCGCGAGCACCCGCGCGTTGGCGACCACCTGATGGGCGTACGCACCGAAGGCCGGGGTCGCCGCCTCGCCGAACGCGACGGCCTTGGCGGCGATGGTGTGCATCTGCGCGCCGCCCTGCGTGAAGGGGAACACGGCCCGGTCGACGCGCCCGGCCAGCTCGGCGCCGCACAGCAGCATCCCGCCGCGCGGGCCGCGCAGCACCTTGTGGGTGGTCGCGCAGACGACGTCCGCGTACGGCACGGGGTTGGGCGCGGCTCCCCCGGCGACCAGGCCGATGGGGTGCGCCGCGTCCGCGATGAGATACGCCCCGACCTCGTCGGCGACCTCCCGGAAGAAGGCGTAGTCGATGTGCCGGGGATAGGCGATCGAGCCGCACACGATGGCCTTCGGCCGGTGCGCGCGGGCCAGGGTGCGCACCTGGTCGTGGTCGATGAGCCCGGTCTCCGCGTCGACGCCGTAGCCGACGAAGTCGAACCAGCGCCCGGAGAAGTTGGCGGGCGAACCGTGCGTGAGGTGACCGCCGTACGGCAGCCCCAGCGCGAGGACGGTGTCACCGGGGCGCAGCAGGGCGGCGTACGCGGCCAGCACCGCCGACGATCCCGAGTGGGCCTGCACATTGGCGTGTTCGGCGCCGAACAGGGCCCTGGCCCGGTCGACCGCGAGGCGCTCGGCGACGTCCACGAGCTCGCAGCCGCCGTGGTGCCGGGCGCCCGGATAGCCCTCCGCGTACTTGTTGGCGAGCGGCGAGCCGAGCGCGGCCAGCACGGCCGGGGAGGTGAAGTTCTCGGCGGCGATCAGCTGGAGCGTCGTCGACTGCCGGCGCAGCTCCCCGAGCAGGATCTCGGCCAGCTCCGGATCCTGCCGCCGCAGGACATCGGTCTCGGGAACAGTGGTGACCGACATGACGGACTCCGGGCGGTGGACGGTGACGTACCCCCAATGTAGGCCCGCCCCGACCGCCCCGCGCGACCATTACGCCCGCGCGGGAACCCCCGTCAACGCCGTCACCACCGGATCCAGCGCCTCGCGTATCTCGTCGCCGACCGAACGGAAGAACGGCAGCGGTGCCCCGTACGGGTCGTACACCTCGTCCGCCTCCGCCGTCGGGGCCAGCAGCCAGCCGCGCAGGGCCGCGGCGGCGCGGACCAGGGCGCGGGCGCGCAGGACCACGCCGTCCTCCAGGGGCGGCAGGGTGGCCGGGTCTATCGCGCGGACCAGGCGGGTGAACTCCTTCAGGGTGAAGGTGCGCAGGCCCGCCGAGTGGCCCATGGAGATGACCTGGGCGCGGTGGTCGCGGGTGGCGGTCAGGACCAGGTCGGCCTTGATGACGTGCTCGTCGAGCAGTTCCCGGCCGACGAAGCCGGAGGCGTCCGCGCCGAAGTCGGCGAGGACCGTCTCCGCGTTCGCCTCCATGGGCGCGCCCTCGTGGCCCCAGGTGCCCGCGCTCGTCACGATCAGCCCGCCGCCGAGCACGCCGAGCCGCTCGGCCACGAAATGCCGGGTCAGCCGCTCGGTGATCGGCGAGCGGCACACATTGCCGGTGCTGACGTGGAGGATGTGGAAGGTGTCAGGCGGAAACCCGAAGGTCGTGGTCTGCTCCGCCTCGCGTTCCCCGTTGCCTATGCCACGCCCCGCTTCAGGGGGTGTCAATTCGCCACCTCGAGGTCGGGTACGACCTTCCGCAGCTCGTCCGGCGAGATCGCGCCCTCGCGCAGCAGCACCGGCACCTCGCCGGAGACGTCCACGATGGACGACGGAATGTTGGCGGGCGTGGGGCCGCCGTCGAGGTAGACGGAGACGGAGTCGCCGAGCATCTCCTGGGCGGCGCCGCAGGTCTCCGGCGCCGGGCGCCCGGTGAGGTTCGCGGAGGAGACCGCCATCGGGCCGACCTCCGTGAGCAGCTCGATGGCGACGGGGTGCAGCGGCATGCGGACGGCCACCGTGCCGCGCGTGTCGCCCAGGTCCCACTGGAGGGACGGCTGGTGCTTGGCGACCAGCGTCAGCGCGCCCGGCCAGAACGCGTCGACCAGGTCCCAGGCCAGCTCGGAGAAGTTCGTGACGAGGCCGTGCAGCGTGTTCGGGGAGCCGATGAGGACAGGGGTGGGCATGTTACGGCCCCGGCCCTTGGCGGCGAGCAGGTCCGCGACGGCGTCCGAGGAGAACGCGTCGGCGCCGATGCCGTACACGGTGTCGGTCGGCAGCACCACCAGTTCGCCCCGGCGGACGGCGGACGCGGCCTCGCGCAGACCCGTCGTGCGGTCGGTCGAGTCGTTGGTGTCGTATCGCCGTGCCATGTCTAGCGGGCCTCCTCGTACACGTAATGCGGGACTTCGGAAATCACTGCCGTCGGGGTGCTCACGGCAGCGCCCTGCGGGCGGTCGCGAACCGCGGGCGGTTGTTGAGGTCGGGGTGGTCGGCCGCGTCGGCCCAGCCCAGCTCCTCGGTGAAGATCCACGGCACCTGTCCGCCCTGGGTGTCGGCGTGTTCGATGACGACGACGCCGCCGGGGCGCAGCAGCCGGTGCGCGGTGCGTTCCAGGCCCCGGATGAGGTCGAGACCGTCCTCGCCGGAGAACAACGCCAGTTCCGGGTCGTAGTCACGGGCCTCCGGGGCGACGTACTCCCACTCGGTGAGCGGGATGTACGGCGGGTTGGAGATGACCAGGTCGACCTGGCCGTCGAGGTCCGGGAAGGCGTCCAGGGCGTTCCCCTGGCGCAGGTCGACCCTGGACCCCTCCACGTTCTTCCGCGTCCACACCAGGGCGTCCTCGGACAGCTCCACGGCGTGCACGCGCGAGCGCGGGACCTCCTGGGCGAGGGCGAGCGCAATGGCGCCCGAGCCGGTGCACAGGTCGACGATGCACGGCTCGACCACGTCCATGGCGCGCACGGCGTCTATGGCCCAGCCGACCACGGACTCGGTCTCCGGGCGCGGCACGAACACCCCCGGGCCGACCTGGAGTTCCAGGTACCGGAAGTAGGCCCGCCCGGTGATGTGCTGGAGCGGCTCGCGCTGCTCGCGGCGGGCGATGACCTCCCAGTACCGGGCGTCGAAGTCCACGTCCTTCACGGAGTGCAGTTCGCCGCGTTTCACCCCGTGCACGAACGCGGCCAGCTCCTCCGCGTCGGTGCGCGGCGAGGGCACGCCTGCGTCGGCCAGTCGCTGGGTGGCCTGCGCCACCTCAGCGAGCAGCAGACTTCGGTTACTTGAGGGTCGCCCCCCAATGGATTGCTGCACGCATGCCCTCCGGAAGTACTCGTACGTGCCTTACGCGGCTGCGAGCTTCGCCGCCGAGTCGGCGTCGACGCAGGCCTGGATCACCGCGTTGAGGTCGCCGTCCAGGACCTGGTCCAGGTTGTACGCCTTGAAGCCGACGCGGTGGTCCGAAATGCGGTTCTCCGGGAAGTTGTAGGTGCGGATCTTCTCGGAGCGGTCGACGGTGCGGACCTGGCTGCGGCGGGCGTCGGCGGCCTCCCGCTCGGCCTCCTCCTGCGCCGCGGCGAGCAGCCTGGAGCGCAGGATACGCATCGCCTGCTCCTTGTTCTGGAGCTGGCTCTTCTCGTTCTGGCAGGAGGCGACGACGCCGGTCGGCAGGTGCGTGATGCGCACGGCGGAGTCGGTGGTGTTGACGGACTGGCCGCCGGGCCCGGAGGACCGGTAGACGTCGATGCGCAGATCGTTGGGGTTGATCTCGACCTCGACCTCTTCGGCCTCGGGGGTCACCAGGACACCCGCCGCCGAGGTGTGGATCCGTCCCTGCGACTCGGTCGCGGGCACGCGCTGCACGCGGTGCACGCCGCCCTCGTACTTCAGCCGGGCCCAGACACCCTGGCCGGGCTCGATCTGCCCGCGGGCCTTCACGGCGACCTGGACGTCCTTGTAGCCGCCCAGCTCGGACTCGGTGGCGTCGATGACCTCGGTCTTCCAGCCGATGCGCTCGGCGTACCGCAGGTACATGCGCAGCAGGTCGCCGGCGAACAGCGCCGACTCGTCACCGCCGGCACCGGCCTTGATCTCCAGAATGACGTCCTTGTCGTCACTCGGGTCGCGCGGGACCAGGAGCAGGCGCAGCTTCTCGGTCAGCTGCTCGCGCTGCTTCTCCAGGTCCTTGACCTCGGCTGCGAAGTCGGGGTCGTCGGCCGCGAGCTCGCGCGCGGTCTCGATGTCGTCGCCGGCCTGCTTCCAGGAGCGGTACGTGGCGACGATCGGGGTCAGCTCGGCGTAGCGCTTGTTCAGCTTGCGCGCGTTCGCCTGGTCGGCGTGGACCGACGGATCGGCGAGCTGCTTCTCCAGGTCGGCGTGCTCGGCGACGAGTTCCTCGACGGCCTCGAACATCTTGGGCTCCTGATACTGCGATGAAGGGAAGGGCGGGCGACCAAAAACGCCGGTCCCGGGCACACCCCCGCAAGGGCGTGGCCGTGGACCGGCGGTTTGGGGCTCGCTACTTCTTGGAGCCGGCGGCAGCCTTGCCGAAGCGGGCCTCGAAGCGGGCCACACGGCCACCGGTGTCGAGGATCTTCTGCTTGCCCGTGTAGAACGGGTGGCACTCGGAGCAGACCTCAGCACGGATGGTGCCGGACTGGATCGTGCTACGGGTGGTGAACGACGCGCCACAGGTGCAGCTGACCTGCGTCTCGACGTACTCGGGGTGGATGTCGCGCTTCAAGGTGTCTCCTAGATTCCGGGAGGGCGCCGGGTCGCCGCCACGGGAATGCGGAAGCGTGAACCGGAGCCGACGTACCAGTCTGCCAGGACTGGGCCCATCCCCCAAAACCGGGGGTCGGGGGGAACTATTCCCGGACGGCCGGGAGCGGGAGGAGTCGCGGGGTGGGCTACGAACTGCGCGGGGTGGTCGGGGCCGAGAGCGTGCTGCGGACGATGACGGGAGAGCTGCCCGGCGCCCGCTCGGTGCCGCTCGGCCAGGGCCTGTCGCTGATGCCGATGACGGACGACCTGTTCGACTCGGTCACCGACGGCGGCCCCGCCCGGGCCCTGGGTTTCTGGTGGCTGCCCGGAGGGTTCGACGTGCGTCTCGCCGAGTGGTCGGGCCGCGGCCCGGTCGCCTACGTGGAGGCGGAGTACTTCGGCGGCGTGGGCGAGCAGCAGGCCGCCGTCTGGGCCGACGGCGGCCTGGTGCTGGGGCCCTTGCGGGTGGCGGAGGGAGAGCCCTTCCCCGAGGCCGGCAGCCCCGTTTCCCGGGCCCTGCGCCGACTGGGCGCGGTGGCGCGGGGCGGGGAGGACGAGTTCTCCGCGGTCGGGCTGGGGCGCCATCGGTACCCGGCGCGGTGGCTCGGCTGAGCCCGGGCGCTACGGCGTCGTGACGACGCCCTTGGCCTCGCCCGTGGCCGTTCCTGCGGTGGCTGCCCTCGGGATGGGCCGGTCGTTCTTCAGGGCGTCCCAGACCAGCTGGTCCTTGGCTGCGGCCGGGAGGACGCGGTTGAGGTTGGCCGGGTCGTAGCGGACCGGCATGGTGACCATGCTCATGTGGGACGAGCTGATGCCCTTGAGACCGTTCGCGAAGTCGGCGAGGGAGTTGACCGTGCCGAGGTCGGAGTCGGTGGTGACGGCCTTGGTGGCGGTGTCGGCGAGGTCGTACAGCTTCTTGGGGTTCGAGAAGACGCCGACGTGCTTGACCTGGGTCATCAGCGCCTTGATGAAGGCCTGCTGAAGCTGGATGCGGCCCAGGTCGGATCCGTCGCCGACGCCGTGCCGGGTGCGCACCAGGCCGAGGGCCTGCTGCCCGTTCAAAGTGTGCCTGCCGGCCTTGAGGCTCAGATGGCTCTGCGGGTCGTCGATGCTCTTGGTCGTGGTGACCTGGACGCCGCCGAGGTCGTCGACGAGCTTCTGGAAGCCGGCGAAGTCGACCTCCAGGTAGTGGTCCATGCGGACGCCGGTCATCGTCTCGACCGTCTTCACCGCGCAGGCCGCGCCGCCGGTGGAGTACGCGGAGTTGAACATCACGCCGGTCGCGGCCGGGTACTTCGTGCCCTTCGGATCGGTGCACGCGGGGCGGTCGATCAGGGTGTCCCGCGGGATGGAGACCACGCCGGCCTTCTTGTGGCCCTGGTAGACGTGCAGAATCATCGCCGTGTCCGAGCGGGCGCTGCCGTCGTCCGTGCCGCCGCCGAGCTTCTTGTTGCTGCCGGAGCGACTGTCCGAGCCGAGGACCAGGATGTTCTCGGAACCGTTGTCGGTCTTCGAGGGCCGGTCCGGGCCGAGCGCCTGGTTGATGTCGACGCTCTTGATGTTGCCGTTGAGCTTGAAGTACAGGTACCCCGCGCCCGTGCCGCCCAGCACCACGATGCCCGCGGCCGTCCAGGCCACGGCCCTCAGGGCCGTACGACCCCTGCTGCGGGCCTTGCGGCGACGACCCGTGCCGCCCCCGCTCGGGCCGGCCTCGATCGGCTCCGGTATGCCGGGCTGCGGCGCGCTCTCGGCGGACACGTCACTCCTAGATCTCGTCCAATCACCATCGTCGCTCCATCCGGTCGGACGGAGAAACTCGGGACAGGGTTGCACAACGCAAAGTGCCCACCGCGTGGAGCGATGGGCACTCTGTGTGATCAGGTCAGCGGGGCGAAACCCCGCTCACCAGCGTCTTCAGCAGAAAACGTCGTACATCCGCAAACCGGTGCCGAACGAGATCCTTGTGGCAAAGGTCTCGCCCGAGGCACGGAGAACTCAGTCCCCGTTGCCCGGCGACGGCGTCGTCTTCTGAATCTGCATCAGGAACTCGCCGTTCGACTTGGTCTGCTTCATCTTGTCGAGCAGCAGCTCGATCGCCTGCTGCTGGTCGAGCGCGTGCAGCACCCGGCGCAGCTTCCAGACGACGGCCAGCTCCTCGTTGCCGAGCAGGATCTCTTCCTTACGGGTACCGGACGCGTCGACGTCCACCGCCGGGAAGATGCGCTTGTCGGCGAGCTTCCGGTCGAGCTTCAGCTCCATGTTGCCGGTGCCCTTGAACTCCTCGAAGATCACCTCGTCCATGCGGGACCCGGTGTCCACCAGGGCGGTGGCGAGGATCGTCAGCGAGCCGCCGTCCTCGATGTTGCGGGCCGCACCGAAGAAGCGCTTCGGCGGGTACAGGGCGGTCGAGTCGACACCACCGGACAGGATGCGGCCGGAGGCGGGCGCGGCGAGGTTGTACGCACGGCCCAGACGCGTGATGGAGTCGAGCAGCACGACCACGTCGTGACCCAGCTCCACCAGACGCTTGGCGCGCTCGATGGCCAGCTCGGCGACCGTGGTGTGGTCCTCGGCCGGGCGGTCGAAGGTCGAGGAGATGACCTCGCCCTTGACCGACCGCTGCATGTCGGTGACCTCTTCCGGACGCTCGTCGACGAGGACGACCATCAGGTGGCACTCGGGGTTGTTGTGCGTGATCGCGTTGGCGATCGCCTGCATGATCATGGTCTTACCGGTCTTCGGCGGGGCCACGATCAGACCGCGCTGGCCCTTACCGATCGGCGAGACCAGGTCGATGATGCGGGTGGTGAGCACGCCCGGGTCCGTCTCCAGGCGGAGGCGGTCCTGCGGGTAGAGCGGGGTCAGCTTGTTGAACTCCGGGCGGCCACGGCCGTGTTCGGGCGCCATGCCGTTGACGGAGTCGAGGCGGACCAGCGCGTTGAACTTCTCGCGACGCTCGCCCTCCTTCGGCTGACGGACCGCACCGGTGATGTGGTCACCCTTGCGCAGGCCGTTCTTGCGGACCTGGGCGAGGGAGACGTACACGTCGTTCGGGCCCGGCAGGTAGCCGGAGGTCCGGATGAAGGCGTAGTTGTCGAGGATGTCCAGGATGCCCGCGACGGGGATCAGGACGTCGTCCTCGGCGAGCTGCGGCTCGGCGGCGCCCATCTCGTCGCGGCCACGACGGCCACGGCGGTCGCGGTAGCGGCCCCGACGGCCCCGACGGCCGCCCTCGAAGTCGTCCTCGTCCTGCTGGCGGTCCTGACGGCCGCCCTGCTGGCCCTGCTGCTGGCGCTGCTGGCCGCCCTGGCCCTGCTGCTCCTCGCCCTTGCCGCGGCGGTCGCGGTCACGCCCGCGCTCCCGGCGGTCGCGGCGGCCACGGCCCTCGCCGTCACCGGCCTCGCCCTGCGGCTGCGCGGGCGTCTCGGCCTTGGGCTCGGCCTTCGCCTCGGCCACGACGGTCTCGGTGCCGGTCGCGGCGGGGCTGCCGGCCTCGGCGGTGGCACGGCGACGGCGGCGCTCGGTGGGGGCGTCGTCGCTGGCGGGCTGGCCGGGGATCTCGATCTGCTGCTGGGCCACGGCCTTCTCGGCCGGAGCCTCGGCCTTCTTCTCGCCGTCGGCGGTCTCACCCGTACGGGCCTTGGAGGTGGCCCGGCGCTTGGGCTTGGTCTCGGTGGCGGCCTCGGCCTTGGGGGCGGCGCCCCCACCGGCCTGGGCCTCCTTGATGACCTCGATCAGCTGGCTCTTGCGCATCCGCGCGGTGCCCCTGATGCCGAGGCCCGAGGCGACCTGCTGCAGCTCGGCCAGCACCATGCCCTCGAGGCCGGTACCGCGGCGCCGCCGGGAGCCGGCACCGGTGGCAGGCGCGGAGGCGTCCGTGGCGGGCGCGGCAGCGGTCTCCTCGACACGTGCGCCCATCAGATCGGTGGTGTCGCTCACGAAGGGTCCTTCCCTGGAGCGGACGTCGGCCTGTCTGGCTCGGCGACCGGTTGTGCTGTCCGGCTACGGTCCTGTCTTCGGTGAACCGTGCCGGGGCGGTGGTCCGCCAACGCGGCGGAAGAGAAATTTGCTGGTGATGGCGCTTCCGCGGGCCGTGGCACCCGGTGTCACGTGGCGTGGTCGCACCGATTCCGGAGCTTGCGCGGCCCGCTCAGTGTCCGCATACGTCGTACTGCCCAGGTACGGCGCACGGAACACGGAGTGGCTTGGGAGGCTCCCGGAAGAATGTCTGTCCCGGACGGGGACACGAAGCACCTCGCCGTGGTCAGGTCGGGTGCAGACTTGAGGTTAACACTACCGGATCCAACAAACATTCCCCCTCTCCAATATCCGGCAACCGTCCGCGGTCAGTCCACACCGGAGGCCGCGAGCGGCAGCACGCTCGCGCCCTGGGTGTCGAGGCTGAGCCGGTTGGCGGCCCAGCCGGTGCCGGCCAGGGCCTCCACCTTGGCGGCGGTGCCCGCGTCGGCCAGGGCCATCACGGTGGGGCCGGCGCCGGAGATGACAGCCGGGATGCCGTCGGCGCGCAGCCGTTCCACCAGCGCGGCGCTCTCCGGCATGGCCGGGGCGCGGTACTCCTGGTGGAGGCGGTCCTCGGTGGCGGGCAGCAGCAGTTCGGGGCGCCGGGTGAGGGCCTCGACGAGCAGGGCGGCCCGGCCCGCGTTGGCGGCGGCGTCGACGTGCGGCACGGTGCGCGGCAGCAGACCGCGGGCGGTCTCCGTCAGTACCGGCTTTCCGGGGACGAAAACCACCGGAACGATGGAATCGTTGGGCTCCATCCTGATCGCCCGGGCGGCGCCGGCCTCCATCCAGGACAGGGTGAACCCGCCGAGCAGACACGCCGCGACGTTGTCCGGATGACCCTCGATCTCGGTGGCCAGTTCCAGCAGGGCAGCGTCGTCGAGCCTGGCCTCGCCACCTATGGTCACCGCGCGGGCGGCGACGATTCCGGCGCAGATGGCAGCGGAGGAGGAACCCAGGCCCCGCCCGTGCGGAATGCGGTTGGCACAGACGATTTCCAGGCCTCGGGGCTGTCCGCCCAGCAGATCGAAGGCGGTGCGGGCGGAGCGGACGAGAAGGTGGCTCTCGTCGCGCGGGAGGGTCTCGCTGCCCTCACCCGCGATGTCGATGTGCAGCCCGGAGTCGGCCACCCGGACGACGACGTCGTCGTACAGACCCAGCGCGAGGCCCAGGGCGTCAAAACCCGGGCCGAGATTGGCGCTGGTGGCGGGAACGCGCACCCGGACGGCGGCGGCGCGGAAGGCTGGACCGGCCATCGCTCGAAGACTCTCCTTGAGCTGCGTGGCTCGAATGGCGCTCGAATGACGCTCGATGGATTCGGTGGTCACTCAGGAGGCATTCGATGACATGGACATTCGATGATGACATTCGATGACGTACGAAGACCCGTCGGGCCGCGGAGACGACGCGGCCCCGTGCCACACGCAGGGCATATGCGGTGGGCGGGTTCAGTACAGCCTATCGAAGGAAGGTTCTGTGGCGACATAGGGCGCACAGGAGGCGCACGATGCGTGTCGTAAGCCCCCTGTGCCCCTCGCCACGGGTTTGCCCCTGCTCAGGCCGGTACTCGGCCCGGCACTGGAGCCTGCGCTCAGGCCAGGCCGAGGCGCTCGGCCGCGGTGGCCGCGTCGACCGGGACGGTGACCGGCTGCGGGGCGCCGGCGACGGCCCAGTCGGGGTCCTTCAGGCCGTTGCCGGTGACGGTGCACACGATGCGCTGCCCCGGGTCGACCTTGCCCTGCTCGGCGGCCTTGAGCAGACCGGCCACGGAGGCGGCGGAGGCGGGCTCCACGAAGACGCCCTCCCGCGCGGCCAACAGCCGGTAGGCGCGCAGGATCTCACGGTCCGTCACCTCGTCGATGGCGCCGCCGGACTCGTCCCGCGCGGCCAGCGCGTACTGCCAGGAGGCAGGGTTGCCGATGCGGATGGCGGTGGCGATGGTCGACGGGTCCTTGACGACCTCGCCGCGCACGATCGGTGCACTGCCGGAGGCCTGGAAACCCCACATCCGAGGGGTCTTCGCGGAGATGCCGTCGGCGGCGTACTCCTTGTAGCCCTTCCAGTAGGCGGTGATGTTGCCCGCGTTGCCCACCGGCAGGACGTGGATGTCGGGCGCGTCCCCGAGCATGTCCACGATCTCGAAGGCGGCCGTCTTCTGGCCCTCGATGCGCACCGGGTTGACCGAATTGACCAGCGCCACCGGGTAGTTCTCACTCAGGGCTCGAGCGAGCGTCAAGCAGTCGTCGAAGTTGCCGTCGACCTGGAGGATCTTCGCGCCGTGCACGAGGGCCTGGCCCATCTTGCCGAGCGCGATCTTGCCCTGCGGCACGAGCACGGCCGAGACCATGCCCGCCCGCACCGCGTACGCGGCGGCGGAGGCGGAGGTGTTGCCGGTGGAGGCGCAGATGACGGCCTTCGCCCCCTCCTCCTTGGCCTTGCTGATGGCCATGGTCATGCCCCGGTCCTTGAAGGAACCGGTGGGGTTGGCGCCCTCCACCTTCAGGTGGACCTCGCAGCCCGTGCGCTCGGAGAGCACCTGCGCGGGCACGAGGGGCGTACCACCCTCGCGAAGCGTCACGACCGGCGTAGTGGCGGATACCGGCAGTCGGTCCCGGTACTCCTCGATGATTCCGCGCCATTGGTGGGTCATTGCTGCTTACTCTCCTTCAACCCGCATGATGCTGGCGACACCCCGCACGGTGTCGAGCTTGCGCAGCGCCTCGACGGTCCCGGACAGGGAGGCGTCGGACGCGCGGTGGGTGACGACGACGAGAGAGGCCTCGCCGTCCTTGCCCTGCTGGCGAACAGTGTCGATCGACACGCCGTGCTCCGCGAAGACGGTGGCGACCTGGGCGAGCACACCCGGCTTGTCCGCCACGTCGAGGCTGATGTGGTAGCGCGTGACGACCTCGCCCATCGGCGAGACGGTCAGGTCGGCGTACGCCGACTCGCCCGGCCCGGTCGAGCCGCTCAGCAGGTTGCGGCACACGGCGACGAGGTCGCCGAGGACGGCGGAGGCGGTCGGGGCACCGCCGGCGCCGGGGCCGTAGAACATCAGCTGCCCGGCCGCGTCCGACTCGACGAAGACGGCGTTGTACGCGCCGCGCACGGAGGCGAGCGGATGGGTGAGCGGAATCATGGCCGGGTGCACGCGCGCGGTGACGGAGGCGCCGTCCTCGGCCCGCTCGCAGATGGCGAGCAGCTTGATGGTGCAGCCCATCTCCTTCGCCGAGCGGAAGTCGGCGGAGGTGACCTCGGTCATGCCCTCGCGGTAGACGTCGTCCAGGCGGACGCGCGTGTGGAAGGCGATGCCGGCGAGGATGGCGGCCTTGGCGGCGGCGTCGAAGCCCTCGACGTCGGCGGTCGGGTCGGCCTCGGCGTACCCGAGGGCGGTGGCCTCGTCGAGGGCCTCCTGGTAGCCCGCCCCCGTGGAGTCCATCTTGTCGAGGATGAAGTTGGTGGTGCCGTTGACGATGCCGAGCACCCGGTTGACCTTGTCACCGGCGAGGGACTCGCGCAGCGGCCGGATCAGCGGGATGGCACCGGCGACGGCGGCCTCGTAGTAGAGGTCCTTGCCGTGCTCCTCGGCGGCGGCGTGCAGGGCGGCCCCGTCCTGGGCGAGCAGGGCCTTGTTCGCGGAGACGACGGACGCCCCGTGCTCGAAGGCGGTGGTGATGAGGCCGCGGGCGGGCTCGATGCCCCCGATGACCTCGACCACCACATCGATGTCCCCACGTTTGACGAGGGCGGTGGCGTCGGTGGTCACCAGCTCGGCCGGAATGCCCTCACGCACCTTGGAGGGCCGTCGTACGGCGACCCCGGCCAGCTCGACGGGGGCCCCGATCCTGGCGGCGAGATCGTCGGCGTGCGTCGTCATGATGCGCGCCACCTCTGAGCCGACCACTCCACAGCCCAGCAGCGCCACCTTCAGCGGACGCGTACGCATCATCCGACCTCGTTTCCTCATACCGTCTACGGTTGGACCAGTCTCACTCACCGGACGGGAGTTTCTACCCTTCGTCCGGATCGTGAGACGTCTATTTCATTCAGCCGAGACGGAAAATCCGCAGATCTTCCGGCTCCTCTTCCGGCTGTTCACCCGGCTGTTCACCCGGCTGTTCACCCGGCTGTTCATCGGGCTGTTCATCCGGCTATTCGTCGGACTGTTCACCCGGCTGTTCATCGGGCTGTTCACCCGACGTCGAGACGCAGGAGGTCCTCCTCCGTCTCACGCCGGACGATCACCCGGGCTTCTCCCTCCCGCACCGCGACGACGGGCGGCCGGAGGACGTGGTTGTAGTTGCTGGCCATGGACCGGCAGTAGGCGCCGGTGGCGGGTACGGCGATGAGGTCGCCCGGCGCCAGGTCGGCGGGCAGGAACGCGTCCTTGACCACGATGTCCCCGCTCTCGCAGTGCTTGCCGACGACACGGGCGAGCATCGGCTCGGCGCTGGAGGTCCGCGACACGAGGGCGACGCTGTACTCGGCGTCGTAGAGCGCGGTGCGGATGTTGTCCGACATGCCGCCGTCGACGGAGACATAGGTGCGCAGCCCGTCGAGCGGCTTCACGGTGCCGACCTCGTACAGGGTGAACGCCGTGGGACCGACGATGGCGCGCCCCGGCTCGACGGAGATGCGCGGAGTCCGCAGCCTGGCGACCTCGCACTCACGCGTGACGATCTCGGTCAGCGCCTTGGCGATCTCGTGCGGCTCACGCGGATCGTCGTTGCTGGTGTAGGCGATGCCGAGCCCGCCGCCGAGGTCGATCTCGGGCAGCTCGACGCCGTGCTCGTCCCGGATGTCCTTGAGCAGCCCGACGACCCGGTGGGCGGCGACCTCGAACCCGGAGGTGTCGAAGATCTGCGACCCGATGTGGCTGTGAATGCCGATCAGTTCGAGCCCGTCGAGCTGGAGCGCCCGCCGCACGGCCTCCGCGGCCTGCCCCCCGGCGAGCGGAATGCCGAACTTCTGGTCTTCATGGGCGGTGGCGATGAACTCGTGCGTGTGCGCCTCCACGCCGACGGTGACCCGGATCTGCACCTTCTGCCGCACGCCCAGGGACTGCGCGATGTGCGCGACCCGCACGATCTCCTGGAAGGAGTCGAGCACGATCCGCCCGACACCGGCCTCGACGGCCCGGGTGATCTCCGCGACGGACTTGTTGTTGCCGTGGAAGGCGATGCGCTCGGCGGGCATACCGGCGGACAGGGCGGTGGCCAGCTCACCGCCGGAGCACACGTCCACGTTGAGCCCCTCCTCGTTCAGCCAGCGCACGACGGCGCGGGAGAGGAAGGCCTTGCCGGCGTAGAACACGTCGGCGTCGGCACCGAAGGCGGTACGCCACGCCCGCGCGCGGGCGCGGAAGTCGGCCTCGTCGAGGATGTAGGCCGGGGTGCCGAACTCCTCGGCGAGCCGAGTCGCCGGGATCCCGCCGACGGTGAGGACACCGTCGTCGTTCCGGCCGACGGTCTGGGCCCACACCTTGGGGTCGAGGGCGTTGAGGTCGGCGGGCGGGGCGGCGTAGTGCCCTTCGGGGAGGACGTCGGCGTGACGGGGCCCGGCGGGGTGCGCGGAACGGCTCATGACGTGACTCTCAGACTCTCTGTATCTCTCCGGGACTCATCTGCGCTGGGCCCTCAGAGGTGTTCGGGTGCGTCGATACCGAGCAGGGACAGGCCGCCGGCCAGCACCGTCCCGGCGGCTTCGGCGAGCGCGAGCCGGGCGCGGTGGGCGGCCGAGGGTTTCTCGTCGCCGCGCGGCAGCACGGTGGCCAGCAGGGGCAGCACGGCATCAGCGACGATCACGAGATGCCGGGCGAGCCGGTCCGGGGCCCGGTGGGTGGCGGCCAGGGCGAGGACGCGGGGGTGGGCGGCCAGGGCGGTCGTGAGGGGGTGGGAAGTACCGATGGCGGGGACGACGCCGGGGTCGGCGGAGAAGCCGAGGCGGGCGGCGTTGCGGCCGAGGGACCGGACGCGGGCGTGGGCGTACCGCACCCGGAACAGCGGATTGCTCTCCCGCTGCACGAGATGGTCGGCGGTGATCCGGGGCCGGTCGTGCGGGGCGGGATGCAGCAGGGCCCACTGGGCGGCGTCGGCTCCGAGCGGGGCGGGGTCCTCCGGCGCGGGGACGGGCCGCAGATTCACGGGCTCGCCGTGCTCGACGGTGGCCCGCCCGCCCTGCGTGGCGACGATCCGTACGACGGCGTCGGCGACGACCTCGGCCCGGACCTCGTACGGCACGCGGAGCGCGACGACCTGCCCGGCGAGACCGTCTCCGTGCCCGTACGAGCCACCGCGGGCGTGGATCTCCCGGACGAGGGCGGCGACATGGCCGGCCTGGGCCTGCTCGGCGAGACGGATGTTGAGGAACCCCGGCCCGGTGACGACGACGTCCCGGATGCCATCGGTGCCGACGAGATGGGGCCGCAGGATCTCGGCCACCCGCAGCGGCGGCTGCCCGGCCGGCCGGGCGAGCTGCAGCGCGATGTTGGTCGCGAAGTCCCCGCACCCTCCGGGCCCCGGCTCGGTCACGACGACCCGCTCGGGCACGGCCACGCTGAGCTGCCCGCCCTCGACGGCACGACGCACTGCGTGCAGCACGACGCGGGAAAGCTCGACGGGGGTCACGGGACAAGCGTAGGGGAGGAGGGGGGTGGGTATGCGAGGCGGTTTCAAGTGCTGGAAGGGGAACTGGAGGGGGAAGAGGACAACGGGAGGAACAAACGACAACGGGAGCCCCCGCCCGATCAGCTACCCGCCAAAAGAGACGCCATCGGGAACCTCATCGGCGAGGCCTCCGTCGTCACCGTCCCCACTGTCCTCACCACCCCCCTCGTCCTCACCACTGCCGCTGCCACCGCTACCACCGCTGCCACCGCCGCCACCACTGGCAACATCCCCGCTCTTCTTCCCGATCAAGTGCTTGACGAGACGAACGAGTTCCGCGGGTTCGAAGGGCTTGGCGAGGAAGGCGTCGACGCCGACATCGAGACCGGTCTCGACCTCGTACTGCGTACAGGCGCTGATGATGGCGAGGGGCAGGTCGTGCGTACGGGGGTCGGCACGGAGCCGAGCGGCGGTCCGCAGCCCGTCGAGACGGGGCATGACGACATCGAGGGTCACGACATCGGGCCGCACCTGATGCACCACGTCCAGACACTCGGCACCATCGGCTGCGGTCACGACCTCGAGCCCCTCCAGCTCAAGGTTGACCCTGATCAGCTGCCGGATGACCTTGTTGTCGTCCACAACAAGCACCCGACCCGACGCGCCTGGCACAACTCGAGAGTAGGTCCGGACCGGCCACCGCGTCCGGGTTTTCCCCACTTCCACCCCGTACAGGGGACCCTCCCCCACTGCGCCGAGGAAACCCGTTCCTGATCACCCCGCGAGACCTGCTAGGGTTCTACCCGTCGCCGCAAGCAAGAAGCAAAGCGCCCGACACGCCCCCGTAGCTCAGGGGATAGAGCAACGGCCTCCGGAGCCGTGTGCGCAGGTTCGAATCCTGCCGGGGGCACCCAGTATGAGGTGCCCAAAGACCCCGTCACCAGCGGAAACGCTGCGGTCGGGGTCTTCGCGTATGTGCAGGCGTATGCAGCGCTGAGCGGCCCTAGGACGGGGTCTGTGGACTATTTGTGGACAGGATCTTGGGGCATTCGCCCTGGTCAGCTGCTGCAATGGGAGGTCACCGGGCAGCCAATCGTTGACCGGCTCGCCGCAGATCACTCTGGCATTCGCCATGCGCCCACGCCGGCCGCACCCTAGGCTGCCCCCGTGCTGCCATGTCCAAGGGGGGATGATGACAACCGCAGTTGAACGCCTGCCTGCCACTTCCGAGGCCGTGCGCATCATCGAAACGTTTGCAGGCCGCAGCGAGCTCGGGATCTTCTCGATGGAAGAACTCCGCCGCATCGGGAAGCACCGGAGCTTGCGAGGGAAAGCTCTCACGCATATCACCGAGATCCTGCGCGCCCGACAGTTCGAGCACCTACCTGTTCGCCTACCACGCAGCCAGAACCACCACATTGTGGCCTGGCGACGGGGCACACCCGGCACTGAACTACTGGAGAGAGTCCAATGGCTCAGCCGTGAGGCGGGAGGCCACGGTGCTGCCGCGCAGCTCTCAGATGCTGAGATCGTTCAGCTGTACCGTGCCGCACTAGCCGAGCGTGAGAGGACCGCGCAACGTCATGAAACATGATGTCTGAGCAAGCAAGTACAGCCGCGAATCCTCTTACGAGTTGGTGCGTGATAGCGGGTGAGGCGTGTTCGCCCTACTCGCGGTCCTTTTCAGGTCATGACGGTGCGGTCGGAGACGAGGCCGGCGATGGCTCGGTAGGTCTCGGGCAGGCGATCACGTCGGTGGGTCCAGCGCATCAGTTGCTTCCAGCGTTTGTGATCGGCCAGGGCGTGCTCGACAGTGATGCGGTCGGATGAGTGATCGTGCCGATCGCGTTCCCACTGTTCGACCCTGCCGGGCAGTGCTCCGGGCCGGGGCTTTCTGGGCGGGGTGAGTGCCTGGCCGGGATGGTCACGGCTCAGGCCCAGGTAGCCGTCGTCGAGTAACACTTCGACCAGCTCGAAGTGGTGGAAGCAGCCGGTGATACCAGCGGCGCGAGCCGCGGTCGCAT
>NZ_JBSFVT010000022.1:0-102947 GCF_053592455.1 Streptomyces sp. NPDC002676 | reverse complement strand
ATCCCGGCAACTTCCGTGACAGTCAGGCACCTTCACGCGTGATCACACCAGGAGCCGCCGGGCTGTGGTGCGCGCCCAGTCTCGGCGCCGAGACCGTCAGAGGATCTCGACGCGCTCCCCTCGGCAGCGGTTGCGCGTGTCGAGCACGTAGCCCGCGGCCTCCTCGACGAGCGTGTAGTCGAAAGCATCGTGGTCGGTCACCACGACGACCGCGTCGGCCGCCCGGATCTCCGCCTCGGTGAGTTCCACCCGGGTGATGTCCGGGGGAACGAGGTAGGAGTCGGTGTGCGGCTCCGCCACGACCAGCCGGGCGCCGAGCTTGAGCAGTGACTGGGCGAGTACGAGAGCAGGCGACTCGCGGATGTCGCCGGTGTTCTTCTTGTAGGCCAAGCCGAGTTGCAGTACCCGTGAGCCCTTCACCGACTTGCCGCGTTCGTTCAGCCCGCGGGTGATCCGCCGGACGACGTGCTCAGGCATCTGGTCGTTGATCTCGTTCGCCAGGGTGATGAACCGGAGGTCCTGCTTCAGCACCCTCTTGACCTGCCAGGACAGATAGGAGGGGTCCACGGGCAGACAGTGTCCGCCCACGCCCGGACCGGGCCTGAACGGCATGAACCCGAAAGGCTTGGTACCGGCGGCCTCGACGGCCTCCCAGATGTCGGCCCCCAACTGCCTTGCCACCATGGCCATCTCGTTGACCAGAGCGATGTTGACATGACGGTAGGTGTTCTCCAGCAGCTTGGTCAGCTCGGCGGTGCGGCAGGAACTCACCGGCACGGTGTGCTCCACGATGTCGCCGTAGAAACGCTCGATGCTGCGCATTGACGCCGCGTCGATCCCGGAGATCACCTTGGGCGTGTTCTCCAGGTGCCAGTCGGGGTTCCCGGGGTCGATGCGCTCGGGGCTGTAGCCGAGGTGGAAGTCACCGCCCGCCTTCAGTCCGCTGCCCGCCTCCAGCAGCGGACGCAGCAGGCTCTCGGTCGTCCCCGGATACGTGGTGGACTCCAGGATGACGGTGGCGCCGGAGGTGAGATGCGGGGCGATACTCCGTCCGGCACACTCCACGAAACTCAGATCGGGTACGCCTTCGCGCAGGGGCGTCGGCACGGTGATGACGCAGACGTCGAATCCGTCGGTCTGCCCGTACTCGGTGGTGGGGCGGAAGCGGCCGCTGCTCACAGCGGCCATGAGGCGCGCGTTGCCGACACCTTCGATGTACGAGTCGCACGCATCCAGGCGCTTGACACGCAACTCGTCCGTGTCGACGCCGACGACCGTATATCCCGCTTCGACACCTCGCATGGCCAGGGGAAGACCTACGTAGCCCAGGCCCACGACGATCAGCTTGCCCCTGTCGGCATCGCGTCTCTGCTGCACCCTCATCACCTCAGGTACTCGGGGGGAATGGCATATGCCATCCCCATTGGCGCACGTGCGGCGTCGCTAAGGTAAGAACCTGCGTGATGTGTTTTGCGGGTATCACCCTGATTCCGTAACCGGCAGGCGCGCCGAGGGCCAACCTCACCTGACGAGGTTTCAATATCCGCTATTCATCGCATAGGTGAACGTTGGCTCAGCCGTTGAGCCCCGCGGAATTCCTACGCCCCCCGAACCGGAGTGAAGCCCCACATGGATCGAAGTTCGCGTTTCCTTGTCACCGGTGGAGCCGGTTTCATCGGCTCCCATCTCGTGGACGCGTTGTTGGCCGACGGACACAGTGTGGTGGTCCTCGACGACCTCACCACCGGACGGAAGGAAAACCTCCCCCAGGACGGATCGAACCCACGCCTCCGATTCCGCCATGGCTCCGTCCTGGATGCGCCGCTCGTCGACGAGCTGGTGCAAGAGTGCGACATCGTCGTCCATTTGGCTGCGGCCGTTGGGGTCAAACTCATCGTCGAGCAGCCATTGAGGTCGTTCATCACGAACACGAAAGGCACCGAGAACGTCATCGAGTCCGCGCAGCGGCACAATCGTAGAATTCTGCTCGCCAGCACGTCGGAAATCTACGGAAAGAACTCGTCCGGGCCGCTCAGCGAGACCTCCGACCGCATCCTGGGGAGCCCCTCCGTGGCCCGGTGGTCGTACAGCACGGCCAAGGCGGTGGACGAGATCATGGCCTGCCTCTACCACCAGGAGCGAGGACTGAGGTCGACCGTCGTCCGGTTCTTCAACACCGTGGGGCCCCGCCAGAGTCCGGCGTACGGCATGGTCATCCCGCGCTTCGCCATGCAGGCCGTGGACGGCGAACCCCTGACGGTCCATGCGGACGGCCGCCAGAGGCGCTGCTTCCTCCATGTCGCCGACGCCGTCGCGGCACTGCTGCTCCTGCTGGAGAACCCGAAGTCGGTGGGAGAGACCTTCAATATCGGCGCGGACGGTGAGATCAGCATCCGCGAGCTCGCCGAGCAGGTCATCACTCAGGCCGAAAGCGCCTCGAAGGTGGAGCATGTGTCGTACGACGAGGCGTACGGACCAGGCTTCGAGGACATGGAGCGACGGGTCCCCGACACGACGAAGCTCCGCGCCCTGACGGGTTGGCGCCCTCGGCACACCCTCACCGACATCATCAGCGATGCGATCGCGGACGCCCGTGCCGGACGGTGCGGCAACCAGTTGGATCGTGTGCCGGGCACCCCGGAGCAACGTCTCCCCCCGACCCGCCAGCCAGTCGCCGGGACCGCTCTGGCGGGGCGGTGACCGGCGTGAGCACCGGAGTGGCGACGGCGGGCGCGGCCGCCGTCGCCCTGCTGCTGGGCCTGCTGCTGACGGAGCCACTGAGGCGCCTGGCCCTGCGCCGTGGTATCACCGACCAGCCCAGCGCCCGCAAGGCGCACACCAGGCCAACGCCTTATCTCGGGGGTGTCGCCGTTGCGGTCGCCACCCTTGCCGTGGGCACGGCCGCGGCGTTCGCCGGGGACGACTTCGACTCGGATCTCGGCGTACTGCTGGGCAGCGCGGCTCTCATGTGCGTCCTCGGGCTGATCGACGATCTGCGCCAGCTCAGCCCGCGGCTTCGGCTGTGCGTCGAGACAGCGGCGGCCTCGGTGGTGGTGCTGGCAGGGGGACATCCCACCGTCTTCGGTGGCACGGTCGACGTGGTGATCGCCGTCGTGTGGATCGTTTTCGTGACGAATGCGTTCAATCTGCTGGACAACATGGACGGCGCGGCGTCGTCCCTGTGTGTCGTCCTCGGCGGATTCCTCTGCCTGACCGCCCTGACCGGCGGCGCGGAGGGCCTGGGAGCGGTGATGGCGGCCCTTGCCGGGGCGGGTCTCGGTTTCCTCTTCCACAACAGGCATCCGGCACGGATCTTCCTCGGCGACGCGGGCTCGCTCTTCCTCGGCTTCACGCTGGCCTCGACGACGGTGGTGGTCCACCAGGACGTCGTGGGCCTTTCCGGCCCTGTCGGCCTGCTGCTCGCCACCCTTGTCCCGACAGTGGACACCACGCTGGTGATGCTGTCCCGTTACCTGGAGTCGAGGCCCCTGATGCAGGGTGGGACAGACCATGTCGCCCACCGCTTGCGTCGCCTGGGCATGACGGTGCCGCAGGTCGCCTGGTGCCTCAGCGTCTTCGCGGTGGCGGGCTGCCTGACGGCGATGCTGGTGACTCATGGGGTGCTCGCTCCCGGCATCGCGCTCGTCGCCGCCTGCGCGGTGGGCGTCGGCGCCGTGCGACTGCTGCTCGCAGTTCCCTCCGGCGCGAAGGCTTCTCCGTATGCCGACGTCCCGGCCGGGGCGTCGGTGGCCGGCGGCGCCCGCGGCACGGTGCCGCAATCTCGTGAACACGTACGGCAACAAGCACAGGAAACAGGGAAGGGCACCACGCTGTCGTCGGCCACAGGCACTCGGGCCGCGCAGCAGTGATGACCGAGGGGCGACGGCGCCGGGCCTCAGGTCCGGCGCCGTCGCCCCTCAGTCGACAGACGTCCGCTCACTTCGTGCGGGCACGGATGACCCTGGCTGGATTCCCCGCCACGACGGTCTCGGCCGGCACATCCTTCGTCACGACGCTTCCGGCCCCGACGGCAGAGCCCCGACCGATGGTCACTCCCGGCAGGACAGTCACCCGGGCGCCGATGAAGACGTCTTCTTCCACGACGATGTCCTTATGCACCGAAGCCAGATCACGGAAGTGCTCTCCGGCTTTGGGAACGGGGTGGTCCCCCGTGATGAAGAGGCATTCCGGCCCCATGTTCACATAGGCGCCCAGGGATACGCGGCCCAGTCCGAGAATCCGGGTTCCCTGCCCGATCACGGCGTGTCGTCCCAGTCGCAGGGACGGCGGCAGGCTGACTCGGGCGTGGATCACGACCGGCCCCCGCACGTCCTCGCAGATCTTCTGCGCGCACCAGGCACGTAGGGTGCGCACGCCCGGCATACGCCAGTCCAGCCGCTGCGCAATCAGCTTGTAGAAGCAGCGGACCCCCCAGACGATGGGTCCATTATTCATACGGGCTTTCCTTTCATCAGAAAGGTGACACGCGGACGTGCAGCCGCCAAAACCGCAGCTTCGAGTAATGTGCCGCATATGCTATGGCAGCACGTACACGATTCACGGGAATAACGGGTGTGCCGCACATGCCATTGACTGACGAAACACCAGCAGCTCAGGCTGTGACCGCCGAGGACACCCGTACGGTTCAACTTCCCTCTCACATCGTCCTATTGATCGGGCAGCTCGGTCTCGGTGGTGCGGAGAAACAACTCGTTATGCTCGCCCGTGGGTTGAGCAGACGAGGCATCCGCACCCAGTTGCTGGTATTTTTCGACAAGGGGCCGCGCGAGGAGGAACTCAGGGACTCCGGCGTGTCCGTGGTAGGACTCGGGTTCCGGCGTCGGCCCCTGCGGTTGAAATCACTCCTCGGCAATGTCCGCGCCTTCGTTCGCTTTGTTGCCTTCCTGCGCAAAGAAAGGCCGCAGGTTGTCCAGGCGTTCCTGCCGCATGCCCACCTGATGGCCACTCCTGCGGCGCGGCTGGCACGTGTGCCGGTACTGGTGGCGGGGCGGCGAAGTCTCGGTTACTACAAGAAGGGCAACCCCTTGGCGCTCTTGCTGGAGCGGGTCGCCACACGATGGACGGACTCCGTGGTCGCCAACGCGACGGCGATCGCCGACGAGGTCCGGTGCGACGAAGGGGTACCGGCGGCCAAGATCTCCGTCATCCCCAACGGAATGCGGCCGAGAGAGTTCGAGGCCGCCGAACCCGCCGAGGTCGCCACATCACTGCCCGTGGTGTTGTGCGTCGCCAACCTCGGCGTCCACAAGGGGCATCGACACCTTCTGGAAGCCTGTGCGGCGCTGCGGCGCACAGGCGACCCGTGCACCCTCGTCCTCATCGGCGACGGTCCCGAGCGCTCCAGGCTGGAGCAGCTGGCCGACGACCTGGACATCGACGTCCGATTCCTCGGGGCCCGTACCGACGTGCCCCGTTTCCTGGCTCGGGCCGACGCTTTCGTCCTGCCGTCGCTGTTCGAGGGGGCCAGCAACGCCATCATGGAGGCCATGGCAGCCGGCCGTCCGGTGGTGGCCACAACGGTGGGCGGTACCCCGGAACTCCTCGACGGACGCGGTGTGCTGGTTCCCCCCGCGGACCCGGCCGCCCTCGCCGAGGGGTTGCGACAAGTGCTCCGCGACCCGGAAACCGCGGCTTCCCTCGGGAAGAAGGCACGCGAGTGGGCCATGGTCAACCTTACGGCCGAGGTCATGGTGGACCGGTACCTCGCTCTCTACCAGCGACTCCTGGTGGGCCGGTCGACGGCGTAGGGGGGCGAGCGACCCGGCCCGGCAGAGCCGGCCCGCTTCGAACCGTGGCACCGCACGCTTTCCGATCAGCCCCCGCCGGGCTGTTCGCCGTCCGGGAGGTCTCCCAACACAGTGGCTGACCGCAGACCGCAATTCGCCTGGATGCTGGTGGCCCGCGCAGGCACGCTCGCCATGGGTGTTCTCGCCAGCATCGTCGTGGCCAGGGTGCTGCCCCCCGAGGGGCGCGGCACCTACTACATGGCCGTCACGGTCGCCACGGCCGCGATGACGCTGGGCCATCTGTCCGTCGATCAGGCGCAGACAGCAATGTGGTCGCAGGAGGGGCAACGGTCCTCCCTCGATACGAACAGCGTTCCGCTCGGGCTCTTCCTCGGTACCGCTGCGGCTGCCGTGGCGATCGGGCTCGACCTGATGTTCCAGGGCAGGGCCAACGTCCCGGACACGTGGCTCCTGGCAACGGCCTGTGTGGGCGTGCCTCTGGGCATGAGCGTGTATTACGGGACCAACATCAGCATCCTGCGTGAACGTACGGGCGCGGCGGGACGCGCCATGCTGGCGGGCGCGGTCGCCCAGTGCCTGTGCCTGGTCGTCCTCGGGGTGACGGGACGCCTCACCGTCCGGATGGTGGTGGTCGCGTGGGTCCTCTCGATGGCCGCCTCCTTGGCGGTGCTGATCTCTGCGAGAGGGGTCACCCTCGGACGGCCGGACCTGCGTCTCGCCATCGCGACCTGCGCCAAGGGCCTGAGGCTCCACGCCGGTTCCGCGGCCGCGTACCTGCTGCTCCGGTCGGACGTCTTCCTGCTCAACGCTCTGCGTGGCCCGCGCGAGGTCGGGATCTACACACTCGCGGTGACCCTGGCTGACCTGAGCCGACTGGCCATTGATGTGTTCGCGCAGGTCACGCTCTCTCTCCAGTTCGACGGCGATGTGAGCGGCTCCGCGCTGGTCACGGTGCGGATCATCCGGTTCATGGTGCTGCTGGGCGTCGCGTCGGCGGTGACGACAGTGACCGCGGTGTCGGCTCTGATCACCCCCCTGTACGGCCACGCGTACGAGGACACGGCCACGCTCGTCGCCTGGCTGGTCCCTGGAGTCCTCCTGCTGTCGGCAGCCAAGCCGCTGTCCACGTTTCTGCTGCGACAGCGGTCCTCGCGTGTCGTCGTGCTTCCCTCGCTGGCCGCTCTCGTCATGAACGTGGGGGTGAACGCCGTACTGATTCCCGTCTGGGGTGCGGTCGGCTGTGCGATCGCCTCCACCGTGGCGTACGGGACGCTGGTCGTCATCCAGGTCGTGTATTTCAGCCGGAGGAGCGGACTCGGCTGGACATGTCTGCTCCCGACGAGCGCCGAGACGACACGCTTCACGATGGAAGTGAAACGCCGCTTCAAAGTACTGCGCATCGGCGGGGCGTCATGACTGTGTACGACGACTTCGCCGGCCTGTGGACGGCGACCGGGCAGCGCATGGTCACCTGATCCATGCGACTGCCCTGCCCGCCCACGACCGATCGAGGCTCATCCGCCGGTTACGGACTCGCGGGTGAACACGAACTCGTTACAGCCGATCCCCCCTCGACAGGTCTTCAGGTGGCGCAGTTCAAAGCCACGTTCGCGGCAGAAGGAGAACACTTCCTCGGGCGCGGCGACCTCGAAGGGGTAGCCTCCCACCCAGTCGACAAGGTCGTGCTTGCGTGACATGCCCCTGGGCCGGGGGACAGTCCCGTCCGAGGCGCCCCGGGCGCGCTTGGCCAGCCTGATTGCGGCACGCAGCGGGTAGTTCCTCCTGAGGTAGAGCTGGCTGCCGGTCAGCAGCAGGCCGCGCGCCACCGCCCCCGAGGTGTTGTAGTGCCGCTTTACCGACATCCAGACCCGGCTCTCCGGCCCCTGGTCGTTGTAGATCGACACGTACAGCGTTCCACCAGGAGCGACGAGGCCGCATGCCGCCTCCATCGCGGCCCAGAGATCGCCGGTGTGGTGCAGGACGCCCCACGAGTAGACGATGTCGGCCTGGTCCAGCCGCTGTACGAACTTCGCGTCGAGGACGGAAGCGCACTGGATGCTCCAGTCACTGTCCGGTGCGCATTCCTGGCGCAGTTTCTCCGCCGCCCGCACCGAGTCGGGGTCGTAGTCGAACGACCGCACCCGCGCACCCATGCGCAGGGCTGCCAGGGAGAAGAGTCCGCTTCCGCAGCCGATGTCCAGAAAGGTACGTCCGGTCAGATCGGTGGCGCCGAGAGCCGCCTCGAGCGACTCCCTGGCGCCGGCGATGCGTTCTTCGTCGATCAGTTGCCCGAATCGGAGCCAGTTCCGGCCGAACGCGAAGCGCCGGCCTTGGCTGATCTCGGTCTCGCAGTTGGTCATTCGACTTTCCTTACGTCGGGACGGGGAGGGTTGCGGGATCTGCCTTCCGGCGTCCCGCCCGGGCCAGCAGACAGCCCAGCGAGATCCAGAAGGGCGTGGAAATCACCAGGTCCGTAAGGGCGTTGGCGAAGAGCAAACCGGCCGCATACGACACGCACATTGCCTGGAGAAGGGCGTGATCAGCCGTGTAGCGGCGGGTGAGGCCGAGCCACAGCAGAGCCACCAGGAGGGCGAGAGTCACCAGTCCGGCCTCGGCCGCCAGCCTCAGGTAGTCGTTGTGGGTGTTGATGAAGACCCCCAGGGACGCCCGCGCGTATTCGGGGAACATCGTGTACCCGATGCCGCGCAACGGATGGTCGAGTGCCACCCGCATGGCCAGCACGGCCGCCTCCTTGCGCACCTCGGTGTTGGCGGTGAGCTCGGTCGAGGTCCTGCCGCCCAGCAGGTTGCCCTCCACCGAGTCCATGGTTCCCGGTAGCGCGATCACCGCAGTTACGATCGCAAGCGCGATCAGAAGCTTGTACCGCAGTCGACGGCGGGCGAGAAGAACACAGGCCAAACCCGCCGCAGCCATCACCAAAGCCCCTCGGGACCGCGTTTGCAGGAGCGCGAAGGCACAGACGGCAGCCGGCGCAAGCCACGGCCAGCAGCGGCCGAACCGTGCCAGCCCGACCATGGCGACGAGGGAGAGCGCGAGAGCGGCACCCAGGTAATTCGGATTCAGGCCCAGACCGATCAGACGGTCGGAGGCGTACTGCCCGCGCACGAGGAGGTATCCGGCGACCCCCGCCCCCGACCCGGCCACGACCTGCGCGATGCGCCGGGGATCGGGAGGTGCCAGGATCGAGGTCGCGAGCAGGCAGAGCCCCACCAGCAGGAGAGTCCATGATGTCCACGGCCGCTCGACGGGGAGATGCTCCTCCGGCAGCAGACAACTCACCGTGACCGCGGCAGCCATGAGCACGATCAGCACCAGGTCCAGGCGCGGCCACACGCCGTTCAACACGATCCGGAACAGCAGCGGTGCTACGGCGCCCAGGACCATCTTCAGCACCGCACCGCCGGGATCGACGGCTGCTGCTGCCGGCACCAGCGCGAGCAGCATCAGCAGCGCCACGTCCGGCCGCGGCCAGACCACGACGGCGAAACAGATCGCCACTGCCGCGGCGGCGGCCGCGGCGCCGTGGAACAGCGCCAGGTACACGGCGACCGGCCCCGCGGCCAGCAGCCCCACCCGGCCGATCACCACGGTCGAGAGCCGTCTCGTGGCCGACCCGAGAGGGCTCATCGGGCCGCCTCGTCGACTCCGGACATCTGCCGGGGAAGCTCGGACCGGGGCTGGTCGACGAACCTGCGATGCCAGAGTTCGAACTGCATCAGTGCCCAGATCCGTCGCGCGTGATTTGCTCCGGCCTCGTGTTCCACGAGCATGGTTCTGACCGCGTCAGGCCGGAAGAACCCCCGGTCCACCGCCGTCCGGTCGGTCAGCACGTCCCATGCCACGTCCTTGAGATCCGTACGCAGCCACTGAGCCATCGGAACCCCGAATCCCTGTTTGGGCCGGTACAGCACCTCGCGGGGGAGCCAGTCCTCCAGCGCCTTCTTCAGCAGGTACTTGGTGGTGCCGCCCCGCACCTTCAGCTCCGCGGGAAGCCGTGCCGCCCACTCCATGAGGTGATGGTCCAGGAACGGCGACCGGGCCTCCAGGGAGTTGGCCATGGTGGTGATGTCCACCTTCACCAGGAGGTCACCGGGAAGGTAGCTGTTCACGTCGACATCCATCAGCTGGTTGATCCGGCTGACCGCATGCGATGCGCGGAAGGCCTGCTCCAACAGGTCGTAGCTGTCGCTTCCGGACGTCGCCTCGCGCAGTTGCTCCGTGTAGAGGTCCTGCTTCTGCTCCGGCATGAAGTACGACATCATCCGGGCGTAGCGACGCTGCGACGTCTCGCCCAGCATGGTCAGGGCAAGGCCGGCCCGCCGCCGGCGTGAACCGGCCGCACCGGACGCGAGGAGGGTTCGGCCCAGGTGCCTGAGGGCCGGGTGTGCGGCTCGGTGAACCCGGAACCGTTCCATGTGCGCCGCGCGGGCATAGCGCGTGTAACCACCGAACGACTCGTCACCGCCATCGCCGTTCAGGGCCACCGTCACGTGCTGGCGGCTCAGTTTGGCCACGTAGAAAGAGGGAATGGCGGAGGAATCGGCGAACGGCTCGTCGAAATACCATGCGAGCGTGGGCAGGATGTCCAACGCCGAGGCGTCCACGACGAATTCGTGGTGATCGGTGCCGTACTGCTGTGCCACGACCCGGGCGTGCGCCCGCTCGTCGAACCGGGCATCCTCGAAACCGATGGCAAATGTCTTCACCGGCTTTCCGGAAGTCCGCGCCATGGCTGCCACGACGGCGGAGGAGTCGACGCCACCGGAGAGAAAGGCTCCCAGCGGCCGTTCCGACATCATGCGAATTCGTGTCGCCTCGAGCAGAAGCTCCCGGGTTCGTTCGGCCGCCTCCTGTTCGTCGGCGACCGCGGCCGGGGAGAAGTCGAGCGTCCAGTAGCGGCGTACCTGTACCTGGCCGCCCTGCCAGGTGAGCAGGCAGCCGGGTGGCAGCTTGCGGACACCGCGGAGGATCGACCAGGGTGCCGGCACGTACTGGTAGGTCAAGTAGTGGTGGAGGGCCTCCGGATCGACTTCGCGGCGACTGCCGGCGACGGTGCTCAACGCCTTGAGTTCGGAGGCGAAGGCAAGCGAACCGGCGGTTTCCCGGTAGTACAACGGTTTCTTGCCGACGCGGTCGCGGGCCAGCAGCAGCCGTTGTCTGCCCGTGTCCCAGACGGCGAGAGCGAACATGCCGCGGAGATGGCGGGCCAGGTCTTCGCCGTACTCCTCATACAGGTGGACGATGCATTCGCTGTCGCCGTTCGTGTGGAAGGTGTGACCGCGGCTGAGCAGTTCTCTGCGAAGATCCGGGTAGTTGTAGATCTCTCCGTTGAAAACCGCGACCACGCCGCGGTTTTCGTTGAAGACCGGTTGGTCTCCCCCTTCGACGTCGATGATGGCCAGCCGTCGCATGCCGAGGGCGACGTGGTCATCGGTGTAGAAGCCCTCACCGTCCGGGCCGCGATGGGCGAGTAGGTCGCACATCTCCTTGACGGCTGCCGGATCGGGTGACGCCGTTGACACCATGCCTGCTACACCGCACATGGGCCCTCCCTGTCTGGGTTGAAAGGCGAGGAAAGGTAAATGGATCACCGAACGTATCCGGAAAGGGACCATACTGATGCAATCGGCGCATAGCGCGTAACTCGCAGAGTCCTGCTCCTCACGCCACCCGGTGAGCTCTACGTGTCATGTCCCGACACCCCGTCCCGGGGCGCACCGTCACCCGCAGCGGGCGGGTCAGCGGTTGGCGCAGGACCGTGGGCGTTCGATCGGACACGGGCTCCAGCAGGTTCAGCGTCACCGTCCGGGTCTTGCCGGCGGGGACCTCGATCTTGAGCGTGTACACCGGGTGTCCTCGCTCGATGCCCGGGGCCGCGAGGGCGGGCCTCCCGTCCAGGGTCGCCCCGACCAGTCGCGTCCCTGCGGTCGCGAAGTAGGAGACCAGCAGCTGATTGTCACCCTCGCGAATCGCGTGAGCGGGCTTGTCCAGCCGGTCGGTGACGTAAGCGGGGAGGCCTGTGGACGGCGCGCGGTTCGTGAGGACCGCCTTGACGGTGACCTTGCGGCCGGCGGCGGTGCAGCGATCGGAGGACCAGTCCAGCGCGCGGTCGAGGTAGTAGTCCAGCTTGGTGCCGGCGGCGTTGTTGAGCACCAGTCCGGCGTAGGGCTCGGGCCCCTGCGGCACGATGCCACCGACCGGGTGCGCCGCCAACTCCTGTTCCTCCTGCGCATGGACGCTCCATGCGGTCATCTGTCCGCTGCTCAGCACCTTGTACAGACCCTGAAGCAGGGCGGGCCGCCGCTGGGGATCGCCGGCGGCGGCCAGCATCCGCCCGGCAGCGGCGCGGGCCACGTCCAGCAGGAAGGCCTTGCGCCTGACGGGATCGGGATACATCGCGTAGTTGGCCCGCTCGGTGAGATCCACCACGTTCTCCGCGGTGACGAGTGTGCCCTCGGCCGTCCGCGTCGGCCCGACGACCGCCAGCAGTCTGGCGAGCGCACCCGGATCCAACGACAGCACACCGTCGACACGCTCCCCGCTCTTGATGTGCCATGCGGCGGACCAGATGCGCGCGGCATAGGGAAAGTGGGGGCTCATGTTGGAGTTCGGCCAGGTGTGCAAAGAATCGTGCTGCGCGTACATGGCCGCGAACTCGGAACCCAGGTTGATGTCCGGCCGGGCGGTCGCCATGTCGGTGTCCCGTCCGAACTCCGGCAGTGCCAGCCGGCCCCTGTCGGCCGTCAGCACGGCGTAAGCACCGGGCATTCCGCCGGTGGCGCGTGCCTCCGCGGGGTTCTGAAACACCAGGAGGTAACGGCGCCGGCCGTCCTCACCCAGCATCGGAGGCAGCAGGCGGGCGCCGGCAGCGGCGTTGTCCATGGCGGGCGCCATGCGGTCCAGCCCGCCGAGGAATTGGCCTCGGGCCCGGTCCACGGCGGACAGCCAGGTCCGCTGCGGCAGCCCGTCCACCTCCGCCCGGGCCATGGCCACCTCATGTGCCGCATGCTCGAGGTCCGGTGCGGCCCTGCGTAGTTCCGAGAGGTTGACATGGCTGCCGCCGGCGTCGGCTTTGAGGCGGCCGACGGTGCGTACCACGGCGGGCAGCGCCTTTCCGGCCAGCCGGTCCAGCGCGTCGGTTGTCCCGCGTACGGTGTGGAAGGGGCCGCCGATGGCAGGCAGATGCGCTGCCAGGTACCACGCCGGTCCGGTGGTGAGCCAGTGCGCGCGTGCGGCCCGTTCCGCCACGGAGCGAGCGGCATGTCGGGCGAGTTCGCTGCGGCTCGCACTGTGCCCTGCCCCCGAGTCTGTCCCGGGGGCCGCCGTCAACGAGCTGCGAAGTGTTGTCAACTCGCCTCGGACCTCGGCGAGTTCGTCGCGAACCAGCAGGCCTGTGGCGACGATCCAGCCCAGTCCCGTGAGGAGTAGGGCCATGACCGCCATGGCTCCCCACAGCAGCAGCCTGGTGCGACGATGGGCGGAACTGCCGGGGAGAATGCGGTTGGTCCACGCCATGGCAGGCCATCTGAGCATGGGGATCGGGCTCCTCCTGCTGTCGGCCGGTCTGTGGCCAGGGGGCTCTTCCGTCGTTCGTATCACCTCTCGGCGCTCCTCCCGCGTATGCGTCGCCGAGGATGTCCACTAATGCGACATAGCCCCTGAATCATCTGATGTGCCTAAATATGGTCATCATGCTCAGGGCTGCGGTCCGGCCACGGCCTGGCGGGCCGGTCTGAGCCGCGCTCAGTCGAGGGTGATGCCGAACAGGCTGTGAAGGGCGTCGGCGCCGGGCGGGGTTACCTGGAGGGCGCGGCCGGTGCCGATGGGTTCGAGCCAGCCCGTGTCCATCGCGTGCGCGCGTAGCGCTGCGCCGAGGACGCCGGCGAGGTGGGGGCGGCGTTCGGTCCAGTCGAGGCAGCTGCGGACCAGCGGACGGGAGCCGCGGCGCATCTTGTCCACGTCGATGCCGATGCCGGCCAGCCATGCGCGGCCTGGTGCCGTCACGGCCAGACCTGTGTCCTTCGTGACGACGCCGCGTGCCAGCAGGGCGTCGGCAAGGGCGACGCCGAGGCGGCCGGCGAGGTGGTCGTAGCAGGTCCGAGCGCGCGCCTCCGCGCTGCGGCGGACGCTGTCGCGCAGGTTGCGCGGCGCAGGTGCGGGCGCGGTGTCCGACTCCGCCGCGAACGCAGCCATGTCCTCGACCAGCGCGGCGGTGGCGGGCCCGGCCAGGCGCAGGTAGCGGTGCCGTCCCTGGCGTTCCTCGGCCAGCAGTCCTCCGGCGACCAGCCGGGACAGCTGCTCGCTCGCGGTCGATGCCACGACGCCCACGTGATGGGCCAGTTCACCCGCCGTCCAGGCGCGGCCGTCCAGCAGCGCGAGGCAGATCGCGGCCCGGGTGGGGTCGGCCAGGAGCCCGGCCAGCCGGGCCAGAGGTTGCGCGGACATGCGGCCATCATGCCCCGGCCACGGTTCGGCGCCCGCCGAACTCTCCCGCACCTAGCGTGGGCCGCATGACGCTCTCCGACCCGCCCGCCCGCTCGTCCCGTGTCACCGCGTACGCCGATGCCCGCGCGGTGCTCGACCAGCCGCAGCTGGTCCCCGAACCCGTCACCGACGCGGCGGACGCGCCCGACGGCTCCCTGGCCTGGCTGCGCGCCACTGTCGCCCGCTTCACCGGCGATGCGCGCGCACACGCGCGTCGGCGCGCCCACGCGATGGCGGAGCTTGCGCGCCTGGACCCGCGCGAACTGCGCTGGGCGGCTGCCGGCTCGGCGGTCGGCGCGGACGAGCGGCACACGGTCGTCCGCATCCTGGCCGAGGAGCTGGGCCTGCCGGGCCCGGCCGCGGTGGCCGACGCAGTCATGACCGTCTCCGCCGGGTACTTCGGCAGCGACCTGACGCCCACGCAGGCGAAGACCGCCGACGAGGCCGTCGCGTCCTTGCTCGCCCGGACCGCCCAGGACGACGGCGTGGAGGACCTGGAGTCCGCCGCGCAGCGGATCGGGCTGTTGGTGCAGGCGTGCGACGCAACCGCCCGGTTGGTCGAGCACGCCCGCCGGGCCGCGCCGGACGGGCTCCCACCAGGTGGCGCGGACGCCCTCCTCGCCGAGGTGCTGCGGCAGGACCCGCCGGTGACCGCGCTGCGCCGACGGGCACTCGCCGACGTGCGCGTGCGGACGATGGACCTCCGGGCCGGGGAGGTGGTCCTCGTCGACGTGGCCGCCTCACAGCAGGACGCGGTCACCGGCAGCGACCAGCCCGATCCGGACACCGGCTCCCACGACGATCCGTCCCCTCTCGCCTTCGGCGCGGGGCCGCACCGGTGTCCGGGCCGGGCCCAGGCACTGGCGCTCGCCGCCGGGCTGCTGGAGCGGGACGACCCGGCCGCGCAGGTCACCGAGGCGGTCGCACGGGTGCTGGACCTCGCCGCGACCTGGACCGCCTGGGACGGGCGACCGATGGCGGTGGACGACCGCGTCTACACCCCGCACAAGGCGATCCGCCGGGTCGCCGACCATCTGGTGGATCACCTCGCCGAGTTGGAGGCCCGCCTGGCGGGTCAGGAACCGCAGCCGGACCACTGGCACGCCTCGGCGACCACCACCCCGGCCGACCTCGCGCCGTTCACCACGGAGGACCTCGACGAGGCGCGCAGCCGCCTGGTCCGGCTCGGCAGGATCTGGTCCGACCGCCTCGGGGCGCTGAGCGACGAGCAGTTGGACCGCTCGCCCGGCCAGGGCTGGTCCTTCCGACTGCTCGCCGCGCACGTCGCCAACTCGCTGGACTACTACGCCGGGGCCGTCGGCCGCCTCGGCGCCGCTGCCGACCCCGAGGAGCAGGTATGAGCACAGCCGCCCCCTCCGCCGCCATCGCCTTCCGCGACCTGCACCACCACCCCGGCGCGCCGTTGTTGCTGCCGAATGCCTGGGACCATGCCTCAGCAGCCGCGCTGGCCGCAGCCGGCTTCGCCGCCGTCGGCACCACCAGCCCGGCCCCTCGGGGTGTACGCGATCGCTCCCGAGATGGAGGCACTGGACTGGCGCGAGGCGCTGCCCGGGACGCTGAGCCGCCGTGGCACTCCGGAGGCGGTCGACCGTGTGAGGGCTCTGGCGGCCGACTTTCCCACTCGCCTGAACCTGCGAGCCGCGCTGGTGTCGGCACGGGCCAACTGTCTTGCGGCGACGTGGACTCCAGTGAACCTCGACGAGGTCGTTGCCATCCTGGCCGGCGTTGACCTCCCTTCCGATCCCACGTTTGCCGAAGCCGAACCAGCGAAAGCATTGGAGGCCTTCCAGGACATGGGAAGCCACGCATTCCGCGAGGGCATCGTGCGGGATATGCAGCAACTCATGAATTCGGACCGGCTGCTTCCCATCCCGGATCACAATCTGGCGCGTGACCACTTCCGGGCGATCGCCCGGTACCTCTACGGGGAGGGCGGCCCGGAAGCCCGACGTGCCCTGCTCAAGGCACTCGAAGAAGCCCGTCCCGACGAGAGAGCCCTGGAACCGCTGAGAGGTCTACTTGCGGTGCGCGACGGTCGACCAGCAAGAGGTGCTGCCCAAGCGCAGTGAGTGGTGGAGCGCACTGGCTCAAATCTTGATTACCCGGGTGCCGGTGCTGCACAGCATGCGGAGGTCTTCGGGGTCCGAGGTCAGGACGGTCACGGGGGCGGGTGAGGCGAGTGCGGTGGCGGCCACGATGGCGTCAAGGGCGTACTTGTGGCCGTGCAGCCCGGCTGCGGCGAGGAGTTTGCTGGCATGGCGGGCGATGGCCTCGGTGGGCGGGATGATGTTCACGCGGGAGACGGCGTGATCAAAGCGGGCCTGATTGGTCCTGGGATCGCGAGCTTCGACGAGGGTGACGGAGCTGGTGACGACGCGGATGTCCTCGGCCTCGGCCGCGGCCAGCCATTCGGTGAGTTCGGGTGTGCGCCGTACGAGTTTGGACAAGCCCTCGCAGTCCAGGACGAGGGTGCCGCTCACGCGGCGTCCCCCGAGCCGGCCGTGTCGCCACGCAGGAGTGACCGCTTGGCGTCGACCGCTGCCTGGTCCACCGGGCCGTGCTCGGTCTCCGCGTCTTCGATGAGTTCACGCAGCCGGTCGCGCTCCAGTTGGCGCTGGATGAGGGCTTCGACGTAGGCGGACATGCCGCGCTTGCCGGTGCGCGCCTTGAGGGCGGCGATGGTGCCTTCGTGGAGGGAGACGGAGACTGGGCGGACGGGACCTTCGCCGGGGATGGGGTCGGAAGAGGTGGCCATGAGACCATTTTAACAAAACTCTTGTTATTCAGGAGTGGAGGGCTCTGCTCTCGCTGCTGTGCGGGCGTCGGCGATGGAATCCGCGCCGGGCAAAAAGCGTCTGGACTCTCCAGGGACTTCGCGCCCCATAAGCAGGGAAGGCCCTGACAGTACGGAAAGTTGCGAACGCGCTGGTCAGGGCCTGTTCCGTCAGCACTCGATGATGTTCACCGCGAGGCCGCCGCGGGCCGTCTCCTTGTACTTCACGGACATGTCCGCGCCGGTGTCCTTCATGGTCTTGATGACCTTGTCCAGGGAGACCTTGTGGGAGCCGTCGCCGCGCATGGCCATCTTGGCCGCCGTGACCGCCTTCACCGCGGCCATGCCGTTGCGCTCGATGCAGGGGATCTGGACGAGGCCGCCGACGGGGTCGCAGGTGAGGCCCAGGTTGTGTTCCATGCCGATCTCGGCCGCGTTCTCGACCTGCTCGGGGGAGCCGCCGAGGACCTCGGCGAGGGCGCCCGCCGCCATGGAGCAGGCGGAGCCGACCTCGCCCTGGCAGCCGACCTCGGCGCCGGAGATCGAGGCGTTCTCCTTGAAGAGCATGCCGATCGCGCCCGCCGCGAGGAGGAAGCGGACCACGCCGTCCTCGTCGGCGCCGGGGACGAAGTTGATGTAGTAGTGCAGGACCGCCGGGATGATGCCGGCCGCGCCGTTCGTGGGGGCCGTGACCACCCGGCCGCCCGCCGCGTTCTCCTCGTTCACGGCCATCGCGTAGAGCGTGATCCACTCCATCGCGTGCGCCAGCGGGTCGCCCTCGGCGCGCAGCTGGCGGGCCGAGACCGCGGCGCGGCGGCGCACCTTCAGGCCGCCCGGCAGGATGCCCTCGCGGGACATGCCGCGCGAGACGCAGGCCCGCATCACCTGCCAGATGTCCAGCAGGCCCTCGCGGATCTCCTCCTCGGTGCGCCAGGCCCGCTCGTTCTCCAGCATCAGGGAGGAGATCGACAGGCCCGTCTCCTTCGTCAGGCGGAGCAGCTCGTCGCCGGTGCGGAAGGGGTACTTCAGGACCGTGTCGTCCAGCTTGATGCGGTCCTCGCCGACCGCGTCCTCGTCCACGACGAAGCCGCCGCCGACCGAGTAGTACGTCTTCGACAGCAGCTCCCCGCCCGAGGCGTCGTACGCCCAGATCGTCATGCCGTTCGCGTGGTACGGCAGCGCCTTGCGGCGGTGCAGTATCAGGTCGTCGTCGAAGGAGAACGGGATCTCGTGCTCGCCGAGCACCTTCAGGCGGCCCGCCGCCTTGATCGCCTCCACCCGCTCGTCCGCCGTCTCCACGTCCACCGTGCGCGGCGAGGCGCCCTCCAGGCCGAGCAGCACCGCCTTCGGGGTGCCGTGGCCGTGACCGGTCGCGCCGAGCGAGCCGTACAGCTCGCAGCGCAGGGACGCGACCGAGCCGAGCAGGTCCTCGTTGCGCAGCCGGCGGGCGAACATCCCGGCCGCGCGCATCGGGCCGACCGTGTGGGAGCTGGACGGGCCGATGCCGATCGAGAACAGGTCGAAGACCGAGATGGCCACGGGGACTCCTCAATACGGGGGTGGTGCAGGGGGCGCAGGGTCGCTGCGAGAGGGAGCGCGGGGCACCGCGCAACCGGACACGTGTTCTTCCAGTGTGCGCGGTGTCCCGCAAAAGGTGTCTTACTTGTTCAGAACCGGGTACAGCGGGTGCTTGTCGGCGAGCGCCTTCACGCGCGCCTTCAGGCTCTCCGCGTCGTACGACGGCTTGAGCGCCTCGGCGATCACGTCCGCGACCTCGGCGAAGTCCTCGGCCGTGAAGCCGCGGGTCGCGAGGGCGGGCGTACCGATCCGCAGGCCCGAGGTGACCATCGGGGGACGCGGGTCGTTCGGGACGGCGTTGCGGTTGACCGTGATGCCGACCTCGTGGAGGCGGTCCTCGGCCTGCTGGCCGTCCAGCTCGGACTCGCGCAGGTCGACCAGGATCAGGTGCACGTCCGTGCCGCCGGAGAGGACGTTCACGCCGGCCTCACGGGCGTCCGCCGCCGTCAGGCGCTCGGCGAGGATCCGCGCGCCCTCCACCGTACGGCGCTGGCGCTCCTTGAAGTCCTCTGAGGCGGCGACCTTGAAGGAGACCGCCTTGGCCGCGATCACGTGCTCCAGGGGACCGCCCTGGAAGCCCGGGAAGACGGACGAGTTCAGCTTCTTCGCGAAGTCCTTCTTGGCGAGGATGATGCCGCCGCGCGGACCGCCGAGCGTCTTGTGCGTGGTGGAGGTCACCACGTCCGCGTGCTCGACCGGGTTCGGGTGCAGACCCGCCGCGACCAGGCCCGCGAAGTGCGCCATGTCGACCCACAGGTAGGCCTCGACCTCGTCCGCGATCCGGCGGAACTCGGCGAAGTCCAGCTGGCGCGGGTACGCCGACCAGCCCGCGATGATCACCTTGGGGCGGTGCTCCTTGGCGAGCCGCTCGACCTCGGCCATGTCGACCAGGCCGGTCTCGACGTCCACGTGGTACGCGACCACGTTGAACTGCTTGCCGGAGAAGTTCAGACGCATGCCGTGGGTCAGGTGGCCGCCGTGCGCCAGGTCCAGGCCGAGGATGGTGTCCCCGGGCTGGGCCAGCGCGAACAGCGCCGCCTGGTTGGCGGAGGCGCCGGAGTGGGGCTGCACGTTGGCGTACTCGGCGCCGAACAGCTCCTTGATCCGGTCGATGGCGATCTGCTCGGCGACGTCGACGTGCTCGCAGCCGCCGTAGTAGCGGCGGCCCGGGTAGCCCTCCGCGTACTTGTTGGTCAGCACCGAGCCCTGCGCCTCCATCACCGCGAGCGGCGCGAAGTTCTCGGAGGCGATCATCTCCAGCGTGGACTGCTGGCGGTTCAGCTCGGCGTCGACCGCGGCGGCGATCTCCGGGTCCAGCTCGTGCAGAGGCGTGTTCAGGACAGTCATACGGCTACGACTCCTCAGCCGGCGGTGAAGGCGGTGTACTCGTCGGCGGAGAGCAGGTCGGCCGGCTCGTCCGTGATCCGCACCTTGAACAGCCAGCCGCCCTCGAAGGGGGCGGAGTTCACCAGCGACGGGTCGTCCACGACGTCCTGGTTGATCTCGGTGACCTCGCCGGTGACCGGCGCGTACAGGTCGCTGACGGACTTGGTCGACTCAAGCTCGCCGCAGGACTCGCCCGCGGTCACGGTGTCGCCGACCTCCGGGAGCTGGACGAAAACGACATCGCCGAGCGCGTTGGCCGCGTGCTCCGTGATGCCGACCGTCGACACGCCGTCCTCGGCGGCCGACAGCCACTCGTGCTCCTTGCTGTAACGCAGCTGCTGGGGGTTGCTCATGGTCTGAATTCTCCTGTACGCGGGAGTGTGCTGATGAGTGGGGGACGGCCGGAACCGTCGTTGAGCAGGCGAAATGTGCGCAGTGTCACGTCACGGGGACAGGCCGCGTGGACGGACCGCGCGGACGGACCGCGCCCAGTGTCTACTTCGTCTACTTCTGCCGCTTGTAGAAAGGCAGCGCCACGACCTCGTACGGCTCGTGGCTGCCCCGGATGTCCACGCCGACACCCTCGGTGCCCGGCGCCGCGTGCGCCGCGTCGACGTAGGCCATCGCGATCGGCTTGCCCAGGGTGGGGGAGGGGGCGCCCGAGGTGACCTCGCCGATCACCTCGCCGCCGGCGACGACGGCGTACCCGGCGCGCGGCACCCGGCGGCCCTCGGCGATCAGGCCCACCAGCACGCGCGGCGGGTTCTGCTCGGCGCGCGCGGCGGCCTCGGTGAGCGCCTCGCGGCCCACGAAGTCGCCCTCCTTCTCGAACTTGACCACACGGCCGAGCCCGGCGTCGAAGGGGGTCAGCGAGGTGGTCAGCTCGTGCCCGTACAGCGGCATGCCCGCCTCCAGGCGCAGCGTGTCCCGGCAGGACAGGCCGCACGGCACCAGGCCGACGCCCTCGCCCGCCTTGGTCAGCGCCTGCCACAGCTCCACGGCGTGCTCCGGCTTCACGAACAGCTCGAAGCCGTCCTCGCCGGTGTAGCCGGTGCGCGCGATCAGCGCGGGGACGCCGGCGACCGTGCCGGGCAGGCCCGCGTAGTACTTCAGACCGTCCAGGTCGGCGTCCGTGAGCGACTTCAGGATGCCGGGGGACTCCGGACCCTGGACCGCGATCAGGGCGTACGCGTCCCGGTCGTCGCGCACCTCGGCGTCGAAGCCCTCGGAGCGCTCGGTCAGCGCGTCCAGCACGACCTGGGCGTTGGAGGCGTTGGCCACGACCATGTACTCGGTGTCGGCGAGCCGGTAGACGATCAGGTCGTCCAGGATGCCGCCGTCGGCCTGGCAGATCATGGTGTAGCGGGCGCGGCCGACGCCGACGGAGGCGATGTTGCCGACCAGGGCGAAGTTCAGGAGGGCCGCGGCCTCGGCACCGGTCACGGTGATCTCGCCCATGTGCGAGAGGTCGAAGAGACCGGCCTTGGTCCGCACGGCCACGTGCTCGTCGCGCTCGGAGCCGTAGCGCAGGGGCATGTCCCAGCCGGCGAAGTCGGTCATCGTCGCACCGAGCGAGCGATGCAGGGCATCCAGCGCGGTGTGACGGAGTTCGGTGCTGCTCATCGGTCGGTTGTCTCCCAGGGCATGACGGGCGAGGTCGTTCCTCCCCATCTGTCATCGGAACCTGAGAGGTTCGCCGCAACCGCCACAGGGACGATCAGGGCTTGCACCTTGGGTGGAGCCACTGTCACAGCGGCCCGCTTTTCAGATGTGCCTCGCCCGCGCGGTAACGGGGCCTGAGAGATTCAAGGGAGGGACTTGCTCCTTCGGCGCCCCAGCGAGACGACTGCTGGGGACTCTCCCGCGCGGATTCAAGCGGCCGGTATGCAGTTGGCGGGCACATCATTGCACGCCCGGCCCCCGACCGTCAGGCCCCATCTGTAACCGACCTGTGGCCGTACGCGCACCGAACCGCCGGACACCGCGCATTACTTTTTCTTTACATACGAAGGGCAGGAAGACCGGGCAGGGGGATCTCCGCGCCCACAGGGGAGGACGATCACGGTGAACAGGACGTCGGCATACGCCACCACCAGCGGCATCGCGGTGCCGCGGCAGCCCTCCGCCCCGGCCCGCGAGCGCCGTGCCGCCCGCGCCGTGGGGCGCCCTGCCGAGCGCCCCGCCCCGGTCGTGCGCGACCTGCGCGAGCGCGGCGGCCACAGCCCGCGGACCCTGCGCTTCGGCCCCCGCGACCTGGTCGTGCTCACCGGCCTGCCCGGCAGCGGCAAGTCCACCCTGATGCACCGCGCGGTCCCCGGCCGCCGCGTCGACTCCCAGGACGCCCGCGCGCGCTGGGCCGCCCGCCTGCCCCGCGTCCTGCCCTACGCCCTCTACCGCCCCCTGGTCCGCCTCGCCCACTTCGCCGCCCTGCGCCACGCCCTGCGGACCGGCGAGGGAGTCGTCGTGCACGACTGCGGCACCCAGCCCTGGGTACGGGGCTGGCTGGCCCGCGCCGCCCGCCGCCGCGGCGGCACCCTGCACCTGCTCCTCCTCGACGTCACCCCGGACACGGCCCGCGCGGGCCAGCACGAGCGCGGCCGGGGTGTCTCCCGGTACGCCTTCAGCCGCCACCGCCGTACGACGGCCCGGCTGCTGCGGGCGGTGGAGCGCGGCGAACTGCCCGGCGGCTGCGACTCGGCGCTCCTGCTGGACCGGGACGCGGCGGACGCCCTGGAGCGGATCCTGTTCACAGGGTGAGGGTCTGTCACAGGCACCCGATAGCCTGTGGGCCACAGCAGTGGTTCCCAGCAGGCGGTAGGCAGATGGACTTCCCGGCGGACATTCCCGCGGACTTCCCGGCACAGGCGCACCCCCACCCCCAGCCGCACGGCGGCTGGCCCGGCAACGAGCTGGAGGAGGTGCTGTCGGCCTCCCTCGGCGTGCCCGCGGCGGCCGGCCGGATCCTCGAGGTGCTGGGCCGCAGCTTCGTCTGGGTCCCGCTGCCCAACGGCGGCGGCCCGGACACCGGCCCGCTGGACCTGCCCACGCTGGAGCTCGACGGCCAGGTCTTCGTCCCGGTGTTCAGCTCCGAGGAACAGCTCCGCCAGGCGGTCGGCGCACACATGTCGTACACCATCGCCCCGTCCGTCGAGTTCGCCCGCGGCCTGCCCCCGCAGGCGGGGATCGCCGTCAACCCCGGCGGCATGGTGGGTGTCCCGCTCCCGCCGGAGGCGGTGGCCGAACTCTGCCGCGGGGGCCGCACCCCGCTCGACGGCCCCAGCACCGGCGGCCGGGTCCGCCTTTTTGAGCCCGACTGGCAGGACGACCCGGTCGACTTCCTCTCGGCCGCCTGCGCCGAGTTCGCCGGGACGGGCGTGGTCCGCACCGCCCGCCGCTGCCTGGCCGCCATCGAGACGGGCGACCCGGTGATGTTCGTCGGCGTGGAACTCTCCCAGTGGGAGGGCGACCTGCGAACCCGCCCCCTGGAAGCCCTGGGCCGAGCCCTCGGCAAGGTCCCGGTCCAGTGGCCGGTCAACCTCGTCCTCCTGGACGTGGCGGAAGACCCGGTGGGCGACTGGCTGAAGGCGAACGTCCGCCCCTTCTACGAGCACGGCAACTGAGAAAGGGGAGCGGGGCCCGCGAACCCGAGGCCCCGAGCTCCTGGGCGCTTAAGCTGTCTCCGAACGCAGGGCACACCACAGAAGGGCCGGTACGACAGGTGAGCGCGACCCCCAGCGGGAGCTTGACGCAGGCGCTGCGCCAGGTCACCCCCGGGCGCTACGACGCCTACGAGGCACTGCTGCGCGCCCTCGCCGCCCCCTCCTCCGGCCAGATCTGGATGCTCCTGTGGCACGGCCAGGCCGGCTCCCCGGACGCCCAGTACGGCGACATGGAGGTCGGCGGCTTCCACTACGCCCCCTGCGTCACCTCCGCCCAGGAACTCTCGGCCAGCGGCTGGAACCGCTCGTACGAGGTGGTCGACGCGCTTGACGTGGCCCGCACGCTCTATCCCGACCACTACGGGCTGTGGCTCAACCCGCACGCCCAGGGCGGTGGCGTCGGCATCCCCTGGCCGGACCTGCGCCGCATCGCCACCGGTCTGGACCGCCAGCCCGCCGGCCCGCTGCGGCTGTCGGAACCCGGCATCGAGATCCCGCAGTTCTACGCGCTGCTCGCGCAGAACGCCCACCGCACCCCGGCGCTCCGCTCGCTGCGCCGCGCCTGGGTGCAGCCCGCGCTCGGGGAGCCGTACCTCGCCCTCGGTCTGGACGTGTACGACACCTCGCCTGCCGCGGTCGACTCGGTGCGCGGGATGATGCAGCAGTCCGTCGGGGCGGTCCCGGAGGGGCTGCCCGTGTCGACGGTGGCGATGACCGACGACCACGACCCGGTCGTGATGTGGATGCGGGCCAACGCCCGCCCGTTCTACGACCGTGAGGCCCACGCGGCGGCTCCGCCGCAGGCTCCGGCTGCCGGGTACGGCTACCCGCCCGCCCACAGCTCCTACTGACGGCTGCCGCTCAGACCCGCAATACGCGTAGAACGGCGGCCAATCACCGCCGAACCGTGCAAATTCGCCGTTCTGCCCCCACTGTGTCCCGACTTTGCCGTGTTCGGCGGTCGTTACCCCCTGTTCGGATAACGGAATCCCCTGCACTGCATCACGGTTGCGCATACTTTCGCCGTCAGCTCTGGCGAGTGATCGTGGCCACGCTGAAGACTCCCCACTCAAGACGCGAGGCCGAGGTCCCCGTGTCTGATGGCAAGTCGACAAAGCCGCAATCCGCGGCAGGCGCAGGCCGGTCACCACCGGCGAGAGGGGTCGCTCACCGTGACCGCACCGATCGAGACCACCGGGGCAGAAGCAGGGGCCCAGCCGGAGGCCGTGCTGGAGGGTGCCGGTAAGGGGCAGATCGAGGGTCGTTCCCTGGGCCAGATCGCCTGGACCCGGTTCAAGAAGGACAGAGTCGCCGTCGTCGGCGGCGTCATCGTGATCCTGCTGATCCTCCTCGCGATCCTCTCGCGCCCCATCCAGGCCATGTTCGGCCTCGACCCCAACGCCTTCCACCAGGACCTGATCGTGCCCGACACCTCGCTGCCCAAGGGCGGCTGGGGCGGCATGAGCATGGACCACCCGCTGGGCGTGGATCCGAAGTTCGGCCGGGACATCGCCACCCGCGTCCTGGAGGGCTCCTGGGTGTCGCTGGTGGTCGCCTTCGGCGCCACGATCCTGTCCAACGTGATCGGCGCGGTCATGGGTGTCGTCGCCGGCTACTACGGCGGCCGGGTCGACACGATCATCAGCCGGCTGATGGACATCTTCCTCGCCTTCCCGCTGCTGCTCTTCGCCATCGCCATCTCGGCGACGCTGCAGGGCGGGGCCTTCGGCCTCAACGGACTGCCGCTCCACCTGAGCGTGCTGATCTTCGTCATCGGCTTCTTCAACTGGCCCTATCTGGGCCGCATCGTGCGAGGCCAGACCCTCGCCCTCAGGGAGCGCGAGTTCGTGGACGCTTCCCGGGGCCTGGGCGCCAAGGGCCCGTACATCCTGTTCCGGGAGCTGATGCCCAACCTGGTCGGCCCGATCATCGTCTACTCGACGCTGCTCATCCCGACCAACATCCTCTTCGAGGCGTCCCTGAGCTTCCTGGGCGTGGGCATCCAGCCTCCGCAGGCCTCCTGGGGCGGCATGCTCCGGGAAGCCGTCACGTACTACCAGGTCGATCCCCAGTACATGATCGTGCCGGGCCTCGCCATCTTCATCACCGTCCTGGCGTTCAATCTGCTCGGCGACGGTCTCCGCGACGCTCTCGACCCCCGCAGCCGCTAGGCAGCTCCCGAGAGTTCATCAAGTTTCCGATCATGGAGGGGAAACAGACCATCATGCGAAGGTCAGCGCTGGCCGCCATCGCGGCCATCGGTTCCGCCAGCCTGCTGCTTGCAGGCTGCAGCAAGGCCGATGACAACAAGGACGGCAACGGCACTCCGAAGGCAGCCGGCGCCAACGCGGCGACCACCGGTGTCGTCAACGCGTCCGACAAGAAGGGTGGCACGGTCACCTACGAGATGTCGGACGTCCCGGACTCCTTCGACCCGGGCAACACGTACTACGCCTACATGTACAACTTCAGCCGGCTGTACGCCCGCCCGCTGATGACGTTCGCCCCCGGCCCCGGCGAGAAGGGCAACACCCTCGTCCCGGACCTCGCCGCGAGCAAGGGCGTCCCGAGCGACGGCGGCAAGACCTGGACGTACAAGCTGCGTACGGGCCTGAAGTACCAGGACGGCACGCCGATCACCTCGAAGGACGTCAAGTACGCCGTCGAGCGTTCCAACTTCGCGCGTGACGTGCTCTCGCTCGGCCCGAACTACTTCCAGCAGTTCATGAAGGACGGCGACAAGTACAAGGGTCCGTACAAGGACAAGAGCGCCAAGGGTCTGTCCTCGATCCAGACGCCCGACGACAACACGATCGTCTTCCACCTGAACCGCGCCTTCCAGGAGTTCGACTACCTGGTCGCCGCGCCGCAGACGGCTCCGGTGCCGCAGGCCAAGGACGACGGCGTCGACTACGTCAAGCACATCGTGTCCTCCGGCTCGTACCAGTTCCAGAGCTACGAAGAGGGCAAGCAGGCCGTCCTCGTCCGCAACAAGAACTGGGACCCGAAGACCGACCCGCTGCGCAAGCAGCTGCCGGACAAGATCGTCGTCAACCTGAAGGTCAACCCGGAGACGATCGACAAGGACCTCCAGTCCGGCGACGCCACCGTCGACCTCGCGGGCTCCGGCGTCCAGGCCTCCACCCAGGCCCAGCTGATCAACTCGGCCGACGGCAAGGCCGCGACCGACAACACCTACGGTGGCCGCCTGGTCTACATGGCGATCAACACCAAGGTGAAGCCGTTCGACAACGTGGCCTGCCGCAAGGCGGTCCAGTTCGCGATCGACAAGGTCTCCGTGCAGACGGCCGAGGGCGGCCCGATCCGCGGTGAGCTCGCCTCCACCGTCCTGCCGCCGGACATCACCGGCTACCAGAAGGCGGACGCCTACGCGACCACCGGCAGCAAGGGCGACGTCGCCAAGGCCAAGGACCAGCTGAAGGCCTGCGGCAAGTCCTCGATCTCCACCAACATCTCGGCGCGTTCCGACCGCCCGCAGGAGATCGACGCCGCCACGGCGATCATCAACTCGCTGAAGAAGGTCGGCATCAACGCCACCCTGAAGCAGTACCCGTCGGGTAAGTACTTCACCGACTACGCGGGTGTGCCGAAGTTCACCGTGAAGCAGAACATCGGCCTGGAGATGATGCAGTGGGGTGCCGACTGGCCCTCCGGCTACGGCTTCCTGCAGCAGATCCTGAACGGCAAGGCGATCAGCCAGTCCGGTAACACCAACCTGTCGCAGTACGACAACAAGAAGGTCAACGACCTGCTCGGTACGGCGATCGCCTCCGAGGACGTCGCCAAGCGCAACGAGCTGTACGCGCAGATCGACAAGCAGACGATGGACGACGCCGTCCTCGTCCCGCTGACCTACTTCAAGGTCCTGCTGTACCGCTCGCCGTACGCCACCAACGTGGTCTCCACGGCCGCCTTCAGCGGTGAGTACGACTACCTCAACCTCGGCACCACGAAGAAGTAGCAGCCCCGGAAGGCAGGTGAAGGCATTGGTGCCCGCGGGCTTCGCGGCCCGCGGGCACCAGCGCCGGCTCCCGTGATCTCGTACATTCTCCGCCGGACGTTCGCAGCAGTGATCCTGCTGCTGGTCGTCACCGCGGTCACCTTCGCCATCTTCTTCCTGCTGCCGCGACTCGCCGGCCAGACGGCGGACCAGCTGGCGCAGCAGTACATCGGCAAGAGCCCCTCGAAGGCGGACATCGCCGCGGTCAAGCACAACCTCGGTCTCGACCAGCCCGTTTACACGCAGTACTGGCACTTCGTGAAGGGGATCGTGGCCGGCGCCGACTACAACGTCGGTCCCTCCAAGGTGCACTGCGACGCACCCTGCTTCGGCTACTCCTTCAAGACCCATGAAGCGGTCTGGCCGCAGCTCACCTCCCGCCTTCCGGTGACCCTCTCGCTGGCCCTCGGTGCTGCCGTCCTGTGGCTGCTCTCGGGTGTCGTCGTCGGTGTCATCTCCGCGCTGAAGCCGCGCTCGGTCTTCGACCGCACCTTCATGGGCGTCGCGCTCGCCGGTGTCTCGCTGCCCATGTTCTTCACGGGCAACCTGGCGATCCTGCTCTTCACCTACAAGTGGCCGATCTTCGGCCGCACGTACGTCCCGTTCACCGAGAACCCGGCGCAGTGGGCCAACACCCTCTTCCCGGCGTGGTGTTCGCTCGCCCTGCTCTACTCCGCCATCTACGCGCGGCTCACCCGCTCGGGCATGCTGGAGACGATGAGCGAGGACTTCATCCGCACCGCCCGCGCGAAGGGCCTGCGGGAGCGCACCGTCGTCACCCGGCACGGTCTGCGGGCGGCACTGACCCCGATCATCACGGTCTTCGGCATGGACCTCGGCCTGCTGCTCGGCGGTGCCGTGATCACCGAGTCCGTGTTCTCGTTCCACGGTGTCGGCCAGTTCGCGGTGCAGGCCATCGACGACAACGACCTGCCCCCCATCCTCGGCGTGACCCTGCTCGCCGCCCTCTTCGTCGTGATCGCAAATCTTGTGGTGGACGTGCTTTACGCCGCCGCCGACCCGCGGGTGAGGCTCTCGTGACCGAACTCTCCAAGACCGGTGCCGCAGTGGGGGAGCCCACTGCCGGCAAGGCGTCCGAAGCCTTCCTGGAGGTCCGCGACCTCAAGGTGCACTTCCCGACCGACGACGGTCTGGTGAAGTCCGTCGACGGGCTCAGCTTCTCGGTGGAGAAGGGCAAGACCCTCGCCATCGTGGGCGAGTCCGGCTCCGGCAAGTCGGTGACCTCGCTCGCCATCATGGGCCTGCACCGCCTCGGCGCCCGCGGCAAGAACGTGCAGATGTCCGGTGAGATCTGGCTGGCCGGCCAGGAACTGGTCGGCGCGAGCCCGGACGAGGTGCGCAAGCTCCGCGGCCGGGAGATGTCCATGATCTTCCAGGACCCGCTGTCCGCGATGCACCCGTACTACAAGATCGGCGACCAGATCGTCGAGGCGTACCGGGTCCACCACAACGTGAGCAAGAAGGTGGCCCGCACCCGGGCCATCGAGATGCTCGACCGGGTCGGCATCCCCGAGCCGGCCAAGCGCGTCGACGGCTACCCGCACGAGTTCTCCGGCGGTATGCGCCAGCGCGCCATGATCGCCATGGCACTGGTCAACAACCCCGAGCTGCTCATCGCGGACGAGCCGACCACGGCCCTCGACGTGACCGTCCAGGCGCAGATCCTCGACCTGATCCGCGACCTGCAGAAGGAGTTCGGCTCCGCGGTCGTCATGATCACCCACGACCTGGGCGTGGTCGCCGAGATCGCCGACGACGTCCTGGTGATGTACGGCGGACGGTGCGTGGAGCGCGGCTCCGCCGCCGAGGTCTTCGAGAAGCCGCAGCATCCGTACACCTGGGGCCTGCTCGGCTCCATGCCCCGCATCGACCGTGAGACCTCCGAACGGCTCATCCCGGTCAAGGGCCAGCCGCCGAGCCTCATCAACGTCCCCTCGGGCTGCGCCTTCCACCCGCGCTGCCCGTACGCGGACATTCCCAAGGGGAACGTCACCCGCACGGTGCGGCCCGAGCTGGAGATCGTGAGCACCGGGCACTGGTCCGCCTGCCACCTCCCGGCCGAGGACCGTGAGCGGATCTGGACCGAAGAGATTGCGCCGAAGCTGTGAGTGAGACGACGAACAACCAGGTCGCCGATGGCGAGGTGCTGCTCAAGGTCGAGAACCTGACCAAGCACTTCCCGATCAAGAAGGGCATCCTCCAGCGCCAGGTGGGCGCCGTGAAGGCGGTCGACGGCATCGACTTCGAGGTGCGCAAGGGCGAGACCCTGGGCGTCGTCGGCGAGTCGGGCTGCGGCAAGTCGACCATGGGCCGGGTCATCACCCGTCTCCAGGACCCGACCGGTGGCAAGATCACCTTCGAGGGTCAGGACATCACGCGGCTCAGCACCGGGAAGATGCGCCCGCTGCGCCGCGACATCCAGATGATCTTCCAGGACCCGTACGGCTCCCTGAACCCCCGGCACACCATCGGCTCCATCGTCTCCGCGCCCTTCCGGCTGCAGGGCGTGGAGCCCGAGGGCGGGGTGAAGAAGGAGGTCCAGCGCCTCCTGGAGCTGGTCGGCCTGAGCCCCGAGCACTACAACCGGTACCCGCACGAGTTCTCCGGCGGTCAGCGCCAGCGCATCGGCATCGCCCGCGCGCTCGCCCTGAAGCCGAAGCTGGTGGTCGCCGACGAGCCGGTGTCCGCGCTGGACGTGTCGATCCAGGCGCAGGTCGTGAACCTCATGGACGACCTCCAGCAGGAACTCGGCCTGACGTACGTGATCATCGCGCACGACCTCTCCGTCGTCCGGCACGTCTCGGACCGGATCGCGGTCATGTACCTCGGCAAGATCGTCGAAATCGCCGACCGCACCTCGCTGTACGAGGCGCCGATGCACCCGTACACCAAGGCGCTGATGTCGGCGGTGCCGGTGCCGGACCCGAAGCGCCGGGGCGCGAAGAGCGAGCGCATCCTGCTCCGCGGCGACGTCCCCTCGCCGATCGCCCCGCCGTCGGGCTGCCGCTTCCACACCCGGTGCTGGAAGGCGACGCAGATCTGCAAGACGACCGAGCCGCAGCTCCTGGAGCTGAGGACCGGCCAGCGGGTCGCCTGCCACCACCCGGAGAACTTCGCCGACCAGGCCCCGCAGGACACGGTCCTGCTGTCGGCGGCGAAGGAGGCGTCGGAACTCGTCCCGGACGCGGTCCTGGAGGAGAAGCCGGCGACGGAGGCGGAGGAAGCTCCGGCCGCCGACGCCGCTCCGGCGGCCGAGGCCCCGGCGGAGGAGGCGGCCACCGAGGAGGAAGCCCCGGCGGAGGTTGCTCCGGCCGAGGCCGCCGCCACCGAGGAAGCCGCTGAGGAAGCCGCCGAGGAGGAGGCTCCGGCCGAGGAGCCCGCCGCGGAGGAAGCCGCCACCGAGGAGGCTGCCGAGGAGGAGGCGTCGGAGTCCACGGAATCGGACGAACCGGCCAAGTCGGCCGCGTCGACCAAGTCGGCCGAGAAGTCGGGCGAGTCGAACGACAAATAGCTCACCGAAGCTCACACGCGTCAGGGGCCTGGCTTTGTAAGGTTCACGGCCCCTGACGGGTGAGAATGGCAGGGTGCAGCTCCAGCAACTCTTCAGCCCCTCCGTCCAGCACACGCTCGACGTCATCGGCATCTTCGTGTTCGCGATCTCCGGCGCGCTGCTCGCCGTCCGGAAGAACTTCGACGTCTTCGGGATCGCCGTACTCGCCGAGGTCACCGCGCTGGGCGGGGGGCTGTTCCGCGATCTGGTCATCGGGGCCGTCCCCCCGGCCGCCTTCACGGACCTCGGGTACTTCGTGACCCCCCTGTTCGCCGCGCTCGTCGTCTTCTTCCTGCACCCGCACGTGGAGCGCATCCAGGCGGCGGTGCTGGTCTTCGACGCGGCCGGCCTCGGCCTGTTCTGTGTGAGCGGTACGACGAAGGCGTACAGCTACGGCCTCAACCTGACCGCGTCCGCGACCCTCGGCCTCGCCACCGCGGTCGGCGGCGGTGTGCTGCGTGACGTGCTCGCCAACGAGGTTCCCTCGCTGCTGCGCTGGGACCGCGACCTGTACGCGGTCCCAGCGATCGTCGGCGCCACCATGGTGGTGCTGTGCATCCGTTACGACGCGCTGACCCCGTTCACGAGCGGGCTCGCGGCCGTCACGGCCTTCGTCCTGCGCCTGCTTGCGATGCGGTTCCACTGGCGAGCGCCGCGTGCGTGGAACCGCCGGTCGACCGTGACCGAGGAGTAGTCCCGGCGCCGCCGATCCCGACCACCGACCGGTCGTGCCCCGGGGCGTGGGCCTGGCCCATCTGGAGCGTCAGCCAGCGGAAGACCGTGGTGACCTGGGGCCGCCACAGCGCCATGTTGTGGCCGCCCGCGCTGCGCGGCAGGAACACCACGTGCACGGTCGTCGGCGCCTTGGCGATGGACTCCAGCGCCACGCCGGCCTGGTAGCCGTCACCGGCCTCGCCGGAGATGTACAGCGCGATCCGCGGCGGCACCGATGCCTTCCGCAGGATCAGGTACGGGTTGTTCGCGGCGCGCAGCGCGGGGTTCTGCGCCGCGAGGGAGTTCCGCTCGCCGATCGGGTCGTTGTAGCCGGACAGGCTCACCGCGGCCCGGTAGCGGTCGGGGTGGGCCACGGCCAGCTTGACCGCGCAGTGCGCGCCCGCCGAGTACCCGGCCACCGCCCAGCCCGAGGGCGCCGGCACGGCCCGGAAGTTGTCCGTGACCATCTTCGGCACGTCGATGCTGAGCCAGCTGTCGGCGTTGACCTGGCCGGGGATGTTGGCGCAGCCGGTGTCGACGCCCGCCAGCAGGTTGGTGCGCGGCGCGACCATGATGAAGGGCGCCACCCGGCCGCTCTTCATCAGCGGCAGCAGCTGCTCGTGCGCCTTCAACGAGCCGAACCAGGCCTTCGCGGAGCCCGGGTAGCCCGGCAGCAGTTCCACCACCGGGAACTTCTTGTGGCGGTAGGCCGGTTGGTTGTACTGCGGCGGCAGCCACACGTAGACCTCGGCGTTCACGCCCGAGACCCGGCCCTTGAGCTGGGTGACGCGCACCCCGCCGGCCGCGTGCATGCCGGGCCCGTCGGCTGCCTTGAGGTCCTGCTTGACCTTGGGCAGCCGCTTTACCGCTATCCCGCCGGTTCCGTCCTGGCCGAGGTTCGCCGCCTGCTGGACATGGTTGCCGGTACCGAGCAGGTCGGCCCAGTTGTCGTACAGGTTGTTCTGGTTGTTGACCAGCACGAAGACCAGGGTGACCGCCGTGCCCTGGGCGAACAGCAGCATCAGCACCCGGGCCACGGCGCGCAGTGGCCGGGGCCCGCGCATCCTCGACCAGAGCACGAGCGGCAGTATGAGGGCGACGACGGACAGCACGATCGTCGTGTAGAGGAACGGAGTCCCGGTGAGGCTCATGTCCCCATAGAGGGCGATGGGGCGCCCTGGGTTGTGGACGTGTCCGGACACTTACCGAGAAATTGCCGGGATCTCACCCGGAGGCGGGATCCGGTCGGGCGGGTGACCGTATCTCGCCATTCCGCCGCAACCTAGAAAGCTACCGCTTAGTAATTTCCTGTTGTACGGTTCAGGCATGCCAGAAGCAGCTTCCGCCCCCTCCCCGTCGCGGGCCGTGATCGGCGACAGCGAGTTCGACCGCGACACGGCGGTCACCCGTCGCGAGCCGGGCGTCTACGACATCGACCTCTCGGCCGGCTGGACCATCATCAGCGCGGTGAACGGCGGCTATCTGCTGGCCGTGCTCGGCCGGGCCCTCGCGGACGCGCTCCCGCACCCGGACCCCTTCACCATCTCCGCGCACTATCTGACCGCCTCCCAGCCCGGCCCCGCGGTGATCCGCACCGAGCAGGTCCGCACCGGCCGCACCCTCTCCACGGGCCAGGCCTCGCTCTTCCAGTACGACGACGCGGGCAACGAGGTCGAGCGCATCCGCGTCCTCGCCTCCTACGGCGACCTCTCCACCCTCCCCGACGACGTCCGTACGACGGCCCTGCCGCCCGCGATCCCGCCGCTGGAGCAGTGCTTCGGCCCCGACGACTCACCGGCTCCGGTGCCGGGCAGCTCGGCCATCGCCGACCGGCTGATGCTCAAGCTCGACCCCGCCACCCTCGGCTGGGCGCTCGGCGCGCCCTCCGGCAAGGGCGAGATGCGCGCCTGGTTCGGCCTGGCCGACGGCCGTGACGCCGACCCGCTCTCGCTGCTCCTCGCGGTGGACGCGCTGCCGCCGACCGCGTTCGAGATCGGTCTGATGGGCTGGGTGCCGACGGTCGAACTCACCGTCCACGTCCGCCACCGTCCGGCCCCCGGCCCGCTGCGCGTGTCGATCACCACGCGCAACCTGGCCGGCGGTTTCCTGGAGGAGGACGCCGAGGTCTGGGACAGCCAGGACCGCCTGGTCGCCCAGTCCCGGCAGCTCGCCCGCGTCAGGCTCGGCTGACCGGGCGGTAGCCGGTCCGGCAGAATCCCCGCGCACGAACTCGCCGACCGGCTGGAGGTGTCGGTCCGCACCATCTACCGGGACATCGAGGCGCTGTCGGCCTCCGGCGTCCCCGTGTACGCCGAGCGTGGGCCATCGACTCACATCCCTTGGTAACACTGGGGATCACTGAGCCGATCGGAGACGCTGCACCACCGCCGCAGCGGGGAGCGGGACCTGCGGACGTACACCGTGGACCCGTACGGGCTGGTCAGCAAGGCCGGGGTCTGGCACTGGGTGGAGGAGCGCGAGAGCGGGATCGAGGTCACGGTCCGGGTTCCGTGCGACCGTTTCGACCTGTTCCGGCGGCTGTTCGCCGCGCAGCCGACCGAACTCCCCGACTACGACGGCGAGAGCGAGCGGGTCACCGCCCGGCTGTCCTACCCGGTGCTCAGCGCCGTCCGTCACCTGCTCGCGTTCTCCGACCAGGTGGAGAAGGAGAGGGCTCAGCGCAGCCAGTGGTTGCGGCCGATGGTGATGAGCCGCAGCTGCCGCCGGGCGAGCTGGGTGACGCGCTCCCGCTCCTCCTCGGGCGTCTCCAGCGCCTCCAGGAAGAGTGAGGCGGTGATGAGCATCTGGTCGACGTAGAGGTGCGCGAGCATCTGCAGGTCGTCCTCGCTCCAGCCCGCGGACCCGGGGTCCTTGGCCAGCTCGGCCTTCACCTCCTCGGCGAACCGGGCCAGTTGGGCGCGGATGGCCTCGCGCACCGGCTGGACCCCGCCGTGCCGCTCGCGCGCGATGAAGCGGACGTGGGCGGGATGGGTGTCCACGTGGTGGGCGATCAACTCGATGGCGCCCGCTATGCGTTCCTCGGCGTCGCCCGTCGCGGACACCGTCTGGGCCACCATCGGGTGCAGGCTGCCGAGCGCCTCGTCGACCAGGGCCACGCCGAGGTCGGCGGTGGAGCGGAAGTGCCGGTAGAAGGCGGTCGGGGCGACACCGACGGCCCGGGCGACCTCGCGCAGGCCCAGGCTGCTCAGGCTCTGCTCCTCCAGCAGCGCGAGCGCCGCGTCCAGGAACGCCTGCCGGGTCTTCTGCTTCTGGGCCTGCCGGATGCCGAGGGTGTGACTCATGTCATCCAGTTAACAACTGTTCTCTGGAATTGGAAAGCCGTGGGAGGCGTTAGACTCAAAGTCAGTGAACAAGTGTTACTACAACTGTTCACCGAAACTTCACGGAGGGGGATCGAATCCCATGCTGTTCCTCGTCGCCGCACTCATGCTGCTCGGCGTCGTGCTGGGCACCGTGGCTCACGCGCCCATGACCGTCACGGCCGTCCTGGCCGCGGTCATCGCCGTCTGGCTGGGCATCTTCGCGATCCGCGAGCGCATCGGCCGCCGTCGCCAGTCCTCGGCCAACTGACCGTCCCGAACGACACCCAGGAGCTGAGCACCATGCAACTCACCGCACCGGTCACCAGCCGCACCGACACCCGTACGGGCACCCGCGACGCCGACGGCATGGCCGTGGCGTCCTTCATCCTCGGCCTGCTCGGCCTGCTCGTCCTCAACCTCTTCCTCGGCCCGATCGCCATCGTCCTCGCCGTGGTCTCCCTCTGGCGCGGTACGGCGCGCCGGGGCCGCGCCTGGCTGGGTCTGACCCTCGGCGTGGCCGACCTCGCGGTCCTGGCGATCGCGATGCAGATGTCCAACACGGTGTCGTGGAGCCTGTGACGTCACCGACGTATGGCGCACACTCGGCCCAGGCCGAGCGCAGGGGCCCACTAGAATCGGCCTCACCATGGCATACCTCGACCACGCCGCCACGACCCCGATGCTCCCGGAGGCGGCGGAGGAACTGACCGCCCAGCTGAGCATCACCGGCAACGCGTCCTCTCTGCACGCCTCCGGCCGCCGGGCCCGCCGCACGGTCGAGGAGTCCCGCGAGACCCTCGCGGACGCGCTGGGTGCCCGTCCCAGCGAGGTCGTCTTCACCTCGGGCGGCACCGAGGCCGACAACCTCGCGGTCAAGGGCCTGTACTGGTCCCGCCGCGACGCCGACCCGGCCCGCACCCGCATCCTGGCCAGCCCCGTCGAGCACCACGCCGTGCTGGACGCCGTGCACTGGCTGGGCGAGCACGAGGGTGCCACGGTCGAGTACCTCCCCGTCGACTCCTACGGCCGCGTCCACCCCGACGCGCTGCGCGAGGCGATCTCCCGCAACCCCGACGACGTCGCCGTGGCCACCGTCATGTGGGCCAACAACGAGATCGGAACGATCCTGCCGGTCCGTGAACTGGCCGACGTCGCGGGGGAGTTCGGCATCCCGCTGCACGCCGACGCGGTCCAGGCCTTCGGTCAGGTGCCGGTCGACTTCGGTGCCTCGGGCCTCGCCGCGATGACGGTTTCCGGCCACAAGATCGGCGGCCCGTACGGCATCGGCGCGCTGATCCTCGGCCGCGAGTACACCCCCGTGCCCGTCCTGCACGGCGGCGGGCAGGAGCGCCACGTCCGCTCCGGCACCCTCGACGTCCCGGCGATCGCCTCCTTCGCGGTCGCCGGCCGGCTCGCCGCCGAGCAGTGCGAGTGGTTCGCGCGGGAGATCGGCGCCCTGCGCGACCAGTTGATCGACGCGGTCCGTACGGCCGTACCGGACGCGATCCTCGGCGGCGACCCGGCCCCGGAGGGCCGCCTCCCGGCCAACGCCCACTTCGTGTTCCCCGGGTGCGAGGGCGACTCCCTGCTGCTCCTGCTGGATGCCCAGGGCATCGAGTGCTCCACCGGCTCCGCCTGCACGGCGGGCGTCGCCCAGCCCAGCCATGTCCTGCTCGCCACCGGTGTCCACCCGGACCTGGCCCGCGGCACGCTGCGCTTCTCCCTCGGCCACACCTCCACGGAGGCGGACGTCGAGGCGGTCGCCAAGGCCATCGGCCCGGCGGTGGAGCGGGCTCGCGCGGCGGGGCTCAGCTGAGCGGCGCGCACCGGCTCAGGGCGTACAAAAGCCGGCGTGCGAAAGCACGCCGGCGCACAAAAGCGACCTACGAGGCGGGTTCCCTTCGCCGGCATTGTCCGGATCAGGTAATGGGGGTCGCCTTCCAGTCCAGTACTTGCAACCTTCCGGCCTCTCAGCCCTAGCGTCGACGTCGGCACCAGCGGAGGCTTGGTGTCTCTCGCTGACGTCGGCTACTCCGCTTGGACTCCCTCACTCGTCCCGTAGGTCTAACTACAGGATAGAACGCCCGATACCAGACAAAAAGGGGTTGGGCCTTGATTCTTTTCCGGAACCTGCGGAACGGCCCCGTACCCTGGAAGAGCTATGACTGACACCCCGCAGCGCCCCCGCCCTCTCCGCGTCCTCGCCGCCATGTCCGGCGGTGTCGACTCCGCCGTCGCCGCCGCGCGGGCCGCGGAAGCCGGTCACGACGTCACCGGCGTCCACCTCGCGCTCTCCGCGAACCCGCAATCCTTCCGCACCGGCGCGCGGGGCTGCTGCACCATCGAGGACTCGCGCGACGCCCGCCGCGCCGCCGACGTCATCGGCATCCCCTTCTACATCTGGGACCTCGCCGAGCGCTTCCGCGAGGACGTGGTCGAGGACTTCATCGCCGAGTACGAGGCGGGCCGCACCCCGAACCCGTGCCTGCGCTGCAACGAGAAGATCAAGTTCGCCGCGCTGCTGGACAAGGCGCTGGCCCTGGGCTTCGACGCGGTGTGCACGGGCCACTACGCGAAGGTGATCCTGAACGAGGACGGCACCCGCGAGCTGCACCGCGCCTCCGACATGGCGAAGGACCAGTCGTACGTCCTCGGTGTCCTGGACGACAAGCAGCTCGCGCACGCGATGTTCCCGCTCGGAGACACGGTCACCACCAAGGAGGAGATCCGCGCGGAGGCCGAGCGCCGGGGCCTCGCCGTGGCCAAGAAGCCCGACTCGCACGACATCTGCTTCATCGCCGACGGTGACACCCAGGGCTTCCTCGCCGATCGGCTGGGCAAGGCCGAGGGCGACATCGTCGACGAGGACGGCAAGCGGCTGGGCACGCACGAGGGCGCGTACGGCTTCACCATCGGCCAGCGCAAGGGCCTGCGCATCGGCACCCCGGCCGCCGACGGCAAGCCGCGCTACGTCCTCGACATCTCCCCGGTGACCAACACGGTGACCGTCGGCCCCGCCGCGTCCCTGGACGTCAGCGCGCTCACCGCGGTCAAGCCCCGCTGGTGCGGCACCGCCCCCGAGGGCCCCGGCAGCTACACCGCCCAGCTCCGCGCGCACGGCGGCGAGACCGGGGTCAGCGCGGAACTCGTCGACGGCGAACTGCGCGTCACCTTCGCCGAGCCGGTCCGCGGGGTCGCCCCCGGCCAGGCGATCGTGCTGTACGACGGCACGCGCGTGGTCGGCTCGGCGACGATCGCGACGACCACGCGGGCGACGGCAGCGGCGGTGTAGCCCGCCTGCGGGGCCTGCCTGCGGGGCAGCCCGTCTACGGCGCGAAGAACTCGGCAAGCACCGGCCCCAGGACTCCCGGCTCCACCATGTGGGTCTGCCCCTCCAGGACCCGGTACGTGCCCTGGGGCACCGCCTCCGCGATCGCCTGGCTCGCCCTGTGCATCCACTCCGGGCTCGCCCCGCCCGCGACGGACAGCACGGGCACGGAGATCAGGGCCAGCCGCTCCCGCGGCAGCAGACCGTCGCCCATGACGGCGTCGTCGTAGGCGAGGCTCGGTGCGACGGCCTCCATGCCCGCCCACATCGGCGACTGGCGGGCGCTGCGGACCATCTCCTCGCCGAGGCCCGCCAGGCGCAGGAACAGCTCCACGGCGTCTCCGCGCCGGCCCTCCGCCAGCGCCTTGTTCAGCTGCTCCTTGTACCGGGCCTCCTGCTCGGCGCCGCCCGCCAGGTGGTCCACGAACGGCACCTCGTACACGGCGGCCTGCCGTACCGGCAGGCCGCTCGCCGCCGCCTCCAGCACCAGCGCGCCGCCCGAGGAGACCCCGAACAGCGCCGCGTCGCCGCCCACCGCGTCGAGCAGCGCGGCCAGGTCCTCGACCTCGCGGGCCACCGCGTAGGGTGCCGTGTCCCCGCTCGCGCCGCGCCCCCGGCGGTCGTAGAAGACGGCCGTGCAGCGGTCCGCGAGCCGGTGCGCCAGAGGCGCCACGGTGCCGCCGGTGGACATCGCGCCGCTCACCAGGATCACCGTGGGCCCCTGGCCGATCGCTTCGTACGCGAGGGTGGTGCCGTCGCGGGAAGTCGTCATCTTGTCCATGCCGTTGCAGACTGCCGCACGGCACGGGGCTCATCGGTCACGACACGTCGGTGCCGTGGAAGGTCACGCCACTTCGACCTCGTAGAAGCACAGGTGATCTTTGATCTCCGCCACGTCCGGCTTCGGGTCCGGGTACGACCACACGAGGTCGGGCGCGTCGGGCAGCGACCAGTAGGACGCGGTGCCCTTGAAGGGGCAGACGGTGTGGGTGTCGGAGGGGGTGAGCAGGTCCATGCGGACGTCCTCGGCGGGGATGTAGTACCGCGCCGGAGAGCCGGTCTCGCGCAGTACGAGGGGGCGCTCGGTCTCCGCGAGCACCTGTCCGCCGTGCACCACACGCACGTGCTGCTCGCCCCGTTCGATGGTGATCGTGTGTCCTTGACTCATACTCGAACAGCGCCCGCGGGCCCGTACTTCTTCCCGCGTAGGGTGGGCGCATGAATATTTGCGTCTTCCTCTCCGCGGCCGACCTCGACGAGCGGTACACGCTCCCCGCGCGGGAGTTCGCGCAGCTGATCGGGAAGGGCGGCCACACGCTGGTGTGGGGCGGTTCCGACGTCGGGCTGATGAAGGTCGTCGCCGACGGCGTGCAGGAGGCCGGGGGCAGGCTGCTGGGCGTCTCCGTCGAGTTCCTCGCGGCGAAGGCGCACCCGGGGGCGGACGAGATGGTCATCGCCGCCGACCTGGCCGAGAGGAAGAAGCTGCTGCTGGAGAAGGCCGACGCTGTGGTGATCATGGTGGGCGGCACCGGCACCCTCGACGAGGCCACGGAGATCCTGGAGCTGAAGAAGCACGGCCGCACCGACAAGCCCGTGGTGCTGCTGAACACCGAGGGCTTCTACGACGGCCTGGAACAGCAGTTCCGCCGCATGGAGGAGGAGGGCTTCCTGCCCCGCCCCCTCGCCGACCTGGTGTTCTTCGCGAAGGAGCCGGTGGGCGCGCTGGCCTACCTGGAGGAGTCGCTCGGCGCCCGGTGATGCGAGCATGGCGGGCATGGCAACTCATGTGATCACCGGGGCCGGTTCCGGCATCGGCGCCGCCGTGGCCCGCCGGCTCCATGCGCGCGGGGACGAACTCGTCCTCCACGCGCGCGACGCGGGCCGCGCCAGGGAACTGGCCGCCCAGTTCCCCGGCGCGCGCACCCTGGTCGGCGACCTCGCCGACCCCGACAGGCTGTCCTGGGCCTTCTCCCACCAGTCGCTCCCGGAACGGGTCGACTCGCTGCTGCACATCGCCGGGGTCGTGGATCTCGGCGAGGTAGGCGAGCTGACCCCGAAGGCCTGGCACCGCCAGCTCAACGTCAACCTGATCGCCCCGGCCGAGCTGACCCGGCACTTCCTGCCCCAGCTCCGCGCCTCCCGCGGCCATGTGATCTTCGTCAACTCCGGCTCCGGCCTCAACGCCCACGCCGGCTGGGCTGCGTACGCCGCCTCCAAGCACGGCCTGAAGGCGCTCGCCGACTCCCTGCGCCACGAGGAGCACGGCAACGGCGTCCGGGTCACCTCGGTCTACCCGGGCCGCACCGCGAGCCCCATGCAGGCCAAGGTCCACCAGCAGGAAGGCAAGGAGTACGACCCGGCCGCCTGGATCGACCCCGAGTCGGTCGCCACGACGATCCTGATGGCCCTGGACCTGCCGAGGGACGCGGAGGTCAACGACCTGACGGTGCGACCGGGGCGGTGACGGGGCGGAGCCCCTGGTGGCCCGCACGGCATACGCTTCCGGCGTGAGTGAGAACAGCGAGTTCAGGTTCCCGGGTGCCACCGGCGTCGGATCCATGCCCGGAGGGGACGCCAGGGAGGCCGCCAAGACCGTCACCGGCAGCTTCGAGGACTTCCCGTTCCTGCCCGAGCTGCCCGCGCGCGGCCCCGGTGCCGACATGATCGGGCGTACCGCCGGGATGCTGGTCGAGCTGTACGCGCGCGTGGAGCCCAGCGGCTGGCGCATCGGCGACCGGCCCGGCCGGGACACCCGGCGCGCCCGGTCCTGGCTGGGCGAGGACCTCGATGCCCTGGAGGAGTTCACCCAGGGCTACGAGGGCGACCTCAAGGTGCAGGCGGTCGGCCCATGGACGCTGGCCGCCGCCCTGGAGCTGAAGAACGGCGAGGCCGCCCTGTCGGACCCCGGCGCCTGCCGCGACCTCGCCGCCTCGCTGAGGGAGGGCCTGCGCCTGCACCTGGCGGAGATGCAGCGGCGTGTCCCCGGCGCCCGCCTGGTGCTCCAGCTCGACGAGCCCTCCCTCACCGCCGTACTGCGGGGACAGGTGCGCACCGCCAGCGGCTACCGCACCCACCGGGCCACCGACCGGCAGGTGGTCGAGGCCACGCTCCGGGACGTCGTCGGGGTGCACGGCGGCGGACCCGTCGTCGTCCACTCCTGCGCGCCGGACGTCCCCTTCGCCCTGCTGCGCCGGGCCGGGGCGGCGGCCGTCTCCTTCGACTTCGCGCTCCTCACCGAACGTGACGACGAAGTCATCGGCGAGGCCGTCGAGGGCGGCACCCGCCTGTTCGCCGGTGTCGTGCCGGGCACGGACGGCCCATTGTCAGACCCTGCCGGTAGCGTCATGGGTGTCAGGACGCTGTGGCGCAGGCTGGGGCTGCATCCGGGGTTGCTCGCGGAGGCGGTAACGGTCACCCCGGCGTGCGGTCTCGCGGGCGCTTCCCCCGCCTACGCACGCCAGGTGCTCGCCCACTGCGTCCGGGCGGCGAGATCCCTCGCGGACAACCCAGAGTAACGGGAGGACAACACGGTGGCCGGCGACAAGCAAGCGGAGACGACGGGGGTTCCCGCCGAGGCCCGCGTGAAGCACGCGCAGCTGGCGGAGCAGGTCGAGGAGCACCGCTTCCGGTACTACGTGAAGGACGCTCCCGTCATCAGCGACGCGGAGTTCGACCAGCTCCTGAAGTCCCTGGAGGCGCTGGAGGAGCAGTACCCGGAGCTGCGCACCCCGGACTCCCCGACCCAGAAGGTCGCGGGGTCGTACGCCACGGAGTTCACGGCGGTCGAGCACCGCCAGCGGATGCTGTCCCTCGACAACACCTTCAACGACGAGGAGCTGGCCGCCTGGGCCGACCGCATCGCGCGCGAACTGGGCGACCAGGAGTACCACTTCCTGTGCGAGCTGAAGGTCGACGGCCTCGCCGTGAACCTCACCTACGAGCACGGCCGCCTCACCCGCGCGGCCACCCGTGGCGACGGCCGCACCGGCGAGGACATCACCCCGAACGTCCGGACGATCGCGGAGATCCCGGACCGCCTCCAGGGCGACAAGGTGCCCGACCTGGTGGAGATCCGCGGCGAGGTCTACTTCCCGATGGAGAAGTTCGAGGAGCTGAACGCCCGCCTGGTCGCGGCCGGCGACAAGCCCTTCGCCAACCCCCGCAACGCCGCCGCCGGTTCGCTGCGCCAGAAGGACCCGCGCGTCACCGCCACCCGCCCGCTGCACATGGTCGTCCACGGCATCGGCGCCCTGGAGGGCTTCAAGGGCATGACCCGCCTCTCCCAGGCGTACGACCTGCTGAAGACCTGGGGCCTGCCCACCTCCACGCACAACCGGGTGGTCGACGACCTCGACGGCGTACGGGAGTTCATCGCCCACTACGACGGCGCGAACCGCCACTCCGTGGAGCACGAGATCGACGGCGCCGTCATCAAGCTGGACGAGATCCGGCTCCAGGGCCGCCTCGGCTCCACCGCGCGCGCCCCGCGCTGGGCGATCGCCTACAAGTACGCGCCGGAGGAGGTCAACACCAAGCTCGTCGACATCAAGGTCGGCGTCGGCCGCACCGGCCGGGTCACCCCGTACGCCCAGGTCGAGCCGGTCAAGGTCGCGGGCAGCGAGGTCGAGTTCGCCACCCTGCACAACCAGGAGGTCGTCAAGGCCAAGGGCGTGCTCATCGGCGACACGATCGTCATCCGCAAGGCCGGTGACGTCATCCCGGAGATCCTCGGCCCGGTCGTCGACCTGCGCGACGGCAGCGAGCGGGAGTTCGTGATGCCGGCCGAGTGCCCCGAGTGCGGGACGCCGCTCAGGCCCATGAAGGAGGGAGACATCGACCTCCGCTGCCCCAACGCCCGCACCTGCCCGGCCCAGTTGCGCGAGCGCGTCTCCTTCCTCGCGGGCCGCGAGTGCCTGGACATCGAGCACTTCGGCGCGGTGGCCGCCGCCGCGCTCACCCGCCCGTTGGAGCCGGCCGAGCCGCCGCTGGTGGACGAGGGCGATCTCTTCGACCTGACGGTGGAGAAGCTGCTGCCCATCAAGGCCTACGTCCTCGACCCGGACAGCGGGCTGCCCAAGCGGGACGCGAAGACCGGCGAGGAGAAGGTCGTCACGGTCTTCGCCAACCAGAAGGGCGAGCCGAAGAAGAACACCCTCGCGCTGCTGGAGAACATCGAGGCGGCCAAGTCCCGTCCGCTCGCCCGGTTCCTCAATGGCCTGTCCATCCGGCACGTCGGACCGGTCGCCGCGCAGGCCCTCGCGCGCGAGTTCCGCTCGATCGACCGCATCCAGGCGGCCACCGAGGAGGAGCTCGCGGGCACCGACGGCGTGGGGCCCATCATCGCCGCGGCCCTCAAGGAGTGGTTCGCCGAGGACTGGCACCGCGAGATCGTCCGCAAGTGGAAGGCGGCCGGGGTCCCGCTGGAGGACGAGACGTCCGGCGAGGACGAGGGGCCGCGCCCGCTGGAGGGGCTCACGGTCGTCGTCACCGGCACGCTGGAGAACTTCACGCGGGACGGCGCCAAGGACGCGCTGCAGAGCCGCGGAGCGAAGGTGACCGGTTCGGTGTCGAAGAAGACCTCGTTCGTCGTTGTGGGTGACAACCCCGGTTCGAAGTACGACAAGGCGATGCAGCTGAAGGTTCCGGTGCTGAACGAGGACGGTTTCGGCGTCCTGTTGGAGCAGGGCCCCGAGGCGGCGGCCGAAGTCGCGCTTTCGGCCGAGGAATAGCGGTTGAAGGCCACCCGATCGGTGCATATCTGTTGCATACGGGTGGCTCGGGCGCATTCGGGCAACCGTCGAAGACCGGTGCCCGAGGAAGCCTTCTGCGGCCTACTGTTGGGATGTGCACCTGCCGTGCCCAGCTGCGGTTGGGGCATCCTCGCGCGCGCCAAGGCACGGGGAAGGGTTTTCCAACGCGGAGCCGCTGATGGTTGTCGGGCATCGGGCCGCGTGGCGTGGGCACCGCCGGCTGTGAGAGGGACGGGAATGGAACCGACCGAAAGCGTCGCCCCGGACTCACGGCTGCGCCTGCGCCGCCGCACGGTCAGCTGGCGCGGCTACCAGTGGCCGACGTGGATCGCCCAGCGCACCGGCGCGCGTACGGGGATGCGTACCGGAACACGCCCGGGAATGCGCCCGCACCCGGCCGGAGCGGGCACCGCGCCCGCGGCGCACCCCGCGCTGCCCCTGGCCATCGGGCCCGCGCGGGGCCTGCCCGGCACCGAACCCGAACGGCAGCTGTCCTGGCCCGCCCTGCCCGCGGCCGTCATGGCCGCCGCCGGAGTCGTTCTCGGCGCGGGCTTCATCCGCGCCTTCACCGGCAACCACGCGCTCTTCCCGGGCGGCACGGTCGGCTGGTCGCTGGCCGTGCTCACCGGCATCATCGTCGGCCACCTCGTCATGCTGGGCCGCGCCCGCTGGTGGGGCGGCACCGGCTCCGGCGCCGCCCTCACCCTCGCCGTCCTCATGCTCTACGGCTGGGTGCCCGCCGGCATGGTCAGCCTGACCGTCGTCGTCCTGGTCGGCATAGCCAGACGGCACCGCTGGCGGCAGGGCGTGCTGCACGGCGCGGTGGACATCCTCGGCATCGGTGCCGGCGCCCTGGTGCTCGGACTCTGCGGCCGGGTGCCGAGCGTCGAGTCGCCCTGGCGGCCCGGCACCTGGACCTTCAGCACGCTGCCCGAGGTGGTGCTGACGGTCGGCGCTTACCTCGCCGTCAACCGGGGCCTGCTGTGGTACCTGCACGCCCCGCGCGGCGGCGGACTGCCCACCATCGCCCGCACCGCCCTGGTCAGACAGGGCCTGGTCGCCGTGGCGCTGCTCGGCATCGCGCCGCTGGTCTGCGTCGTCGCAGACGCCGAGCCCGTCCTGCTCCCGCTGTTCGCCGTCCCGCTGATCGCCCTGGACTCCACGCTGTGGATGGCCCGCGCCCGCGCCGAGGAGCAGCTGCGCGACCCGCTGACCGGGCTGCCCAACCGGCAGTGGCTGCTGGAGCGGATCTGGACGGCCCTGGACGACGCCGAACGCATCGGCGCGCGCTCCGCCCTGATGCTGATCGACCTCGACCGCTTCCGGTCGGTGAACGACACCCTGGGGCATCTCGCCGGTGACCGACTGCTGCTCCAGATCGCCGACCGGCTCCGGCTCGCCCTGCCCCGCGGAGCGGAGGCCGCCCGGCTCGGCGGCGACGAGTTCGCCGTATTACTGCCCGTCGCCGACTCCACCACGTCGGCCACGCGCGTCGCCCGCGGCCTCGTCGCCGCGCTCAGCTCGCCGCTCGACCTCGACGGGCTCACTCTCGTGCTGGAGGCCAGCGCGGGCGTGGCCGTCTTCCCCGACCACGCCGTGGACGCCGAAGGGCTGCTGCGCCGCGCGGACGTGGCGATGTACCAGGCGAAGCGGGACCGCACCGGCGTCGAGGTGTACGAGTCCAAGCGGGACTCCAACACCCCGGACCGGCTGGGCCTGCTGGGGGACCTGCGCCGGGCGCTGGACGCGCACGAGGTGCAGCTGCACTACCAGCCCAAGGTCCGCTTCGACGGCCAGGTCGCCGGCCTTGAGGCGCTGGTGCGCTGGGTGCATCCGGAGCGCGGGAAGGTTCCGCCGGACGAGTTCATAGCGATAGCCGAGTCCTCCGGGCTGATGCCCCATCTCACGGAGTACGTCCTGGAGACCGCGCTCGGCCAGGTCGCCAAGTGGCGGGCGCAGGGGCTGCGCGTGCCGGTCGCCGTCAACGTCTCCCCGCGCGATGTGCACACACCGGGTTTCGCGGGCTCGGTCGCCGCCCGGCTGGCCCGGCACGGGGTCCCTGCGGGCGCGCTCCAGCTGGAGATCACCGAGCACGTGCTGCTGGAGGACCCGCAGCGCGCCGCCGACACCCTCGCCGGGCTCACCGGGCACGGCGTGAAGATGTCCCTCGACGACTTCGGCACCGGCTACTCCTCCCTGGTGCATCTGCGGCGGCTGCCGGTGAGCGAGCTGAAGATCGACCGCTCCTTCGTGGCCCGGCTGGCCGTGGACACCGAGGACGCGGAGATCGTCCGCTGCACGGTCGACCTGGCGCACTCCCTCGGGCTGCTCGTCGTCGCCGAGGGCGTGGAGGACGACGAGACCTGGGAGCGGCTGCGGGACCTCGGCTGTGACGCCGTGCAGGGCTGGCTGGTCGCCGCGGCGATGCCGCCCGAGGAGACGACGGCGTGGCTGCGGGCGCGGGGGTCGAAGGGCTGGCAACGGTCGCCTGCGGCGCTTCCGGCCGCCGAGTAGCTTTTCCCACCCGCCCGCCGCCCGTTCAACTCGTTCAGCTGCCTGCGAAGTGGGCGATCGGCAGCGTCAGGCGCCTCTCGTGCGCCTCCTCCGGCAGGCGTCCGCTGCGCATCAGGGTGACCAGGCCGTGCAGGCCCGCCCGGGGCGCAGGCCGAGGCGTGGTTCATGCTCGCCGTGGCACTCGTACCGCTCGGAGACACGTTGACAGTGCTGCGTCACGGTGGCGCCGAGGCCGTGGCCTTCGGGATTCACTTCGCCACGGCAGTCGTCGTCCTGATCAGCGCCGGACTGCTCTTCGCGGTCCGACGACACCACAGAGGGAGAAGCCATGTCACTGTTCGTGCCGAAGTTCGACGACTCCGTGATCGTCCGCGGCGCCGAGGCCGAGGTGGTCGGGAGCACCCCCGTCGGCGTCCAGCTGCTGGCCGACCACAGCGCGACCGGAGGGGCGTTGTCCACCGTGCGCGTCACCCTGGCGGAGGGTGCCGACGGCGCACGGCCCCACCTCCACCACAACGGGGCAGAGATGTTCTACCTGCTCGACGGGTGCGCCGAGATCCTCTCCGGCGACGACATCGTCACCGCCGAGCGCGGCGATCTCGTCATCGTCCCGCCGGAAAAGCCGCACGCCTTCGCCGCCGTCCCGGAGGCCACCGCGGACATCCTCATCGTCTTCACCCCGGGCATCGAGCGCTTCGAGTACTTCCGCCACCTCCAGCGCATCCGCCTCGGCGAGGCCACCCCGGAGAGCATCCTCGAGGTGCAGGACCGGTACGACAACCACTTCCTCAAGAGCGAGGTCTGGGAGGGCCGCCGGGGGTGACGAGCGGGGGCCTCGGCAAACCGTTTCACGGGCACGGGGCCCCGCCCCATAGGATTGGCCCCAAACCACACACACTCACCCCAGAGGATCGCTGCATGCCTGGCATCACGCGCGAGGAGGTCGCCCACCTCGCCCGGCTGGCGCGTCTGGAGCTGAAGCCCGAAGAACTCGACCACTTCGCGGGACAGCTTGACGACATCATCGGCGCGGTCGCCCGCGTCAGCGAGGTCGCCGACCAAGACGTACCGCCGACCTCGCACCCGCTCCCGCTGACGAACGTCATGCGCGCGGACGAGGTCCGTCCCTCGCTCACCCCCGAGCAGGCGCTCTCCGGCGCCCCGGCCCAGGAGCAGCAGCGTTTCAAGGTGCCGCAGATCCTGGGGGAGGAGTGACCACCATGACGGACAGCAACATCATCAAGCTCACGGCCGCGCAGATCGCCGAGAAGATCGCCTCCGGCGAACTCACGGCCGTCGAGGTCACCGAGGCCCACCTCGCCCGCATCGAGGCCGTCGACGAGAAGGTGCACGCCTTCCTGCACGTCGACCGCGAGGGCGCCCTCGCCCAGGCCCGCGCCGTGGACGAGAAGCGCGCCCGCGGCGAGAAGCTCGGCCCGCTGGCCGGCGTCCCGCTCGCGCTCAAGGACATCTTCACCACCGAGGGCGTGCCCACGACCGTCGGCTCGAAGATCCTCGAGGGCTGGATCCCGCCGTACGACGCGACGCTCACCAAGCGGCTCAAAGCCGCCGACGTCGTCATCCTCGGCAAGACCAACATGGACGAGTTCGCCATGGGGTCCTCCACCGAGAACAGCGCCTTCGGCCCGACCGGCAACCCCTGGGACCTCACCAAGATCCCCGGCGGCTCCGGCGGCGGTTCCTCCGCCGCGCTCGCCTCCTTCGAGGCCCCGCTCGCCATCGGCACCGACACCGGCGGCTCCATCCGCCAGCCGGCCGCCGTCACCGGCACGGTCGGCGTCAAGCCGACGTACGGCGCGGTCTCCCGCTTCGGCATGGTGGCGTTCTCCTCCTCCCTCGACCAGGGCGGCCCCTGCGCCCGTACGGTCCTGGACGCGGCCCTGCTGCACGAGGTCATCGCCGGGCACGACCCGCTCGACTCCACGTCCATCGACGCCCCGGTCCCGCCGGTCGTCGAGGCCGCCCGCAACGGCAGCGTCCAGGGCATGCGCGTCGGCGTGGTCAAGCAGTTCCGCGGCGAGGGCTACCAGGCCGGCGTCATCCAGCGCTTCGACGAGTCCGTCGAACTGCTGAAGGAGCTGGGCGCCGAGATCGTCGAGCTGGACTGCCCGTCCTTCGACCTCGCGCTGTCGGCGTACTACCTGATCGCGCCCTCCGAGTGCTCCTCCAACCTCGCCCGCTTCGACGGCCTGCGCTACGGCCTGCGTATCGGCGACGACGGCGGCCACTCCGCCGAGGAGGTCACCTCCCTCACCCGTGAGGCGGGCTTCGGCCCCGAGGTCAAGCGCCGCATCATGCTCGGCACCTACGCGCTGTCGAGCGGTTACTACGACGCGTACTACGGCTCCGCGCAGAAGGTCCGCACGCTCATCACGCGCGACTTCGAGAAGGCCTTCGAGCAGGTCGACGTCATCGTCTCCCCGACGACCCCGACCACCGCCTTCGCGATCGGCGAGCGCGCCGACGACCCGATGGCGATGTACCTCGCGGACCTGTGCACCATCCCGACCAACCTGGCGGGCAACGCGGCCATGTCCCTGCCCTGCGGCCTCGCCCCGGAGGACAACCTCCCGGTGGGCCTGCAGATCATCGCCCCCGCGATGAAGGACGACCGCCTGTACAAGGTGGGCGCCGCCGTCGAGGCCGCTTTCGTGGAAAAGTGGGGTCACCCGCTGCTGGAGGAGGCTCCGTCGCTGTGAGTAGTGCACTGTCGAAGGCCAAGGGCTTCAAGAAGTCCAAGTCCGGTACGTACCTGTCCATGGCCACCACCGCGTTCGGCGCGTTCGGTGTCGCCAAGCAGATGAAGAAGGCCCGCGCCGAGCACGACACGCTGCGGCTGATCGACGCCACCGTGTCCGCCGTCGCGATCGTCACCGGCCTCGCCATCCTCTACCGCGAGCTGAAGCGGCTGGGCGACGACGACGTCCTGCTGGGCTGAGAGGGAAGTTTCACCGTGACCACCACGACCGACCTGGTGTCGTACGAGGACGCGCTGGCGTCGTACGACCCCGTCATGGGCCTTGAGGTCCATGTCGAACTCGGCACCAAGACCAAGATGTTCTGCGGGTGTTCGACCGAGCTGGGCGCCGAGCCCAACTCGCAGACCTGCCCGACCTGCCTCGGCCTGCCCGGCGCGCTCCCGGTCGTCAACGCGACCGGCGTCGAGTCCGCCATCAAGATCGGTCTCGCGCTGAACTGCGAGATCGCTGAGTGGTGCCGCTTCGCCCGGAAGAACTACTTCTATCCGGACATGCCGAAGAACTTCCAGACCTCCCAGTACGACGAGCCGATCGCCTTCAACGGCTACCTCGACGTGCAGCTGGAGGACGGCGAGGTCTTCCGCGTGGAGATCGAGCGCGCCCACATGGAGGAGGACACCGGCAAGTCGACGCACGTCGGCGGCGCCACGGGCCGTATCCACGGCGCGCAGCACTCGCTCCTCGACTACAACCGCGCGGGCATCCCGCTCATCGAGATCGTCACCAAGCCGATCGTCGGCGCCGGTGACCGCGCCCCCGAGGTGGCGAAGGCGTATGTCCGCGAGCTGCGCGAGCTGATCCGGGCGCTGCGCGTCTCCGAGGCCCGTATGGAGATGGGCCAGATGCGCTGCGACGTGAACCTCTCGCTGATGCCCAAGGGCAGCGAGAAGTTCGGCACGCGCTCCGAGACGAAGAACGTCAACTCGCTGCGGTCCGTGGAGCGCGCGGTCCGCTTCGAGATCATGCGGCACGCGGCCGTCCTCGGCGACGGCGGCACGATCGTCCAGGAGACCCGCCACTTCCACGAGGACACGGGGTCGACGACCTCGGGCCGCGTGAAGGAGGAGGCCGAGGACTACCGGTACTTCCCGGAGCCCGACCTGGTCCCCGTGGCGCCCTCGCGCGAGTGGGTCGAGGAGATCCGCGCGGCTCTGCCCGAGCTGCCGCTGGTGCGTCGCACCCGGCTGCTGGCCGAGTGGGGCATCTCCGCCACCGACATGCAGGCGATCCTCAACGCCGGCGCGCTGGACGCGATCGTCGCCACGATCGACGCCGGTGCCGACGCGGTCTCCGCCCGCAAGTGGTGGATGGGCGAACTGGCGCGTACGGCCAACGAGACGGGCATGTCCCTGGAGCTGCTGCCGATCACGCCCGAGCAGGTCGCCCGGGTGACCGCCCTGGTCGCCGAGGGCTCGCTCAACGACAAGCTGGCCCGTCAGGTCATCGACGGGATCCTCAAGGGCGAGGGCACCCCGGACGAGGTCGTCGAGAAGCGCGGCCTGAAGGTCGTCTCCGACGAGGGCGCGCTGACCGCCGCCGTCGAGGAGGCCATCGCCGGCAACCCGGGCGTCGCGGACAAGATCCGCGGCGGCAAGGTGGCCGCGGCCGGCGCCCTGGTCGGCGCGGTCATGAAGGCCACCCGCGGCCAGGCCGACGCGGCCCGCGTCAAGGAGCTGATCCTGGAGAAGCTGGGCGTCAGCGAGGGCTGAGCCCCCGCGCGCTACCCGCGCTCGGTACGGCCCCGGAGGGACCTCCCTCCGGGGCCGTTCCCGTGTCCCCTCCTGTGAGGTCGCTCCAGCTTGTGTGAATAAGCCCACGAAGACGGCAAACGATCATTTTCGCCTGCAAGAGTGTCTTCGTTTGCTCATACGTTCTTTGCGGGCTGTTCAGTTCATGGACGACGGTTCCCGGCCAAAGATCCACAAATCATCTTCTGGGAGCACGTCCGTGGCAGCCCTCGCGCGTTGGTGTGTCCGGCACCGCCTGGCCGTAGTCCTGCTGTGGCTCCTCGCCTTCGGCGGGGTCACCGCGGGCGCCGCCGTGGCCGGTTCGGCGTACTCGAACGACTACGAGGCCCCCGGCACCGAGTCGGGCCGGGCGGCCCAGCTGCTCCAGGAGGGCTTCCCGGGCCTCGGCGGGGACAGCGACACCGTCGTCTGGCACACCACGGGCGGCACCGTCCGCGCGGCCGACGTCGAGCAGACCATGACCCGCACCCTGGACCGGATCGCCGCCCTGCCCGAAGTGGCCTCGGTGTCCGGCCCGTACGGCGGCCAGGGCGCCCACCGGATCAGCGCCGACGGCCGTACGGCCTACGCCACCGTCACCTTCGAAAAGCCCGCCGAGGACATCCGCAAGGCCGAGGCGCAGGCCGTCGTGCGCACCGCCAAGGCCGCCGAGGCCGACGGCCTCCAAGTGGAGCTGGGCGGCAGCGCCATCGGACTGACCGAGTCCCCCCGCGGGCATCTGGCCGAGGTGGTCGGCGTCATCGTCGCCGCCGTCGTGCTGTTCCTCGCCTTCGGCTCGCTCGCAGCCTCGCTGCTGCCCATCGCCACCGCCCTGGTCGGCGTCGGCACCGCGTACGCCGGGATCGGGCTGCTCGGACACGCCATGACCGTCGCGGACTTCGCGCCCATGCTCGGCATGCTGATCGGTCTCGGCGTCGGCATCGACTACGCGCTGTTCATAGTGACCAGACACCGGCGCGGTCTCAAACGCGGCCTGGGTGTCACCGAGGCCGCCGAGAACGCCGTGGCCACCACCGGACGCGCGGTGGTCTTCGCGGGTGCGACCGTGTGCATCGCCCTGCTGGGCATGCTGATCCTGCGCCTGGGCTTCCTCAATGGGGTCGCCGTGGCCGCCTCGTTGACGGTCGTGCTGACCGTCGCGGCCTCCGTCACCCTGCTGCCCGCCCTGCTGTCGTACCTCGGACCGCGCGCCCTCAGCCGCCGCGAGCGGCGCCGGCTCGCCGAGCACGGGCCGCGGCCGGAGCTGCCGACCGGGCTCGCCGCCCGCTGGTCCGCGTTCGTGGAACGCCGGCCCAAGCTGCTCGGCGTCCTCGCGATCGCCGTGATCGCCGTGCTCGCCCTGCCCACGTTCTCCCTCCGCCTGGGCACCTCCGACCAGGGCAACGACCCCCGCTCGTCCACCACCCGGCAGGCCTACGACCTGCTCGCCGACGGCTTCGGGCCCGGCGTCGACGGCCCGCTGACACTGGTGACGCGCGTGGACGGCGCCGACGACAAGCTCGCCCTGGACAACCTCGACGACACCCTGCGCGCGACCGAGGGCGTCGCCTCCGCCACCCCGGTGACCTACGCCACCGGCGGCGACACCGCCTACCTCACCGTCGTACCCGACTCCGCGCCGCAGTCGCAGCGCACCAGCGACCTCGTGGACCGGCTGCGCACCGAGGTGCTGCCCCGCGCGGAGCGGGGCACCTCCCTCGACGTGCACGTGGGCGGGGTGACGGCGAGCTATGACGACTTCGCGGATGTGATCGTCGGCAAACTGCCGCTGTTCGTCGGCGTGGTCATCGGACTCGGCTGTCTCCTGCTGCTGGCCGCCTTCCGCTCGTTCGGCATCCCGCTGAAGGCCGCCGCGATGAACGTCGCCGCCGTCGCCGCCGCGTTCGGCATCGTCGTCGCCGTCTTCCAGTGGGGCTGGGGCAGCGAACTGCTCGGCCTCGGCCGCGCGGGCCCCATCGAGCCCTTCCTGCCGGTGATCATGGTCTCCGTCCTCTTCGGACTCTCCATGGACTACCAGGTCTTCCTGGTCAGCCGGATGTACGAGGAGTGGCTGGAGACCGGCGACAACCGGCGGGCCGTCCGGGTCGGCCTCGCCGAGACCAGCCGCGTGATCAACTCCGCCGCGGTCATCATGATCTCGGTCTTCCTCGCCTTCGTGCTCAGCGGCGACCGCGTGATCGCCATGTTCGGCATCGCGCTCGCCTCCGCCGTCGCCCTCGACGCCTTCGTGCTGCGCACCCTGCTCGTGCCCGCGCTGATGCATCTGCTGGGCGCCGCCAACTGGTGGCTGCCGGCCTGGCTGGAGCGCCGCCTGCCGCGCATCAGCATCGAGCCGCCCGAGTGCCGCGCCGCCCATGAGAGGCTCCAGAGGGTCTCGGTCGAGGAACTGCGGAAGGAAGAACAGCACGATGTACGCGATATCCCTGGGTGACGGTGCCGAACTGCGACCCCTGGAGGTCTGGCACGCAGAGGAGTTCCTCGCGCACCTGGACCGGGGCAGGGAGTTCATCGGGCAGTTCATCCCGTTCGGCTCGCAGGCGACCGACGTGGCCTCCGCGCGGGAGACGCTCCAGCGCTACGCCGACATGCGCGCCGCCGACACCGCCTCCTACCACGGCATCTGGCTCGACGGGACGCTCGTGGGCGGGGTGCTCACACTGAACTTCGACGCCGCGCAGGGCAACTGCGAGGTCGGCTGCTGGCTGGAGCCCGCCGCCACCGGACGCGGGCTGATCACCCGCGCGATGCGGCTGCTCATCGACTGGGCGATCGAGGAGCGGGGCATCCACCGGGTGGAGTGGCACGCGGCAGCCGGCAACACGCCGAGCATCAACGTCGCCCGGCGGCTGGGGATGAGCCGGGACGGCGTACTCCGCGAGAACCACCTGCACAAGGGCGTCCGGCAGACCACCGAGGTGTGGTCGCTCCTCGCCCCCGAGTGGCGAGCGGCACGGCCGGCCTGACGCATACCCGCAGGTCAATGGGGGCCTTAGGGAACCGTGAGCACCTTACGGACGCCCTAAGGCCCCTTACGTGTTCCCCAGGGCCCGCGGCCCGGCGGAAGATGCGGAACTCTCCCGATGTGGCGCACCCCCCTCGGAGACGAGAGTGGAGGCATCGCAGAAAGCGAAGCACCACCCTCTCCTCTCCAGAAGGACACATCATGATCGAGATCGAGTACCACCGGATGCGTTCCGCCGAGCTGCTCCGCGAGGCCGAGCAGGAGCGCCTGGCCCGCGAGGTCGTCCGCGCCCGGCGCGACGGCCGCCACGGGAACGCGGCCCGCAGGGCGCTCGCCCCCGAGTCGCATATCGGCAGCCCCCGCCGGTCCCGGTTCGCGCGCACCGCGTGAACGCCGGGCCGGCGGCCCTTGCGCCCACCGGTACGACGAACGCACCGGACCTGTGGAAAACCCCTGCCCCGGTGCCGGGACCTCATGCGATGCTCGGGCCCGTGGAGAACAGGTCCGTCAGTCCCGTGTTCGTCGGCCGCACCGACGAGTTGGGCACCTTGAACGACGCGCTCGCCCGTGCCGCCGCCGGGGACACCTCCCAGGCTTTCGGCACTGGGGGAGAGCCGCAGGCGCTGCTGCTCGGCGGCGAGGCCGGGGTGGGCAAGACCCGCCTCGTGGAGGAGTTCGCCGCGGCGGCGGCCGGCCGGGACGCCGTCGTGGCCGTGGGCGGCTGCGTGGAGATCGGCGCCGACGGGCTGCCGTTCGCCCCCTTCTCCGCCGCGCTGCGCGCCCTGCGCGTCGCCCTGCCCGAGGAGTTCGGCGCAGCCGCGACCGGACAGGAGGAGGAACTGGCCCGGCTCCTGCCCGAGCTGGGCGAGGCCACCTCCAGCCGCCACGACGAGCAGGGCATGGCCCGCCTCTTCGAGCTGACCGCCCGGCTGCTGGAGCGCGTCGCCGCCGACCGCCCGGTCGTGCTGGTCCTGGAGGACCTGCACTGGGCCGACGCCTCCACCCGCCACCTCCTCGCCTATCTCTTCCGCACCCTGCGCACCGGCCGGCTCCTCGTCCTCGCCACCTACCGCTCCGACGACATCCACCGCCGCCACCCGCTGCGCCCCCTGCTCGCCGAACTCGACCGGCTGCGCACCGTCCGCCGCCTCGAACTCGCCCGCTTCACCCGCGAGGAGGTCGGCCGCCAGATCGCCGGCATCCTCGCCACCGAACCCGACCCCGCCCAGGTCGACGAGATCTTCGAACGCTCCGACGGCAACGCCTTCTTCGTCGAGGAACTCGCCGTCGCCTCCAGCGAGGGCTGCCGCACGGGCCTCACCGACTCGCTGCGCGATCTGCTCCTGGTCCGGGTCGAGGCGCTGCCGGAGAGCGCCCAGCGGGTCGCCCGGGTCGTCGCCGAGGGCGGCTCCACCGTGGAGTACCGGCTGATCGCCGCCGTCGCCCAGCTCACCGAGGACGACCTCATCGAGGCGCTGCGTGCCGCCGTGGGCGCCAACATCCTCACCGCGACCCCGGCCGGCGACGGCTACCGCTTCCGGCACTCCCTGGTCCGTGAGGCCGTCGCCGACGACCTGCTGCCCGGCGAGCGCTCCCGTCTCAACCGCCGCTATGCCGAGGCCCTGGAGACCGACCCGGCGCTCGTCCCGGCCGACGCGCGCGTGATGCGCCTGGCCACGTACTGGTACCACGCGCACGACGCCGCCAAGGCCCTGCCCGCCGTCCTGGACGCCTCCGTCGTGGCCCGCCGCCGGCACGCCTACGCCGAGCAACTGCGGCTGCTGGAGCGGGCGATGGAGCTGTGGGACGCGGCACCCGAAGACACCCGCGCCGCCCTGCGCATGCTCGGTTACACCGAGGTCTGTCCCCCCTGCGGCTGCGACCCCGCCACCACCCCGCTGACCTACCTCGACCTGATGGCCGAGGCGGCCGTCGCGGGCCGTCTGTGCGGTGAGCGCGAACGCGCCCTGAAGATCACCAAGCGGGCGCTGCGCCTGCTGGACGACGAGCCGGACGCCCTGCGCGCCGCCTGGTTCTGGGTGCAGCGCTCCCGGCTGGTCCAGGCCCAGGCGCGCGGCGACGGCTGGCAGGAACTGGCCACCGCGCAGGACCTGGTGCGCGGCCTGCCGCCGTCCGAGGTGCACGCCGAGGTGCTGGCGGTGGTCGCCAACTGGTCCATGCTGCACCGGCCCGGCCCGGAGGCCTTCGCCGCCGCCGAACGGGCCGTCGAGTACGCCCGGATGGTCAGCGCCCGCGACATCGAACTGCACGCGCGCCTCACCCGGGGCGGCCTCCAGGTCGAGTCCGGCGACACCGACGCCGGACTCGCGGAGATGCGGCAGGTCCTGGAGCACTGCCTGGCGGAAGGCGTGCCCCATGTCGCCAGCCGCGCCTATGTGAACCTGCCCTCCTCGCTGCAGGGCGTCGGCCGCCACGGGGAGGCCGAGCCCCTGCTGCGCGAAGGGATCGCCTTCAGCCGCAGACACGGGGTGCCGGACTTCGAGGCCTGGGCGTGGGGCAACCTCTCCGAGGCGCTCTACTCCCTCGGCCAGTGGGAGGAGGCCGCCGAGGCCGCCGCGCAAGCGACCCGGCTCGGCCACAGCACCAAGCCCCGCGGCCTGGGCGCCCTGCGCCTGGCCCACCTCGCCCTGGCCCGCGGCGACCTCGCCGAGGCCACCCGCCGGCTGGCCACCACCCGCGCCCTCTACGGCAGCCACGACCCGATGCCCCAGCAAGGGCTGCCCGTGGCCCGTATCGCCCTCGGCGTGGCCGCCCAGGAGGGCCGCATCCTCGACGCCCGCGCCGAACTGCTCCAGGCACTGGAGGCCGGCTTCCCGCCCGGCACCCACCGCCACGCCTGGCCGCTGCTGCTGGCCGCAGCCACCGCCGAGGCCGACGCCCGCACCCTGCCCGCCGCCGAACCCGGCCGCGCCGAACTCCTCGACCGCCTCTTCGAGTCCGTCCGCAAGCTGACCACGGGTGTGCCCCTGTGGCAGGCGTACGAACAGTGGACCCGTGCCGAACTGCTGCGCGCCGAGGGCCGGGACACCGAGGACACCTGGTCCCCGGTGGTCACCGCCTTCGAGTGTCTGAGCCGCCCCTACGACCTCGCCCGCGTCCGGCACCGCCTCGCCCAGACCCTGCTGGCCCAGGGCGGCGACGACGAGCGCGAGCGCGCCGTGGAACTGCTCCGGCTGGCCGGAGCGGTCGCCGGCCACCTCGGCGCCCGCCCGCTCGCCGACGCGGTCACCCGGCTCGCCCACCGCGCCCGCCTCACCCTCGCCCCCGCGCCACGAACGGGACCTGCCCCCGCCGATCCCGTGAAGGCGCTCGGCCTGACCAGCCGCGAGACGGACGTCCTGCGCCTGGTCTCGGCCGGCCGCACCAACCGCCAGATAGCCGAGGAGCTCTTCATCTCCCCGAAGACGGCGAGCGTCCACGTCTCCAACATCCTCGCCAAGCTGGGCGTCTCGGGCAGAGGCGAGGCGGCGGCGGTGGCCCACCGGCTGGGGCTGTTTCCGGCAGAGCTGGAGGACCGGGCAGCCGCGGGCTGACAGCCGGGTGCCGGCAGCCGGATGCCGGCAGCCGAGTGCCGGCAGTCGGGCCCGGCCCGGCCCCGCCGCTCAGCTCACCTCCGCCTCCAGGAGGCGGTCGTCGCCCTGCTTCGGTCTGCCGCGGCCGTCCGTGTTGCTCGTGAGCAGCCACACCTTGTGGCCGCCGGCGGGGAGCACCGTGCGCAGACGGCCGTACTCGCCGGTGAGGAAGGCCTGCGGGGCGGCGGCTGCCTCGGTTTCCTTCAGGGGGATGCGCCACAGGCGTTCGCCCCTGAGAGCCGCCATCCAGATCACGCCGTCGACGTAGGCGATACCGCTGGGGGAGGCGTCGTCGGTGTGCCACTGGGCGAGCGGGTTCTGGAAGCGGGGGTCGGAGGACCTGCCCTCGGCCTCCGGCCAGCCGTAGTTGCCGCCGGGCTTGATCGCATTCAGCTCGTCCCAGGTGTCCTGGCCGAACTCCGAGGCGAACAGCCGCTGTCGGTCGTCCCAGGCCAGGCCCTGGACGTTGCGGTGGCCGTAGGAGTACACGGGGGAGCCCGGGAACGGGTTGCCCGGGGCCGGTTCGCCGTCCGGGGTCAGTCGCAGGATCTTGCCGCCGAGCGACTTCCGGTCCTGCGCCAGGCCCTTGTCGCCGGTCTCGCCGGTGCCCACGTAGAGCATCCGGTCGGGGCCGAAGGCGATCCGGCCGCCGTTGTGGATGAATCCCTTCGGGATGCCCCTGAGCACCGTGTCGGGGGCGCCCAGTTGCTCACCGGCCGGCTTGCGCTCGTCGTACAGCATGCGGACGATGCGGTTGTCCGAGGCCGAGGTGAAGTAGGCGTAGATCATGTGGTCCGAGGCGTAGCCGGGAGAGAGGGCGATGCCCAGCAGGCCGCCCTCGCCGGCCGGGGAGACCCCGGAGACCGTGCCCAACTCCGTCGTGCGGCCGGTCTTCTCGTCGATCCGGGTGATCGTCCCCTCGTCCCGGGAGGAGACCAGCAGCCCGCCGCCCGGCAGCGCGGCCAGCCCCCACGGGGTCTTCAGGCCCTCGGCCACCGTGCGCAGCACCTTCACCGACCCCTTGGCCGGCGGGACCGGTTCGCTCGCCCGCGCGGAGGCGGAGGCGCCCGGTGCCGTAGCGGCCGTACCGCCCGGGGGCGTCCCCCCGAGGCCCGGCGGGCCTCCGCCGTCGGCGGAGCAGCCGGCCGCCAGCAGCAGGGCGGCCACGGCCGACACGGCCGTCACAGCTCGACGTTGCACGATCAGGGTCCCTTCGGGGCGCAGTTCCGGCGGGAGGTCCGGCGGCTGTTCCCAGTCACTCATACTCCGCGCCGCTCGAGGACCGGAACCGCCAGTCCACCGGAACGGTCCGTCCACCGGAACGGGTCAGTCCCAGGACCCCTGGGCCTCCGGCAGCCGGGACACCTCCGCCAGGTCCTCCCGGGTCAGCCGCAGCCCGGCCGCCGCCGCGTTCTCCTCGGCCCAGCGCTCGTGCTTGGTGCCGGGCACCGCGATCACGCCCGGGCCCTGGGCCAGCACCCACGCCAGGGCCACCTGGGCCGGGGTGACGTGCTCGCCGTGCCGGCGGGCGACGCGGCGCAGGCCCGCGACGATCGGCTGGTTGGCGGCCATCATCTCGGCGGTGAAGCGCGGGTGGCGGGCGCGTACGTCGTCCGGTTCGAAGCCCTCGCCCGGGGTGAGCGTGCCGGTCAGGAAGCCGCTGCCCAGCGGCATCGCCGCGAGGAAGCCCACGCCCCGCGCCGCACACCACGGCAGCAGCGTCTGAAGCGCCTCCGGCGACCACACCGACAGCTCGGCCTGCACCGCGCTCACCGGGAACACCTGCTGCACCCGCTGGAGCTGGCCCAGCGTGGTGTCGTACGGCCGTGAGCGGCGCCCGCCGCGCGCGCCCACCGCGCACAGGCCGAGCGCCCGGACCTTCCCGGCTCGCACCAGGTCCGCCATCGCGCCCCAGGTCTCCTCGACCGGCACCTCGGGGTCGGCGCGGTGCAGCTGGTAGAGGTCGATGACGTCCGTCTGGAGGCGCCGCAGCGAGGCGTCGCAGGCCCGCCGCACATATCCGGGGCGGCCGTTGGCCACGATGTGCTGCTCGCCCACCAGCAGCCCCACCTTGGTGGACACGAAGGCGTCCGCGCGCCGCTCCTTGAGCACCCGCCCCAGCAGCAGCTCATTGGTGAACGGTCCGTACATGTCGGCCGTGTCCAGGAGGGCCGAGCCGAGGTCCAGCGCCCGGTGCACGGCGCGCAGCGACGCGTCGCCCCGCTGCCGCGAGGCGCTGTACGCCCAGCTCATCGGCATGCACCCGAGTCCGACGGCCCCCATCGCGAGTCCCCCCGCGCCGATCGTCCTGCGCTCCACGTGCTCGTGAACCTCCCTCTCCCTGGCCCCCCAACCTAACCTCTGCCTGCTCGCGGCCCTGACCGAGGGCCCGTCCGGCGGATCCAGTCGCCGACGCGGGGTCCGGCACGCACATCTGCGCTTGTCAGGCGCCGCCGGCCCCCTGCGACCTGATCCGCCGGGCAGGCGGGAATTTGACGGCAGGGCCTAGCCTCCTGTCATGACTGCAGACGTCTGGCTCCCGATTCCGCCCGAGGAGATCGACGGGCTTCCCGCGGGGCCCCGCTACCTGTTCTGGGACGGGGGCGAGGAGTTCCCCGGCGACCCGGGCGACTGCGCCTTCTACGTCGTGCCCTACATGAAGCCGGTCGATGTCAGCGTGCGTCCGCTGCCCGGGATGGGGTCCGTCCAGGTCGTACAGACGCTGACGGCCGGCATCGACCACGTGGAGCCCGGACTGCCGTACCTGCGCGACGGAGTGCGGCTGTGCAACGCGCGCGGGGTGCACGAGGCGAGCACCGCCGAGCTGGCGCTGACCCTGACCCTCGCGTCGCTGCGTGGCGTCCCGGACTTCGTGCGGGCCCAGGACCGGGGGAAGTGGCTCGGCGGGTTCCGGCCGGCGCTCGCCGACAAGAGCGTCCTCATCGTCGGCTACGGCTCCATCGGCGCCGCCATCGAGGACCGGCTCACGCCCTTCGAGCTTGCGCGGGTGGCGCGCGTCGCGCGCTCCGGGCGTGCCACAGCGCGCGGTCCCGTGCTTCCGCTCACCGAATTGCCCGCTCTGCTGCCGAGCGCCGATGTCGTGATCCTCTCCACGCCCTTGACGGAGCAGACCCGAGGCCTGGTCAACGCCGGTTTCCTGGCGCGGATGAAGGACGGGGCGCTGCTGGTCAACGTCGCCCGCGGCCCGGTCGTGGACACCAAGGCGCTGCTCGCGGAGCTGGAGAGCGGCCGGATCCGCGCGGCCCTCGACGTCACCGACCCCGAGCCGCTGCCGCCGGGACACCCCTTGTGGCACGCGCCCGGCGTGCTCATCAGTCCGCATGTGGGCGGGCCCACCTCGGCCTTCCTTCCCCGCGCGAAGCGGCTGCTCACCGACCAGTTGACCCGGTTCGTGAACCACGAGCCCCTGCGGAACGTGATCCTCACAACGGGGGCCTGACCGTCTTTCGGCACCCTCCGCAGTCCTCCGGATGCGGGGTGTGGCCGCATCTTCGCTGATCGTCACGGAGCGTAGAGAAGCTATGTCCCTGAGTGACGATACTGGTGTATCGTCCCGACAGGGGCTGCGCCGCGGACCGTTCGGCGCCGGGGATGGACATTTCAGATTTGTGAGGGGGGCGACGGGCGATGCACGGCCTATGGACGAACGATCCGACGCGGCGGAGCCGCCGACGGCGACCCTGGCGCACGGCGGCGCGCAGACGCGGCCACCACACGAGCCATCACAGCCACCACCCGCGCAGACACAGCGGACGCAGGAGGCAGGCACACCCAGCGCACCGGGACCCGCGGGACCGGGGAGCGCGGACCGGGAGGCCCCGGTGAGCGCGCCGCCCTCGCTGACGACCGCCCTCGACGGACGGTGGCGGGCATCGCACCCGCCGGGGCCCCTGCCGCCCCGTCCGCCGGCCGGCGGCGATTCGCGCCTGGTCCAGCAACTCTCCCTCGCCCTGGTCTGCGCGGCCTACGCCGTCGGTGCCGCGTTCGACTGGGGGGCGGGCGAAGTCGCCAAGATCATGGGCGACTTCGGGCTGAGCGCCGCGGCCGGCACCGCCGCCGTCTCGTGCTTCCTCTACGCGCGCAGCCAGCGGGTCCGCTTCCGGCCGGCCTGGCTGCTGTTCGCCCTCTCCTCGGCCATGGCGTCCCTGGGCAACGCGGTATGGGGGTGGTATGAGGTCGTCCTGGACCGCCCCGTGCCCAGCCCGAGCTACGCCGACCTGTTCTTCCTGTGCTTCGCGCCGCCCGCCATCGTGGGCCTGCTGGTCCTCGCCAAACGGCCGGTGACCAAGGCGGGCTGGATCTGTCTGGCGCTGGACGCCTGGCTGATCGGCGGCTCGCTGCTCACCCTGTCCTGGAGCCTCGCGCTCGCCCAGGCCGCCCGCTTCGACGGGCCGAGCGTCGCGCACACCGCGCTGTCGCTGGCGTACCCGCTGCTCGACATCGCGCTCGTCAGCATGGTGCTCGCGCTGCACTTCCGCCGCGCCCCGGGCAACCGCACGGCGGTGAACACCGCGATCGGCGCGCTCGCGCTGACCGTGATGTGCGACGCCCTGTTCACCTCGCCGCTGCTGCACAGCAGTTACCGCTCCGGACAGCTGCTGGACGCGGGCTGGTTCGCCGGTTCGCTGCTGCTCGCCTACGCCCCCTGGGCCGCGCCCCGGCAGCAGGGCGCGCAGGAGGCGCACGTACCGGACGGGCACACGCGTGTCGTCCACGAGCACGTGCCCGGACAGCGTGGCACCGGCCACCAGCACGTGCCGGTGCCCGCACCGGGCGGTGACCACAGCCGGTACCCGGCCGGCCGGCCGATCACCGGCTCCCTGGCGGCGCTCACCCCGTACCTGGCCGCCGCCGTCTGCACGCTGGGCATCCTGTACAACGTCCTCAACGACCGCAGGCCCGACCACGTGGTGCTGATCACCGCCGGGGCCGTCGTACTCGCCCTCGTCATGCGCCAGGGCATCATGCTGCTGGACAACATCACCCTCACCCAGGAGCTGGCGCAGAAGGAGAACCACTTCCGCTCCCTGGTGCAGGGCTCCAGCGACGTCATCATGATCGCCGCGCCCAACGGCGTCCTGCGGTACGTCTCCCCGGCCGCCGCCGGGGTCTACGGCCGGCCCGCCGAGGACCTGGTGGGAACCGAGCTCGCCAGTCTCATCCACCCGGAGGACCTGGGCTGCGTGGTGCACGAGGTGCGCCGCTTCCTCGCCGCCAGCCCGCTGCAGGAAGCCACCACCCGCATCGAGTGCCGGTTCCGCTCCGGCGACGGCGGCTGGCTCAACGTCGAGTCCACCGTCAACCGGCACCACGGCGGACTCATCTTCAACAGCCGGGACGTCACCGAACGCGTGCGCCTGCAGGCCCAGTTGCAGCACAACGCCGAGCACGACCCGCTCACCGACCTGCCCAACCGCGCGCTGTTCACCCAGCGCGTGCAGCAGGCCCTGTCCGGCCGCCGGGCCACCGACCGGGGCGCCGCCCTGCGGGGCACGGCCGTGCTCTTCATCGACCTGGACGGCTTCAAGGCCGTCAACGACACCATCGGGCACCAGGCGGGGGACGAGCTGCTCGTCCAGGCCGGCCGCAGACTCCAGGACGCGGTCAGGCACGGGGACACCGCCTCCCGGCTGGGCGGCGACGAGTTCGCGGCCCTGATCGTCGGGGACGGCACCCGTGACCGTGCCGCCCGGGAGCGGAACATTCTGGAGCTTGCCGACCGCCTCAGAGTGACCCTCTCCCAGCCCTACCCGATCGACGGCAACGACGTCCGGGTCAACGCCTCCATCGGCGTCGCCTTCGCCGAACCAGGCCTCGGCGCGGGCGAGTTGCTGCGCAACGCCGACCTCGCGATGTACCGCGCGAAATCGGCCGGAAAGGGCCGGGTCGAACTGTACAAGCCGCAGATGCAGCAGGACGTCGTACGCAAGGCGGAACTGGCCACGCGCCTGCGTGCCGCCCTGCACGACGGCGAGTTCGCCCTGCTGCACCAGCCGGTGGTGTGTCTGGAGAACGGCCGGATCTCGTCGGTCGCCGCGCAGGCGCGCTGGCGCTCCTCCCAGGGGGTGTTCTTCACACCGGCCGAGTTCCTGCGGGTGACCGAGGACGGCGGCAAGACCGCCGAGCTGGATCGCTGGATCCTCCAGGAGGCGGTGGAACAGGCCGCGGAACGGGCCGCGACCGGGAACGCCGTACCGGTGGCCGTCCGGATGAGCGCCCGGCGGCTGCTGGACCGCTCGCATCCGCTCGGCTCCGTGGAGGCGCTGCTGACCCGGCACGGGCTGCCGCCCGGGGCGCTGGTCCTCGAGCTGTCCGACACCGACCCCCGGGTCTCGCTGGACGAGCTGGAGCGGCGCCTGACCGTGCTCAGCCGGCTCGGGGTGCGGATCGCGCTGGACGGCTTCGGCAGCGGCTTCGCGACGATCACGGCCCTCAGGAGGCTGCCGGTGGACATCCTGAAGCTCGACAGCAGCCTGGTCGAGGGCGTGGTGGAGTCCGCGCGGCTGCACAAGATCACCGGTGGGCTGCTGCGCATCGCCGGCGATCTGGGCCTGCAGTCCGTGGCGGAGGGCGTGGACCTGCCCGAGCAGGTGGTCGCGCTGCGCGCGCTGGGCTGCACGCACGGGCAGGGCATGGCCTTCGCGGGTGCGCTGGACGAGTACCGGCTGCGCCGGGCGCTCGCCTCCGGCCACTACCCGGTGCCGCACGCCTCCGCCGAACCGGCACTCGCCGGGAAGGGCTCAGGGGTGTACACAGGGGGTGTACCCGCTGTCTTCGGAGGCGGAAGTGCCCTTCGTTCACATTCTGAGACTCCCGTCCCGCCTACTTGACACTTGGTGCGTGCCGGGGGGAGGGTCGGTTCCATGCGCACCCGAATTCTCGTACTTGGAAAGCGCGTCGGCTGAGCTGGGACCCACCGGAGGAACTCCGGAATCCCCAGCGACCTTCACCGGCGCGCTCCCCTCGCTTGCCTCCTGGCACGAGGGGTTTTTTGTTGCACGAGCACGTTTCGTGCATCGCTCGAACTCCGCCCAAACCTCGCAAAAAACCTCAGCATCGAGAAGAGAATGCCGATGACCGAGCAGGCCACCGGGGCCCACCATCCGCAGCCGCGGCCCCGTTCCGGAGGACAGCAGTCCGCCCCCGTCGAGCACGTCACGGGTGCGCAGTCCCTCATTCGCTCCCTTGAGGAGGTCGGCGCGGACACGGTGTTCGGCATTCCCGGCGGCGCGATCCTCCCGGCGTACGACCCGCTGATGGACTCCACCCGGGTCCGGCACGTCCTGGTCCGCCACGAGCAGGGCGCCGGCCACGCGGCCACCGGATACGCGCAGGCCACCGGCAAGGTCGGCGTCTGCATGGCGACGAGCGGCCCGGGGGCGACGAACCTGGTCACGCCGATCGCCGACGCCCACATGGACTCGGTGCCGCTCGTGGCGATCACCGGCCAGGTCGCGTCGAAGGCGATCGGCACGGACGCCTTCCAGGAGGCGGACATCGTCGGCATCACCATGCCGATCACCAAGCACAACTTCCTCGTCACCAAGGCCGAGGACATCCCGCGGATCATCGCGCAGGCGTTCCACATCGCCTCCACCGGCCGCCCGGGCCCGGTCCTGGTCGACATCGCCAAGGACGCCCTCCAGGCGAAGACCGTCTTCTCCTGGCCGCCCACCATGGACCTGCCCGGCTACCGCCCGGTGACCAAGCCGCACGCCAAGCAGATCCGCGAGGCCGCCAAGCTGATCACCTCCGCCAGGCGGCCCGTCCTCTACGTCGGCGGCGGCGTCCTCAAGGCGCAGGCCACCGCCGAACTGAAGGTCCTCGCCGAACTCACCGGAGCGCCCGTCACCACCACCTTGATGGCGCTCGGCGCGTTCCCCGACAGCCACCCGCTGCACGTGGGAATGCCGGGCATGCACGGTGCGGTCACCGCCGTCACCGCGCTGCAGAAGGCCGACCTGATCGTCGCCCTCGGCGCCCGCTTCGACGACCGCGTCACCGGCAAGCTGGACAGCTTCGCCCCCTACGCCAAGATCGTCCACGCCGACATCGACCCGGCCGAGATCGGCAAGAACCGCGCGGCGGACGTGCCGATCGTCGGTGACGCCCGCGAGGTCATCGCCGACCTGATCCAGGCCGTGCAGAAGGAGCACAGCGAGGGCAACAAGGGCGACTACACCGCCTGGTGGAGCGACCTCAGCCGCTGGCGCGAGACCTACCCGCTCGGCTACGACCTGCCCGACGACGGCTCGCTCTCCCCGCAGCAGGTCATCCAGCGCGTCGGACAGCTCGCCCCCGAGGGCACGATCTTCGCGGCGGGCGTCGGCCAGCACCAGATGTGGGCCGCGCACTTCATCGAGTACGACAAGCCCGCCACCTGGCTGAACTCCGGCGGCGCCGGAACGATGGGCTACGCCGTCCCGGCCGCGATGGGCGCCAAGGCCGGCGCGCCGGAGCAGACGGTCTGGGCGATCGACGGCGACGGCTGCTTCCAGATGACCAATCAGGAGCTGACCACCTGCGCCCTGAACAACATCCCGATCAAGGTCGCCATCATCAACAACGGCGCCCTCGGGATGGTCCGCCAGTGGCAGACCCTCTTCTACAACCAGCGCTACTCCAACACCGTGCTGCACTCCGGCCCCGACGACATCAACCCGGACGCCCGGGGCACCCGCGTGCCGGACTTCGTGAAGCTGTCCGAGGCGATGGGCTGCGTGGGCCTGCGCTGCGAGCGCCCGGAGGACCTGGACAAGGTCATCGAAGAGGCGAACTCCATCAACGACCGCCCCGTCGTCATCGACTTCATCGTCCACGAGGACGCGATGGTGTGGCCGATGGTCGCCGCCGGCACCTCCAACGACGAGATCATGGCCGCCCGGGACGTCCGCCCCGACTTCGGCGACAACGAAGACGACTGAGAGCCGTAGGAAAAGGAACGAGACCCATGTCCAAGCACACGCTCTCCGTCCTGGTGGAGAACACGCCGGGCATCCTCGCCCGCATCGCCGCCCTGTTCTCCCGCCGCGGCTTCAACATCGACTCGCTCGCGGTCGGTGTCACCGAGCACCCCGAGATCTCCCGCATCACCATCGTGGTGGGCGTCGAGGACCTGCCGCTGGAGCAGGTGACCAAGCAGCTCAACAAGCTCGTCAACGTGCTGAAGATCGTCGAGCTGGAGCCCGGTCAGGCCGTTCAGCGCGAACTCGTTCTGGTGAAGGTCCGCGCCGACAACGAGACCCGCTCCCAGATCGTCGAGATCGTCCAGCTGTTCCGCGCCAAGACCGTCGACGTCTCCCCGGAGGCCGTGACGATCGAGGCCACCGGCAGCAGCGACAAGCTGTCCGCCATGCTCAAGATGCTGGAGCCGTACGGCATCAAGGAGCTGGTCCAGTCCGGCACGATCGCGATCGGCCGTGGCGCCCGTTCGATCACCGACCGCTCGCTGCGCGCCCTCGACCGCTCCGCGTAAGGCCGAAAACGGGCGGCACGCGCCGCCCGTATTCCGAGACCCCCGAACTTCCTTCCCGCTCACCGTCATACGGTGGGACGCACCATCTGCACACCAAGGAGAGAACCCAAAGTGGCCGAGCTGTTCTACGACGCCGACGCCGACCTGTCCATCATCCAGGGCCGCAAGGTCGCGGTCATCGGTTACGGCAGCCAGGGCCACGCCCACGCGCTGTCGCTCCGTGACTCGGGTGTCGACGTGCGCGTCGGTCTGCACGAGGGCTCCAAGTCCAAGGCCAAGGCCGAGGAGCAGGGCCTGCGCGTGGTGACCCCGGCCGAGGCCGCCGCCGAGGCCGACGTCATCATGATCCTCATCCCGGACCCGATCCAGGCCAAGGTCTACGAGGAGTCGATCGCCCCGAACCTGAAGGACGGCGACGCGCTGTTCTTCGCCCACGGCTTCAACGTCCGCTTCGGCTTCATCAAGGCCCCGGCCGGCGTCGACGTCGCCCTGGTCGCCCCGAAGGGCCCGGGCCACCTGGTCCGCCGCCAGTACGAGGAAGGCCGCGGCGTTCCGGCGATCGCCGCCGTCGAGCAGGACGCGACCGGCAACGCCTTCGCGCTCGCCCTCTCCTACGCCAAGGCCATCGGCGGCACCCGCGCCGGCGTCATCAAGACGACCTTCACCGAGGAGACCGAGACCGACCTCTTCGGCGAGCAGGCCGTCCTGTGCGGTGGCACCGCGGCTCTGGTGAAGGCGGGCTTCGAGACCCTGGTCGAGGCCGGCTACCAGCCGGAGATCGCCTACTTCGAGTGCCTGCACGAGCTGAAGCTGATCGTCGACCTCATGTACGAGGGCGGCCTGGAGAAGATGCGCTGGTCCGTCTCCGAGACCGCCGAGTGGGGCGACTACGTCACCGGCCCGCGCATCATCACCGACGCCACCAAGGCCGAGATGAAGCAGGTCCTCACCGAGATCCAGGACGGCACCTTCGCCCGCAACTGGATGGACGAGTACCACGGCGGTCTGAAGAAGTACGACGAGTACAAGAAGCAGGACTCCGAGCACCTGCTGGAGACCACCGGCAAGCAGCTGCGCAAGCTGATGAGCTGGGTCGACGAGGAGGCGTAAGCCTCACCTGGGGCCGGGGCGGACTGCCCCGGCCCCGTTGTCCACCCCGTCCAGCCACGGACGGGTGACACTTCCGCAGTGGCGCAATGAGACGCCCCCAGCGCCACTACACTGCTCAACAACACGCGTCAGGCCCACAGCGTCGTGCGTCTTCCGCGGCTAGCCCCCCTCCTCCGCCTGCGGCCGTCGGGACGGCCGTCCGCGCTCTGGACTTGTGAGGACCTCACGTGAGCTCGAAACCCGTCGTACTCATCGCTGAAGAGCTGTCGCCCGCCACTGTCGACGCACTGGGGCCGGACTTCGAGATCCGGCACTGCAACGGAGCCGACCGAGGCGAACTGCTCCCGGCCATCGCGGATGTCGACGCCATCCTGATCCGCTCCGCCACCAAGGTCGACGCCGAGGCCATCGCCGCGGCGAAGAAGCTCAAGGTCGTCGCCCGCGCCGGCGTCGGCCTGGACAACGTCGACGTCTCCGCCGCCACCAAGGCCGGCGTGATGGTCGTCAACGCCCCCACCTCCAACATCGTGACCGCCGCCGAGCTGGCCTGCGGTCTGATCCTCGCCTCCGCCCGCAACATCCCGCAGGCCAACGCCGCGCTGAAGAACGGTGAGTGGAAGCGCAGCAAGTACACGGGTGTCGAGCTGGCCGAGAAGACCCTCGGCGTCGTCGGCCTCGGCCGCATCGGCGCCCTGGTCGCCCAGCGCATGTCCGCCTTCGGCATGAAGGTCGTCGCCTACGACCCCTACGTGCAGCCCGCGCGGGCCGCGCAGATGGGCGTCAAGGTGCTGTCCCTGGACGAGCTGCTGGAGGTCGCCGACTTCATCACCGTCCACCTGCCCAAGACCCCCGAGACCCTCGGCCTCATCGGCGACGAGGCGCTGCGCAAGGTCAAGCCGAACGTGCGCATCGTCAACGCCGCGCGCGGCGGCATCGTGGACGAGGCGGCGCTGTACGCGGCGCTGAAGGAGGGCCGCGTCGCCGGCGCCGGCCTCGACGTGTACGCCAAGGAGCCGTGCACCGACTCGCCGCTGTTCGAGCTGGACCAGGTCGTCTGCACCCCGCACCTCGGCGCCTCCACCGACGAGGCCCAGGAGAAGGCGGGCATCGCGGTCGCCAAGTCCGTGCGCCTCGCGCTCGCCGGTGAGCTGGTCCCGGACGCGGTGAACGTCCAGGGCGGCGTCATCGCCGAGGACGTCAAGCCGGGCCTGCCGCTCGCCGAGCGCCTCGGCCGCATCTTCACCGCGCTCGCCGGTGAGGTCGCGGTCCGCCTCGACGTCGAGGTGTACGGCGAGATCACCCAGTACGACGTGAAGGTGCTGGAGCTGTCCGCGCTCAAGGGCGTCTTCGAGGACGTCGTGGACGAGACGGTGTCGTACGTCAACGCGCCGCTGTTCGCGCAGGAGCGGGGCGTCGAGGTCCGCCTGACGACCAGCTCGGAGTCGGCCGACCACCGCAACGTCGTGACCGTGCGCGGCACGCTCGCGGGTGGCGAGGAGGTGTCGGTCTCCGGCACGCTGGCGGGCCCGAAGAACGTCCAGAAGATCGTCGCGGTCGGCGACTACGACGTCGACCTGGCGCTCGCCGAGCACATGGTCGTCCTGCGCTACGAGGACCGTCCCGGTGTCGTCGGCACCGTCGGCCGCATCCTCGGCGAGGCGGGCATCAACATCGCCGGTATGCAGGTCGCCCGCGCGGTGGCCGGCGGCGAGGCGCTCGCGGTACTGACCGTGGACGACACGGTGACCGCCGGCGTGCTGGCCGAGGTCGCCGCGGAGATCGGGGCCACGTCGGCCCGGTCCGTGAACCTCGTCTGACGCACACACACGAACGCCGGGCGGGCTGACGAAAGTCAGCCCGCCCGGCGTCGTTCTGTACTGCCCTACTTCTCGTCCCTGACCTCGATCCTCCGCAGCGTCACCGCCGCGCCGACCGCCGCCACCGCCAGGACCGCCGTCCCGGCGATCGCCGCTCCGTGCATCCCGCTGGTGAACGCCTCCCGCGCCGTGGCGAGCAGGGAGTCGCCGGTACGGCCGGGCAGGCGGGCGGCCGTGGCGAGGGCGCCGCCCAGGGTCTCGCGGGCCGTGGACGGGGCCGCGGCCGGCATCTCGTGGCGGTAGACCGCCGTACCGATGGAGCCGAGGACCGCCATGCCGAGGGCGCCGCCGAACTCCGTGGCGGTCTCCAGCAGCGAGGACGCCGTGCCCGCCCGCTCCAGCGGGGCCGTGCTCATGGCCAGGTCGGTCAGCTGGGACATCACCATGACCACCCCGGAGGCGAGGACACCGGCCGCCGTCAGCGACAGCCACAGGGAGTCGGTGCCGGTGAAGGCGAGCAGCGCGTAGCCGGCCGCCGAGACCGCGAAGCCGGAGGCGACGACATAGCCGCGGTTGGCACCCCGGGCGACGAGCACCCCGGTGACCGGACCCGCGACGCCGATCAGCACCGACGGGAGCAGGCTCCACAGCGCGGCCGAGAGCGGGCTCTTGCCGAGGACCGACTGCAGGTACTGCGTGGTGAAGATCGCCGAGCCCATCATGCCGAACGCCGAGACCAGGGTCAGGACCAGCGCCGGGGTGAAGCCGCGGCCCCGCAGCAGGGCCGGCGGGATCAGCGGGGACTCAGCGGTGCGCTGGCGGCGGACGAAGAGCGCGGCGAACAGCAGACCGGCGGCCACCGAGACGACGTACTGCGGGTGCCAGCCTTCGGAGGGGATCTCCTTCAGGCCGTAGATCACGGGGAGCACGGCGGCCAGCGACAGCGGCACGCTCACCCAGTCGAAGCGGCCCGGGTCCGGGTTCTTCGACTCGGGCAGCAGCACCGGGCCGAGGATCAGCAGCAGGGCCATCGCGGGCAGGTTGACCAGGAAGACCGAGCCCCACCAGAAGTGCTCGACCAGGATGCCGCTCATCACCGAGCCCAGTGCGATACCGCCGGTCATCACGCCGGACCACAGCCCGATCGCCTTCGCCCGCTGAGCGGGGTCGGTGAACATCGTGCGCAGCAGGGCCATCGTCGACGGCATCAGGGTCGCGCCGCCGATGCCGAGTATCGCGCGGGCCGCGATCAGGGTCTCGGCGCTGTTCGCGTAGGCCGCGAGGACCGACGCGGCGCTGAAGGCGGCGGCGCCCGCCAGCAGGAGTTTGCGGCGGCCGATGCGGTCGCCGATCGAGCCCATCGTCATCAGCAGGCCGGCCAGGACGAAGCCGTAGACGTCGAAGATCCACAGCTGCTGGGTGCCGCTCGGCCGGAGGTCGGCGCTGATCGCGGGGGCCGCGAAGTACAGGACGGACACGTCCATCGAGACCAGCAGCAGCGGGAGCATCAGCACGCCGAGTGCGGTCCACTCACGGCGGCCGGCGCGGGTGGTGGCGGGCGGGGGAGCTGTCGGGGTGGTGCTCGGGGCGGTGCTCGCGGGGTTCGTCATGCCGAGAAATGTACGCGCGTCTTAAACGCTTGTCTAGAACGCATGTATAGGTCACGCGTCTAGGACGCTCGTATGGGACGTTCGTATGGGACATATGTATGGATCGGGAGTAGGGTGACGGGCATGGGACACCGTGAGGATCTGCTCGAAGGCGCCAAGCGCTGCCTGCTGGAGAAGGGCTTCGCGCGCACGACCGCGCGGGACATCGTGAAGGCGTCGGGGACCAACCTGGCCTCGATCGGCTACCACTACGGCTCGAAGGACGCGCTGCTGGCGCAGGCCTACGTCGCGCTGGTCGAGGACACGTCCGGCGCCCTCGACGCGGCCGACGACGTCGCGGCCATGGGCGCGCCCGGTTCGCTGGAACGCTTCCGGTGGGTGTGGTCGAACATCGTCGACACCATGCGGGAGCCGGGCTCCATCTGGCGGCTCAGCATGGAGGTCATGGCCATCGACATGCCCGAGGTGCGCGAGCACCTCTCCCGCGCACAGCGGGAGGGCGGGCGCGGACTCGTGGCCGTCATCCAGGGCATGCCGGAGGACCAGGTCTCCGACCAAGTGGCGGACACGCTCGGCCGGTTCTACATGACGCTGATGACCGGGCTCATCGCGCAGTGGACCTTCGACCCGAAGACCGCGCCCGACGGCGACGCGCTCACCGAGGGGCTCCGGCAGATCATCGAGGCGGCGGGCGCCGCCTAGGTCCTGTCCGGCCCGGCGCGTCGACGATCAACCCCCGTTTGCGGCCGGCCGGCGCGCGGAAGAGATGGGGGCCGTGGACGTACTGATCGTCGGTGCCGGGCCCGTCGGGCTCACCGCGCGGGCGCTGCTGGAGCGCTGGGGCGTACGCGTCCTGCTGGTCGAGAAGCACCGGGAGCTGTCGCCCTTTCCGCGGTCCCAGCTGGTCAACGTGCGCTCGATGGAGATCTTCCGCCAGCTGGGACTCGCCGCCGAGGTGGCCGGCAAGGCGTTCGCGCCGGAGTACGGGCGCATCCGCTTCCGCGACACCCTGCACGACCGCGACTTCGCCACGGCGGCGATGGCCGGGATCAACGCGCCGGTCCCCGAGAGCCCCGTGACCGGCGTGGTCACCTCGCAGGACCGGCTGGAACCCACCCTGCTCGCCGCGGCGGACGCGCCCGTGCGGCTCGGGGTCGAGCTGACCGGCCTCGCCGAGGACGCCGACGGCGTCGTGGCCCGGCTCGTCGATCGCGGACGCGGTACGGAGACCTGCGTCAGCGCCCGTCACCTACTCGCCGCCGACGGCGCGAACTCCACCGTCCGGAACCTGCTGGGCATCGGCACCACGGGACCGGGGGCGCTGGGGGACTTCACCACCGTCGTGTTCGACGCCGACCTCGACCGCTGGTGCGCCCGTCGGCCCGCCGGGGTCTACTTCACCCCGCACGGCTCCTTCGCCCCGCTCTACCCCGAAGGGGGCTGGGCCTGGTTCGGTGCCACACCCGAAGGCGCCGCGCGCCCCGACTGGCCCGGCCTCGTCTCGCGCGCCCTCGGCCCCGGCGCCGGCGTACGCGTCGGCGTGCGGCGAGTCCAGCACTGGGTGATGAACGCGTTCGTCGCCGAGCGCTTTTGCCAGGGCCGGGTCCTGCTGGCCGGCGATGCCGCGCACGCGGTCCCCATCATCGGCGGCCTGGGCATGAACGCCGGTCTCGCCGATGTGCACAACCTGTGCTGGAAGCCGGCAGGTGTGGTCCAAGGGTGGGCCGGGCCAAGCCTGTTGGACACGTACGAGACCGAACGCCGGCCCGTCGGGGAACGGACCCTCCGCCAGGCGGTGGCCAACACCCAGCTCATGCTCCAGGTGCAGGACCGGCGCCGCGAGCAGCTGCGGACCGGGACAGCGGCGTCGGCCCGGATCGAACTGCCCTGGTCGGACCGGTTCTTCGCCCAGCTGGGCCTCGTGCTCGGTGTCAACTACCGGTCCGCCGCCGTCCTCACGGACCACAGCACCGCACCTGAGCCGTCGGGCACGGACTACGTCCCCACCGCCGAGCCGGGCCACCGCATGCCCCACCTCTGGCTCGCCGAGGACCGCTCCACGCTCGACGCCCTCGGCGAATGGTTCACCCTGCTGACCCCGGACCCCGCCCCCTGGGCGCGGCACACCTCCACGCCCTGGCCGCTGCGCATCGAGCCCCTGCCGGGGAAGCACACCGGTCTCTGCGGCCTCGACCCGCACGGAGCCCTGCTCGTCCGGCCCGACGGCCATATCGCCGCCCGCCGGCAGGGACGCCCGCCGGGTGACGCCGCCCTCCGCCAGGCCCTCACCGCGATCACCGGCCCGGCCGCCCCGCGCCCGTGACCTGCCGGGGTGCCTACAGCCGCGCCCTCTTCAGCGCCATGTGCAGCAGCAGCCGGTCCTCGCCGTCGTCCAGGTCGAGGCCGGTCAGCGACTCCACCCGGGACAGCCGGTAGTACAGCGTCTGCCGGTGGATGCCCAGCGCGGCTGCCGCCCGGCCCGCCTGGCCCGCGCAGTCGAGGTAGATCTCGGCGGTGCGGGCCAGTTCCTGCTGGGCGGGGGAGAGGAGCGGGCCGACCACCGGGTCGTGGGCGGCCTGCGGGGGCAGTGCCGTCAGCAGCCGGTACGGCCCGATGCGCGACCACTCGGCGACCGGCCCGAACCGCGGCTCGGCCAGCGCGGCGCGCGCGGCGGCGGAGGCCTCCTGCCAGACCGTGCCCAGCTCGGCGAGACCGGTGCGCGGCTCGCCGACACCGGCGGCGAACCCGGTGGCCGCGGCGACCTGCGCCGCCCCGGCGAACCCCGTGGCCGCAGCGGCGGCGGCACGCGCCCCGGCGCCGCGCGCCCCCGCGCCACGGCTCCCTTCCGCCTCCTTCAGCAGCCGGGCGGCAGCCGTCAGCGCCGGGACCGCCACGTCCGTGCTGCGCAGCCGGACCAGCACCGCGAGGCTCTGCCCGGTCACGCCCCACGGCAGCGTGCACAGCGCGGCGGCATGCGGGACGGCCCGGACGGAGGGGGCCTCGTCCGGGTCGGCCGAGAACCAGGGGGCGACGCAGATCACCGTATGGGGGCCGTCCGCGCGGGCGCCCAGGGCCGTACGGAGTTCGGCCAGCGCCATGTCCTGCTGCCAGCCGCGCTCGGCGGTGAGCACCGCCCGCAGCTCCCGGCTCAGCCCGGCCCCCGCCTGCGCCTCGTCGGCGAGCAGCGCGCCGATCCGGGCGGCCACCTCCATGGCGGCGGCCAGCTGCGCGTCCGTGAGGCCGGGGTCGTCGTCCAGCAGCCAGACGTAGCCGAGGACGACACCGCGGTGGCGTACCGGCAGACAGATGCGGCCCCGGTACACGCCCGCGTCCGGAGACGGCGGGATCCGTACCGGTCCGGTCGCGCGCGTGATGCCGAAGCCCTCGAACCACGAGCGCACCGCCGCCGTGGAGCGCCGGGTCAGGATCGAGCGGGTGCGCACCGGGTCCAGCGCCGAGGGATCGAGCTCGCCCTCGCTGTCGTACGCACCGAAGGCGATCAGCTCGAAGTCCCGGTTCTCCAGGGTCGCGGGCACGCCCAGCAGCTCCGAGATCTCGTCGACCAGCTCTTGGTAATCACCCTTGAAATCGGCCGTCACTCAGCAATTCTTGCGCACTTCCGCGGCGCCTTCATACATATGTCTGAGATCCAGGGCACGGATGCGTGACAGCTGTCGATGGCCGACGATCGGAGAGATCCTTAGGTTTCACGGTGGTTCTCCGTGCCGTACCCGAATCGTCGGGTGACGGCCGTTTCGGTGCTTGTCTGTGGAGGTGCCCCGTGCTGGGTCCCGTGATTCTCGCCGCGTCGCGCAGCGACCGGATGCGTCGCCTGATCTCGGCGGCCCCGGTGACCAAGCAGGTCGTCGACCGCTTCATCCCCGGCGAGACCGTGGCCGACATCGTCCCGATCATCAAGGAGCTGACGGCCAAGGGCCTGGAGCTGACGATGGACGTCGTCGGCGAGGACATCACCCGCCCCGAGCAGGCCACCGCCGCCCGGGATGCCTACCTGGCGCTGATCGACCACCTCAAGGAGCTTGAGCTGGGCGAGAGGGTCGAGATGTCCGTCAAGCTCTCCATGTTCGGACAGGCCCTGGAGGGCGGCCACGAGCTGGCCCTCGCGAACGTCCGCCCGGTCGTCGAGGCCGCCGCCGCCATCGGTACGACCGTGACGCTGGACGCCGAGGACCACACCACCCTCGACTCGATGTTCGCCATCCACGAGGAGCTGCGGAAGGACTACCCGCAGACCGGCTGCGTGATCCAGGCCTACCTCTTCCGCACCGAGGCCGACGCCCGCCGCCTCGCCGAGAGCGGCAGCCGCGTCCGCGTGGTGAAGGGCGCGTACAAGGAGCCCGCCGAGGTCGCGTACCAGCAGAAGCACGAGATCGACAAGGCGTACGTCCGGATCCTGCGGATCCTGATGGAGGGCGAGGGGTACCCGATGATCGGGTCCCACGACCCGCGCCTGATCGCCATCGCCCAGGAGCTGGCCCACAAGGCCGGCCGCAAGCTGGACGAGTACGAGTTCCAGATGCTCTACGGCATCCGCAGCGACGAGCACCTGCGCCTGGCCGCCGAGGGCCACCGCATGCGCGTCTATACCGCGTACGGCACCGACTGGTACGGCTACTTCATGCGCCGTCTCGCGGAGAAGCCGGCGAACCTGCGCTTCTTCCTCCGCTCGATGGTCAGCAAGGGCTGAACCCGAACACCCGCTCAAGTACAAGGAGTACGGATCTCATGGACGCTGTGACCCAGGTCCCCACCCCCGTCAACGAGCCGGTGCACGGCTACGCCCCCGGCTCGCCCGAGCGCGCCCGGCTGGAGGCCAAGCTGAAGGAGCTGGCCGAGAACCCGATCGACCTGCCGATGACCATCGGCGGGGAGCGGCGGATGGGCGGCGGCGAGACCATCCAGGTGGTCCAGCCGCACAACCACAAGGCCGTCATCGGTACCCTGCGCAACGCCACCCAGCAGGACGCCCAGGACGCCATCGACGCGGCCCTGGCCGCCGCGCCGGCCTGGCGCGCGATGTCCTTCGACGACCGCGCGGCGATCATCCTGCGCGCCGCCGAGCTGCTGGCCGGCCCCTGGCGCGAGACCATCGCCGCCTCCACCATGCTGGGCCAGTCCAAGACCGCCCAGCAGGCCGAGATCGACACCCCGTGCGAGCTGGTCGACTTCTGGCGGTTCAACGTCCACTACGCCCGCCAGATCCTGGCCGAGCAGCCCCCGGCGAACTCGCCGGGCGTGTGGAACCGTCTGGACCACCGCCCGCTGGAGGGCTTCGTCTACGCGATCACGCCGTTCAACTTCTCGGCCATCGCGGGCAACCTGCCCACCGCCCCGGCCCTGATGGGCAACGTGGTCGTGTGGAAGCCGTCCCCGACCCAGACCCACGCCGCCGTGCTGCTGATGCAGCTCCTGGAGGAGGCCGGTCTCCCCAAGGGTGTCATCAACCTCGTCACGGGTGACGGCATCGAGGTCTCCAAGGTCGCTCTCGAGCACCGCGACCTGGCGGGCATCCACTTCACCGGCTCGACCAAGACCTTCCAGTACCTGTGGAAGACGGTCGGCAACAACATCGAGAAGTACCGCTCCTACCCGCGTCTGGTCGGCGAGACCGGCGGCAAGGACTTCCTGGTCGCGCACCCGAGCGCCGACCGCGCGGTGCTGAAGACCGCCCTGACCCGCGGTGCCTTCGAGTACCAGGGCCAGAAGTGCAGCGCGACCTCCCGCGCCTACATCCCCGCCTCCATCTGGAACTCGGGCTTCAAGGAGGAGTTCGCGGCCGAGGTCGACTACCTGACCATGGGTGACGTCACCGACCTCTCGAACTTCATCGGCGCCGTGATCGACGACCGCGCGTTCGCCAAGAACAAGGCCGCGATCGACCGCGCCAAGGAGGACCCGACCTGCACGATCGTCGCGGGCGGCAGCTACGACGACTCGGTCGGCTACTTCGTCCGCCCGACCGTCATCGTCTCCACCGACCCGGAGAACGAGGTCTTCCGCACCGAGTACTTCGGCCCGGTCCTCGGCGTCTACGTCTACGAGGACGACAAGTACGACGAGATGCTGGAGCAGATGGAGTCGGTCTCCGACTACGCCCTGACCGGCGCCGTCATCTCCAACGACCGTGCGGCGGCTGCCTACACGATGGAGAAGCTCCGCTACGCGGCGGGCAACTTCTACATCAACGACAAGTCGACCGGTGCCGTCGTCGGCCAGCAGCCCTTCGGCGGTGGCCGCGCCTCCGGCACCAACGACAAGGCCGGCGCCCCGCAGAACCTCCTGCGCTGGACCCTGACCCGGGCCATCAAGGAGACCCTGGTCGCGCCGACCGACTACACGTACCCGCACATGGGCTGATCCTCAGCACCCCGAGCGACGGGCCGGGAAGCCTGACCCACGAGCAGGCTTCCCGGCCCGTTTCCAACTCACTGGAGGTTGAGGGTGATCTCCTGCTCGTCGTCCAGGCCGCTCTGCGTGATCGACCTGTTGAACTTGTTGACCTGGTGGCCGGGGACCTTGCAGGTCACGACGACGCGGAGCTGGAAGTTCGCGTCCAGTGGCACCTTGACGTCGACGGGACCATAAGGCGCCGTGCGCGCACCGTTGTTGTCCACGCCGTCCGAGATGCTGCCCTGGCCACCGCTCAGGGTCACCTTGGTGGGCACGGACAGGTTGGGGGCCGGGTACCGCCCTTCGCAGCTTACGTTGCCGGAGTAGGTCACCGTCCCCACGTCCACGGCTTGCGCGGACGGGAGTGGGCCGGCGAACAGCAGGCCTCCGGTGGCGGCCACGGCGACGGCCGCGAGGGTGCGGGACCTTCGAGAGATGCGCGCTGAGTGCATGGGCATGGCTTCACCTGCAAACTGAGGTGCGGTGTTCGATGGGGCCGCATGCGGGCGCCGCTAGGCGAGCTGCCGCTCGGGGTGGGCGCAGGATGGTCGGCGCGTCTGCCGTACGGGCCAGGTGTCCGCCCCCTGCTTTCGCGTCCCCTGCTTTCACGGCAACACCGGCAGCCCCTTCCGTTCCACTGAACACGCTCCTACAACGTCCCCCGCCCTGCAACCGCAGGCCCGGCAGTCGTCAGGAGGCCTTCCGTACCAGGATCTTGCCCGTGTTGCCGCCGCGCAGCATCAGCAGGAACGCCTCCACGATCCGGTCGAAGCCGTCCACCACGGTCTCGTCCAGCGCGAGCGCCCCGCTGCGCAGGTGCGGTACGGCGAAGTCGTACAACTCCTCCTGTGCGTCCCGGTAGTCGCTGACAAGGAAGCCCTCGATGCGCAGGCTCTTCTCCACCACGTCTGAGTGGTTGAAGACGACCGGCGGGGCGTCCGGGGTGTTGTACTGGCTGATCGTGCCGATCCGCACCACCCGGCCACGCTCGCGCAACGCGCCGATGGCCGCGCCGAGTTGGTCGCCGCCGACGTTGTCGACGAAGACGTCGATGCCGGTGGGGGCGGCCTCGGTGAGGAGGTCGGCGGCCGGGGCCGCGTGGTAGTCGAAGGCGGTGTCGTAACCCACCTGCTCCGTCAGGTACTTCACCTTCTCCGGCGATCCCGCGCTGCCGATCAGGCGGCCCGCGCCCAGGAGGCGGGCGAAGCGGCCGGTCGCCGTACCGACCCCGCCGGCCGCTCCGGAGACGAACAGGTCCTCGCCCTCGCGCAGTCGGGCGATCCGGGTGAGGCCGACGTAGGCCGTCAGGCCCGTGCCGCCGAGCACGCTCAGGTACGCCGACAGCGGGACACCCTCGTAGTGGGGGAGCCGTCTGACCTCCTCGGGGCTGACCACCGCGTGCGTGCGCCAGCCCTGGCGGTGGAAGACGACCTCGCCCTCGGGCAGCTCAGGGGTGCGCGAGGCGATCACCCGGCCCAGCGTGCGGCCCTCCAGCGGGGCATTCAACTCGAAGTCGCCGTCCATCATTTCGCGGTGGTAGGGGTCCACGGACCAGTAGAGGTTCTCCACCAGGGCCGTGCCCGGGGCCGGTTCGGGGACCGGGGACTCGGCGAAGCGGAAGTGGGCGGCGGTGGGGAAGCCGTCGGGGCGGGCGGTCTGCTGCACGGTGAGTGCGATCTCGGTCATGGGAAAGGACCGTAGGCAGGAATGCCGGGGGTGAGCAGAGGGTTGGGCTCATGGAACGCGCCGATCCATGAAACGGCCTCATAGACGCAGGTGGGAGCCCCTCAGTGACAGCAGTCGATCTCGCCCCGCAGGAGTTGCGGATCCTCGTCGCCGTGGCCGACGAGGGCGGCTTCTCCACCGCCGCCGCGAAGCTGGGCGCCACCCAGTCCGCCGTCTCCCACGCCGTGCGCGGCCTCGAACGCAAGCTGGGGGTGGTGCTGTTCGAGCGCGGGCGGTTCGGGGCCCGGCCGACTCCGGCGGGGGAGCGGGCGGCGGCCCATGCGCGGCGCGTGCTGCGCATGCTGACCGCCCTGTCCGCCGACGCGCGGAGCGCGGGCACCGGCGAGCTCACCGGGCCGCTGCGCGTCGCCGCCTTCCGCAGCGCCGCCCTGCACCTGCTGCCGCCGGCCCTGGAGCGGCTGGCCGCGCTGCACCCCGGCATCGAGGTCGCCGTCACCGTCGTGCGGGAGCTGGGGCCCGGCACCGCGGGCGAGGTCGAGGCGGGGCGGGCCGACCTCGGGATCGCCACCTTCGGCGGCGACGCGGCGCTCCCGCCGGGGCTGGTCGGCGGGGCGCTGCTGGAGGAGCCGTACTCCCTGGTGCATCCGGCCGGGCATCCCGACCCGCGCGGTCTGCCGCTGGTCGACTGGATGGAGAACTGCGGCTCCTACACGCGCGCGTGGTGGGCCGCCCAGGAGTGGATTCCGGCCGCCACCGTCACCGCCGAGGACGACGGCGCGGTGCTGTCGATGGTGGGCAGCGGGCTCGGCATGGCGATCATGCCCGCGCTCTCCCTCACCCAGGCCCCGCCCGCGGTGGAGATCACCGATCTGGGCCCCGACCGGCCGTATCGCTCGGTCCGCTACGTCACGACCCCGGAGCTGGCCGGCACGGACGCCGTACGCGCGCTGATCCGCGTCCTGCGCGCACACGTTGCTGAATCACCCGTTCGAGACTCACTCATACGCACGAAGCCGCAGCTCAGGGCCGTGTGAGCCAGTGCACTGTCTCAGATAGTAGGAAGTCCGAGTAATCGTGCAGACAGCGGCGGGCCGCTCCTTTACTTTGGGAGAAGCCGAACGTCCCGCTCGATCAAGCGAATGGCGGTCGTGAGCCGGGCCCTGTGCAGGTAACCCCTGTGGCCAGCCGCTCCCACCGCGACTTCCGGCGTCTCGCGAACCCCTCATCCGCACTCCTGTGTGCGCCATCGAAGGAGTTGATCCCTCATGCCCGAGACGACCGCCCGCCGCCGCGTCCGCCACGTGTCCCGCACGAGCGAGTCCGACCGCAAGAACGCCGCCGCCGCCCTCCAGCGCGCCCTCGACCGCCGGGACAACGGCGGTGAGACCGGCCACTGAGCCGCCGCGCCGCACGGGTGAACGGCGCCCGACAGGGGGACGTCGTCCCTCGATGGGGTGTCCGTATCGTGGACAGGCCGTGTCATGGCATGGGACGAGGAGTACGGTTCCCGCATGTCTCGCAGCATCAATCTCGCAGTGATCCCCGGTGACGGCATCGGCCAGGAGGTCGTGGCCGAGGGTCTCAAGGTCCTCTCCGCCGTCCTGCCGCAGGATGTGAAGCTGGAGACCCAGGAGTACGACTTCGGCGCCAAGCGCTACCACGCCACCGGTGAGACCCTCACCGACGCCGACCTGGAGCACCTCAAGCAGCACGACGCGATCCTGCTCGGCGCGATCGGCGACCCGTCGGTGCCGTCCGGTGTCCTGGAGCGCGGCTTCCTGCTCAAGCTCCGCTTCGCCTTCGACCACCACGTCAACCTGCGTCCGTCGAAGCTGCTCCCGGGTGTCGCCACCCCGCTCGCGGGCGAGCCGCAGATCGACTTCGTCGTCGTCCGCGAGGGCACCGAGGGCCCCTACACCGGCAACGGCGGCACCATCCGCAAGGGCACCGAGCACGAGGTCGCCACCGAGGTCTCCGTGAACACGGCCTACGGTGTCGAGCGCGTGGTCCGCGACGCCTTCGCCCGCGCCCAGGCCCGCCCGCGCAAGAAGCTCGCCCTGATCCACAAGAACAACGTGCTGACCTTCGCCGGTCACCTGTGGACGAACGTCTTCAACAAGGTGGCCGCGGAGTACCCCGAGGTCACCACCGAGTACATGCACGTGGACGCGGCCACCATCTACCTGGTGACCCAGCCCGAGCGGTTCGACGTGATCGTCACCGACAACCTCTTCGGCGACATCATCACCGACCTCGCCGCGGCCGTCTCCGGCGGCATCGGCGTCGCCGCGTCCGGCAACATCAACCCCAGCGGCGCGTTCCCGTCCATGTTCGAGCCGGTCCACGGCTCGGCCCCGGACATCGCCGGGCAGGGCAAGGCCGACCCCACCGCCACGGTCCTGTCCGTCGCCCTGCTCCTGCGCCACCTCGGTTACGGCGCCGAGGCGGACCGCATCGAGGCGGCGGTCGCCACCGATCTCACCGAGCGCGGCGCCCTGCCGGCGCGCAGCACCTCCGAGATCGGCGACGCGCTCGCCGCCCGAGTAGCCGGCTGACCCGGCTGCACGGCACCATCCGAAGCCGCCGGGCCACCACTGCGCCCGGCGGCTTCCGCATGTCTGCGCCGGGTGCCACCATCGATCCCTGGGCCGCCCCCCGGATTCCGTCGGCCGCCCCCTCCGCGCGATAATCGGACGCGGAGCCGCGGCATGAGGGAAAGCTCGGACGTCCTAACACTGGCTGAAAATGGCCGGTTGGGGCGATTGCGCGGCCCGTCACTACAACCGGTGAGGACAAGCACCCATGACGACGCCCACGATCGAGCTCAAGCCCTCTGCCCACCCGCTGGCCGCCGCGGAGCGCGAGGCGATCCTGGCCAGCCCCGGTTTCGGCCGCCACTTCACCGACCACATGGTGACGATCAAGTGGACCGAGGGCCGCGGGTGGCACGACGGTCAGCTCGTCCCGTACGCGCCGATCCCCCTCGACCCGGCCACCACCGTCCTGCACTACGCGCAGGAGATCTTCGAGGGCCTGAAGGCCTACCGCCAGCCCGACGGCTCGGTCGCCACCTTCCGCCCCGACCAGAACGCCCTGCGCTTCCAGCGCTCCGCCAAGCGTCTCGCCATGCCGGAGCTGCCCGTCGAGACGTTCATCGAGGCCTGTGACGCCCTGATCCAGCAGGACCGGGACTGGGTGCCCGCGCACGGCGGCGAGGAGTCCCTCTACCTGCGCCCGTTCATGATCGCCACCGAGGTCGGCCTCGGCGTCAAGCCCGCCAACGAGTACCTCTTCATCGTGATCGCCTCCCCGGCCGGCGCGTACTTCCCGGGCGGCGTGAAGCCGGTGAAGATCTGGGCGTCCGAGGACCGCGTCCGCGCCGTCCCGGGCGGCATGGGCGACGCGAAGACGGGCGGCAACTACGCGGCCTCCCTGCTCGCCCAGGCCGAGGCCGCCGCCCAGGGCTGCGACCAGGTCTGCTACCTGGACGCCGTGGAGCACAAGTGGGTCGAGGAACTCGGCGGCATGAACCTGTACTTCGTGTACGGCGACAAGATCATCACGCCGTCGCTGACCGGCTCCATCCTGGAGGGCGTCACCCGTGACTCCCTGCTGGCCGTCGCCCGCGACCTCGGCTACACCTCCGAGGAGGGCCGCGTCTCCATCGACCAGTGGCAGCGCGACTCCGAGAACGGCACCCTCACCGAGGTCTTCGCCTGCGGCACCGCCGCCGTGATCACCCCGGTCGGCACGGTGAAGCGTGCCTCTGCCGAGTGGAAGCAGAGCGGCGGAGAGCCGGGTGAGGTGACTCTCCGCCTCCGCCAGGCCCTCCTCGACATCCAGCGCGGCAAGGCCGAGGACAAGCACGGCTGGATGCACCGCATCGGCTGATAGCCCGGCGGGAACTGCTGCGATCGGCCGTCTTTCGTCTGCCGCGTCGTCGTGGCTGGTCGCGCCCACGCGGCGGTAGCCGCATATCAGGCACAGCCCCGCGCCCCTTTGGGGCGCTACCGCTCAGCTCTTTGCGGACGTGCTCAGGGCCGCCGTGGACTCTTCGATGTCCGCGGTGGCCCCCTTGTGTTCCGGGCGGGACGTCAGCAGCAGGTACACCAGCCCCCCGACCGCCCCCGACAGCAGGAAGCTGCAGTCCACCCCGCCGGTCAGCTCCAGCAGCGGGCCCTGGTACGACGGCAGGGACACCGCGAGCAGGCCGACGCCGGCGCCCAGCGCCCAGGACACGGTCGCCCGCACGTTCCAGCCCGCCCGGTACCAGTAGATCCCGCCCCGCGAACGGCGGTTGAAGACCTGGAGGGCGTCGGCGTCGTACACCCCGCGGCAGCGGGCGAAGCCGATGAGGGTGATGACCGCCCACGGGGTGCCGATGGCGGTGAGCAGCAGCACGAAGGACGTCATCGCGGACTGCGCGTCCCAGGCGTAGTGGCCGACGAAGACGCAGACCGTGGCGACGACGGCGACCGTGCAGGTGGCGCGGGCGCGGGAGGCGCGCGGCAGGATCGCGTCCAGGTCGAGGCCCATGGAGTACAGCATCAGACCCGCGTTGCCGACGGAGCCCGCCGAGGCGGACAGCAGCAGCGGCACCAGGTACCAGGCCGGGGAGGCCGAGACCAGCGGGCCCGCGTAGTCGCCTGCCGCCCGGGCCGCGTACGCCGTGAACGTGCCGAAGAGCTGCGGCACCAGCAGTCCGAGGATCAGGCCCAGCCAGGTGGCGCGCAGGACCGTGCGGCTGGAGTGGCGCGAGGGCGAGATGTACCGGGTGTAGTCGCCGAGCAGGGTGATGAAGGCGATGGGGCCGGACAGGCCCGCGGCGACGGCCGCGAGGAACCAGGTCGGCCAGAAGGAGCCCAGCAGACAACCGCCCGCGTCCGGCAGCGCCGCCGTGGTGAAGTGCGGGGCGTAGGCGAAGATCCCGAGGATCAGCAGCGCGGTCATGCCGATCGCCAGCACCCGGGACATGGCGAGCAGCACCCGGTAGCCGTAGACCGCGCCCGCCACGGTCGCCGCGGCGAGCAGCGCGTAGACCACGGCGTACGCCACCCCGTCCGCGTGCAGCCCGAACAGCCGGCCGAGCACGCCCAGCATCACGTCACCGCCGATCCACACGGTCAGCGCGGTGTAGCCGAGGGCGAGGAGCAGGCCGACGACCGAGCCGACCAGCCGGCCCCGCACCCCGAACTGGGCGCCGGAGGAGGTGGACAGGTTGGTCGCGGTGCGCAGGGAGACCAGGGCGAGGGGCGCGGTGAACAGCGTGCCGGCCACCGTGCCCGCGACGATCGCGCTCACGGAGGCCCACCAGCCGAGCCCGAACGACACCGGCAGCCAGCCGAAGATGATCACTCCGAGACAGAGGTTGGAGCCGAGGAGGATCGACACCAGGTCCCGCGGGCCGCTGGTGCGCTCCTCGTCCGGGATGGTGTCGACTCCGCGCTGTTCTATCGGCATGGCTGGGTCTCCTTCGACTGCCGCCAGAGGTTTAGAGCGACGTTCAATGTCTGTGACCCGATAGTGGATGTCAATGCTTCCGTTCCGTCAAGCACCCGTTTAGAGTGATGCTCTAACTTATGGAAGGCAAGGAGGTGCCGCGTCGTGAGACTGACCCCCACGGAACGTGACCGGCTGCTGCTCTTCGGAGCCGCCGAGCTGGCCCGGGCCCGCCGGGCGCGCGGCCTCAGGCTGAACGTGCCGGAGGCGACCGCGCTGATCGCCGACACCGTCTGCGAGGCGGCGCGGGACGGCAGGCGGCTCGCCGAGGCCATCGAGGCGGCCCGCTCGGTGCTGGGCCCCGAGGACGTGCTGCCGGGCGTCGCCGACGTCGTCACCGAGGTCATGGTCGAGGCGGTCTTCGACGACGGCTCGCGGCTCGCGGTGGTCTCCGACCCCATCGGCGACAGCCTCGGCGACCGGGCCCCGGGCGCACTGCTGCCGGGCCCCGAGCACTCCGACCCCGAGCCGGTCGTCCGGGTCACGGTCACCAACACCGCGACCGTCCCGGTCTCCGTCACCTCCCACTTCCACTTCTTCGAGGCCAACCCGCGCCTCGACTTCGACCGCGCGCTGGCCTACGGCATGCGGCTCGCCGTACCCGCCGGATCCTCGGTCCGCTTCGGGCCGGGGGACAGCGAGAGGGTCGGGCTCGTGCCGATCGGCGGTGAGCGGATCGCGATCGGCTTCGCCGGGCTGGTCGACGGGCCGCTGGACGCCCCCGGCGCCAAGGAGGAGGCCCTGCACCGGGCCGCCGCCTGCGGGTATCTCGGAGTCACCGGAGCCACGCCGGAAGGGGGCGGGGAGCGATGAGCCGCTCGAAGGGACGCGAGGTGAGCCGGGCGATCCACGTCGACCCGCATGCCTACGCCGCCACCCACGGCCCCCGCGCCGGTGACCGCATCCGCCTCGGCGACTCGGGCCTGACCATCCGGGTCGAGTCCGACTCCCAGCGCTACGGCGACGAGTTCCTCGCGGGCTTCGGCAAGACCGCCCGCGACGGACTGCACCTGAAGGCCGCCGCCGTCCGCGAGACCTGTGACGTCGTGATCAGCAACGTCGTGGTGATCGACGCGGTGCAGGGCATCCGCAAGGTGTCCATCGGCATCCGGGAAGGCCGCATCTGCGCCGTCGGGCGGGCCGGCAACCCGGACACCCTCGACGGCGTCGACGTCGTCGTCGGCACGGGTACGTCGATCGTGTCCGGCGAGGGCCTGATCGCCACCGCCGGTGCCGTGGACACCCATGTGCACCTGCTGTCGCCGCGCATCATGGAGGCCTCCCTCGCCTCCGGCGTGACCACCGTCATCGGGCAGGAGTTCGGCCCGGTGTGGGGCGTCGGCGTCAACTCGCCCTGGGCGCTCAGGCACGCGTTCAACGCCTTCGACGCCTGGCCGGTCAACATCGGCTTCCTGGGCCGGGGTTCGTCCTCGCACAGCGCCCCCCTGGTCGAGGCGCTGGCCGAGGGCGGCGCGAGCGGCTTCAAGGTGCACGAGGACATGGGCGCCCACACCCGCGCCCTCGACACCGCCCTCCGGGTCGCCGAGGAGCACGACGTCCAGGTCGCCCTGCACAGCGACGGGCTGAACGAGTGCCTGTCGGTCGAGGACACCCTGCGTGTGCTCGAAGGCCGCACCATCCACGCCTTCCACATCGAGGGCTGCGGCGGCGGTCACGTGCCCAACGTGCTGAAGATGGCGGGCGTCCCGAACGTCATCGGCTCCTCCACCAACCCCACCCTGCCCTTCGGCCGGGACGCGGTCGCCGAGCACTACGGCATGATCGTCTCCGTCCACGACCTGAAGACCGACCTGCCCGGCGACGCGGCGATGGCCCGCGACCGCATCCGCGCCGGCACGATGGGCGCCGAGGACGTGCTGCACGACCTGGGCGCGATCGGCATCACCTCCTCCGATGCCCAGGGCATGGGCCGCGCGGGCGAGACGGTCCGCCGTACCTTCGCCATGGCCGGCAAGATGAAGGCCGAGCTGGGGCCCCTGCTTCCCCATGACGGGGAGGGCGGCGACAGTGAGGGCGACGACAACGCTCGCGTCCTGCGCTACATGGCCAAGCTGACCATCAACCCGGCCATCGCGCACGGTCTTGTCCACGAGGTCGGCTCGATCGAGGCCGGCAAGCTCGCCGACATCGTGCTGTGGCGCCCCGAGTACTTCGGCGCCAAGCCGCAGCTGGTCCTCAAGTCCGGCTTCCCGGCGTACGGCGTGGTCGGCGACCCCAACGCGGCCACCGACACCTGCGAACCCCTCGTGCTGGGCCCGCAGTTCGGCGCGTACGGTGCCACGGCCGCCGACATCTCGGTCGCGTTCGTCGCCCGGGCCGCCGTCGACCAGGGCAACGACAGGATGCCGACCCGGCGCCGGAGGGTCGCGGTGCGCGGCACCCGGGGCATCGGCCCCGCCGACCTGCGGCTCAACTCCCGTACGGGACAGGTCGACGTCGACCAGCGCACCGGCCTGGTCACCCTCGACGGCGACCCGCTCAGCTCGGAACCCGCCGACTCGGTCTCCCTCAACCGTCTCTATTTCCTGTGAAGGACCCCCGTATGAACACCCCCGCCGCCGACGGCTTCCGCATGCCCGCCGAATGGACCCCGCACGAACGCACCTGGATGGCGTGGCCGAGCCCGAACCCCACCTTCGACGACCCCGACGACCTCGCCGCCTCCCGCGCCGCCTGGGCCTCTGTCGCCCGTGCGATCACCCGCTTCGAGCCGGTGACGGTGGTGTGCGGCCCCGGCCGGTCGGCCGAGGCGCAGGCCCTCCTCGGCCCCGCCGTCACCACCGTCGAGCGCGAGCTGGACGACGCCTGGATGCGGGACATCGGCCCCACCTTCCTCACCAACGGCCAGGGTGAACTGGCCGCCGTGGACTGGACGTTCAACGGCTGGGGAGCCCAGGACTGGGCCCGCTGGGAGCACGACTCGAAGATCGCCGCGTACGTCTGCGATCTCGCGGGCGCGAAGACGTACGCCTCGAAGCTGGTCAACGAGGGCGGCGCGATCCACGTCGACGGCGAGGGCACCGTCCTGCTCACCGAGACCGTGCAGCTCGGCCCCGAGCGCAACCCGCACTGGTCGAAGGAGGAGGTCGAGGCCGAGATCCACGCCCACCTCGGCACCAGCAAGGCGATCTGGCTGCCGCGCGGCCTGACCGGCGACTACCCTCCCTACGGCTTCGGCACCCTCGGCCACGTCGACATCGTCGCCGCCTTCGCCCGCCCCGGCGTCGTAGTCGCCCACCAGCAGCCGGACCCGGCCCACCCCGACCACGAGGTCACCAAGGAGGTCATCGGCATCCTGAAGTCGGCGACCGACGCCCGGGGCCGCGCCCTGGAGGTCGTGGAGGTCCCCGCCCCGACCGTCCTGGAGGCCGACGGCCACTGGGCCGACTACTCCTACATCAACCACTACATCTGCAACGGCGGCGTCGTGCTGTGCGGCTTCGACGACCCGCGCGACGAGATCGCCGCCGGGATCTTCCGCCGTCTGTTCCCGGAGCGGACCGTGACCCTGGTGGACGCGCGTACGATCTTCGCAGGCGGGGGCGGTATCCACTGCATCACGCAGCAGCAGCCGAAGGTCTGACACATCTGACATATCTGACGCATCTGACACACGGGAGCAGCAGATGGCCGATGCGGCCCGTCCGCGCAGGAACGCGCCGCCGCGCGAGGAGGTCCTCGCTGCCGCCATGGACATGATCGCCGAGCGCGGTCTGGAGAAGCTCACCATGGCGGGGCTCGGCCGCGAGGTCGGGATGAGCAGTGGCCATCTGCTGTACTACTTCCGCTCCAAGGACGAGCTGCTGCTGCAGACCCTGGAGTGGAGCGAAGGCCGGCTGGGCGCCGAGCGCGGCCGGCTCCTCACCCGCGCGGGCAGCGCGCGCGAGCGCCTGGACGCGTACGTCGACCTGTACGTCCCCGACGGCCACCGGGACCCGCACTGGACCCTGTGGCTGGAGGTGTGGAACCGCTCGAAGAACGCCGACGACGACGCCCGCGAGCGGCAAGCCGCCATCGAGGGCGCCTGGCACCGCGACCTGGTCGCGCTGCTCGCCGAGGGCATCTCGCGCGGTGAGTTCCGCGCCGTCGACCCGGACCGCTTCGCGGCCCGGCTGCGCGCCCTCCTCGACGGCTTCTCCATCCACGTGGCGGTCGGCCTGCGCGGCACGAACCGGGAGCAAGTGATGACCCACGTCCGGGAATTCCTCGGGCAGGCACTCCTCACGCCGGACACCTGACGACCGCATCCTGAGACAATCGCCGGGACGGGGGCACGGCTGTGTCAGACTTCCTCCGTGCTCTCGTTCGCCATGATTATTGGCAGCAGGCGCGCCGGTCCGCAGTGACCACCTCGTACGACCAGGTGCGGGTGGCCACCGTCGTCCTCGACCCGCGCGCAGACCTCTCGCACCCGCGAGGGGTTTTTTCGTTTTCCGGCCCACCTGCAGCCGGAAGCGGTGCGCGCGGGACCATTGGGGGGACGGTGGAGCCGGTCATTCCGGTAAGACCGAAGATCCACAATCAGGAGCCTTGAGACCATGACCGAGACGGCACACAGCGAGCGGCCCGACGACTCGTTCCACGTCTTCGACACCACCCTGCGCGACGGCGCGCAGCGCGAGGGCATCAACCTCACCGTCGCGGACAAGCTCGCCATCGCACGGCACCTGGACGACTTCGGCGTCGGCTTCATCGAGGGCGGCTGGCCCGGCGCGAACCCCCGCGACACCGAGTTCTTCGCCCGCGCCCAGCAGGAGATCGACTTCCGCCACGCCCAGCTGGTCGCCTTCGGCGCGACCCGCCGCCCGGGTGCGAAGGCAGCCGACGACCCGCAGGTCAACGCGCTCCTGGCATCGGGCGCCCCGGTGATCACCCTGGTCGCCAAGTCGCACGACCGGCATGTGGAGCTGGCGCTGCGCACCACGCTCGACGAGAACCTGGAGATGGTCCGCGACACGGTGTCGTACCTGAAGGACCAGGGCCGCCGCGTCTTCGTCGACTGCGAGCACTTCTTCGACGGCTACCGCGCCAATCCGGAGTACGCGAAGGCCGTCGTACGGACCGCCTCGGAGGCCGGCGCCGACGTCGTCGTCCTCTGTGACACCAACGGCGGCATGCTCCCCGCCCAGGTCCAGGCGGTCGTCGCCACCGTCCTCGCCGACACCGGCGCCCGGCTCGGCATCCACGCCCAGGACGACACCGGCTGCGCGGTCGCGAACACGCTGGCCGCCGTCGACGCGGGCGCGACCCACGTCCAGTGCACCGCCAACGGCTACGGCGAACGCGTCGGCAACGCCAACCTGTTCCCGGTGGTCGCCGCGCTGGAGCTGAAGTACGGCAAGCAGGTGCTGCCCGAGGGCCGGCTGCGCGAGACGACCCGGATCTCCCACGCCATCGCCGAGGTCGTCAACCTCACCCCGTCCACGCACCAGCCGTACGTGGGCGTGTCCGCCTTCGCGCACAAGGCGGGCCTGCACGCCTCCGCGATCAAGGTCGACCCGGACCTGTACCAGCACATCGACCCCGAGCAGGTCGGCAACACCATGCGCATGCTCGTCTCCGACATGGCGGGCCGTGCGTCGATCGAGCTGAAGGGCAAGGAGCTCGGCGTCGAGCTGGGCGGCGACCGCGAGCTGGTCGGCCGGGTGGTCGAGCGCGTCAAGGAGCGCGAACTCAAGGGCTACACCTACGAGGCGGCCGACGCGAGCTTCGAACTGCTGCTGCGCGCCGAGGTCGAGGGCAAGCCGCTGAAGTACTTCGAGGTCGAGTCCTGGCGCGCCATCGTCGAGGACCGCCCCGATGGCACCCACGCCAACGAGGCCACGGTCAAGCTGTGGGCGAAGAGTGAGCGGATCGTCGCCACGGCGGAGGGCAACGGCCCGGTCAACGCCCTCGACCGCGCCCTGCGCGTCGCACTGGAGAAGATCTACCCGGAGCTGGCCCAGCTGGACCTGGTCGACTACAAGGTCCGCATCCTGGAGGGCAAGCACGGCACCCAGTCCACGACCCGGGTGCTGATCTCCACCTCCGACGGTACGGGGGAGTGGTCCACGGTGGGCGTGGCGGAGAACGTCATCGCCGCTTCCTGGCAGGCCCTGGAGGACGCGTACACCTACGGCCTGCTGCGCGCGGGCGTGACACCGGCGGAGTAACCCGTCCCGCCGTCCGGGCCCCGCCCCGGGCACAGTGGAGGCATGGACGCTGACGACGCCGCCGGACTGGCCCACGCCCATGTGGCGACCCGGCTGCCCGCCCAGGACCTGGAGCGGGCGCGCCGGTTCTACGCCGAGCAGCTCGGCCTGGAGCCGGTGGACGAGCGGCCCGGCGGGCTGCTCTACCGGTGCGGGGGCATGGACTTCGTCGTGTTCCTCTCGGCGGGGTCCTCGCCCGGCACCTTCACGCAGATGGCGTGGGAGGTCGACGACATCGAGGCGGTCGTGGCGGAACTCCGCCGGCGCGGCGTCGTCTTCCAGGACGTCGACACGCCCGGCTTGCGCACGAAAGACGGCATCGCCGAGATCGAGGGGAACTACCCGAGCAAGCTGGCCCGGGGCGAGCGCGGCGCCTGGTTCAAGGACAGCGAGGGGAACCTGCTGGGGATCGGCCAGCTGATCCACTAGACCGGCCGATCACCCCGAACTCCGCTGGTCAGGGCGCACGCCAGATGTTGTCGAAGGCCGCGTTCTCGATGCGCCGCCGCTGCCGTACGGCCTCCAGTTCGGTCACGGCGTTGTTGACGGCGGCGAGCACGGTGACGGTCGCGTCGTCGGTGAGGTCCTCGTCGTCGGGCTGCTGCTCCGGGATGCCCACGGCGGCGGCGAGGGCCCCGAGGACGGGCTCGTGGGAGTCCCAGCGGTCGGCGGCGTGCCGCCGGGCCCGGGCCTCCAGGTCGGCGTCGGCCTGGTTCCGGCGGGCGGCCCGGCGGAGCGGCCAGCCGGCCGGCCGCCCCTCGTCCGTCAGGGTGTCGCCGTAGGCCGAGGCCAGCCGCAGGCCCCGGCGCCAGAGCCAGTCCTCGACGGTCTCGTACGGCTCCTGCCGGGCGAGCGCCGCCTCCGCCTCGTCCAGAAGCCGGTCACCCAGGGTGAGCGGCGGCCCGGGAACGATGCGCTCGCCGTCCAGGCTGAGGGCCCGCGCCCCCAGGAGATCGATCAGCTCGGCCCCGGCGAGCGCGAGCGACAGGTCGCCCTGCTCGACGGGACGCTCGCCGGGCACGTCCTTGCTGACGATGAAGAGGTCCTCTGCGGTGGTCACACCCACCAGCATGGTCCGGACTCGCCGTTTTCGCTCCTGGTACGGCTACTGAAGGTGCCACTTCTGGTTGGCCGCCCCCGTACACGACCAGATCTGGGCCCGCGCACCATTCGCCGAGGAGTTGTCCGTCACGTCCAGGCACTTGTCCGCGGCCGTGTTCACGACGTCCCCGGTGGCCGCGTTGTAGGACCACCGCTGGGCGCCGGTCCCGTTGCAGTCGTAGAGCTGCACCTTCGCCCCGTCGGTTGTCGAACCAGACGTGACATCCAGGCACTTGCCCAGCGCCTGGATCGAACCGTCCGGCTGCACCGTCCACTTCTGGGCGGCGGTGCCGTTGCAGTCGTAGAGCTGCACGGCCGTGCCGTTGGCACTCGAAGCGCCCGCCACATCGAGGCACTTTCCCGCGAGCCCCACGAAGGACCCGGTCTGTCCGCTGCCGCCGGACTGGGTGCCGGACCAGGTGAAGGTGGCCGAGGTCTTGCCGGGCAGCAAGTAAGTGGCGTGCTGTGAGCCCCAGTTGACGGTGACCGTCTTGGCAGCCGTGGAGTCGTTGTACGCGATCAGCGCCTTGCTGCCGTCCGGGTTGCGCCAGGCCACGTTCGGCACGGCGGTGGAGGCCGTCGACGCGATGCGCTGGGCTCCGGGGCGGACGAACTTGGTCAGCTGGCCCATGTCGTAGTACTCGACCGTGTAGTCCACGGTCCCGCTCGCCCCGTCCCCGTTGTGCACGGTGACCAGCCCGGTGCAGGTGCCGCAGCCGCCGTTGTGCGGGCCCATGTTCTGGTCCACGGCCAGCGACCACTTGGTCACCGACTTCGCCCAGTTGCGCGTGTAGTCGATGATGTTGGACATGTCCTCGCGCTGCTGGTCGGCGATCCAGGTGCCGCCGGAGTGCTCGGTGCCGAAGGCGTCCAGCGTGGGGTACTGGTTGTGCACGGTGGTCTGCTCGGCGATGTCACCGCCGTAGCCGTGCCAGGCGATGCCGCCGAAGTTGGGGTGGGTGCGGATCGCCGCGTCGTCCACGGACTGGGCCGCGTACGAGTCGTAGGTGTCCCAGTTCCAGTCGTGGGCGAGGACCTTGGTCTTCAGGCCCGCCGACTGGAGCCTGGGCAGCAGCTCGTTCTTCAGGAAGTACGCCAGTCCGCTCGCGTTCCAGCTCATCGAGGGGTAGCCGGAACAGCAGGTGGGCTCGTTCTGCGGGGTGACGTAGGAGACGTCGACGCCCTGACTCTGGTACGCCTGGAGGTACTTGACGAAGTAGGAGGCGTACGCCCCGTAGTCCTCTGCCTTCAGCCAGCCGCCGTTGAGCGAGCCGCTGTCCTTCATCCAGGCCGGAGCGGTCCACGGCGAGGCCATCACGGTCAGGGACGGATTCAGCTGGAGCGCCTGCTTCGTCAGCGGGACGACGTCCGCGAGATCGTGCGCGATGGAGAAATTCGCGAGATTCGGGTCCGTCTGCCCGGCGGGCACGTCGTCGTACGTGTACCCGTACCGGGCCAGGTCCGAGGCGCCCATCGGGTTGCGCAGGAACGACAGTCCGATGCCGTCCGTCGGCGAGAACAGCTTGCGCATGGTCGCGTCCCTGGTCGTCTGCGACAGCGCTCCGCTGCTGTTCATCAGCCAGGCCGCGGTGTCCGTGAAGGACGCGCCGCCGCCGGTGAACGTCTGGTAGCGGGTGTTCTCGTCCACGGTGATGTTCTCGCCGCTGCCGCCGGTCCCGGACTGGAAGGCGAACGGCGCCTGCGCCTGCAGCCCGCGGACGACATGGCGGCCGGCGGAGTCGTCGGTGGTGGTGAGCCAGGCCGTGACCTGCTCACCGGCCGCGTGCGCGGGGGGTACGGCGGCGGTGAAGCCGGCGACGGAGAGCAGTCCGGCCAGGAACAGCCGGACGCTGCGGGGGGTGCGGGGGGTTCTCGTCATGGTGCGTCGCCCTTCCTCTTGGGTCGACAAGGCTGACGGGGTTAACTCAAGGCATGAGCTAAGCCATGAGTGAACCAGAGGGAGGGGAGCGCGCGGAAGGTCCATGCCAAGAACCGCGGCTCCCGGGTGGCCACATCGGACCACCTCAGGGTGAATGCCCAATTTAGGAGGCTTCGGGTAGCTTCGAACCATGAAGGCCGTTCCGCGGATCCTCAGCCTCCCCGCTCTGCTGCTGGCCGCGCTGGCGCTGGTCGTAGCGACGACGTTCGCGGCGCCTCGAGCCGGCGCGGCGACCAGCATCTCCACGATCGCCCAGGCCCTCCGCAAGAGCCCCGTCTACGTCGACCCGGCGGCCTCCGCCCAGCTGCCGAAGGCGGACGCCGACGCGCTCGCGAAGCGGATCAAGGACGCGGACAGACCCCTGTTCATCGCCGTCCTCCCCGCCGGCTACCCGACCCGTAACCTGTTCGCCGACCTGCGCACGGCCACCGGCATCACCGGCCTGTACGGCATCCGCCTCGGCGACCGCTTCGACGCCCGCGCCGACTCCTCGGTGCTCTCCCACGCGGGCGTGCGGAACCTGGTCACCAGCGTCCAGGGCGAGAGCGCCAAGGCCCAGCTCACCGACTTCACCAACAGCGCCCTGGTCAACATGGGCGGCCACGCCCCCTCGACCTGGGGCTCCCCCGGTTCCGGCGGCGGAATCCCCAGCTCGGCCCTCATCGTCCTGGGCGCGGTCGTGGTGGCCGGCAGCGCGGGCGCCTACGCGCTGGTGCGCCGCAACCGCCGACGCCACGCGGAGGAACAACAGGCCGCGCTGGAGCGACTGCGGGTGGTCGTGGACGAGGACATCACCGCCTTCGGCGAGGAACTGGACCGCCTGGACTTCCACCCGGCGGAGCCCGGCGCGGACGACGCCATGCGCGCGGACTACGAGCGCGCGCTGGACGCCTACGAGACCGCCAAGCAGCGCATGGTCGGGGCGACAAAGCCCGAGGACGTCCGCACGGTCACCGAGGCCCTGGAGGACGGTCGCTTCTCCCTCGCCCAGCTGGCCGCCCGCCGCGAAGGCCGCCCCCTTCCGGACCGCCGGCCGCCCTGCTTCTTCGACCCCCGCCACGGCCCCTCCGTCGCCGACGCCACCTGGATCCCGCCCGGCGGCTCCCCGCGCGAGGTCCCGGTCTGCGCGGCGGACGCCACCCGCCTGGCCGACGGCCGCGACCCGGTCATCCGCGAGGTCGACACCGCGTACGGCCGCCGCCCCTACTGGGACGCGGGCCCGGCCTACGGCCCCTGGGCAGGCGGCTACTTCGGCGGCGGCATACTGCCCGGCCTGCTCGTCGGCACCCTGCTCGGCAGCATGATGGCCACCCCGTCCTACGCGGCCGACTACGGCACCGGATACGGCGACTTCAGCGGCGGCGACTTCGGCGCCGGGGGCTACGAAGGCGGCGACATGTCCGGCGCGGACTTCGACGCCGGGGACTTCGGAGGCGGCTTCGGCGACGGCGGCGACTTCGGCGGCGGGGGAGGGGACGGAGGCGGGGACTTCGGCGGGGGCTTCTGACCGTCACTCCGCCCGGGAGGGCAACTCGGACAGCTGATCCAGCAGTCCCGCCGCCAGCTCCAGCACCCCGCGCTCCGTGACGCCCAGGGACGCGAGCGCTCCGGCCAGCCAGGCGTCACGCTCGGCCATGTCCTGCTCCAGGGCCGTACGACCCGCTTCGGTAAGTGTCAGCACGGACTGCCGCCGGTCGGCCGTGCCTGGCTCCCGCACGATCAGTCCCTCCGCCTCCAGCTCCGAGAAGACCCGCGTGAGCGACTGGGGCCTCTGCCGCTCCTCGGCGGCGATCTCGCCGGGGGTCGCGGGCCCGTTCCGGTGCAGATGGCCGAGCACGGCGAGCTGATTGGGACTGAGACTCCCGTCCCCGCGTTCCTGCCGCAGCCGCCGGTTCAGCCGGACGACGGAGCGACGGAGGCGGGCGGCTTCGGTGAGGTGTTCCATGGCAGCGATGATACGCGCCAACGTACTACTAGAGCGCCGACATCCCTTGTACTGTCGGCCGCATGCCCGAAAAACTGATACGCAACGCGTACGAAGCAGGGCTGACGATGGCTGCCGTCCTGCTCGCCTGGGCGGTCGCCCTGTGGCTGGAGCGAGCGGCCGGGCTGCACACGGACTCGGTGGTGCTCGCGGTGGTCCTCACGGTCACCCTGGCCAGGACCCAGCGGAACGCGGACCGGCGCGAACGCCTCACCGCGCTGGCGCTGCTGCCGACGGTGGCGGCGGTGTGCGCCCTTGTCGGCCGCCTGATCGCCACGCACTACGCGCTGGGCGCCGCCGTTTTCACGGCCGGTCTCTCGTCGGCCATCTGGATCCGCCGCTACGGCCCCGCCGCGACGAAGGCGGGCACGCTGATGACGCTCCCGCTGATCGCGCTGCTGGTGGTCCCGGGCCCGGCGCTGCCCGCCAGCGCTCAGGACGCGTTGGTGAATTGGGCCTGGTCGGCGTTGATCGGGGTGCTGGCGTGCGCGTGCGTGTGGCTGGTGCAGGCGGTTGCCGACCGGTACGGCCCCTGGCCGGCGGAGCGCGCTCCGGACCCTCCTCGCCGCACTTCCCGTCTCCGCCTCCGCCCCCGCCCGAGCACCCGCATGGCCGTCCAGATGGCGGCAGCGGTGGCCGCCGCGTTTGCCCTCGGCCGGCTGCTCTACGACGACCACTGGCCCTGGCTGGTCCTCACGGCGTACGTCGTGGCGAGCGGCAACCGTGGCCGAACCGACGTGTTGCGCAAGGGGGTTGAGCGCCTCATCGGCGCGTGCGCGGGCACGCTGCTGGCCACGGGCGTGGTGAAGGCCGGGATCACCGGGCACGCGGCGGTGGCGTTGCTGATGACCGTGCTGACGGTCGCGCTATGGCTCCGCCCGCTCAACTACGCCTACTGGGCGGCGGGTATGACCACCGCCCTGTCCCTGCTCCTCGGCTACTTCGGCCAGGACGCGGCAAGCCTGCTGCCGACACGCCTGGCCGCGATAGCGCTCGGCGCGGTGCTGTCCGTGGCGGCGGCGTGGTGGCTACTGCCGGTTCAACGGCGGCGCCGCCGGTAGGGCTTGAAGTCGACCGAGGTCGGCTGGTCGGGGTGCAGGCCGAGCCGGCGGAGTGCACGAGCGTCGATGTTCAGGATGATGGTCCCGTGCCAGCGCCCGTCGTCCCGCGGCCCGCACATGAGGTCGACCCGTATCTCCTGGTCTTCGAACGGCCAGTAGTCGACACCGCGCTCATGCAGTCAATCGGCAAGAATGCGGCCGGGTTTGGGGCAGCCGGGCACGTTCTCGTACGAGGTGAAGCGGAACCATTCGACTTCAGCGGGCGATGCCGTCAAGGAACTCACTCCAGGTGGTGGGGGAGACGGTGAGGATGGGGCCTTCGGGGGTCTTGGAGTCGCGGATGTGGACGGCGGAGGGTTGAGTGGCGACTTCGAGGCAGTTGCCGCCTTCGTTGCTGCTGTAGCTGGACTTGAACCATGCCAGTGTCGCTGCGGTGTTCATGACTCTCCTAGCAGTCCGTTCAACAGGCGCACGCTCTCAGCGGTTGAGAGGGCCTGTGACCGCAGCATTCCATACTTCAGGTGATAATCGCTGACCTCGTCGGGGTCGTCGACGAGGAAGCTGGCACGCTGCACCTCCAGGTAAGCCAGACGCTCGTGCTCGGGAGTTTCCAGCAGAGTCATGGGGCCCGCGAGCCCGGCGTGCGGCATGCGATCCATGGGCATGATCTGCACGCTCATGTGAATCGGTGCGGTGTACTCCAGGATCCGACGGACCTGCTCCCGCATGACCTCCGGTCCGCCGACCTCCCGCCGCAGGATGCTCTCCTCCAACACGAAGTGGCCTACGGGCGGCCGGTCCCGCTGCCAGATCAACTGCCGTTCCATGCGGGCGTTCACCCACTGCTCGGCCGTCTCGCTGCCCAGTGCGGGGTAGCGAGAGTCGAAAGCGGCCAGGCAGTACTCCCGGGTCTGAAGCAATCCCGGCACCATCTGGGTCTCGTAGGCGAGGATGCTCACTGCCTCTTGCTCGTGATCGACCAGCCCCTGCGCGAACTGAACGATCCGTTCCCGTACCGGCAACTTGGCCACCACCACCGCTAACGCCCCGCCGGTGTCGAGCAGTTCGTCAAAGTGCTCGGCCCGATCGGGCTGAAGAGCCAGCCTCCCCTGCTCGATCGACGCCACCGTGTCAACGGAGAGGTTCGCCATCTCCGCGAACTTTTCCTGCGTGAGACGGGCCTTCTTCCTGAAGTGCGCCACAAGCGCACCGACCGCGTGCCACGAACCGACCTTCTTGGGCTTCATCGCCACGTGCATGCGTGTTCCTTTCCCCCGCGCGCACCGAAACCGCTCGTAGTGGAGTCGTAGTAATCAGAACTACGACTTCACTCACTGACCCACTCTAGTGACGCACGGTGACGCTGGCCTCATGAAAGAGGAACCTCAACCTCCCCACACCCGCCAGGCGTTCTACCGCCGGGACCGCAGGTCGGTACGGCTCGCACGGGAGTTCGCCTGCGAAGCGCTGACGGACTGGGCCATGGCCGAGCGCAGCGACGACGTACTGCTCTGCGTAAGCGAGTTGGCGACCAACGCCGTCCTCCACGGCGTCCCCGTGGGCCGGGGCTTCCTGCTCCGCCTGACCTTGCACACCGACGGCGCCCTCCGCGTGGAGGTACATGACAGCGGGCCTGGCGAGGTAGGCATCCCGGATGCCGCCCCGGAGTCGGAACACGGCCGGGGCTTGATGCTCGTCGCGGCGCTTGCGGACAAGTGGGGTGTGGGGCACCGGGATCCTGGCAAGTTTGTGTGGTGTGAGTTCGCGATGGCTCCTCCTCAGCCCTCCGCCCAGGCCTCTTCCGGCGGAATCTCGGCATGGTAGGTGCGAGTGATCAGGCCGTCCCGTTCCAGCTGGCGCAGGCGCTGGGTGAGCACTTTCGCCGCCTGACCCGTTCCGGGACCCGTTCCACCCCGTACGGAGAGCGGGCGCTCGGTCACGAGGGTCACCACAGCCGGTGGTTTCAAGTCATCGTTGGGGCCGCCCGCTTCTTGGCCAGTGTCGTGCTTCCGCGAGGCGAGTAAAGGGCGCTCCCGTTCCGCTGCGCTCCACTCCCGCGTCGCCTTCGGCGATGGCCCTTCGGGCCACCCTTGACTCGCCTCGCTCCAGCACGGGTGAGAAGCGAGCGGGCGGCCGGGGGAGCAGCGGGGGGCCTGTCGGGGTTGGGCCCCTCAGGCAGTTGCTCAGGCGCCGTTGGCGGAGGGGGCGCGAGGCCGGTCGGGGGCGCGTCGGGTGGGCTTGGCGGGGGGGCGCGGTCGGTTCCTCGGTGCACACCGGACTGGCGGCCGGGGTGGCGGCGCCGGGGTCGAGGGGCCGGGGTGGAAGGGCCTGGCCCTGTGGGCGCTCGGCGCTCGGCGAGTGGCTTGTCGCCTTGGGGCTGGTCCTGGCCTGGGATGGCTCCCGGGGCAGTGATTGGTGGATTTGTGCCAGGGGGCGGGCGGAAGCATGCAGGTGGGGCGGGTTCCTGGCGGAACAAATCCCCCAATTGTCTATGTCCCACCAGGCCCTTGCCGTTCGTCACCTTGAGGTTGGCCTGCTGGCCGTGAGAACCCGGTGCCCGACGGCATGCCGGAGCGCCCGCCCACCTGTTTACGGAGGGGTGGGGGGCGGGCGCGCTCAGGTGGGCCCTGGGCCCGGCACAAGTCGGCGGCTGTGCCGCCGCAGGCTTACGCGTTCTTGATCGCCGAGATGTCGAAGACCAGCTTGATCTTGTCGGAGACGAGGAAGCCGCCTGTCTCCAGGGCCGCGTTCCAGGTCAGGCCCCACTCGGAGCGCAGGATCTCGGCCTTGCCCTCGAAGCCGACGCGGTCGTTGCCGAACGGGTCCTTCGCCGTGCCGTTGAACTCCAGGTCGATGGAGATCGGCTTGGTGGTGCCGAGGATGGAGAGGTCACCGGTGATCCGGTAGTCGTCGCCGCCCAGGGCCTCCGCCTTGGTGGAGCGGAAGGTCATCGTCGGGAACTCGTCGGTGTTGAAGAAGTCGGACCCCTTGAGGTGGCCGTCGCGGTCGGCGTTGCCGGTCTCGACGCTCTCCATCTTGACGTCGATGCTGGCGGTCGACTTGCCGGGGTTCGAGCCGTCCAGGTGGAGGGCGCCGTTGAAGTCGGTGAAGCTGCCCTTGACGTTGGTGACCATCGCGTGGCGGGCCACGAAACCGATCGAGGTGTGCGCCGGGTCGATGGTGTAATCCCCGGTCAGCGCGGCCAGGCCGGGGCTGACGGCGGCGGGCGCCGCGGCGGTCGTGGGGGCGGTGTCCTTGTCCTTGCGGCTGAAGATACCCATTGCAGGCTCCATTCCGTTCTCGTTTAAGATTCAACGAACCTAACGACTTCGACGGTAGACCTATTCCGTTCAGTTTTCAACATCATCCGGAGCGTGTTTTCATCGTCGCGCAGAGTTACGTGTCATGCCCTCTGGCGAACGCGCGTAGAACTCGGGCACCATCTCTCTGCACCACCCTGCACAGCCGCCCCGTAGGAAGTCCGGCCCATCGCAGGAAGGTTCCCAATGAAGGTCATGCAGCCTCTGAAGGCCCGCTCCGTCCTGACCGCCCTCACCCTCGTCGTCGCCCCCGGCGTCGCCGTCGTCGGCACCGCCACCGACGCCTTCGCCGTCACCAAGATCAGCCAGGCCACCGCCGAGTCGATGTTCAGCTCGGTCGGCATCACCTGGTCGTCCTCGGGCAACTGCTCCGACCGCAACAACCCCACCTGTACGTCGTTCGACCAGCTCAACCTGGCCACCGCACAGGGGGCCCAGACGCTCAAGCGGGCCAGCGGCTGCGCGCTCAACATCACGGGCGGCACCGAGACCGGCCACGCGAGCGGCACGTACTCCCACTGGAACGGCTACAAGCTCGACTACAGCAAGTACACGTGCATCGGGAACTACATCAAGACCTACTTCAGCTACATCGGCCTGCGCGGCGACGGCGCCCCGCAGTGGAAGTCCGCCTCCGGCAACATCTACGCCGACGAGGGCAGCCACTGGGACGTCACGTACTTCAACTGCGGCGGCTGCTGAACCGGAAAGACCTGAAAGGGGAGGGGCGGTGGCCGGTCCGGTGCGCATGACCCGGCGCGCGCTGCTGCCGGCCGCCGCCCTCGTCCCCGCCCTGGCGTCCGGCGCCCGGACGGACGCCGACCGTGGGTACGACCCCGCGGCCGAGTCGTACGCCGCCCGCCTCGCCCAACTCGGTGCACGGGCCCGGGACTTCCGCGCCACCATGGTCCTCGCCTCCGCCTCCCTCCGGCCCGGCCACCTCCTCGACCTGCCCGCGGCATCACCTACAGCTACGGCCGCCTGTAGACCATGACCCAGGCGTACGCGCAGGACGGCACCGGCAGCACCGGCAGCACCGGCGACCCCGGCCTCCTCGCCGACATCGTCCGCGGCCTCGACCACCCCGCCACCACCCCGTACGGCAACTGGTGGGAGTGGCGGATCGGCAGCCCCGGCCGACGCCGGCTACGCCTACGCACTGCTGCCCGGCGCCTCCCGCGGCGAGACCGCCGCCCGCGCCGCCGACCACCAGTGGCCCGTACTCGGCCTCGGTCTGACCGCTGCCAATTTCTGGCGGGCCGGTACGGTGGAGGTACTGTCGACAGGCCGCCGTCCGAGGCTCCGTGTCACTCCAGGGATGGCATGTGGGACCCACGAATGTGAGGCGGCTCTCAGGTGCCAACCTTTGTGCCCTTCCCACAACGCCAGCGGCCTCTGAGCAGTCGGAACGGCTGCAAGCCGTCGTGGTTCTGTTCACTGGCACCAGGAAAACGGGCCGGAGACTGTACGGAGTCGACGGCTCGCTTTCCTTGGTGTCCTTCGTAAGGTCGCTACATGACCGTTTTGGAAGAGACGACGGGTGAGCCGACCGGCGAGCCGACGGACGCGCGCGGGCGGGTCGCCGAGCTGCACAACATTCGTGCGCAGGCCGTGGCGGGCCCCAGCGAGAGGGCGACCGAGGCGCAGCACGCCAAGGGCAAGCTGACGGCGCGGGAGCGTATCGAGCTGCTCCTGGACCCGGGGTCT
>NZ_JBSFVT010000021.1:0-125404 GCF_053592455.1 Streptomyces sp. NPDC002676 | reverse complement strand
TCAGCCCCCAGCAAAGCAGTTGACTCCTCCCACCGGCCTACGACCAACCCGACCTGCCGTCAACCTGCACCAACACCGGATTTAACGAACTACCGGTACTTGGTGAGGTGGGAGGGAATGTCGCTGAGCTGAGGCGCCGGCTGGCCACTGCAGGTGGCGGGGCTTCGGTGCCGTCGGCGTCGCTGGTGCACCGGGTGATCCGCAGGGACCGTCGGGCGGGGCGGGCTTTGCTGGTCGAGCGGGAGCCTGAGGTGGCCGGGCCGCGTAGGCCGGATCCGCTCAGCGAGCTGGGCCTGAACGTGGCGGTCGAAAGAGGCGGCGGTGGGCAGGTTTTTCTGCGGGAGCAGAAGCATCTGGCGCAGGTCCCGGTCCTCGTGCCGGGTGCCCAGGTGGTTCACACATCTGCCGTTCGGTCAGTGCTGGGGACGGTTGCGCACGCGGCCGCGGTGGGTGCGGTGGTGTGTTTGTACGGCGATGCCGGTCATGGGAAGACGGTCGCGCTGCAGTACGCGCGCGTCTTCTTGCGAGCCGCGGCCTGCTTCGCCCGCCTCGTACTCGGCGACGATCAGGACTGCTTGCCGCGCCCGGGGACCGTACGCATCTGCTGCGCCTGGCGGAGACGGCGAGGCTGCGCCCGCCGCAGCCTCCCGCCGCCAGGCGGGCCGGCCTGGCTGGCCGCGTCGAGTGGGACTGGCGCGAACAGCAGGAAGCCAAGAAGTACGACGCAATGCTGGGCGTACGTGAGAAGCCCTCACGGGGCTGAACGACCTCGCCGGCGGGATCGGCCGCGAGCCTCGCGGATTCCCGGCGAGTAGGTCATCCGATCGAGAAGTCGGCGAACTCGACGTCGGTGAAGGCGATATGCAGGGTCTATACGGTCAACGGTGGATCTTCGAACAGGAAGTGACACCTGATGACAGACGCGACCGTCTCGGCTGAGGCCGTCGAGGAAGTGGCCCCCGCGGGGGCCCCGGATGCGCTGGATGATCAGTTGATCAGCCAGCTGGTGGACCGGGCGAAGGCCGACGGGATCCAGCTGACTGGCGAGGGCGGGCTGCTGCAGCAGCTGACGAAGCGGATCCTCGAGGCCGCCCTCTAAGGCGAGATCACCGACCATCTCGGGCACGAGAAGCACGAGCGGACCGAGAACGGCAACGTTCGTAACGGCACCCGCTCCAAGACCGTGATCACCGATGTCGGCCCGGTCGAGATCGAGGTGCCGAGGGATCGGGCGGGCTCCTTCGAGCCGCAGATCGTCAAGAAGCGGCAGCGGCGGCTGAACGGCGTGGACGAGATGGTGCTCTCGCTGTCCGCCCGCGGCCTCACGCACGGCGAGATCTCCGCTCACCTCACGGAGGTCTACGGCGCCGAGGTGTCCAAGACGACGATCTCCACGATCACCGACAAGGTGATCGACGGCATGCACGAATGGCAGAACCGCCCGCTGGACTCGGTCTATCCGGTGCTGTTCATCGACTGTGTCCACGTGAAGCTGAGGGATGGTCAGGTCGCCAACCGGCCGGTCTACGTGGTTCTCGCGGTCACGGTCGAGGGCACCCGGGAGATTCTCGGGCTGTGGGTCGGCGACGGCGGCGAGGGCGCCAAGTACTGGCTCCAGGTGCTGACCGAGATCAAGAACAGGGGCGCGGACGACGTCTGCATGGTCGTCTGCGACGGCCTGAAGGGCCTGCCCGATGCGATCGCGACGGTCTAGCCTCAGGCGATCACGCAGACCTGTGTCGTTCACCGCAGCTGTAAAGAATCAAGCTGTCGGCGTGTCGTCGGCCTGTCCTTGATCGTCTGGCAGGTTCGCGATGTGGGCGAGGATTTCGGCGGCCGAGCCGAAGCGTCGTGGGGCGGGCGGAAGAGCGATGCCCGCCTCTTCGAGGACCGGCTGCGCGTCGGCAAGGGCGTTGCGTACGGTGTTCAGGCTCACGCCGAGCACCTCGGCCAGGACCGGTTTGGACGCGATCTGCCGGGCGTCGAGGACTGCCACGAGCAGGCGCTCGGCGTCAGTGATCTTCTGCCGGAACACGCCGCCGCGTGAGCCTGGCTGCCGCGGGCCGCCGCGCTGGAGGTGGCGACGGCGCTCGATGAGCGCGGCCTGCTGTACCGAGAGCCGGTCGATCAGCGTATCCAGCTCGGGGCGGCGCATGCCGGTCAGCGCGGGATGGGCGAGCTGGTGGGTCGCCTGCTGGCGGGCGGTGACTGGGGCACCGCTGGCCAGATAGTCGCGCATCTCTTGACTGTTGTTGAAGCACAGGGTGGTCGGCACGACCGTGATCTTGTGCTCTTGCAGGAGTCGGCGGACGTCCTTGATCGCGGGCCCGATGGTCCGCTGGTTGAGGCCCAGCATGTCCGCCAGCGTGGTCTGGGAACAGATGTGGCGCAGATACAGAACGCTGACCAGGACCTTGTCGGCCGGGCTGAGCGCGGGCGGACGTGATCCCGCACTCTCGCGTCGACGTCGGCCGTCGCGGTAGCACCACAGCCGCTCCTCTCTCAGCCCGGCGAGACCGGGGGCGAGTCGTTCGGCGATCCGGGTCAGCTCCTGCGGTTCCATGCCGGTCAGGGCCGGGTTGGCCAGTAGATCGAGCACCTCGCGACGGGCGCGGTCATCGCGAACTGCCTGACTGTCGACTCCGGTTTGGCCTGTTGGCAGGACGGTGTAGTTCCACGCGCCGTTCTGCTGGTGGACTTCGATCGGCAGCGCCTTGATCTGGGCCTTGCTCACCGCGATGCCCAGCGGGTAGCTGCCGGTGTCCAGTTCGGCCTCGATCCGCAGCCCAGCACGGGTGCGGGTGGCAGCGATGGCTTGGACGACGACTTCGTGGCTGGTCAGCGGCCTGCCACGCCAGTTGAGCGTGATGTGGGCGAACATCCGGTGCTCGATCTTGTTCCACTTCGAAGTCCCGGGAGGATAGTGACAGACCGTGACGGCCAGGCCCGCCTCCGCCGCGAACGCGGCCAGTTCGGCCTTCCACAACCGGTAGCGGTAGCTGTTCGATCCGCCCGCATCCGCGGTGATCAGCAGCCGGCTCGCCTCCGGGTAGTCGAGTCGGCCTCGGGCCTGCCACCAGCGGCGGATCGAGGCGACCGCGAAAGCGGAAGTGTCGTGATCGACCCCGACGTTGACCCAGCCGGTGTTCGCGGACACGTCGTAGATGCCGTAGGGGATGGCGGCGTCTCCGGTCGGCCCGGAGAAGAAGCAGTGGTCCTCCACCAGCACCGGGTCACCCTTCGGACGCCACTGCCGTCCGGGGTTGGGCAGTTGGCCGAGCAGTTCTTCTTCTTCGTGTCCACGCTGATGACAGGCTCTCCGTCGGCCTGATGCTGCTTGACCTGCTCATTGATGTAGCGGAACTGAGCGTCACGGTCCGGGTGCTGCGTGCCCTCCAGCACCTTGGCCTGGGCCTGGAGGCTGAAGCCGCTTTCCTTCAACAGCCGGCCTACCGTCACGGTCGACACAGGGTGTCCCTGCCGGGTCAGCTCGTCGGCGAGGTTCCGCAGCGACTTGGTCGTCCAGCGCAGCGGCGACATCGGATCACCCCGCTCGTCCGGTTCAACCAGCCTCATCAACGCAGGGAGCAGCTCCGGGTCCATGTGCTCGGCCCTCTTGCGGCCGCCGCCTGGCCGCCGAATCCGGCCTGGACCGGCCTCGCCACCGCCGGCTTCGAGCTCGAAGACACCTCGGCGGATCGTGGTCGCACTGATCCCGGTGACCAGTGCGACCGTCCGAACCCTTCCATGGCCCAGCAGCCTTGCCTCCGTCGCCAGCATCAACCGCCGCTGCCGCTCGTCAAGCTGCGGCAGTAACACCTGGAAACGCGCAGCCAGTTGAGCCCGACTGCTCTCCGATATCGCCATACCACTTAAACGACGCCACAGCGGGAAGGCAACACGTTGTTTCCTTACGGCTGCACCTGCTGCGGGCGTCGTTCCGTTACGCGGCCCGGCAGGACTGGGACAAGATCTCCAAGGCGCTCAAGCCCGTCTACGCCGCGCCGACCCAGGACGTTGCGGAGGAGAAGTTCCTGGAGTTCGGCGAGACGTGGGGCAGGAAGTATCCGGCGATCGTGAGGCTGTGGGAGAACGCCTGGGCCGAGTTCGTTCCCTTCCTTCAATTCGACACCGAAATAAGGCGAGTTGTGTGCACCACGAACGCCATCGAGTCGGTCAACGCACGTATCCGCAAGGCCGTCCGCTCCCGCGGACATTTCCCGAACGAGCAGGCAGCGATCAAGTGCGTCTACATGGCCGTCATGAGCCTGGACCCCACCGGGCAGGGACGCAAACGCTGGTCACAGCGATGGAAGGCCGCACTCAACGCCTTCGAGATCACCTTCGACGGCCGGCTCTCCGCCGCCCGCCGCTGAACCCCTAACAACTCCAGAAACACCGTTCACTGGACAGACCCGCGCGATCACCCGCCGGCCCAACTCGATCTCCGCAGCCTCCAACATCTCAGCCAGCCGCGCGACTTCCTCCCGCAGACCCGCCACCCTCACACGGGCAGCCGCCTCCCGCTCCTCCAGCATCCCCAGCACCGACGCCACCGCGCACCCCTCGACCACAAAGCGGACACAAGATGCCGGGAGGCCTCCCTCACCCCGAGCGAAACCATGCCTGACCAGCAGAAATCAAAGGATCACGTTCGGTTGAGATACGGCTTCTGGTCAGATTGGTGCCTGGTGGCGGTAGCGCTTCAAGCCCGGGTTGCTACGGCTCTGTGACGGAGGGAAGGAGGGCTTGGGCTGTGTGCTGAGCTGGCGCTTTGTCAGGTGGAGTGAGCATTGGTCAGTTGTGGTCGGTTTTTCCGAGTGGTGATCAGGTTCGTTGAGCGTTTCTATGCGCTGGTTGTGGTGTCGGTGGGGTGGTTGAGCCAGTACAGGGCGGTGTCCATGTCTCGTGCGGTCCAGTTACGGATTGGGGCTGGGGCGTGGGCCAGGAGTTGGTCGATCGCGTCTATGTAGCGGCTGTAGCGGCCGGGTGTGTTGCTGAGGGTGATGCCGAGGGTGCGCAGTCCGCTGTGTGCTCGCCGGTCGTAGACGGCCATGCGTTCCGGTGCGGCTGCCGTGAGGACGGCGGACGCGAGGGCGTCACCGGTGCGGCAACCCGGTAGTGAGGCCAGGGCGGCTCGGCCGGCTTGTGCTGCCGAGCCGCGGCTGAGAGTGGTGTCCCGGGCGGCGGCCGTGGCCGCGGCGGTTGTACGGCGTACGTCGGCGTCCGCGAGCGCCATGAGTTCGGCAGCCCAGGGTGTATCGGCCCTGAGGCGTTTCCACATCAGCAGTGCTCCGATGTCGGCTTTGCCGATGTCCCCGCTGACGCATGCACGTTGAGCGACGTGTTGCAACGTCTCGTCGTAGTACGGGCTGACGGTGTCGGTGTAGGCCTGGCGGGCGGAGGCCAGGCGCTGCCATTGCTCGGGTGCGAGGGCGAACGGATCGTCTGTCACGGCATGCTGCTCTGTCTTATTTCGCGGCATGGTCGGGGGTGGTCAGCCGCTGCCCGTGGTGTTGCCGCGGTGTTCGCGGAGTGCTTGGAGGATGTGTGCCCGGTGTTCGTCCTGGGGGCTATGGGGGTCTGCCTCAGGGGTGTCGAGGAGCGGGGCGAGGCGGCTGTACAGCGTTTCGAGGCCGATGAGCGCGTCGAGGCCCTGCAGGGTGTCGTTGTCGATGATGGGGAACGGTGCCCGGTCGGGTGGGAGAAGCGCGGCGAGGAGGTCGAGCAGGGTCCACTCCTGGTCGAGGTGCTGGTTGATCCAGGTCCGAGAGGTCGCCGGTTCGGTGTGGCGCCATGCCCAGATGAGGGTGATCTCCAGCTCGGTGAGTTCGTGTACGGGTCGGCTCGCGGCGGGGGTGAGGTGCCGAGCGATCTCGTGGCTGATCAGTGTGCGAGCCTGGCAGATCCAGTCGGGGGTGGCTGCTGCCTGTGTGTGGTCCGGGCTGTCACCGTCGCGGCTGGTGACGCGTTGGAGGGTGCGAGCAGCCAGGACGGCTCCGTCAGGGGTCTCGGCCATGGTCTTGAGGATCGCGGGCCGTTCGGGCTCGGCAAGGTCGGTCAGAAGGTCTTTTACAAGGAAGCCCATGGCGAGGTCCGCTGTGAACAGGCCGAAGACCCCTTGAGGGGCGGCGGTGAGGTGGCCGTAGTGCTGGGCTGCGGCTTTCAGAAGCGCGGCCGCCGGTAGGGGAGTGCCTGCGGCGCGTTTGTAGTCGATGCGGCGGGCGATGCGCTGGGTGTCGTCACGCAGACGCAGGAGGAGTTCGTCTGCTTCGGTGCCTGGGATGCCGTCGGCCAGTTGCTGCAGGGCAGCATCGAAGGTGTACTCGGGAAGATCGTCGTCGGGGATGCCGAAAACCATGTACCGGTCGAAGTAGTCGATGCTGCCAATGCCGCGCCGCAGCGCGATGGCCTGGGCGTTGGCGCCGTAGCCGAGTGCTTGGCGAAGCGGCGCGAAAAGCATGCTCATCAGGCCGATCACGCCGTCCAGGTGCTGTTTGGCGACGCCAGCATCCTGCAGTCTGGTGCGCCAGCGGTCGACGCGCTGTTCCGGCCGCTCGTCGCGGCGCGACGGTATGTCGACGCTGGTGCCGGTGAGTTCGGCTCGGTGCTGCCACAGCAACTGGTAGGCGCGGGGCTCGCTGGTGCGCAGGAAGGTGACGATGAGGAAGTCGACGATGTCGACGTTTCCGGTGAGCTGGCCGAGCGTGGCGTCTGCCTGGCCGAAGAACCGCTTGATGGCCCGCGGGGTACGCAGCCGGGCCTGCAGGTACCGATAGTAGGCCTCGGAGAGCCTCTGCTGCTCGTCAGGCGTCAGGGTCAGACTGTGCGAGGCGAGGACTGCGGAGAGGGAACGGTCGACCAGGAGGTCGGCGTCGCGCTCACGGAACGCGGGAAGATCCAGCCGGACCTGGATGATCTTTTCCAGGAAGCCGCGTGCACGGGGCTCGCTGTTGCCGACCAGCTCACTGCGTTGCAGGACGTCCAGCAGGGTCCGTTCGTCGAAGCTGATCAGGTAGTACACATTGGGTAGATGCCCTACCAGGCGTACCAGCTTGAAGACGACGAGGAGCTCTTCGGGGGTGAGGCGGTCCAGGTCGTCCATGACGACGAGCACCGGGTGGCCCGCTTTGCGCAGGGCCTCCTCGGCTTTGCGTTTGGCAGCGGATGCGCTCGTGTCACCGCTGATGCGGTTGCTGACCTCCTGGATCAGCCCCTCCGAGTCTAGACCGAAGAGGGCGGTGACCTTCCCCAGAGGACTGATGGCTTTTCCGAATCCGCCGATCTTCTCCCGTGCATCGGACCAGCGTCCGTCATTCGGGAGGGCTTCGCGGATCTCGCTGAACAGCGCCAGCGTCAACGACTCCAGATCGGAGTACAGCCAGGGATTGAGTTCCGCGACCAGCCAGCCGTCATCGTTGGCTGTCTCTTGTAGACGGCGTGTCACCTTGCCGAGGACGCTGGACTTTCCTGAGCCCCAGGGGCCGATCAGCGCGAGGACTCCGGTTTCGGTCTGGTTCCTTACCCGGTCCAGCAGGCTGATCACATGCTGGGCGTACTGTCCGTGCCCGAGCAGGTCAGGTCCTTCCTCGTGGTCGAGGAAGGGCTCGTCGTTGAAGAAGCGCGCGTCGGCCATCTGCTCATTGTCGGGGCAGGCCTCGGCTCGGGTACGGGTGTCAGCGAATCAGGTCGGGGATGATGCCGATGCTGACCAGGAGGTGTTGTTGGTCAGGGTGGAGGAGGAGCCAGGCGCGTCGTTGTCGGTCGAGCCAGTGGCGGGTGGCGGGGTGGCGGGGATCTTTGCGGGCGTGCTGGTAGGCGCGTTGCCAGGCCATGCCCCAGGGCGGGTTCCACCAGGGGTCGATGGCGGTCAGAGCGTGGGCTGCAGGGGTAGGGCCTGTCTTTCTCGTCCGGTAGCGCCGCTTGTTCAGCCATCGGCCGAGCGGGAAGCCGTCCTGGGTGGTGTCGCAGGGGACGGCGAGGTGGCCGACCTCGAGGACGCGGGCAGCAGGGCCACGTTCATGATCCGCGACCGCGACTCGAAGTTCACGGCCGCTTTCGACGACCTGCTGACCGACGCCGGGCTGACGGTCGTCACCACCGGCATCCGGATACCGCGGATGAACTCCCTCATGGAGCGCTGGATACAGACATGCCGACGCGAGCTGCTGGACCGCACCTTGATCTGGAACCAGAGCCACCTGCTGCACACGCTCCGCGAGTTCGAGACCTTCTACATCTGCCATCGACCGCACCGAGCCCTGGGCCAAGCCGCGCCGCTGCGCCCACTGCCTGCACCGATCAACGTGCCAGAGCCGATCCGGCACCTTGAGGTCCGCCGACGAGACCGGCTCGGCGGAACCCTGCACGAGTACCAACATGCCGCCTGAGCAGGCCGGATGATTTATCGGCACTCGCAATGCTGCGGCCCACCTCCGCAGGCGCGGAGAAGATCCGTCGAGGCTATCCCAGCCAATCAGGCGCTTCGGCTTACCTCCGCTCGCGCGGAGAGGGCGCGCCCGGCCGGTTTTCTCAGCACCATCTCTCTGGCTCACCTCCGCTCGCGCGGAGCGGATGCCTCAAGGCTCGCGGTGTTGTGGGCTTCGCGATTCTTTTTTCAAGGTGCGGGTGTGTTTGGGATGTTACTGGCGTACGAGGCCGTCGAGTCGGGAGAGGTGGTGGGTCTTGCCGTTGAGTTGGTAGGGCCGCGCTCCTGTGCTGGTGACGCGTTGTGGCAGGAGGAGGACGTCTTGGAGGGCGCCGATGTCTCGCCAGGCGGTGGGGGTGTTGGTTTCGGGGCCGTGTCCCAGGAGCCATCGGTGGTCGATTTGGACGGTGTGGGCCATGAGGTTGCGGATGGTGGCTGTGTCTCGGGGATCGATGTGGGCAGGGAGCGGCCGGTGGCGTGCCTGGCGGTCGAGCCAGGGCTGGCCGTTGGTGTCGGTCCAGGCGGGCAGGACGCGGACGGTGTCTGCGCCCAGTCGGGTAACGAGGAGGTCTTCGTCGTCAATGGTGGTGAGCGGGTGGAGGTCGCGGATTAGTTGGGTGGGGGTGGGGATGGTGGCGGTGTCGGCGAGAGCACGCATGGCTTGTTCGGTGGCGAGATCGTTCGTGCCGGCTGCGGTGGTCCAGTCGGCGGCGTAGACCTGGTCGACCAGGCTCTGGACGTCTTCGGGGATGGCGCAGATGCCGCCGGTGAGGTCTTGGAGGGCCGTCACCGTGCGGTTGAGAAGGTTTTCGTTGTAGACGGTGCCCCACCTCTGTGGTGGGAGTTTTCCGGTGGGGATGAGGACGGTCATGGCCGGGGTGGGGGCCCAGGCGGGGCGGTTGGTGCGGGGGTGGCGGTGGCATCGGCCGGCGCGCTGGAGGAGGAGGGCGATCGGGGCGAGGTCGCTGATGACGTGGTCGAAGTCGACGTCGAGGGATTGTTCGATGACCTGGGTGGCGACGACGATGACTGGCCGGGAGGGACGGCGGCCGCGGGCTGGGGTGTAGTTGCCGTCCGGGGTGGTGTGGGCGGCGCGGGGCTTTCCGCAGCACGTCTGCGTCAGTGGTGTGCACGACGAGCACCACGACCTCGGGCGCCGGGTCGGTGGTCTCGCTCAAATCGGTCAACGTGATCTCGGGGCGGACGCGTAACTGGCTGGTTATCCCGGCCTGCGAGATCGGGTCCTGGGCGCGCAGTGCCACTACAGTCCGTCGCATGATCACACCGCCTCGTCCCTAGCGATCGGATCACTGCTCACCGCAGACTCTCCTTACCGGGGCCACGGTCGTTTGCCATGGGACGTGTATCGGACCAACTCGCGAGCGCGAGTGCGAGATCCTTGGGGTCGGTGAGGGTCCGGCTGCCGTCCGGCGCATGAACCCAGAACAGCGATGATGTCCCGGGTGCTTCCGGTAGCGGGCAGAGCACACTCGTCGGGCTCCCAACGCCGGTGAGCAGGCATCCGCCGGGAACGTCACGCCCATCCGTGACGTATGTACAGACGAAGAAATCCCAGGTGTGTCCGCGCGCGAGCACCGGTCCGAGGGGGTCCACCGTTGATTTCAGACAATGCCAGGCCTGCTCGGCCGCCGGCACGGGAACACGGACCAGGTGGAAGGCCCGGCCAATCGGTACGGGTACCGGAAGGACTGGGGCCTTGCCCCGGATACGCCAGAAACTCGAAGCGGCGTCGATGTTGGTGTGCCCAGCTATGGCGGCGAGCCATCGGGCTCCAGGCGACAGGGAAGCAAGCATGTGGTCCTCATTGCTCTGTGCTGTACAAGCGCCCGTCAGCGGGCGAGTAAGGGGGCAGCGGTCTGTGCCACTGCAGTGCGCGGCCGGCAAGCCATCCGCGGTGACGTACAAGGCCGGATTGCGCTCAGCATGTGTGGTCGGCGGCATGGCGCTTCGCACGTGGCGGGGCGGCTGGTGCTCTGCCTGCGAGGGCGTTCTTGAGAGCGAGAACCCTGGTGATCCCGGTTCCCGGCGGGACGACCCAGCGGACGTCATCGCCTGCGGTGATGTCGCATGGAGGGACAGCTATCAGGGTGCCGCGCCGGAGAACGCGTGTCCCGGGAGTTTCCCAGCGCCCGGGCTGTATCAGGCCCGGGCGTAGCAGGAAGTGCCATATCTGGGTGTAGTTGGTCGCGAGTACGGGTCCTGTGCCGGGACCCAGCAGGTCGAGGGCGCGTGCCGCGATGTCGGCGGGGACACGTACAGCGTCGAAACGCGTCCCGCAGGCGATGCGAAGGGTCTGACGGCGGGGGACCCAGTCCATGTAGGAACGCATGTGCCCCAGATCGGTGAGGGCGGAGAGCATCTCGTTAACGTCCAGCCGTCGTGCAGGGTGCGCAGGCTCGGGGTAGGTAGGCGTCCGGTTCGGCGTACCGGTCGGCAGCGTGGATGGCATTGGATTCCTCGGTTCGGGGTCAGGCCAGGTAGCGGTGCTTCGGTGCGGCAGCGTCAGGTGCGCAGGGTTCGACACCGGCACGCCGCCGCTGCGCGCGAAGGCGGCGAGCTCCACCGCAGCCCGTTTGCGCGCTACCGCGGTGCGGTCGCGGTAGACCTTGGCGAAGTACCGGCGCCCCGAGCGGTCGGTCACGGCGCAGTTGAAGGTCACGGTGCCCGCCGGGATCTGGACCGCCTCAGCCGGGGTCACGCCGTACGCCAGGATGAGTGTCCCGGCGACCGTGGTGATCATCCGCTGCGCGTCACTCGTGCTCACGTGGAAGAAGGCTGAGGAGCGCACGGATCGGGGGCGAGGGCGATGGTCATCCACGGCACCGCCTCTTCTCGATACGAATGCCCGACGGGATCGGTGCCACTGCGGTCGTCGAGGCTGAAGGCGGTCACCATGGTCATGTCCGAGTCGTCGGCGACCGAGACGAGTTGGCTTCCACAGCGAGGGCAGAAGCCGCGGTGCAAGGTCGGCCAGCTCGAGTACCACGTGGGCTCGCCACCCAGGCCGATCCACCTCAGCTCGTCCTTGCGGAAACCGACCCACAGGACAGCAGGGCCACCGGAGATGCGCGTCTCGTGGCGACATGAGCACAGGTGTGGGTCGTCCGGGACGCCGGTCACCTCATACTTGATGTTGCCGCACAGGCAGCTTCCTGTTCGCACTTCGGGCATCGGCACGGCTGTGGTGGCGACCAGCGCCGTGTTACTGACGGGGTGGTCACTCGAGCTGGGGGAATCGGTAGGGCGGTCAGGTCCGGAAGAGTGGGGTGAAGCGGGCATGGTCTCCTCGTTCGATTTCGTCTGCCGGGGTGTCCGGCGTTCGGGCGGGGTTCAGATGGTTGGGGGTCGGCCGGCCTTGGTCAGTCGCCATACGGTGTGCCAGCTCATGGGTGTGCGCTGCTGCTCGGAGCGGCGGGTCCAGCCCTCGCGCATGCCGTCCAGAGAGTCGCCCACTCCGCCGCTGCGCAGGGCACGCGCCAGGGTGATGACAGTCCACGCGGTCAGATACAGCGGGATCAGCGGGCTGGGGAGATTGCGGTAGGCGACCGCGATCCGGTTGCGGGCCGCGAGCCGCCAGAAGAGGCGGTGCCGCGCCGGGCTGGTCACCGGGTGGTGCATGCGGATGTCAGCCGCGTACCAGCCGCTGTATCCCGCTGACCAGCAGCGATACGCCAGGTCAAGGCCCTCGTGGTAGAGGAAGAACGTGCTCTCCCAGCCGCCGACCTCGTCGAAGACGCTCCGGCGGATGAGGACGACGCCCTCGGTCATGGTGGTGATGACGCCGGGCCGCCCCGGATCATCCGCCCGGAGGCGGGGCACCCAGCGGCGTGGCGTGGTCGTATCGTCCGGACCGGTCAACCGGGGCTGGACGTAGGCGGCTTCGGGGTGCGCCACGGCCGCGGCGACGAGCCGGGCCAGGACATCAGAGCGCGGCAGGCAGGCGTCGTTGTCCAGGAAGAACACGTACGGCGCCGGGGTGCCGGCCTTCCGTAGCGCGTCGGCACCCGCGTTGCGCCCACCGGGGATCCCGATGTTCTCCGGCAGGGCGACGGTGAGCGCACCGGGCGGGACGACCTGGGGGATGCACCCGTTGCCCACGACAACGACCCGCACCTCGACTCCAAGCTGGCCCAGCAGCGTCTTCTGCGCCAGTGCTTCTTCCTCGGGGCGGTCGTTCATGGTCAGAAGGACCACGTCCACTCGTGGCGTCACACTGCCCCCTGGACGGGGAAGGCGACGCTCACGGCTTCACCTACGGAGGGAGTGCGGCCCGGCCACTGGAAGACGAGCCGAGCGTTCGGCTTGTCGAGAACATCGCCGACCGGTAGCTGGTCGTCGGGGGTTCCGGCCGGGTGGACGCTCATGGGTGGATAGCCGGACTCGCGCACGTCCCGGTCCCAGCTCTGCACGCAAGCGGCGAACCGCGCGGCCAGTTCGGAGGCGGCCGGGCCGTAGGCGTGGATGTAGAACTCCCAGCGGGCGTCGAGGGGCTTGGGAGCGTCCTTGATCTTGATGCAGGTCAGGTAGGCGAGGGAGCCGTCGGCCACGACCGCGGCCGCATCTTGCTGCGCCACCAGCCTGGAATCCTCCGGAGCGGTCACGCGGCAGAATCCCGGCAGTGTGGTCGCGGCATAGAGCTGCAAGGTCTCGAAGCTGGTCTCGCCGGGGATGACGATCCCGGTCGCCTGCTCGTGCCGCGGCCCGCCAAGGGCTTTCTCGAGCTGGCTGGTGTCGGTGGGGATACCGTCTTCCCATCGCACCGTCACCTCACCGCCGGCGAGGGAGACGGCTGGGGCGCTGCGGGCGGCGGCGCCGCGGTCCCGTACGAACCCGCAGTACGTCCAGTGCTCGGCGTGCAGCACGTCTCCGCGGCGGGTCAAAGTGATCGAGCGGGTGTAGCCGCCCATCTCCAGCGGCACGACCAGCCGCGCGCCATCGGCGAGTTGCTCACGCCATGCCGGGGCGATGTCTGCTGCGTTGTGCGTGATCAGCACACCGTCGAACCCGCCGGCTGGAACGTGACCAGGTGCGCCAAGGCCGCCGTCGCCGAGGACGGCGGTCACTCGGCCGCTGCCGGCTTCCGCGCACAGCCGCTGCGTGCGGTGCACCACGAAAGGATCGATGTCCACGGTGACGACCCGGCCACTGTCCCCGAGGACGTGCGCCAGGAGCTCCGCGTTGTACCCGCCGGATCCCACTTCCAGCACGGTCAGCCCCGGCCTCAGCGCGAGTTGCTCGATCATGTCAGCCTGCAGCCAGGCCGCCGAGACAGAGCTCAGCGCGGTCTTCGGGGACTCGCGCACCGTCACCACGGCGAGGTTGTCGTGGTAGGCAGTCTCCAGCGGGGCCTCGGGAACGAACCGATGCCTGGGCACCTCCCGCAAGGCCGCCTGCATCCGGAGGGAGGGCGCCCAGCCCTTGCTGATCACGGCGTCCGCCATCTTCGCGCGCATCCGCACAGCCTCGGCCGGCTCACCCGCCACGGTCGGGACCGTTCCCGCGCACGGGTACGAGTGGACGGGCGGCAGCCCGGGCAGCACCCCGGGCCATACCGCAGCCAAGGCCTGGGCGGACGGCGCGAAGATCTTCCCCAGACTGGCCAGGGTGTGCAGGTCGTGCCACTCCCAGCGGGAGAACCGATGCGGCTCACGCAGCTCGGGCTTCCCCTCCCAGGCGGTCACGCGGACCACGGAGGTGACGCGGCGCACGTCCTGCCGGTCGTCGTGGAGGATCGCGACCATGTGGGCGTCCTCCACGCGCGCCGTCAGCCCGCTCTCCTCCGACAGCTCCCGTACGGCAGCCGCCGGTGCACTTTCGCCGGTCTCAATCCGACCACCTGGCAACTCCCACATGCCCCGGGTCGAACGCCCCAGCAGAACGCGCCCGAACGGGTCGGTGACGACCGCGGCGGCGCCGAACACCGCGTCCGGCTCGGGCGGCCGACTCCTCTCCTGCACGGTGAACACCCGGCCCGGACCACGCAGCACCAGCACAGCCAGGCCCTCCGCGTCGAACCGCTCGACGCTCTCGAACCCTTCAGTGAGCGCAGTGAGTTCATCCTCATCCTGCGCGATGTGGCGCCGCTCTTCGGGCGTGTGCTCCACGACGGGAGTGATGATCACCAGGACCCCGTCCTCGCGCAGCCGCGCGGCCAGGCGGCGCAGTGCACGCGTTCGATCACAGAAGAAGGCGATCGACAAGCGGATGGTGACGAGGTCGTAGCCATCGTCGGCGAGGTCGACAAGGTCATCGTGCTCGACATCTAGGCACAGCCAGCGCACCCCCTCTGCCCCGGCGTGCTCGGCGCGCGCCCGGGCCAGAGCACCCTCGGCGAAGTCCGCAGCGTCGACGGCGTACCCGAGCGAGGCCAGGAAAGCCGCCATCTCGCCGGTGCCGCAACAGGCGTCCAGTGCCCGGCCGCCCGATCCGGGCGCAGGCGCGTGCTCGAGCAGCAGACCCTTCTCCTCGTCCCCGAGCCGCCGGAAGCTGCGGCCGTCCTTGTAGTGCTCGGACCATTCCGCCCGGGTGTATCCCACAGATCGCTCCTCGTCCTCAACGGCGGGTGGTGCTGCGCTGCTTCGGTAGTTCGACACAATCCTGCTCACTCGGCCCCCCAGTCCCAGGTGTCGAAATAGGCGGCCACCCCGGTACGGCGGGCCTTGGCGACCGCGCTCAGCCGCGCGAAGTCCCGAGGCGGCATCCGTGCCTCCCACTCGGAAAGGGAGAGCACGCGCGCCTCGTCGTGCTCGCACGGGTCCAGCACGATCTTGCGGATCTGCTCCGCGGTGAGCCGGCGGCCGTCGAAGACCACACCGACCGTGCTGTAGGGCCACTCGACGCCGGGCAGCCCGTACACCATCGCCAGCAGTCGCGGCGGGCCGGCGACCGTCAGGCCGGTCTCCTCCTGACACTCGCGTACGGCTGTCTCCCAAGGGCGCTCGCCGGGATCCATCGTGCCTCCCACCAGCTGCCACGGATGCGTGGGCGAGTAGACGGAATGCAGCTGCAGCGGCCGGTCGTCCTCGTCGGTGAAGTACACGCACGCGAAACAGGTGGCTTTCAAGACCGTCTCGGCGTACTCCTCGGGCGACATCCAGCCGGGGCCCTCACCAGCATCCCGCGGGACATGGCTCGTCTCCCGCCCTGTGATGGCGGCCGGCTCGTCCAAGCGCGTCATGCGCATCAGCGCCGTACTGCCCGCGAACCCCAGCTCGCGGTACAACGGCGCAGCCTCCTCGCCGGCGTGGAGCTCGAACAGCGTGACCTGCTCGGAGTGGAGTTGCTCGAGGAGCGCGGTCACCACCGCCCTGGCGTAACCACGGCGCCGGACGTCCGGGCGCGTGGCGACGGCGTGCACCCGCGCGGCCAGACCCTTGGGGTAAGCCGGCGCCGGGAGCACGGGGTGGATCAGGCCGAGCGCGCAGGAGGCCATCGAACCGTCCGGGGCGTCGATGACGTAGGCTCGCGCGTCTCCCGCCGCGGCCAGCCGAGGTGCCAGCTCGTCGGTGCACCGCCGGATCCACTCCTCGCTCAAGGGCTCGGACAGGACGTACTCGGAGCGCATCCGGACGATGCCCTCGGCATCAGCGGGCGTCGCCGCCCGGACGTCGGCGTCCGGCCCGTCCGGACGGCCGACCGGGCTCGTGTTCAGGGTGCTCACCGCTTACTCGCCCCATCCCATCTCCGAGTACAGGCGCCCGGCGACAACTCCGTCGATTGCCAGGCGGGTGTACGGCACGACTTTGGCCGGAAGGTCCTTCGGGTTCCACCACCGCCACTCCACGCACCGGTCGGGCTCCAGGATCTTCGGGGTGCCGGACCAGGAGTGGGCCCGGAATACGAGCCCGATGCGTGGGCGTGCAGTCGGCGAGTCGATGAGGTGGACCACGTGCACGAGCTCGATGCTGTCGGGATCGACGATCAGACCTGCCTCCTCCTTGGCCTCCCTGATCAGGCATCTGATCGCGGCCTCTCGCTCGCAGTGTCCGGCCAGGAAGTGCCACTCGTTCGCCCCGAAGGCGGAGTCGGGGTGGCGCAGGCCCAGCAGGATCCGACCGTGCTCGTTCTGGAGGTAGAGGTGGACGCCGACGATGTGGAGCTCGGTCCCCTCAGGCGCTTCGTCGCGCGGCAGACCGACGTCGTCCGGTGGACCGCCGACCGGGGGATGCTCGGCCGCGTGCCGACGGATCAGGTCACCGAGCCCGGGACTCAATGGCAGCCGGTCCAGCATGTCGACGGTGAACCAGCGCAGCAGCACCCCTTCGCGTAGATCCACGGTGTCGGGATAGCCGTTCCAGCGACCCACGTATACCTGGACGGGTACCGCGAGGCCGTCGACGCTCGTCGCCTCCTCCACCGCGTACGGCGTCACGTCGGTAAGTTCCAGACCGGGTGCCTCCTCGGCGAGCTCCCGGCTCAGGGTCGTCGCCAGATCAGCATCGCCCGTTTTCCGGCCGCCACCCAGGAGGGCGAACACCCCCGGAGCCCAGATGCCCTCACGCTGATCCCTCAGGTGCAGCAGATAGCGACCGTGGCCGTCATGGATCAGGGCAGAGGCGTTCACCGGCTCCGGCCGCCCATCAAGCTCCTGGGCCTTCGCGCCCAGGAGCTTGGCCCGCAATGTCGGCGACCGGACGTCGGCAAACGCCAGCCACCGAGCACCGGAGACCTCCTCGCCCTGCAGTGCAAGGACCGGTAGCCGATCGGGCACAAGGTAGAAGACGAAGCGGAAATCGAAGTGCTGGTGCGCGGGCTCATTCTTGCCCGGATTGGCGTCGATGTCGTGGACGTCGATGTCGATCGGCGCTCCGAGGAACTGCGGGGTGAGACACAGGTCTTGCGGGAGGAGCCCGGCTTCCTCACACACCTCGCGCAGCGCGGCAGCCAGAAGGGTCCGGTCATCCTCGACGTGGCCGCCCGGTGTGAGGAGCTTCCCTGACGCCTTATGACCGATGTGCAGCACACGCTGCTCACGGTCGATGACGGTCCCGCTGCACGTGATGTGGCCGGGTAGCGTTGCGCGGTTCGTCGGCTCGTCGGGTCGGTCGAGGGCGGCCAGCAGCCCGGCCAGGGCCTCCCGCTCGTGCGGGTGCCGACCCAGGTACGCCTCGAGGGTCGTACGGATGTGGGAGCGGGTGGGCGGCACGTCATCACCTCGGAGGGGCGTGTGGCGGTCGAAGGAGTGCGTGGCCGTGGGCGAGGCCATGTCGGCGCGGCCTGGTGCAGTGGTACTGGTGCGGCTCATGGGCGCGCCCCGTGCTGCTCGCTGTCCGGCGCGGAGGTGACCTGGTAGGACAGCAACTGCTGGAACATGCCGGGCTGTTGGGCCAGCTCTGTGTAGGTGCCCTCCTGCACGATCCTGCCGTCGTGGAGGACCACGATCCGGTCGGCCACGGCGACATTGGTGATGCGGTGGGTCACCAGCAGCACCGCCCGGTCCCGGGCCAGATCTCGCAGTCGCTGGAAGATCCGGTACTCGGCGCGGGGATCGAGGTTGGCGGTGGGCTCGTCGAGGACCAGCAGCCCTGCCTCGCGGAAGAATGCCCTGGCCAGAGCGATGCGCTGCCATTGTCCGCCGCTGAGTTCTTCGCCGTTGAGCCACTCGCGGGCGAGGAGGGTGTCCAGGCCGGCGCCGAGCTTGTCGACGACCTCGTCGGCGCCGGCGGCCTCGCACGCCTCATGCACCGCCGCGTCGCCGCGCGCCGTCGGCTGCCCCAGGTTCACGTTCTCGCGCACCGTCAGCGGCCAGCGCGCGTAGTCCTGTGGGACCAGGGCGACCTGCTGCCACAGGGCCTGCGGGTCCGCCTCGCTGATGGGCATCCCGTCCCACAGCACCTGCCCGCTCGTGGGAAGATTCAGGCCGCTGATCAGCTTGGACAGGGTCGACTTTCCCGATCCGTTGAATCCGACCAGGGCGGTGACCTCGCCGCGGCGCAAGGTGAGCGAGACGTCGGACAGGGCGTTACGGTCCTTGCCCGCGTAGCGGTGGGTGACCGACTTGACCTCGATCGTCTTCGGCGGCTCGGGGCGGCGCGGACCCCGGCGCATGCGGAACCCGCCGGCCTTGTCCAGGAAGTCGCTCCAGTCGTCCATGTACAGGCCGGTTCGGACGGCCCGCGCGCCGACGGTCACCAGGCCGCGGACCGACTGGCCCACCGTCTGCAGGGCGAAGACGGCGGTTCCCGCGTGACCGACGCTGATGCGTCCGTTGGCCAGCAGCAGGACGACCGCCGCCCACACGATGGCCGACCCCAGACCCCCGCACAATGCGCCGGCCAGGGACATGCGGGCGCCCTTGTCGGCTGCGGCCCGGTCCTCGCGGTTGATCCGGGCGACCGTCTCCCGGTACCGGCCGGACAGGAACGCGGACATGGTGCCGGCACGGATCTGGTCGGCGGCGTCCTTGGTGTAGATGTGCCAGCGCAGCACATACAGCATCCGTAGGTCGCCGTTGCTGCGCAGGTTCGCCAGGTACCGGATGCGCGCGGCGCTGACCTGGGCCAGGGCCTGCGGGAGGCTGGCAGCGATCAGGAGCGGCAGCAGCATCCAGTTCACTCCGGCCAGCACGAGTGCCCCGGCGAGGAAACTGGCGGACGAGGCGATCAGGTCCTGCCCCTCGTTGATCAGGTCGCCGGTGACCTGCGCTCCGCGGTCGGCGGCCTCGCGGGCACGGTTGAAGTCGGGGTCGTCGTAGGCGCAGAGCTCGGCCTCGGCGCAGCCGAGCAGCAGTTGCTGTTCGGCCTCGCGCGACATCAGCGGGCCCAGCCGGGAGGACAGCCAGTTGACGGTGATGCCCAGCAGCGCGCGCACGCCGGCGGCGCCGGCCAGCAGGGCCACGGACGGCCATGCCTCAAGGAGCTGGTCGTAGACGTCTTTGCTGGTGAGCAGCGCGGTGAGGGTGCCGCTGATGGCGACCAGGCCGAGGGCCTGCATCACACCGGTGACGGCCTGGCACAGCAGGAGGCCGATGGTCGCTCGTCGGTCGACCTGCCAGGCGAGAGCCAGTGAGCGGCGCACCAACTGGGGCAGACGCCGGGCCATGTCGCGCATCCGGATGGACCGTCCGGCCGCTTCCCGGCTGCCGGTCAGGTCGACGTACCGCATCTGCGGGGCGGAGGCGGCCGTCTCGGAGGGAGTGCCCGGCTCGGTCTGTGAAATGACGACGTCCGGTCCGTTGTGAGGGCGGGCAGACGGGGCCGCGGATGGGGGTGACACCGGGGTGGCGCGCGGCCCCGGGACACTGTCGGCTGCTGCATCGGTGGGCTCGCTCATGCTGCCCACCCCGTATCCGGTCGTGCTGAGCGGCGGGCAGCGGCGTCAACCGTGTGCGTGGTGGGGGAGAAGGAGCCGACGGCGGGCCGTCGCTGTTCGAATCCAAGAGGCTTATTCGTGGGGGCGAGTACAGGATTCATGGCGTCCTCCATCTGGGCGCGTGAGGGGTACTGGTGCTCTAAGAACGCCCCCGCAGGGGGTCCGTAACGGGCTTCTCGGGAGCAGATCGTGGACGGATGTTCTATTGGTGGGTGGTGGGTGTGCTGGCTGTGCTGTGACGGGATTCAGGTGCACTCGAACGCGGTACGTCACCCGTTCGTGGTCTTGTCCTCGCGGTGGTGGACGCATGGCTGGGGAGGCAGCGGCGGCGGAGGCGCTGCCTGAGGGCGGTGGTTGGGTCAGGTCACGCGGCGGGGCGCTCCAGAGCTTGGTTCCATGCGTCGATGTCGGCTGGGTCGAGGAGTGGAGCGACGGGGGTGTTGAGGTACTCGTGCTCGACGAAGTACAGGCCGGCGGTGCCGGCGTGGCCGGGGAAGAGCTCGTTCAGTCGGCGGGTGACGGCTTCGGGCGCGGCGTCGTCGACGTTGAGGAGCCGTCGGGCGAGGATCTTGCGGTTCCACACGTCCAGTCCGAAGGAGGCGGGGTTCCGGGACGCGTGCGAGGCCATGATCGCGGCGGTGTAGGGGCCGACGCCCTTGATCTGCTGGAAGGTCTGCACGAGGTCGTCGGCGGCCTGGAGTTCCTCGGCGGGGTGGTCGCGGAAGAAGTCGGCGAAGTGGGGGAGGGTCTTGGCGCGGTAGCCGAGGCGGTCCTGTTCCTTGAGGGTTTCGGCGGAGACGTGGGCCAGTTCCGCGGGCGTGAACCAGGCTCGGAGCGTGATGCCGTCGAAGTGGACGAGCTGCCCGTGGTGGGTGAGGAGGTTGCGGGTCATCTGGGTGGTGCGGGCGATGGTGACGTTCTGCAGGAGCAGGGCGACCACGGCGATCTCGAAGTGGTCTTCGGGGCAGCTCTGCCGCATGCCGGCCAGCGACTTCAGCGGGTGGCTCATCTCCGGTACGGCGGCGGCCAGTTCGGTGAACCGGCTGACGTCTTCGTCCAGGCCGTAGGAGGCGGTCAGCCGGCGCACCAGGTGCTCGCGGTGGTTCGGTTTGTAGTCGCCGTCGGTGTAGACCTCGGCGATGACGAGCCGGTCCTCCGCGTGCATACACACACCGGTGACGAGGCCGCCGACACGGAAGGTCCGCCAGGAGCGGGCCGCGGTGTGCGCCTCGAGCCCGGTGGCGTAGTGGGACGGCTTCCAGACGGTGTGAAGGAAGTTGAAGGGCCCGTCTCCGGTGACGGGCAGTTCGAGGGTGTCGGCGTGGTCGAGGTGGCGGGTACTCACGTCATGCTCCTGGGTGGCGGCCGTGGGTGGATCTCAGGCGGGAGTCGTCGTCGGGAAGTCCGGCCGGCGGCGCCGGGCCCGGGGGCACGGCGGTGTCGTAGACGGCCAGGGTGCGGCGCAGCTGGCTGGCTATCGCTGCGCGCAGCTCTTCCGGCTCGGTGACGATGACGTCCGGGCCGTAGCTGCTGACCAGCGGGATCAGCCACTCCCACCGGTCGACGAACAGCACGATCGTCAGGGACCCGTCGTCGTGTTCGTGGACCTGGGACGTGGACTTCAGGCTGAGACGCAGCATCTCGTCGCGGGCCGCGGTCGTGACGTTGAGGGTGACGCGTACCTCGCCCTTGCCGTAGTCCTCCATGGCCTGCGTCCACCAGTCGCGGACGGAGAAGGACTCGGGGTAGGTGAAGGTCAGGTCGGTGGGCACCAGCCGGTCGACCAGGTTGAGGCGGAACCGGGCGGGGCCGCCGGTCGCCCGGGCGGCGATCATGTGCCACTCGCCGGCCTTCCACACCACGCCGTACGGCTTGAGCAGGGCGGTCTCCTGGGCGCCGGTCTTGGAGCGCCAGGTGGCTTCGACGGCGGTGGCGGCGAGCATGGCGGTGCGCAGGACGGGCAGGTGGCCGGAGCCCTCGTCACGCCAGTACCAGTCCGCGGTGTCGAAGTGGATGCGCTGAGCCAGTCGCCGGATGACCTCTTGGACGGTGTCGCTGATACCGGCCGCGCGGGCGCGGTCTTCGGTGGTGGTGTCGTCGGGGTCGAGGAAGCCCAGGACGTACAGCCGCAGGGCGTGGTCGGAGTCGATGGTGAGCGGGTCGAGCGCGGTGTCGGGGGACAGGCGGTAGCCGCCGACCTTGCCGGGCTGGGCCTGGATGGGGATGCCGTGGGCGGTGAGGGTGGTGATGTCGCGGTAGATGGTGCGTTCGGTGACGCCGAAGCGGTCGGCCAGCTCGCTGGCGGGCACGTTGGTGCGGCTGCGGAGCATGTGCACGATGCCCAGCTGCCGGGCGCGGACGGCGTCGACCATCAGAGAGCGGCCTCCAGGGGATAGACCTGGCCGGTGGCGTAGGACCACTGCTCAGCGGTGGCCAGGTCGATGCACGTGGTGGCGACCTCGTCCAGGGACAGGGGGCGTCCCCACGGCAGTTGCTCGAGGTAGGCGTCGGGGTCGGTGACACCCTTGAGGGCCATGACGTGATGGGCGAGGGGCGAGTCGATGAGCGAGGGCGCGAGGAGGTTGACCCGCACGCCGTTGTGCAGTTCCTCCTTGGCCAGGGTGATGACGAGCGAAGCGAGGGCGGCCTTCGCCGCGGTGTAGGGGCCGTTGCCCGGGCGTGCTGCCCCTCCGGCATCGGAGCCGACCGCCAGAACGGAGGCGCCATCGTGCCGGGCCCGGTCAGCAATCGCGTGCCAGGTACGGACGAAGCTGACGACGTTGGCCTGGTGAACCGCCTCGAACTCCCCGACGTTGGTGTCCGTGACGGTCTGCTTGGTCGAAGGGGCGCCGATGCAGGCGAACACCGCGCGGAGTTGGCCCGGGCAGGAGGCGACAGCTCGACGTAAGGCGAGGGTCGCAGCCTCGTCGGCTGCGTCGAACCGAACCCAGGCGGAGTCCTCGTCCTGGGGCGGGCGGGTGCGGTAGGTGGCCACGACCTGCCAGCCCTCCTTGACCAGGCGGGTGCGGATCGCCGTGCCGAGGGCCCCGCTGGCGCCGGTCACCACGGCCAGCGGGGTCGAAGCGGACGGGGAGGTGGTCACCCGGCGTCGGCCTCCGGCTGGGCGGGGGCGTCGGGGTGGTCGGTGTCCCACATCTCGGCGAAGCGCATCTGCTCGTCGGGGATGGCGAACAGAGCGCCGACGGCCCGGGCATGGGCGACGGCATCCTCGTCGTTGCGGGGGATGTCGACGACGGTGTGCGGGAAGGCCACGAGCATCCGCGTCTCGTCGATCAGGTGGGCGTAGTACAGCCGGGGCTTCAGCACAGAGGACAGCGCCAGCGCCATGGCGGGCGCCTGGTCGCCCGGCACGGTCAGCTCGATGATCTCGATGGGGGTGCGCTCATCGAGCAGATGCGGGTAACGCCGTTCCTCCATACCGAGTAAGTCGGGGGGCAGTTCGCCTCCGGTGAGGCTTTCCGTGATGACGACGGCGCGCATGCTGGTCACGCGGAACGGTCCTCTCGGTCAGTGGTAGGGGAAGGTCAGGGCCTCGAACACGGTCCGGCCGGTGCACAGCGCCAGCAGCCGTTCGATGCCCAGGCCGAACGTGAACACGTCGGCGGGGTCACAGTCGATGTCCGCGAAGAAGTCGACCGGCCCGTGGTCCGCCGGGATGCCGTGCAGCTGAGTGCGCAGGGCGATGTTCGCCTCGACCATCGGCTTGTATTCGGCGGCAGTGCGCAGCTTCACGCCGCCGTCGCAGATCTCGGTACCGGCCGCTATCAGGGAGAACCGCTCCACGCGGCCGGTCGCCTCGTTGATGCGGGAGTTGTGCCGCAGCTCCCAGGGGAATCCGTACAGCACGGTGGGCTGGGTGACGGGTTTCTCCACGGCGTGCTTGACGAAGTCCTCCATCACCACCCAGTCGGCACCTCCCGCCGCCAGACCGCGGTCCTTCAGCCAGCCACGGGCGGCCTCGACCAGGTCCGCGCCGGTCGGGGCCTCGACCACGCCGAGCGCCTCGGCGATCGCGCCGTCGACGGGCCGCATGCGGATCGTGGTGAAGTCGACCCCCGGGGTGGCCAGAGTGGCGAACGTGGTCTGCACCGTGTACTGCACCAGGCCGGTGACCAGCTCGATGCCGGCCTCGAGGTCGATATCGCGGGCCGCGGTCTGCAGCATGGTGAACTCGATCGCGTGACTGTCGTCGGCCTGCTCGGCACGGATCGCCTTGGACAAGTCGAAGACGCGGTCGATGCTGACGACGACGCGCCGCAGGTGTTCCTCGGCAGAGTGCCGGAGGTGGAAGGACTGCCCGGTCAGCGGGTTGCGCGTGGCGAACTGCGGGATCGGGGCGCTCTCGCGGTCCTGGCACAGCACCGGGGTGGCGACCTCCGCGTAGCCGGTCTCGTGCAGCCAGCCGCGCATGGCGCGCACCATGTCGGCCTTGGTCAGCAGCAGGGTCCGCTCGTCGGGGTGCTGCTTGAGGAGGGTGCCGTACAGGCGCCGTTCTTCGGGGGCAGTGGTCACCGCTCTGCTCCTTCGCCCGGGGAGGTCCAGGGGGAGGTGATGGTGAGGGCGTGCTCGGCGGTGGAGTCGAGCAGGACTTCGGCACCGATGGGCAGGGTGTGTTTGAGGGGGGTGTGACCGAACGGCAAGCCGACGGCGACGGGGAAGTCGTACTCGGCGCACAGGTCCGTGACCATCTGCTGGGCGTCCGTCCCGCCGGAGGGCTCGCAACCGAGGAGTTCACCGACGACCATGCCGGAGATCTGATCGAGGACACCGCAGTCCCGGAAGTGGGTCAGGGTCTGGTCCAGCTGCTCGATCGGCTTGAACGCGTCCTCCCAGGCCAGGACCGCGCCCCGCCAGTTGGGCTCCCATACGGTGCCGAGCAGGCAGCGCAGGGAGGACAGGCAGCCGGCGACCAAGGGTCCCTGCGCGGATCCGGTACGGGCCCACCCCAGTGGAGCGTTGATCCGAGCGGCTTGTGCCTCGCCGGCGAGGACGGCCGTGAAGTGGTCGCCGGTCGCTGCGGGGGCGTCGGCGGAGCCGAAGTCCCACAGCACCGCGGGCCCGTGGAAGGTCGGCATACCGGTCCGGGCCGTGATCGCGTTCAGGAGCACCGTCGGGTCGCTCACCCCGACGATCGGCTTGGGATGGGCGCCGATCAGGGTGTAGTCGAGGCCGCGCAGAAGCCGGTTGGCGTTCTTGCCGCCGCCGGCGCACACCACGGCCGCGATGTCGGGGTCGGCGATGAAGGAGTGGAAGTCGTTAAGGAGCGCAGACTCGTTGCCGGCCCGGTATCCGTGGGTGTCCAGCGCATGGTCGGCGGTGACCGGCTCGAAGCCGCGGTCGCGCAGGGCCTCCAGCCCGCGGGCGAACTGGTCCGGGTTCTGCGCCGGCTCGGGCGCGGACACGGTGACGATGCCGATGCGGTCGCCCTTGGCGAGCGGAGCGGGTAGAACACGTGCGGTACTCAAGCGAGGTCTCCTCTGGCTGGGGGCCGGCCGCCGCACACCGAATCTCCCGTTGGGGTAATGGTTCCGGTGCACAGCGTGACGGTATGGGGTGTCAGCGGGCGGGGGCCAGCCGCATCTTGGTCGCCTCCCGGGCCCGGGCTGCGGTGGCGTCGGTCGTCCAGGGGGTCAGGGAGGTGTAGTAGTCGAAGGCCGACCACTCCTCCAGCGAGGCGGGCGCGGTGAATCCGGCTTCCAGGGCGCGCTCCCACAGCGGCGTGCCCGGGTACGGGGCGAACAGGTGCACCCGTGTCTCGGGCTGCGGCTCGAACTGCCGCAGCTCTTCGATCAGCGAGTAAGTGTCCTCCATCTCCGCATCGCTCTCGCCGGGAAAACCCACGATGAACGTGTAGGAGCCGAGGATGCCGTGAGCGGCGATGTCCGCCGCGACGCCGAGGATGCTCGCGCGGGTGGTCTCCTTGCGGACCACGTCGGCCAGCACGCGGTCGTTGCCCGACTCCACGCCCATCAGCAGCCGGGAGCAGCCGCTTTCCGCGATCCTCTCAAGCAGGGGGAGCTTGGCGCGGCGGGCCTTGAGGATGTCGTTGGGGTTGATGCTGGCCGCCCACCGGATGTCCAGGCCGCGGTCGATCAGCCCGTCGCAGAACCCGATGGACCGGCGCAGGTTCACGAACCAGTCCGCGTCGTAGAACTTCACACCATTGATGCCATACGCGGCCTGGAGCGCGGCGACGTCGTCGAGGAGGTCTTGGGCGGCCATCGCCGAGTACTTGCGCTGATAGGTCAGCTCGAAGCAGAACTGGCACTTGTAGACGCAGCCCTGGCTGGAGACATAGTTCAGCGTGCGGGCAGCCACTGTGGGGTCGTCGCGGATGTACTTCGCGACATCCAGCAGCGACCAGGGGTAGGCGCCCAGGTTCCCGGTCCGCGGCGGGTTCACTCGCCCGCACATCACGCATCCGTCGTTGTCGACGCGCAGGCCCGGGACCAACCGGCGCGGGACACGGCCGAGGAGCGACTTCACGTACTCGAGCATCGAGTTCTGCCCGGGGCCCTGCAGGACGGCGTCGACGAGCGGGTGCGCGGCGGTCTGTTCGGGCTGCACGTTCACGTGCGGTCCGCCGAAGACGACCGGCGGACAGAAGCGGCGCCTCTTCGCCACCCGGACCATCTCCAGGGCGTGCCCGATCTGCCCGCCGCCCGTCATGATGCTGACCCCGATGCACACCGTCTGCCCAAGGTGCTCGTCCAGCAGCCGCTCCCACGCTGCGCCGTCCTTCTGGTTCCCGTCGAACAGGACCACGTTCACCAAACCGCTCTCCATGAGCGGCTTGGCGATGGTCAGCAGCGAGAACGGCATCCAGAAGTAGACGTAGTCCTTCTCGTGGTCGATCTTCGGATAGGCCAGGATGACTGTCGGCAACCCCGCCCGGAGGTCGGCGACCGCAGCGGACGGGCTCACGGAGAGGCCGCCGGGAAGTCCCATGAATACCTCGCTCACCGGTGCGCCTCCAGCAGTTCCTGCGGGGTGGTGTCACCAGGCCGGAAGTACGCGTCGGCATACATCTCGAACGCCGCCTCGACCTGGGCAGCCAGCCCCTCCTGGTCGTCCTTCTCCAGCAGCGGGGCGAGGTCGACGGTGACGTCCTCGCGCAGGAGGCAGAACTGCAGCCGGGCGTCCGCGGTCAGGCGCAGCGCCATCAGCGCGTCGTGACACGGGAAGAGCGGACACCCGCGGCACACCGAGCCGTACCACGCGCCGGCGGTGGAGTCCTTGAGGACCACCTCCGTGCCCGACGGCATGGTGAACACCGTCATCGGGTGGCCAAAACCTCCCTGCTGCACCGTCTGCTCGCCGATTGCCCGGCTTCGCAGGTCACCCGCAAGGTCCTCCATGGACACGTACAGGTCGGGCAGGTCCCGCTTGCGTTTAATCTCCAGCCGCCGGGCGAAGCTCTCGCTGCCCTCGCCAAGGTCCTTGATGACGTCCAGGAGCTTCACGCTCTTGACCCCGGCCTTCTCGCACCACGCGATGAGCTCTTCGATCTCCGAGGCGTTGATCCCGTCCATCACCACGACGTTGACCTTCACCGGGACTCCGGTGGCCACGCACGCTTCGATCGCGGTCAGGACTTCAGCGTGGTCGTTCACCCCGCAAATCTCGTGATGCAGGCTGGCGTCGAGAGTATCCAGGGAGACGTTGAATAAGGTGACCCCGGCCTCGCCGAGCGCGGGGGCGAGCTCGCCGATCCTCGGGTGCCGCGAGATCACCTCGACCTCGCTCATGCCGGCATCGTGGCGCAGCCGTCGTACGACGTCCACGAGCGGTACGTACAGGGCCGGGTCCCCGCCGGTCAGCTTGATGCTCTCTACGCCCTGGGTCCGAACAGCTGCCGCCACGGCGACCAGCTGATCGGGCGCCAGTTCGGTCCCAGATTTGGTGGCCACGGCTTCCCCCGACGGCCGGCAGTAGTAGCAGCTCCGCTTGCAACGGGAGTTCACCGTCACCCGGACTTGCGGCTTACGCATGTCACCCCTTCCTCGCGCATCGCTGACATTCACGCTCATAGCCTTGTGCTCCCTTTCCTTGGCCAGCAACAACGTTGGGCAGAGTTGATGTCAGGGTTTGCCGCGACATCAACTCCAAACCCTGACAACGCCCTCGACCGCAGCGGACAATGCACCCGCCCCGGGTGTGGCGCCGTCAGACAGCGCCTGCGGCGATGCACGCGCCACAGGCCGCGAACACGATCGGCGCTGTGGAAGGTCATCAGCGACCCCCGCGAGCGGGTCCGGCAGCCAGGCGCACGCCGGCAGCGGACAGCGCGGCGATCCGCTCGGCGCTCAATTTGCCGTCCCGGAATTCCTTTCGCTGTCTTCTCAGCCACTTTCCCAGCGCGAAGCTGTCCGGCGGCGGTGTCTTGTATCCATCGGGCGGATCGGCGTTGCCATGCAGCTCTTTGTACCGGCGAAGCGCCTGAAGGGCGCGATTCCAGCGGTATTCGAAAAGGTTCCCTGCGGGCCCCAGTTCGTTGAGGGCAGCGATGGTGTACTCGGGAAAGCGTACGCCGGCAGCGGACAGCGCGGCGATCCGTTCGGCGCTCAATGTCCCCGCCCGATATGCGCCCCACTGTCTCCGGAGCCATGAGCCCAGCGCGAAGCTGTCCGGTGGCGGTGTCTTGTATCGATCGGGCGGATCGGCGTTGCCGTGCTGCTCTTTGTATCGGCGAAGTGCCTGAAGCGTGATATGCCAGCGGTGCTCGTGGGCATCCCAAATGAATCCCAGCTCATTGAGGGTTTTGATGGTGTCTTCGGACAGGGTGCCGTTGTTGTAGTCGCACGGTAGCCGCATACCTGCGCGCCCAGGTTCCGGGGTTTGGGGCCAGGCGTTTGATAATTCTGTGGAATGTCCAGATCTGGGTGCGCGAGGCGGTAGGCTTTGAGGTCGGCGAGGAATTGTTGCCATGATGTGTCTGTCACGCTCCAGATGAAGCCTATGGCCTCAAGGCGGGTGACAAACTGCGGGTCGAGTCTTCCCTGGCGGTATCGCACGCGTATGTCCGTGACGGCAGAACCCAGCCGGAATGGCTGTTCGCCGGTTGTCACGTAGCGGTCCGGGACGAAGAGATGGCCGTTCTCGGATCGAAATGCCTCCAGGTGTGCCAGTACTCGGTTGCGGTTGAACTCCATGGTGTCCCAGACCATGTCGAGCTTTTCCAGGGCCGCAATCCGGTCGGCGCGCAGTATGCCCCGCCTGTATTCCTGGCGCTGCCGGTGCATCCACGTGCCCAGGTGCAGTCCCGTGGGAGTCTGCCATTCCTGGGGTATCAGCAGGTTGCCGTGAGCGGCCTGGTAGGCCTGGGCAGCGCCGTAGTACTCCTCCCACGGCGTAGATGAGGCGCGGACAAACCGCACGGTGATGGCTCGGGCGAAGCCGGCGGGCACGGGGACGCCAGTGATGCGCAGCCAGTGGGGAAGTTCCATGGGTGTCGTGCGGGCGTCTTCGCGACCGAGCTGGCGCCGCAGCCGGCCGAGCTGGCTTGCCAGAGTGTCATCGTGCGCGGCCATGGCCCGGATCACCTGCCAGACCGGGGCGTATGCGGAGCCGTTGAGCGCGGTCTCGGGATCCTCCCCGGACCCCAGGAGGACGGGAACGATGATGAAGGCCGTCTTGGGCCCGGCGCTCCTGCCCTGACGCAGCGCACGGCCGATGGCCTGGATCGTGTCGATGGGCGAGCTGCGGCTGTCGATGAAGGCCACCGAATCGACAGCCGGCACGTCGACGCCTTCGCCCAGCACCCGCGCGTTGGAAACCACGACCAAGCCGTCGTCGTCACCGCGCAGCCGATCCACGACCCGTCGGCGGGAAGCAAGCGGCTGTGTTCCGTGCACATGGTCGGCCCACACGTGAACCGGGCGGTCCTCGGGCGTCAGGAGTCCGGCGGCGCGTGGCAGGGTGCTGGCGAACCATCGGGCATAGGCCACCCGGTTGTGGAATGTGATCATTCTGCGGATGCCGTACTCGCGGGCGGCGCGCAGGACGGCGACCTGGGTTGCGAGCATCTCGCCGGACACAGCGGAGCGGCCGCTCTGATAGAACGAGCCCTGCTGCAGGGCGGCGGCACGGACCTGCTCGTCGGTCACGACTGGCACGACCACCTGGTAGTTGGCCAGCAGTCCCAGCTCGATCGCCGTTGAGAACGGCAGCCGATAACCGACCTGGCCGAAGACCTTCTCGTCGTCCATGCTGACCGCGTCGTCTCCGGGGCTGACGATCACCTTCGGCGTTGCGGTCATGTACAGCCGCCGGGCGGCGGGGATGTGCGCGTTGCTGTGGATGACGCCCCACACCTTGTCGGAGCGGCCGACGCTGCGATGCGCCTCGTCGATGACGATCAGGTCCCACATCGGCAGGCCGTGCTCGTCGTGGGCGGCGACGAGCACCGGCAGACTCTGGTAGGTGCTGGCGACGGTGACCCGGCTCCGGTCTGCGGTGAGGGCGGCGAGCTGGACAGGGTCTGATGTGACGAGGGCCCGATGCTTGCGCAAGTCGTGCTGGTGTTCGCGCAGAACGTCCTGGTCGGAGCAGACAGCGACGACCCGGCCGAGTGCCTCGGTGTCGAGGACGTGCCGCCATTCCCCCACCATCTGCGTGATCAGGTCCAGGAAGGGCGCAACGAACAAAATGCGCTCGACACCGGCGTGCTCGGCCAGATAGCCCGCGACGGCGGCACCGACCCGCGTTTTGCCCGTGCCGCAGGCCATGACCGTGGTGGTGCGCTCCGCATCGGAGAGCGCCGACACGGTGGCGTTGACCGCTTCAATCTGGTGAGGCCACAGGCCGGGCCTGGTGATGGTCAGCAATTTCGTCCTTTGCAAAGCGGGGGTTCAGGGAGAAGGGGGTCACTCAGGAGGCCGCTGCGGAACTGCGGGGTCTGGCGGTGGGCACAGACCCGGGGGCTCTTCTCGTGTTCGGCCCGCGCCCAGCGGACTGTCCGTGCTTAGCTGCCGCTGTACCCATCAGCCCACCAACCCCGTGCATTCCGAGGCGGCCTGCCGTGCGCCGAACGCTGGGGGCATGCACCCCGTTCCCCCGTCCTAGCCCGGCAGCCAGTCCAGCTCGGCCTCGCCCGTATCGGCCAGTCGGGGCCTCCTCGATCAGCGTCGTCTGGGCTGCGGCGTCGTCAGGGCGTGAGGAAACAGGAGTCTGGACACGGGGAGTTGTCATGCCGCACCTGCCAACGTGTTCAAGACGTCGCCGGAGGCGGCGGCACAGCCTGGCACGCTGACGAGTCGCTCGCGCAGTGCGGCCAGTGCGATGCCGGCGGGCGGCAGGCCGACAACGGCGCGGCGGGTATCGAGATCGGCCGCATCGCGTACGGGGTACGGCTCCGCCAGTCCGCCAGGGCCAACGCGGTACTGGGTGCCGAACTCCTGCGGTTGACGGCTGTTGGCCAGGGCCCGGTCGTGCAGATGGGCCCACTGGTGGGCGGGGGCGTCGTCGGCCATGACGGCTCGGCGCAACAGGCGGGCGGCGGTCCGCTGGAAGTCGGGGTCGTCGTCGGCGTGCAGCGCGATCAGCCACGCGGCGCGTGCGGCGGCCGGGCCGAGGAGTCGGTGTCCGGGCCATCCTTCGTGGTCGGCGACGATCCGCCGTAGTACCTGAGCGTTGGCGTGATCATCGTGCCGGCCCCGGCCGAGCTGGACACCGTCGAGCTGGTTGCGGACGTGGCGGGCCCAACGGTCGGTCGATCGCTCGGCACGCGCCAGTAACTCGCGGGCGAGGGCGGGGCGGAGTGGTTCGGCGTTCGTCATGAGGTGCCCTGCTGCCGATCCTGCACGGTCCGGGATCCCTGAAGACTCACCGGCTTGCTCTGGCCAGGACTGTCGAGCAGGTTCCACGCGTGGGCGAAGACGACGAGCTGGGTGGTGGTATCTGCCCCGGTCTTGTCGAGCAGTGCTGCGAGCATGGAGTGGTAGTCGCGTGAGGCAATGCCGGCGGCTCGTGCGATGTCGTAGGGCCTGGTCCGCTCCGTGATGGCGTGCAGCAGCCGCAGTTCCTGCTCGTCCAAGTCCGGCGCGGTCGTGGTGGTGTTGGGTGGGCTGACGAGTTCCCATTGGAACAGGCGGTGTACAAGGACCGCGGTGGAGCAGCGGACGGGGCAGGCGAGCTTCTTGCGGATCTTGGTCTTGAAGACGCCGACCGTTCCGCACGTGATGCGCAGCTTGTCGGAGACCTCGTGGTCCTCCAGCCCGTGAGCGAGGAGGCTTGCGATCCGGAGCTCTCCCTGGGTGAGGGCGGAGGGCGCGGTTGTGGTGGTCACGGGATATACCTGGTGTTTCGGTGTAAGGGCGTGGGTGTGATCGGGGGCCTGTCGCCGATCCCCGACGGGGGGCGGGGACCGGCGACAGGGGTTGGGCCCGTGCACGGCGGTGTGCGTCAGGAAGGGACCGCCGCGCACGGGGGCTTATGCGGGGGCGGGCTCGTATGCCCAGGCGATCTCGGTCGCCAGGCGCTCGGACCAGCTGATGACGCCCTCGTCCAGGGCTGCGTCGGCGAGGCGGATGCGCTGGACCTCGCCGGTCCCGGCAGGCGCGTAGGTGTAAGGGATGTCGCGGTACAGGCGCTGGAGGACGGGGTCGGCGAATGCGTGCGCGCCGTGCAGCTCCATGGCGTCCTGAGCGGACCGGGCAGCGAGCTTGTGTCCTTGGTATTTGGCGTTGATCAGTTCCGGGTCGCAGCTCTGACCGTGGTCGAGCAGGTGGACGGCCTGATAGGCCAGGTCCCGGGCCGTACGGAGACGGGCCTGCATCTCGCCGAGGCGGTCGCGTACGACGGGGTGGTCGGAGAGGCGTCGGCCGTAGCGAGGCCGGCCTTCGAGGAAGCGCGTGGTGGTCTCCACGAGGGCCTCGTGGATGCCGAGGCTGACGGCGGCGATGTTGGGCCGGCCGTAGAGGATGCTGCTGCTCTGGCCCACCGCCAGGCCCTGGCCGACCTCGCCGATCACGTGCTCCTCAGGCACACGGACGCGGTCGAGAATGAGTTGGCCGGCGGAGAAGCCGTGCAGTCCGAGCCCGGGCCGGTGACGGGCGAGAGTGAGCCCCTTGCGGTCGGACTCGACGAGGAACGCGGTCAGCGCGCGGCTTGCGGTGATTCCTGGTTCAGCCGTGCGGGCGAGGACGATGTGCGCGCCGGCGACGTGGCTATTACCGACATGAGCTTTGCGGCCGGTGATCACCCACTCTCGGCCGTTGCGTTCGGCAGTGGTCTCGATGCCGCCGATGTGGCCGCCGGCGTCCGGTTCGGTGGAGGCGATCGAGAGAAGCATCGAGCCGTCTGCGACCCTCGGGAGCCAGCGGGTCTGCTGCTCGAGTGTGCCGAAGTGCTGGAGTGCACCGACCGGGATCAGGGTGGCCTGGAGGATGGCAGCGACCGCCGCCGAGACCCGAGCAACCCGGTTGATCAGGACAGTTTTGGCGACGTGCCCAGCGGCGAGGCCACCGAACTTCCGGGGGATGGTGATGGCGAACCATCGACGCTGGGCCATGAGTTCGGCGACCGCGCGCTCCACACTGCCTGGAGATGCCTCCATGCACCCGACGCGCTGGGCGACGTGCTCGGCCGCGAAGCCGTCGGCCTCCCGCCACAGCTGCTCATGCTGGCCGGTGAGGTAGGGGCGGAGCGCTGGTGGGACGGTCATGGTCGTCTTCCTTCTCCCTGGGTGAAGGTCGCACGGTGGTCCGCGGCCGGATCTGCCGCGGCGGACGTCCGGGTGGGGGTGGCACAGCACGGTTGATGCGCGGCTGTGTCGATGACGTGATACGTCGCCTGCCTGCTCGGCGGCGAGCAGCCAGCGGGCACTGGAAGGGCCCTCAGTTATCGCTGCGACTGCTGGTTGGCGGCAATGATGTCGAGTGTCTCTTCGCCGAAGCCCTTGATCAGGTCGACCCCGGCACGGCCCCACTTGTTCTCGACGGTGCTGATAGCGCAGATGGTGCCGAGGCTGATGCCCGTGGGGCGGTGGAGGAGCGGCGTTCCGAGGTAGGACTTGACGCGGAGCTTGCTGATGGCGGTGTTGCCGGACCATCGCGGCATGTCGAGGACGTTGTCCAGGGGAAGGGAGCTGCGCCGTTGCAGGGTGTGCACGCACCATCCCTCGCTGAGGGGCATCGTTCGCAGGTTGGTGGTGGGGGGCGTGCTGGCCTGGCTTGCGCCGCTCGTCGCGGGGGGCAGGTAGAGCCCGACGAAGTACTGGTCATCCTGGATGATGTTGACCATGGTGCCGATTTCCTGGTGGCCGACCAGTTCCGATGTCGCCTCGGCGAGCTTCCGGGCGAGGGCGTCGAGTTCCTGAATGGGGCGGTTTTCCGCTAGCCCGAGGTGCGGCAACAGAGCCTTCCGTTGTGCGAGTTCGGGATCGGTGGGGGTGTCGTGGAGGCCGCTGGTGGGGTTAAAGGTGGGCATCAGGCTTCCTGGGATTCACGAGTCGGAGCGGAGGAGGCGTGGGCGAGGGCCCGCTCGCGGGCGTGCCGGACGAGGGTGATCAGCACCTGTCGCGTGGAGGCTCGAAGACGTGCGTCGCACGAGATCAGCGGGACGTGCTCGCTCAGCTGGATGGCATCGCGTATCTGCTGCTCCGTGTACCGGTGGGCGCCGTCGAACTCGTTGACGGCGACGATGAACGGCTGGCCACGCTGTTCGTAGAACTCCACAGCGGCGAAGCAGTCCCCGAGACGCCTGGTGTCAGCGAGGACGATCGCGCCGATGGAGCCGCGGGCGAGGTCGTCCCACATGAACCAGAAGCGGTCCTGACCGGGAGTGCCGAACAGCTGCAACTGGACGCGGATCGGCGGCAAGGGCAGCGTGATCCGGCCGAAGTCCAGAGCCACCGTGGTGGCGGTCTTCTGTTCGACACCACGGAGATGGTCCGTGCCGACACCCGCCTGGGTGAGGTCTTCTTCCGTGCGCACCGGAGGAATCTCGCTGACGGCACCGACGAAGGTTGTCTTCCCGGCCCCGAAGCCGCCGCTGATGACGACCTTGAGGGGAAGAACAGCCGTGTCGGTGTCAGATGTGGTGTAGGGCCGCAAGGACTCTCTCCAGAATGTTTACGTCGCATTCGGCGTTGCGGATGCCGACGGGCATGGCGTAGACCACGTAGCCGTCGTCGATGAGATCGGACAGCAGGATCCTGACGACCTGCAGCGGCAGGCCGGCGCGGCCAGCGACTTCGGTCACGGACCGTGGTCCCTCCTGGCCGCACACGTCCAGGACCTGGGCGTGGTGTGGCTGCAGCAGCATGGCGGGCGGGTCCGCGCTGGCCTGCAGCAGCGCATGCCGGGCGAGTTCATGGGTCGGAGTGACACGTCCGCACACCAGGGCGTAGGGGCGCACCGCACCCAGTGCTTCGTTGCGCCACGCGCTGCCCTCGGTGGTCATGTCACTGCTCCGGCCAGCCTGCGCCTGCCGCCGGTACGCGCGGGGCGACGGTCAGGTTCTGGGGGAAGCGTGTGATCAGCATGGACGCCTCGAATCCGATCATTCCGGGGTCGGCCTCGTTGGTCGCGAGCACGGTGAGCAGGGCTCCGCTGCCGGCGGACATGATGTAGAGCTGGCCGCCCTCGACGTCCATGAGGATCTGGTTGACGCCGGTGCCGCCGTTGAGGAGTTCGGCGGCTCCCTTGGTGAGGGAGTGCACGCCGCTGGTGATGGCGCTCAGCCTGCTTGCGGTGGCGTCGTTGTCATCTGCGAGATTGTGATGGGCGATCGTCAGACCGTCGGTAGAGGTCAGCAGCGCGGCGCGGGCACCGGTGGTGTGAGCGACGAAGTCGTTGAGCAGCCAGTCGATCTCAGGGGCCTTGGCTTCCATGGTCGGTCTCCAGGATTGGGGGGGCATGGTTGGTGGGGGTTTATTCGGTGTCCTGCGCTGTACCGGAAGCCTTCTCCCGACCGGCGTTGAACCGCGCGAACACCCAGGGGTCGGCTGCCTTGCGCTCGGGCGCCGGGGTCTGCGGGCGGTCCTGCAGCTCCGGGACGAGGTAGGACTGTGAGAGATCACGGGTGGGCAGAGGGGGCACTTGTGAATGTCGGCCGGCCGCAGGAACAGCGGGGACATGGGTACTGCCCGGGCTGAAGGACGCAAGATCCGGGGGGCGCCTGGGCAACGGCGGCGATGGCGCTGTGCCACGCTCAGGTGCGGGGGACGTCCCCGCTGCCGCGCTGGGCCTGCGGGCGACGGCCATCTGCAGCGTGGCGGAGGTGAGTCCGGGATCCGGGACCTCGGCCGAAGCGGGGTACGTGGAAGTACCCGGCTGTCCGCCGGCTCGTGCCTCCGGCGACTGGTCCCCGGGGAGGAGAAGCCGGTTTGGAATCAGGACAAGGGCCTGGTTGGACCCGTAGATGTTGGCCTGAAGCCGGACCGTCAAGCCGAGCTTGTGGGCGTGCTCGGCCACCACGCGCATCCCGATGCGGCCGTCACGGGCGAACTCACCCCCGAGCTGTCGTGGGTCGCTGGCCAGGAGTCGGTTGAGGCGCTGCACGGTGGTGTCAGGCATGCGTTTGCCGCGGTCGTCTATCTCGATGACCACCCCGGCCGGCACTCGCTCGGTACGGACCACCACCGGTGTGTCGGGGGACGAGAAGTTGGTGGCGTTTTCGATCAGTTCGGCTAGGAGGTGGACCAGACGTACGGTGGCTTCTCCGACCACGAGATCGTCGATCACGGTCACCTGCTGCACTCGCCGGTAGTGCTCTACCTCGGAGATGGCGTGCTGGATCACCGCGGGAAGCAGAAGCGGCTGTGCTGACCGGCGTGGGACGGCCCCTCCAACCAGTGCGAAGCTGTCGGTCAGGCGGCGGATGCGCGTGACGCCATGGTCCAGTCGGAAGACCAGGGGGAGGACCTCGGGATCCTCGATATTTTCTTCGAGCCGGTCGAACCCGGCCAGCACCTGATTGACCAGGCTCTGCATCCTGCGACTGATGGTCAGCAGTGCCGCCTGCTCCAGAGAAGCCGAACTCTCGGCCACGCACCGCTGCACATCGCCGACGAACTCACCGAGGTCACGTTCCAACTGGGCGGCAGGATCTTCTCCCACGGGCGCCGCGTGGGGCCGGCGAGTCTGGGGCGACTCTCCCTTCCGTACCTGGTTGACGGTTGCACGCACATCGCTCAGGGCCTCGGGCAGAACGGCGCGCACCCGCGCGAAGAACTGTGCCACCTGCTGGTCGTGTGCGCTCCTCTCCTGCTGCGCCTCCACCACGGCGGCGGCGCCCACCCGCCAGGCAACGGAGGCAGATATGACGCTTCCGGTCATGACCGCGATCCACACCGGCCACACCTGCGCAGACAGCTCTGATGTCGTCCTGAGTGAGTAGGCGGCTAACAGTAGGAGGGTCACGGCCACCGGCAGCAGAACGATCAGCCGGATTCGATGGCGCAGCCCGAACCAGGTTGCCCTCTGGTTTGCCGGCGTCGCGCGATGCCGCTTGACCGGACGGGTGGGGGACGCGCGATCCGACATGGAAATCCTCAATGAGATAGGTGATTTTTTGGAGGGAGTGCCGTCAGGCAGCGGACGCACGCAGTGACAGTGAAGCGATGTTCAGCGTGGCTCCCGCAAGGGCCGCCGGTTCGACATCGGCGGAGTCGGAAACCGGCGAGAGCTGGTGCAGAAGCAGGGAACTCCTAACCAGGCCGCTGTGGCTGAACCCCAGCGGAAAGTTCCCGAGCTGACGACCCTGGACAGGGTCGTACTCCTCGGCCAGCAGGCCAAGGTCGCTGCGCAGGACCAGAAGCCGCTCGAACAGCGCGTGGGCATCACTCACGCGGCCGATCAGGGCGAGCGCGTCCACCAACCAGAACGAGCAGAGCAGGAAAGCACCCTCGTCGCCGGTCAGGCCGTCCACCCCGGCGTCCGAGCCGGTGGTCGGATAACGCCGCACCAGGCCGTCCGCCGTAGCCAGCTCGCGTTGGACCGCCTCGACCGTGCCGACGACGCGCGGGTCATCGGCCGGCAGGAAGCCCATGCGGGGGATCAGGAGCAGCGCGGCGTCCAGCTCAGCCGAGCCGTAGTACTGGGTGAACGTGTTGCGCACTGGGTCGAAGCCCTCGGTGCAGACCTCGCGGTGGATCGCGTCACGGACCTCTGTCAGCTTGAACAAGTCCACGTTGAGAACCCCGGCTTCGGCCAGGCGGATCGTCAGGTCCAGCGCCGCCCAGGCCATCACCTTGGAGTGCACGAACTGCCGGCGCTCGCCCCGGATCTCCCATATCCCCTCGTCCGGCTCCTGCCATCGCTCGACCAGCTGCCGGATCAGCCGCTGGTGCAGGACAGCCGTGTCCGCGCACGGGACGACCCCGCTGCTGTGCGCGAGGCTCAACATTTCGATCAGCTCGCCGTACACGTCGAGCTGCAGCTGCTCCGCGGCGCCGTTGCCGACCCGGACCGGCGCCGAACCCTCATATCCCGGCAGCCAGTCCAGCACCCGCTCGGGAAGCTCCCGTCTTCCGGTGATGCCGTACATGATCTGCAGGTTCTCCGGATCACCGGCCACCGCCCGCAGCAGCCACCGACGCCACGCCTCCGCCTCCTGCCGGTAGCCGGTGCCCAGGAGCGCGGCGAGCGTCGTGGCGGAGTCGCGCAACCAGCCATAGCGGTAGTCCCAGTTCCGACGGCCGCCGATCTCCTCGGGCAGCGACGTGGTCGGTGCCGCAACGATCGCGCCACTCGGCGCGTAGGTCAGCGCCTTCAGCGTGATCAGGGACCGGACCACGGCTTCCCGGTACGGGCCGTCGTAGGTGCACTGCCCTGTCCACGACCGCCAGAAGGCGAGCGTCGCATCAAGGGCTGCCTCCGGGTCCGACACCTCCGGCGCAGCCGCGTGGGACGGACACCAGCTGAGTACGAACGCCACGCTCTCCCCGGCGCCCACCGTGAAGGAGCTGACGATGACGCCGTCCTTCTCGGCCTGCTCGACCGGGGAGTCGAGCCACAGCGCGTCCGCGCCGGCCTCGGCGACCACGCGCCCGCTCTCTTCGTGAATCCACGGAGTGGTCCGGCCGTAGCCGAGCCGCGGCCGTAGACGCGAGACCATGGGCACCTCGCCGGCCACGCCCTCGACGATCCTGATCACCTGCGGCGCCGGGGTGCTCAGCGGCATGAAGTCGATCACGCGGACCGTGCCGGTGCCCCTGAACCACTCAGATTCCAGAACGAGAGAGTCCCCCCGGTACCACCGTGTCGTCGCCGTCGGCTGGTCGGCCGCATCGTCGGGGGCCGGGGCGAGTATCCACGAGCCGTGGTCAGACCGTCCAAGCAGCGCTGCGAAGCACGCGTCCGAGTCGAACCTGGGCAGGCACAGCCAGTCGATTGAGCCGTTGTCGGCGACATGCGCACTGGTCCGCATGTCGCCGATCAAGCCGTACTGCTCGATACGGGGGGTGGTGGTCATCGTGTGTGGACTCCAAGAGCCGTCTGGTTGATGGACGAGCTGGCGGGACGTCATCGCGAGCGCTTCATGACGGCGAGGGTCTGTGCCAGCGAGGTGGCAAGGGGCGGGAGGCCCACCGCGCCGCGGCGCTCGTCGACGGACTGCGCGTCCCTGATCGGGAACGGACGCAGACGGGCGGAGTCCACCTGGGTGCCGTAGGTCTGCTGGCCGCCCAGGAGAACGGCGTGGAGGTCGTCCACGTAGGCCAAGTGGACGGCGGGCGTGCTCCGCCGTGCGACCGCGTCAGCGATTAGGGGCTGGCACAGGTCCAGCAATGGCACGGTCCGTGCGTTAAGGAGGACCTGTAACGCGGCCAGGGAAGCGTCCGAGCCTACCGCCTGGCAGCTCGGCCAGCCCGACTTCTCCACCATCGCGCGGAGAGTGCGACCGTGATCGGACCTGGCCTCAGTCATCGCGCGCCGGCGGCTCGTGGCTTCAGGCAGCTCGCACGCGGCGTGGGTGAGCCGCTCGTCCTCAGCGGCGAGTGCGAGGAGCCGCACGGCCAGGTCTGGCACCGACGTCCGTTCCTGAGACGTTTCTCGCAGATCCGACGGCGGCTCGGTGGCGCTGGCCACACCTCGTTCGATCATCAGGGACATAAGGTGTAACTCCTGTGCAGGGGAGACAAGTTCACCGTGCGAGGCGTGATGTGGCTCCCCGGGGGGCCAATGGCCGTCGATGACGCCACCTGCGGTCACTTGGGCGGCGGCCTCCGGCCGGTCGCGTGCGCGGAATGGAAGCGGCGACGACCAGGTTGACGGCCTGCAGGCCCGATGCAGGCCCACCCGGACGGTGTCAAAGTCGCGGGGAAGTGTGGGGGGAGGCTGCTCGCTGAGGTCCACGTACCACCGGTGGTGGCTGGTCAGTAACGACTGCATTGAGGTTGGGTCTCCGGTCGAAACGGGATCGTCCCGTTGCTAGTTGGGAATCGCCTGTGGTTCGGCTGCTAGGCCACATGGCCGAGGGCGGATGAGACGCACTGCTCCACGGGCAGGCTCGTGTTCACCACGATTTTCGGCTCGGGGATGGGGTCTGCGGCCTCGTCCATCAGATTGGCTGGTGGAACCTGAGCACCGTTTGCTTCTCCGGCCCTTGCAGACGCCCTCGCCAGCACGATCTCGTCGGGGCAGACACACTCGACGATATGGAGCGCATGCCCAAGGTTTGAAGCGAAGCGACGCAGTGACAGGACGTCTCGCATCCGGGTGAGAGGACGGCCGTCGAGCACAATGACGCTTCCCGGTGCTGTGTCGAGGTTCCACGATGCCGCCTGCAGAATCCATCCGTACAAGCAGTCATTTACTTCAGGCGAAGCCGTGACCAAGTTTGGGAAGAGGAGCTTCCGCAAGGCGGCCTTGTCGAGCAGGACTCCCGGTATGGCTTCGGCCAGGGCCCGAGCGAGGGTCGACTTGCCGGTGAAGGGGCGGCCGCCCAAAGCGACGATCATGGGCTCTCCTGTCAGCTCTGGAATCACATCTGCACCCCGGTCATGCCGGGTGAGGCAGGGGGCCGGGCAGGACCCCCGACCGAGGGCACTGGAAGAAGGCCCACACGCCCTTCCTCTTGCACCCCTCCCGATCTTGGTACGGGGTCGTGGTCCAGCCGTCAGACTCGGCGGTGACGAGAGTCAGACCGCGTCCACGGACATCGTCCGCGGACGGCCGAATCTTCGGGATCGGAACCTTGTTGGAGTTGTCGGTCACCAGGAGCCCGACCAGGAGCCCGAGAGCGAAGTCCTTCTTGAAGGCGAGCACGACACCAACGGTTTCTTTCTCGCCCGGCGGCCGAGTTCGGCCGTGCACGACTGCGTTGGTGACCAGCTCGCTGAGGACGAGGACGACGCGGTCGATGAGGTCGTCGTTCTCGGGCAGCTCCCAAGCCATGAGCTGTTGCCGAACAATGCGTCGAACCTCACCGATATTGCTGGCCCGGCTCTCGATCTCGAGGCGACTCGCTCGATCCCGTCACCGTGCGTCAGCACCGCCAGGAATTGCCTGTTCGACGTGGGCGTCAACGCGTCCACCTCCCGGTTCTGGGTGGCGGGCGCCCCTCCCTCCAGCTAGCGAGCTGGGAGAACTGCGCCCGCCGCGAGCCCTGCGGCCGGGGCATCAGGTCCCCGATCGTCGGGCAGCTTGTCGGGCTTCCGAGGCCAGCAAGATTCGCTCGGGAGTTGATGGCGAGCAACAGTGACGGTTCACTGATCAGTTACTCCGGAAGTGAAGAGTCACTGATCTGCGCACTGATCCATACATAAGTCACTGATTTTGAAGCAGAGTCGATGGGTCGTCACTACGCTTTCGGGAACCGATCTGAGGGCTGAGGAGGTGCTGATGAAGCACGCGTCACATCGCCCGTCCTGTGCAAAGCAGTTACGACAGGAGGCCCTCCCGCGGGGCGAGTCCCCCAGCGAGATCGCCCGCACCATCCATGACCACTGCGCCGTGTCTCTCCTGCGTGCGCAGCGTCTCGCTCGCGGACTGACGCTGAAGGAAGCCGCCACGGGCTTGAACACCCTCGGAGTAGGGCGTGAGGACGCTCCCCGGGTGGATGGTGACCAGTTGGGGCACTGGGAAACCGGCCGGCAACCGCGCCCAACGACTCTGGCACTGTTGTGCGAGTTCTACGGGCGATGCACGCCCCAGGACCTGGGATTCGAAGGCGCGGCGGATGCCGCCCGCCCGCCCTCCTCCGCCCTGGTCCTCACGGGACAGCTTCCATCCCTGCTGACGACTACGCGGGCCTTCACTGCCGACCCTCTGGAGCAAGAAGTCGACGCGGCACGGCGCTCAGTGGACCGAACACTCGCGGCCGGGACCGTCAGCGCGAACCAGCTCGACCTGCTCGATGAGCAGGTGCTCTGGGCGCGGGAGCAGTACGTCTACACAGCGCCCGCACCGATGATCAAGGTGCTCCTCGAGCACCTTGCAGAGGTTGAATCCCTGGCCGAGCACCGACAGCCAGCCGCCGTCCAGGTCCGGCTATCCGAGCTGACCGCCATGCTCGCCACGCTCATCGCTGACGCCCTCATGAAGCTCGGACAACTGACCCGGTCCCAGTCCTGGTACGCCACAGCGAGAAACGCTGCGGACGATAGCGGCAACACGGACCTGCGCGCCCGTGTGAGAGCACAAGCCGCCATGCTCCCCTACTACTACGGCCCCCCGGAAGCAGCCGTCAGCCTCGCCCGGGAGGCCCGGATCATCAGTCGCGGGCGACCCAGTGCCACAACGGCCTTCGCCTCGGCGGCCGAGGCACGTGCTCTGGCCAAGCTGGGAGACGTCGAGGGGGCCGAGGCCGCACTCAGGTACGCCGCCGCGGCGTTCGAGCAGAGCGGAGCTGGGTGGCCTGCCGACGACGACGCCTTCGGCTTCCCAGAGAGAAGGTTCAAGCTCTACGAGAGCGGCACCCTGACGGCACTTGGCCGGACGCGTCAGGCACGCCGCATTCAGGAGACGGCACTCCGCCTCTACCCATCGAAAACCGGCATTGATCCGGCACTGCTCAACCTCGAGGCGGCCCTCTGCCTGGCGCACGATCGAAGCGCGACCGAGGCCTGCCAACTGGCCGGGGCCACCTTTTTGCGGATGGTTCCCGAGCACCGCACGCCCATCGTGGAGGAGCGGGCCCGCGAGGTCATCGGGGCACTTCCGCCTGGCGCGCAATCTGGCCGTGCAGCGCGGGAACTGCGCGAGATCCTTGAGCTGCCTCCCGGACAGATGTGACAGCAGCCCGGATCGTCGGCGAGCCTGGACCCCATGACACAAGCTGCGCCGGCCCCCGGCGGGTTCGACGAGTCCGAGATGTACAGGATCCTGGAGCGAGGATGCGTGGCCATCGGCCTCGACTTCTCCGACGCTCGCCTACTGCGCGGGCACACCAATGCCGTCATCCTCCTTGAACGGGAACAGGTCGTCGTCAAGATCGCCCGAAAGGGATCTCGCATCGACGATGTGACACGTACCGTCACCTTCGTCCGCTGGCTCATGGACGCCGGCTTCCCCACCGTCCCCCTGTGCCCCGTCGACCAGCCCGTTGTCATCGACCAACACGCCATCACCATCTGGCAGTACCTGCCGCAACCGCCCCACCCGGTCACCGCGGACCAGCTCGCAAAGCCGCTGTACGCACTCCACACGCTGACAGCGCCGCCCGTTGCTCTCCCAGCCCACGACAACCTCGCAGCGATCCGCCGGTCGCTAGCGGCGATCACCTGCCTGCCCCGACCGACGCTGTCGTTCCTCAACACCTACGCCGACCAACTCGAGTCAGACCTCCAGGCCGTGGAATTCGAGCTGCCGAAGGGGGTGATCCAAGGAGACCCACAGCATCGCAACGCACTCCACGTTGATAGCGGCGGAGCCGTCCTCTGCGACTGGGACACGGTAGCCCTCGGACAGCCAGAGTGGGACCTAGTCACCGTGGAGGTCCACTGCAGGCGCTTTGGTTATGGAGGGCAGCACTATCAAGCCTTCGCGGACGCGTATGGCTGGGACGTTACCCTCTGGTCGGGCTACCAGACCCTGGCCGCGATCCGCGAGCTGCGGATGATCGCCACGAACGCGCGGAAGGTTCGTCACGCGCCGAGCAGCTTGCAGGAGGTCGAACGGCGCGTGGACGGTCTCCGCCGCTGCGACAGGCTCCAGCGATGGAACATCCTCTGACGTTCCCCTTCGAGGTGTCTGCGTCGGACCGTGCATTTGCGGACCGACATATCGCCGACTATGTCCAATTTTAAGATCTCCTGGGCCGGGCAAGGGCCACAGGCGCATGGACTGGGATACCAGATACCGGGCGCTACATCAGCCGGTCGCCACGGACACGGCGAGCGCCCCGATGATCACGAAGGGGCCGAAGGCGATCTGGGTGCGGCGATCTCGTCCGACGGCCAGCAGGACTGCCGCACACACGGCGCCGACGAGGAAGCCGGCGGCGGTGCCCCACAACAGACTCGTCCAGCTGTTCCAGCCGAGGAGAGCACCAACGGCTTGGGCGAGTTTCACGTCCCCCAGGCCCATACCCGCGAAGAGCGCCAGGAGAAGAAAGGCGACGGTGACGACGGCAGCGGCGATGGCCGCGCGGCCGAGACTCCCGGGCTCGCCAGCCACGGTGGCCCCTGTGAGCAGAAGGAGTGTTCCAATGCAGGCCGAAATAGTGAGCACGTCGGGAAGGCGCTGGACAGCGAGGTCGATGAGCGCGAGGGCGATACCGCACGCGGCGAGCCAGTACTGGGCGGCGGCGAACCATCCGCTCGCGCCGCCCACCGCGACCGCGGCGAAGGCGGCGGCCGAGCCCTCTGCCGAGAGTGCGGGGGGTCCGATCCGCTCCGTGCAGCTCGGGCAGCGCCCGGACGCTGGCAGCAGGAGCCGGCCCTGGCCGGGAAGACTCCTGCCGCAGTGTGGGCAGCCTCTGCGAGGGGACGCGGACGCGGGGACCGATCGGGCGAAGACGGCGGGGCGTGCCGCGGCGCCAGTCATGGCACCGACGGAAGCGGACACGGCAACGCTGAGGACGGACATGTGAGAGCACTCCTTGCACACGGCCCGGCCCACAGATCTTTGGCCGGTCGGCTTCGACCCTAATGAACGGATCGGGAGGGGGAGCCGTAGGGAGACCGAGGCTCGAGACCTGTCCGAGGGGAGAGAGCCCGCCGTGCGCCGGGCGACGTCCGGGTGGCTCACGGCACCGCGAGGAGTTGAGCAGGGGCGCATCAAGACCTTGTGCGACGGCACGCTCTCCTCGTGTACGGAGGACGGGGTGGGGGGTTTCGGTCAGCACACCGCCGAAATCCGGCAACTGGCAGGCATCACCGGTGGCTTGGCAGGGACCATCGTCATGCGACGGTGTGGACGGCCTGGCGGTGGCCACGAGAATTCAAGGGGCGGGCGTGCTGGCCATCCAGACGTCGTGGGAGAAGCTCCAGAACGACGGGGAGATCCCCAAGGGCAAGCTGATGCCGGCCATCGCGCCCGTGCGGGCCAAGCAAGGCATGCTGCTCCGCGCCGAGCCGATCGCCCAGCAGATGGTTCAGGACAAGGTCCGCTTCCGGGGCGTGTTCACCGACATGGAACGCGAGTGGTCGACGTGGCAGTCCAGCGGCCCGGACTCGCCTGGCCGGATCGACGCCTCCTGCATCCTCGTGTACGGCCTGATCCCGGAGGCGAATCAGGGCGCCATCGTCCACGCCCCGCTCCCCACCGCCCCGCAGCCGTGGCGGCAACCGGGTGGAGTTGCCTCGGCGTACGGCAGGAGAATCGGCAAGTGAGCCTAGAGCCAAGCCAGTTGTTCCAATGCTGATGGTCGCAGAATGTGCAGGAAGGGTAGATGCCTCGCAGGCGCGAGCAGCAACCTGTGAGGCTGCGACTGGTAAGTGAGCTGCGGGAACCCGTTGAGCTGTACCAGCCTTCACGCGGTTGACGACGTAAGGAGGGCGAGTGACCGGCGAACCTCAGAGGCATATCCGGCTCCGTCTTGCACGCCAGCGCCCAGCACCCGCCCGGGTCCGCGCGCGGGTTCGGGACGATCAACTAGAACCAGAGCCCGAGCAGCCTAGACCGGAGCCGGACCCAGGGCCTCCGTGGTGGAAGCGGATCCCGTGGGTCCATATCGGTACGGTGATTGGCGCCCTGGCGGTGATCGGAGGCCTGCTTTTCACCGGTATTGCGACATACTTTGGTGCTCGGGTATCACAGGATCAGTTGGAGCAGTCGAGAGAGGATGCCGAGCGGGAGGCACGTAGTCAGGCGAGGCAGGTCTCGTACTGGTTTGACCTCAGATCCGGACGGGCTGTTCTGCATGTGATGAACAGATCGCCTGACCCCGTCGACTACGCCTTGATGAGATACGAGCTCCGCATCTTCTCGGCGGATAACTCTCATACGGCCACGATGGCAAACGTCGAGTTTGTCACCGGCCCCCTCCCACCTTGTTCGATCAAGACCGTCGAGCCAGCCGATCTGCGGTTGAGTGATGGCACGGGCAAGCAGACACGACTGCCAAACCGAACTATGATTGCCGAGAACCCATACTTTGCATTTACAGATCGGGATGGCCGCGTCTGGGGTCGGCTCGAAGGCCGACTCTCTCCCCGGCTCGTCTCAGAGGAGGCGCTCAACAAGCACAAAGAGAATAGGTACAAAATGAGTGGCATTCTGGTGGGAATACCGAAACAGGCGCCGGCGCCGGAATGCGGCGACGACACCACGAAGTGATGAAACGCTACGCCCTGCCGGGCGATATGCGGCGAGGTTGCCCAGGTCCACTCAGTGAGCCTTTTCAGTGCGCCCACCGATCGGGTGACCTCAACACGGCGAGCCGGGGTCCCGCAACGCACGAGGCGCCCGTGCCGTTGAGGGAGGTGTTCGGCGTCTCAACCCACCGGCACAGGAGCCTCGTTGGTTCCCTATCCTGCCGCACTCGACCTGCCCCACGCCCTGGTCGAGCAGGTCACGATGCTCGTCGTCACTCGTGAGGGTGACCGTCGGTGCAAACTCCCGCCGCACCAGCGCGCGCTGGTGGCGCTGGTGTACCTGCGTACGCACGACACCCTGGCGCGGATCGCGGCCGGCTTTGGGATATCGGTCGGTACCGCCCACGCCTACGTCACGGCCGTCGTCGGCCTGCTCGCCGACCGCGCACCTGGCCTGCTGAAAGCCTTGCGGGAAAGCGGCCCGGACTTCGTTCTCCTCGACGGCACCCTCGCCGAATGCGACCGCGTCGGCGACAGCCGCGCCGACTACTCCGCCAAGCACCGCCGCCACGGCGTGAACGTCCAGGTCGTCACCGATCCCGCTGGCACGGTGCTGTGGATCTCACCCGCGCTGCCGGGCCGCACCCACGACCTGACCGCAGCCCGCATCCACAACATCATCCGGATCTGCGAGCGGCAGGGCGTCCCGATCCTGGCCGACCGCGCCTACCAGGGCGCCGGCCCGCACGTCACCACCGGGCAGAGACGGCCACCGGGCGGGGAACTCAACCCCACCCAGCGCACCGTCAACCGTGCCCTCGCCCAGGCCCGGGCCCCCGCCGAGCGCGGCATGGCACAGCTGAAGTCCTGGCAGATCTTCCGCCGATCCCGCATCAGCCCCAACCGCATGACCCTCATCACCAAGGCCGTCCTCACCCTGGAGAGGCAACGCTGCAAGACCAGTGACCACTCCAGTCGACGGGAAACTATCTCTCGCGGTTGCTGATGCAGGCGAGAATCCCGATTCCCTTGTCAACTACGGCTCGTGCAGCAGACGATGAGGGCATGGACGGGGAGACGGCCAGGCGCATCATCCGGTCCCAGGACGAGGAGGTTCGGGCACGACTGCGACAGATGCTGGCCGAGCGCGGCCGTAAGGCTCAGGCCGTCGCGGCAGCCCTCCGCCCGTGGCGGAACGGTTCAGCCACCACCCTCTTCACGGGACGCGCAAAACCCGAAGCTCTCCGCGCGCTCGCCGATGCAAGCAGATGGGCATCTGCCAACCGAGGACTGCCGGGAGGGCTGCGTTACATGATCACGGTCTCCGGCCACGAGTACGGCAGCCTCGGCAGCCCCGAAGTGGACCTTCACTACGAGGCGCGGGACCTTGAACGCTTCCGGCAGGGAGACGCCGACGCCGCGAGAGCCATCGAGAACGTCTATCTCCTGGCCGAGCAGATAGCGGAGAACTGCCGGGGAGCACGGATAGTCGGGTCGGCGCTCGACATCCCAGATGAGTTCCACCCGCCCCGGTACGGGCAGCTGCTCGAGGGAACGCTCGCCCGGCTTGTCGCTGAAGACCTCGCCGACCACATCAACACAGGTCGGGCACTGGAGGAGCGGCTGACCGTCGGTGGGGTCGGGGAGACGACCGTGCAGTCCTGGCGCGCGAAGGTGTTGGAGTCGACCGCCATCCCTTATCTACTCGGCTTTATGGATCTGACCCGGGGCCTGGAAGCCTGTGAGAGTCCGGTCGTCACCGATCCGGTGGTCTTGAGCCGGGCCTATCTGGCTCTTGGGCTTGCCTACTTGGAAGAGGTGCAACAGCGCATGCCGGACTATGCCGAGGCGTCGGGGCAAGCAGTGCCCGAACCCCGCATCTCATTGTCCTTCAGCGGGGGGACCTTCTACGGCGGTCAGTTCGCCGCACAGATTGCGAACATCGACTCCACGATCGCGGGTGTCGTTCAGCACGGCAGCCCAGATGTGGCCGAGGCTTTGAAGGAGTTGGAGCAGGCCGTGCTGCACCAGGCCGGCTTGGACGAAGACGAGCGGCGGGACCTGCTCGACAATGTCGGGTATCTCGCCGAGGCCGCGCAGACTCCTTCTGAACAACGAAACCGTGGAATCATCAGATCGGTACTCTCGTCCTTGACAGTTGCGGCAGCCAGCGGCGAGGAACTGCGCCGGGCCATGGACGCCTGGGGCGGAGTGCTTCACGGCCTTCTGCCCTGAAGGAGGGCGTCTCGGCCGCGGCCACGACCTGACAGGGCTCGCGTGCCCACCGGACACCGGATCTGCGAGGGCCAGGACGTCCCGGCCCTTGTCGACCGTGCCTACCTTGGCGCCAGTCTGGTGACGGCCGCCTCAGACGCCCGCCGGGCCGCGATCTCACCGGAACAAGCGAACCCACAACCGCGCGCTGTCCGCGGCACTCGACGCCGGTCGAGCGCGGCGTCGCACGACTGAAGGCGTGGCGAGTTCCGCAGGGCCCGGCGCAGCCCGAATCGAATGTCGTCAATCGCCACGGCTGTCCTCGCCCTGGAGAGGCAACGCTGAAAAGGCTCACTGTCTCAGCCGGGGTGCAGCGCCAGTACTCGGGGACGGCTGGCCGCACCGAGAACTGCCAGATCGGCGTGTTCGCCGCCTATAGCTCGGCGAGGGGGCGGGCCCTGGTGGACCGGGAGTTGTATCTGCCCAAGTCCTGGACCGATGACCCGGATCGCTGCCGCACGGCGAGAATTCCTGAGGACAGGTCCTTTGCGACGAAGCCCGAACTGGCGCGTGCGATGGTGTTGAGAGCGCTCGGCTCCGCGCTGCCGATCGCCTGGGTGACCGCTGATGCGGCCTATGGCCAGGAGCGGGGCTTCCGGCGGATGCTGGAGGAGGCCGGTGTGGGTTATGTCCTGGCGGTTCCCAAGTCGCAGCAGGTCAAGTCGCCTGCGGGGAGTTGGCGCATCGACCATGTTCTGACCGGTGCCCCGGACGACGCATGGGAACGGATCTCGTGCGGGGACGGCGCGAAGGGGCCTCGGGTCTACGACTGGGCCGCAGCCAGGCTCCCCGCCGTCGACGACGCGAACGGCGGGGCATTCACGCATCACCGCTGGGTGCTGGCCCGCCGTAGCCTGTCCCGCCCCGAGGAGATCGCCTACTACCTCGCCTTCGCCCCCGCGGAGGCGAAGGTCTCCGAACTGGTCCGCGTGGCCGGCTCAAGGTGGGCCATCGAGGAGTGCTTCCAGGCCGCGAAGAACGAGTGCGGCCTGGATCAGTATGAAGTCCGACGCTACGTGGGTTGGTACCGCCACATCACGCTGGCCATGCTCGCGCACACCTTCCTGGCCGCGATGGCTGCCCACGCCCTCGAAAAGGGGGCCGAAGAAACGGTCCGAGCAGTCTCGTTCCCCTCACCGTGGCAGAAGTGCGACGGCTCCTGGATCTTGCCCATTCCCCAGCAGCCCGGCTACCGCGGCCAGGGCACCGGCTCCACTGGTCGCACTGGCGCCGACGCCATCAAGCCGTCGCCCGCCACTGCCATTACCAGTGCCGCACGCACCCCGACCGGGTGGGTCACGAACCACCATCGCCCTGACGCAGCGTCAGCCCACTAGACTCGAAACAAGCGCACTGACCAGGACAAATGGAGAAGTGCAACTGGAGTACTAAACGACCTCCCGTAAGCGCATGTTGGGCCATGGCTGGGATGGCCTTGGGTCGAGGTGGGGGCTTGCCCGGCGAGGGCCAGGTTGTGCAGTCGGGCCACGCCGAGGACGGCGTGGTGGACCCTGTCGCCGCGTAGCCGGCAGTCGCGGAGGATCTTGTAGGTCTTCATCCGGGAGAAGGCGTGTTCGACGCGGGCCCTGGCCCGGCGGTGGATGGCGTTGTCGGCCTGCTGCTCTGGTGTGAGGGGTCGGTCTTTGCGTGGCCAGTGCGGGATGAGGGCAGGGGTGCCGCGATAACCGCCGTCACCGAGAACGGGCGCGTTCTTCACGGCGCGGTCCACGCCGGATTCTCGGTAGGCGCGGGCGTCGTGGCGGTTGCCGGGCAGGGGTCGTCCGGCCGCTACGATCAGCCGGGTGTTGGCGTCGATGACGACCTGGTGGTTGGTGGAGTAGCGGTAGTTCTTGCTGGAGGCGGCCACGCTCCGGTCGCGGGTCGGGACCAGGGTGCCGTCCACGATCAGCACCGTGCCGGCCGGGTGCCGACCCCGGACAGGGGCCAGCGCGAGAAGCGGAGCGATGTCGTCGATGACCCGGTCGGCAGCGGACTTCGAGATCCCGAACAAAGGGCCGAGCTGCCGCATCGTGAGGTTCGTCCGCCAGTATGCCGCCACCAGCAGTATGCGGTCTTCCAACGACAAGGCCCACGGCCGTCCGCCGGTGGGTTTGCCACCGCCCCGACGCCGCACGAGCCCCACGAGCTTACGGAACTGACGCCCGTTCAGTCCGGTGAACAGGCCCACCCACTGCGGCTCAGCCGCCGTCACTACTGCACCCACGCCAAGATCATCACACGCCTGATCAGGGCTTACGGGACGTCGTTTAGTACTCCAGCTGTAGATCGTGATGTTGATGGTCGGGCCAGTGTGGAGACGGGTGCGGCCACCGATGATCATCGTGTGTTGTGTGGACAAACGACGAGACGGTGGCCGCGGGCCACAGCATAGATCCCTCCCGTTGGCGGGAGGCGTTCGAGGTGGCCATGAGTCGGACCGCGGGCCGGTTCGCCCGGTACGAACCCCGCCTGCGAGCTGGGCGGTTGGTGCTGGGCCTGCTGGCGGACCTGCCACGCAAGAACTGTTGGACGATCGCCGAGTGGGCCGGGATGCCAGCCCGCAGGGCATGCAGCATCTGCTGTGCCGGGCCGTCTGGGATGCCGATGCCGTCCGCGATGACGTGCGCGAATACATCGTCGAGCACCTCCACGATGAGGCCGCGGTGTTGGTCGTCGACGAGACCGGCGATCTGAAGAAGGGCACCCACACCGTCGGGGTCCAGCGCCAGTACACCGGTACGGCCGGACGGATCGAGAACTCGCAGGTCGCCGTCTACCTCGTCTACGACGGTGCCCGGGGCCACGCGGCGGTGGACCGGGAGCTGTACATCCCGCACTCCTGGACGGCCGACCCGGACCGCTGCCGGGCAGCCGGACTCGGCGAGGGCACCGCCTTCGCGACCAAGCCGGAACTGGCCCGCATGATGATCGAAAGGTTCCTGGACGCCGGGCACCGCGTTGACTGGGTCACCGGTGACGAGGTCTACGGCGGCAACCCGAAAGTGCGGGCGGCTCTCGAGGAACGCGGCATCGGCTACGTCCTGGCGGTGGCCTGCTCAGCCGAAGTGACCACCGGTGCAGCCACCTTCCGCGCCGATGCCCTGGTGAAGAAGGTGCCGAAGCGGGCCTGGCAGAAGCTCTCGGCCGGACGCGGCGCGAAGGGAGAGCGGTTCTACGACTGGGCCGTCATCGACCTCGTCGAGCCGGCGCCGGGCAGGCGCCAGCTGCTGATCCGCCGCAACCGCACTACCGGCGAACTCGCCTACTGCCGCTGCCATTCCACCGAGCCGACACCGCTGATCGAGCTGGTGCGGATCGCCGGATCCAGATGGCGGGTGGAAGAGACCTTCCAGACCGAGAAGGGGTTGGCGGGACTCGATGAGCACCAGGTCCGCCGCTACCCCTCCTGGACCCGCTGGGTCACGCTGGCCATGCTCGCCCACGCCTTCCTTGCGGTGGTCCGCGCCGACGAACACACCAGCCATCCCGGGTCGGCCGACCTGGTTCAGCTGTCCTGCAACGAGATCCAGCGCCTGTTCATCACAGTCGTCGTCCAGCCCCTCCACGACACTGCCCACCGACTCCGCTGGTCGGATTGGCGGCGCCGCCATCAGCAGCGAGCACGCACCAGCCACTACCGGCGACAAGCCGCATCCCAGACATGAAGATCACGATCTTCATGTCTGGGATGCGGCTTGTCGCTGATAGGGGATGGCCGGGGATCGAGCCTGGGGACCAATCGAGTCGGTGGGCCGTGCCGTGGACGGGCCAGCCTTCTCACCGGTCGGGGGCAGGGTCAGTCAGCTGTCGAGGTCGATCGTGAAGCGCCTCGTCTTTGGTGCGATCGTGACGGCGTGGACCCAGCCACGAGCCCGGTCGAATACCCCGGTGCCGCCGGTGATCGCGTTGTCGAACGAAGGGGGAGGGCTCGCTTTGAGATTGCCGAAGACCATCCCCTGCACGGTGAGTTGGCCGCCCGGGAGGGTGTAGGTCACGACGCACTCCTCCGCTTGGTCGTTTTGGTCGTTGAGGGGGGCCCGGGTGGTGGTGCAGGTGCCGTCGGTTTCGCCGACCAGGTGGTTGTGCTCGTCCTTGAGGTCCGAGCGGAAGACGGTCCGATCGCCCTGGGCGGCAGGGACGCCGCCGGGGTTGACGAAGAAGAACGTCTGTTCTTGCAGCACGCCGATGAGTGTGATGACCCGGTCTCCGACCTTGGCGTGGGAGGAAGCGGTGTCCTTCGCGGCGGCGCCCGCGACAGGGGCGCAGGCGAGAAGGGTGACCAGCGCAGTGGCCGTGCCGAGACAGGCTGCCCTGATGGGGCGCATCATGTGGCTCCTGAGGTTGATCTTCATGGGTGGTGCCGCATTCATAACCTCGGCTCTGCCAACGCCCGGAACGTTACGGCGCGACCCACCGGCAGATCCGATCAATCGGACCAATCCGGGACGAGAGGGCCCGGCTGACCGCGCACTACGAAGATCGCGATCTACAGCTGGAGTACTAGGCCAGGGCCAGTTGGGCGGTAGTGATGTGGTCGGCGGCCATGTTCGAGCCCGCGTTCCCCGGTCTGAACAGGACGGCGACCGGCTCTCCGGTTCCGCCCGGGCCGTGGTCGACGAAGGCCGTCAGGGGGTGATGGCCGTAGGTCTTCTTCCAGGTCGCGGTCGCGTCCTCCTTGTCGGAGTGCGCGATCACGAGGACGCCGTCGAGGTCGATCGTGACCTGTCCGTCGGCGTCCGGGGCGTTCTTGCCCGCCAGCGCCCAGACCCGGTTGCGGACTTCGGACCGAGCGGACCGGATGGCCTGCAGGGCATTCTCGCCGGAGGCGGCGAGGGCGTCGATCAGGCGGGAGACCGTCGGGTCGGAGGCGACCGGGCCGAAGACGGCCGGCTCACACCGCAGCATCGCGACGTCCGCGAGGCGTTCCCCGCCGAGTGCGACCGCCAGGGCGACGTCCAGGAGGATCTTGCCGGGATCGTGGACGGCCCGCGGCTTCCGCCACGGAGCCAGAGCTGCGGATACGGCCTGGTCAAGACCGGTCTTGCGGACCGTTTCGACAAGCAGGACCGACCCGGCCTGGGAGACGACCTGACGGCCGTCGCCCTGAACGTCGACACGGGGATAGGACCCGATAGGGTGCTTCACCTGGGAAGTGTCTCCGGTTTCAGCGGGAACAAGGACCTCGACAATCCTCATTCTTGCTGGCCAGAGGCACTTTCTGCTTTCCTGACCGCCTGCCGGAAAGCCCGCTTCATGAAAGCCCGAGGTTAGCCGCAGGCGGAAGAGGACTTCCTTGGCCGCGTCGCGGGGGTGCCGGTTGCGCCCATTGATGGGGTGTGAAACTGGCGACCTCGCGTAATCGGGAGTCGCGTATTCCTCAGCTGCTGAGGGCCCGTGGTCACTGTGAGTGGTCGCCGAGTGGCGCCAGGTTCCTCCGGCCTCTTCGGCGAGGCGGGCTGTCGTGTCGTCGTTATAGCCGAGCATCCGGGCGACCACCGGGGCCGGGCCCTGGAGGCCGACGGACGGGGAGACACTCCGGCGGGGCACCGCCCCAACCGGCCGGTCGCGCCCGGGCGGTAGGTTCGCCCGGCCTGCCGGGGGCGTCCCCGCCGCACAGGGCGCCACAAGGGGGAACGGCCCGCCGATCAAGTTGCCGTAAGCGCCCCTGGGGCCGCATGATGCGGATCCGCACCGCACTTCATCCCGGGGGGATCTGTCCATATGGGCGCTTCGCTGCGCGCTCTGCGCGCCCTCGTCCTGCTTGCGGGCTTCTACCTGCTGGGCGTCGTCCTGCTTGCAGTCCTGGCCGGCATCGACTACGCCGCTATCAGGAGCGGGCTGCACGCCACCGCCGACAGCATAGTCGTCTTCTCCGTCGTCCTCGCGATCCCGGTCGTGCGCGGCCTGTTCATGCTGCGCACCCCCAAGGCCGAGCCTCCGGCCGGCATCACCGTCACCGTCAGCGAGGCTCAGGAGCCCGCGCTGTGGGAGGCCATGCGCGATGTCGCACGCCAGGTCGGCACGCGAGCGCCCGACGAGATCGTGCTGATCGAGCACGTGAACGCGGCCGTCAGCGAGGGCTCCTCGCTGCTGGGCCTGCGGCCTGGTGCCCGTCGCCTCTACCTCGGCCTGCCGCTGATGATGGGCCTGGACGAGATGCAGCTGCGCGCCGTACTCGCACACGAGATGGGCCACTACGCCAACTTCGACACCCTCCTCACCCCGCTGATCGCCCGTGGTCGCGCCCAACTGATCCGCACCGTCGCCCACTTCCACGAGCGCTCCGACAACAAGCAGGCCAAGGAGCGCGAGAGGCAGGAGAAGAAGGCCGCCAAGCGGGCGGCCAAGGGCAAGAAGACCCTGATGGTCGACACCCCGGGCCTGGGTGCGACGTACCGCGGCATGGCCAAGATCTACACGGCGTACGGCAACTTCTACATGCGCGCCACACTCACCACCTCCCGCCGCCAGGAGCTCGCCGCCGACCTGGCCTCGGTCCGGGTCGCCGGACGCGACTCCGCCGCGTCCGCGCTGCGCGAGGTCAATGCCCTCGGCTCGGCGCACGCGTTCTACATGAGCTCGTACGCCACCCTCGGCGTCGGCGCCGGTCTGCTGCCCCGGCCAGGCGAGGTCTTCGGCGGCCTGCGCCGGCTCCTCGACGCCCGCTCGGCCGAGCTGGAGGAGCTGCGCCGGAAGCTGTCGACCGAGCCCGCCTCCCCGTACGACTCCCACCCCTCGCTCGCCGAGCGGGTGGCTCGGATCGAGGCCCTGCCCGACGACGGCCGCGGCCGACAGGCAGCGCGGCCCGCTCTGGAGCTGCTGGCCGACCCGGACGCGGTGCTGGCCGCGCTGGAGCAGGCCGTCCTCACCCCGGAGGCGCTCGCGCTCAAGCGGGTGGACTGGGAGGACCTGGTCCACGAGTCGATGACCTTGTACGTCGCCCAGGGCACGGAGGACCTCCGTGAGGCCCTCTCCGCCGAGGGCGCGGGCCCCGACCTCCAGGCTCTGCTCGACGCGATCGACGCCGACCCGGCCGTGCGCTGGCGGATCGCCGACCAGTTCCCGAAGTCCGAGCAGGCGGCGGCCGCGACCGACAGCGCGGCCCGCGAGTTCTCCCGCCTGGCGCTGCGACGGGCCCTGAACCAGCTGGTCACCATGGAACTGACGGCCCGCGGCGCCGCACGCTGGCAGCTGTCCTGGTCCGACTCAGCCACCCTGCGCTATCCCGCCGACGGCTTCGAGGACCAGCTCGGCCTGGCCCTGGACGCGGCCGTCGCGGACCAGCCCGACACCGAATCCCTGCGAAAGCTGGTGCTCGCCCCGTGACCGGCCTCTACTAACTGGCGACCTCGCGTAATCGGGAGTCGCGTATTCCTCAGCTGCTGACGGCTCGTAGTCCCCGCGAGTGGTCGCCGGGGGCATAGTGGCGCCAGGTTCCGCCGGCCTCTTCGGCGAGGCGGGCTGTGGTGTCGTAGCCGAGCATTCGGGCGACCACCGGGGCCGGGGCCTGGAGGACGAGGTGACGGATCGCCGCTGTGCGTCCTCGCTGGGTCGGGAAGCCCAGGTGTCGGAGCCGGAGTTCCAGAGTTTCCGGGGTCATGGGCTGCCCGGCTCGGCGGCCGGGGAAGAGCCATCGGGCGTCGGGGTTGGTCGCGGTCATGGTGTTCGGCCGCTGCCCCAGGTAGTCCAGCAGCATCTCGGCGAAGGGGGCCGGGACGGGCGACGGCGGGTCGCCGAGCCGGACGAGGACTTCGCCGTCCTTGTGCTGGACGTCGTCGGTGCCGAGCCTGGCGATCCGGGTGAGCGGCTGCGCGTAGAGGAGGACAAGCGCGGCAGCCACGCGGTCCTGGAGCGGGACGTCGTCGCGGTTCACGAGCTGTCGCAGCAGCGCGAGCCGCTGGTGCTGGGCGATCGGCGTGGGATTGCTCGTCGAGCGGTGCGGAACGGTGACGGCGGGCATGTGCTTGGACCGCATGGCCCAGCGGAGGAAGGCATTGCGGGCAGCCAGCCCTTGCGGCCGCGACCGCGGACCCGGCTCACCGCGTCGTCGGCGTGGTCGAAGAACGCCTGCAACTCGTCCCGGGTGAAGGCCCGCTTCGGGGCCTCGGCCTCGCACTCCTGCATGTGCACGGCGGTGTTCCACTCGTGACACACCTGGATCGGATGGGTGCCGAACCGCCGCTCGCACTCGGCCGCCCAGCCATAAGCCGGGTCGGTGGCATAGTCGCAGAACAGCCGCACCGCCTCCTGGTAGCCGCGCAGCGTCGAGCGGACACAGCCGCGGACCGCGCGCAGGTCACCGAACCACTCGTCCGCCAGCGGCGAGGACCAGTTCCAGGGGAAGGCGTCCGCATGCGCGGCGAATGCCCGCATCTTCCGCTCACGGCCGTTGATGGTCGACAGCGCGAGGTTCCGCGCCAGCTGCTGGTTGCGCCAGCCATCCAGCATTGCCTCGAAGACCTGCTCCTCCGGCCGCAGCAGCGGCACCCCGTCGGCCAGGTGCAGCCGCGCGACCCCAGGTGTCGCCCCGTCATTGCCCGCCAATTCGTCACGCTCCGTAGATCGCATCCAGCGCGAGAATCTCGCATCAAATGCGAAGTTCGGAGAGGAACGGCAGGTCAGCCATCCGATTGAGTGAAGCGGAACGACACGGGCCTGGCCCGTCCGCTACCGTCTCGGCAGGCATGCGGTGAGCCCTCTATTCGCTGATCAGCCACTTCCTGGCACCCCCGCCCGGCCAACGCGACGCAAAGTGCGTCCAGTTCGCATCAGATGCGATTCGCGCCGGTTCCCAGATACGCGTCAAAGGGGCAATGAGTTGATCTTGAAGCCCTGAGCCTCCAGCCCGTCACCCATTCGGGCGCTTTGTCTCTTTGTCTTATTGTTTCTCTGTCCGGACCGCCTGCAGCCGTAGAGACTGTTCGGCATGATCAGAGCAAGAGCGTCCCAGCTCCTCGCCCTCACAGCCTCAAGCGCCCTGCTCCTGCTGGGCGTTCAGGCTGCTCCTGCATCGGCTCAGGTCTTCTGCAACGAGGGCTACTCGGTCGACGGGGCCATCTGGACCGAATACACGCAGACGCCGGGCGTACAGGACTCCCTGGGCTGTCCGAAGTCCGACGAAATCCCGGTCCCCAAGGACGGGGGCGCCCGCCAGGTCTTCGAGCATGGCTCGATCTACTGGAGCCCCAACAGCGGGGCCCACGCGATCTGGGGCCTCATCGGCGACAAGTGGGGACAGCTCGGCTGGGAAGGTGGCAGTCTCGGTTACCCCACCAGCGACGAAATCCGGCTCCCCGACGGCAAGGGCGTACGCCAGGTCTTCCAAGGCGGCTCGGTCTACTGGTCCCCCAACACCGGTGCACACCCTGTCTGGGGCCGCATCGGCGAACGCTGGGGACAGGCCCAGTGGGAGACCGGCCGCTACGGCTACCCCATCAGCGACGAAGTCCAGGTTCCGGGCGCCAAGGGCGTCAGCCAGATGTTCGAGCACGGCCCCATCGCATGGTCTCCCGAGGAGACTCCCAACCCGCAGTACGCACAGGCACGCGACCTGTACCTCACCCCCAACAGCAGTACGCGTGACGGGGGTCTGCAAGAGGCCGCGAACCTGCTGCCCCTGGGAGGAGACCGGGGGATCGTCGTCGTACGCGGCTACATCGCCACCGACAACAACCCAGTGAACGACATCATCGGCAACCACCGCCAGTGGAGCACCAACCCGGCCGCCGAATCCAAGGTGACCGTCGCGTGGGACACCGAAACGGGCCGCGTCGGCGTCTACGTCGAACACTCCTGCGTCCACGACCCCAGCTCCACGCTGAACGGATGCCGCGACGCCAAGCCCCTCGTCCGCACCCCGCACGCCGAAGTCGTCCAGGATGACCCGATCCCTCAGAATGAATACTGGGTCGAGCCCACCACGGGCGGGGGCATCAAGGTATCGATCTCGGCGGTCAACTCCTTTGTAGGCGTCCCGGGCTACCAGTTCGGAGACCTCGGCCGGATCAACGCGACGTGGTACCTGACGCCGCACGGGTACGACGACAAGAACAAGTCCTTCACCGGCTTCGACATCTCGACGACGAAGGACAAATTCCCGTCGTGGGAAGTCCTGCGCTACCCCAGACTCCTCGACAACGCCAGCGCCCCACAGGCCAAATGGCAGGGCGCCGTCTGGCAGACCCGCGTCAGCGACCTGAAATCCCCCCAGCACACCTGTACCCGGAACGACCCGGATTCCCAGGACGCCACCATGGCATGCACCGGCTGAGCCTGTAGCGGCACGACGAAGCCCCTCGTCACCTCCGGGACAGCGAGGGGCTTTCGTCATCAAGATCCACTGATTGCCCCTTTGACGCGTATCTCGGCTGAACCCCTTGATCTTCTTCGCGCCGTCATAGCCCCGCGAGTCGCGGCCGACGGTCTCGGCAGCCTTGACCGACTGGGAGTCGATGATGCTTGTTGGGCGGTGTCCGGCAGTTGGTGCCACGTTGAAGGGGTGGCTGTGTGCTTGGAGTAGTCACATAATTCTGACCATGACCACCCGACGCAACGACAATGATGGCTGGACCGTCGAGCAGTCGCCCGATGGCACCTTCACCCGCTTCAGGGTCCACCCGGAGCGGGTCCACTTGCTCGATGACAGCGTGCAGGCCATTCTCGGGTGTGGCGGGCCATTCCTGGGAACGCCGCGCTGAAGCAGATGCGCAGCGCCCCTTCCGAACGCTCTCCTTGCCGCAGTGGTCGAGCAGGCCGAGGCGTTGCAGGCCAGTCTCCGGCCCCGGGCCGGGGAGTTCACAGGCAGGGAGTCAGGCTGCCACCGCGGAGTGGGAGTCGGCCTGCACCTCGTGGTGAGACCAGTTCAGGTCGACATGCGTGGCGCCTTCCCGCACCAGGATCGGCCCGTGCGCCTTCTCCAGCCTGCGGTACTCGTTGCCGCCGGAGTTCGGGTTCTTGTACCCGGCCCACTTGCCGAGGTCGGTCTGCGACAGGGCCACGCCGGCGGCCTGGTGAGCGCAGTAGATCCGCTTGAGAGGCGCGAGGGAACCGGCCCCGACCGCGTCGAGCTGCGCGAGGACATAGCCGAGGGCATTACCCTCTGTGGCCGGTGCCTGAAGGTTCGTGATCAGCACGCGCCGCCGGATCAGCCCCGCCAACAACCCGTGCACCCGCTCGGGAAGCACGGCCGGGAACTCCGCGGACAGCCTTTCCACCAGCTCCTCGAACCGGACCGGCGCACCAGCCGTGCCAACGACGATCCGCACCGGGGACGTCAGCTCGACGGACGCCTCGACGGCTCGGCGCCGACCGTGCAGCCCGTCGTCCTGGTAGGGGACAATCAGGCATCCGTCGCGCTCGAACGCTGTGTCGTTGACGACGACCGACAGAAGAGGCAGCAGTTCCCCGGTCTTCTCCAACTGCTCGACCAGCCCGGACAGCCACTCCGCGCTGGCACGGGCGACGACCTCATGGTCCTTCCCCCAGACGGCACCGGTGGGGGCGCCGAAGACGGCCGTAGCAACACCTGCGAAGAGACCGAAAGGTGTTGCCCGATGTCCCGCTCGCAGGAGGTAGCGGGCCAGCGAGAACCCGACCCGGCGCACATCGCGCCCTGAAGGAGCGGCGGCCACACACAGCGCCTCAATCTGGGCGGCGAGAGCCGGACTGGCGTGACTCACCGCCTCGGCCAGCTCCGGATCAGCCCAGACCACGCGCACCCAGGCGAGGCGGATGGCCGTGATCTCCGCCTGCTCCTCGGCCGTGGAAGAGCGGTCGTCGAAGTCTGGGAAGGAGAACTGGGCCACGGCTGGCCGCGCGACGGCGCGCACGAGGGCAGTCGCGCCGGCCCGGAACATTGGTGGTGCAGTCACGGATACCTCCTTGAGCCGGGCGGGGTCGGTGGGCGACCGGTGCCGCCACGCCGGCAGCGTGGCGGCACCGGGCCCGTCAGGGCCAGATCAGGCGACGTTGGTCGTGCAGGCGCCGCAGGTTGTGCCGCAGTTGTCGTCGGTCAGGTTGGTCAGGCCCGCGGCGTCGGAGACCTCCAGCAGGCCGACGTTCAGCTCGAACCCGTCCGACTGGGGCGCCGTCGACTCGTGCATCTGGGTGGTGCTGTGGGCGACGTTTCGCGTCATGACAACTCCAGGTGATTTCTCGGCATTGCGGATTGGGTGGTGCTGCCAGAGACCCGGCGGGCGGAGCGTGGGCCATCCGCGTCGTTCAGGTTCTGGCCATCCCGGCTTGGTGTTCTCCGGGAAGCTCTGGGATGGAGTCGATCGCTGGGTCCGGTGCGGCGGGTGCCGTGCCGCGCGCAGGCCCCTCCCCAGAAGCCTGCGCGGGCTGCTTATCCGCCGCGCCGGACCCGTTCTTCCCCTGCTCAGCACACCGGTCGAGTAGCGGTGCCAGGGGAAGTCGGGGCCCGGTGCCGGGCTGTGTGGGAAGTGGGCGGTAGCCCGGCACTGGGGGTTGAGCCCCCTTCCGTACCGGCGCCTTGGATCGCTGCCGGTACGGAAGGGGAAGTCACATGTCGACGTTCGTTCTCGGTGGGGAGGAACGTGACGAAGAGGCGGTGGGCGAACAGGTCTTCCAGCAGGGCCGCGTACTCTGCCGGATCTGTGGTGAGTGCCAGCCGGGCGATGACGACGAAGCCATGTGCGTACCCCTGCTCGGCGTACTGGCGAGCGGCTCGCCAGCCGCGGCGCTCGCCAATGTGTGGCGGCTTCGCTGCGTCCGCGAACGTCAAGGACGTGAGCGCCAACCCGGCCGCGACGGCGTACCTCGCGATCAGTGCGACGTCGGCGCGACGTTCCTCAACGGAAGGCGCGAGGACGTACGGAGCAACCGCACCACGCGCCCGCTGAGGGTGATGGCCTGGGTTATCGGGCCATGTGTCGCGTCTCATCTGCTCCAAGCCGTCTTGGGGTATCAGGGTGCTGTTGCGAAGGCTCACGTCGCTGTCCCTTGGATGAGGCCCCAGCCGACGCGTGTCCGCGCAGGGAGTTGGAAGGACGTGACGGCTGGGGGGCCGGAACCGCATGCGGTGGACCAGGGGGCCACCACACGCGGAGATCAGGAAATGGTTCTGAGCATCGAGCCCAGGAGTGTTTCGTGAGGCACGGGGCTCGGCTGGAACTGGTCGAGCGTCGTGGGGGAGCATCATGCAGGTGCGTGCGCGTGCCTGCCGTGCGTGTGCGGTGAGGGTGTCGTCTCCGGGGGGGGGATCTGGGACGCGTGGAGCACTTCCCCGCTGTCCAGGTCGGAGGGGCGCCGCGGGCGCAGTGCGATGATGCGCTGCTTGGCGTCGACTTCCTGGACGAGCACCTCGTCGGCGGCCAGATCCAGGCCGCGAGGCGCGTACATGAGCAAGAGGGAGGCTGCGATGGGGTGCCGGCGCAGCACCTCGTTGAGCTCATCGATCAAGTCGGCCTGCTGCTCCACCAGTGTGGGAACCGCGATGGTCATCCACAACTTCCCTAGAACGTGGGTGTGCAATGAGTGGTTTGGGCCGCGGCGTCCACCCGCCCGGGGGAGGGTGAGCCGGGTGGTCGCCGCGGCCTTATAGCCGTCCATTGGTCGGGGCGTGGCGTCGCGTGACCACTGGAGGCCGTTCTTGAGCCCGGCGTGGGGAAGCGGCTGGCCGGACGGGACCGGCAGGGCCCCGATCGGTCGTGTCCACGCCGGGGGTTGTACCTGTCGATGGCCGCGGGCGGGACGGGCATCCGGGCCACCGGGCAGAGGCCTATGCGGCCGGGGTGTCGGAGACGCTGCTGTCGTGCAGCGGTACGCCCAGCAGCAGCTCCTCGAACTGGCCGGTCTCGGCGGCCCGCAGGCATCGCTCGATGCGCCGCAGGGCGTGGTCGACCGCGAGTTCGCGCACCTTGGAACGCTCGATCCACCGCGCGTCACCGAGGCGGCCGGACTCGGTCACGACCGGCTCGACGTCGTCAGGGACGTGCACCTCGTAGACGTAGTTGGTGCCCTCATGGTGGAGGCCCGGAGTTGCCGGAACGTGGTCCACGACGAGCAGGCGGCCCGTGGTGGCCCGCAGGCTCAGGCCTTCGTCCAGGAGTCGGCTGAGCGCGAGCCGGGGCACCTCGTCGGCCCTGGCGGAGACTCCGGGCAGACCCCACTGGGGGGCGGCCACCCTGTACGGGCGGCTGACCATGAGCACCTGCGTACCCCTCATGATGAGGGCAAGCGCTCCCACTCGGCGGGGAGGCGGGTTCTCGAACCAGTCGCGCTTCTCCTCGGACATGACACTCCCTGGTCTCGATGGTGAGTCGTGAGCCCGATGCGGCCGAGGCTTTGCCAGACAGCCGCGCCGGGTTTGGCGCCTATCTGATGGCCGCAAGCCGAAGATCGCCCGGGCCGGCAGGCAGAGGTCTATGTGGCGTCAAGCCGGTGCTCGTTGGCGTTTTCGGTGGGCAGGAACGCGAGGAACAGGCGACGCTCGGCGAGGTTCTCTAGTACGCGCGCGTACGCGACCAGGTCGGTCGTGATGGCCGGCCGGGCGATGGCGAGGATGCCGTCGGCGTAACCCTGCATCGCGTACTGCCAGCCGCTCGCGAATCCGCGCCGTCGTTCGAGTGGTGGCGCCTGTCCCGCGTCGGCGAACGGTGCCTTCGTCACCTGCCAGCCCATCTCTTCCACCGCGTAGGACTTGATCAACGCCAGGTCGGTGTTGCGCTCGCCCATGGTGTGCGCGAGAACGTATGGAGCGACGCGCACCTGGGATCCGCGGGCGGCGATGGCCGCGATGATCTGGAGCATGTAGTCCCGCTGCAGCCCCTCAAGTCCTCCAGGCGGTGGCAGGGTGCTGGTGGGACGCCCGCGGTGAGTGATCATGTCCCTGTTCCTCTGCGTAAGGGCCCTGCTGCAGAGGGGGTGGAGGCCCGGGCAGCAGGGAGCTTGGTGCTGCGTGCGGCGAGGCCTCCGTGCTCTCCGAACGCCGAGATCATGAGAAGGTGCTCAGTGCCGAGCCGAGTAGCGTTTCGTGCGGCACGGGGCCGGGCCGGAACTGGTCGAGGTGTTCCCTGAGAGGTCCGGGAGGCACGAGGCGGTCCGTGCGCATGCGCCTCAGCCAGTACGGTCCCGGCGGTTCGGCCTGCTCCAGCGGGGGAAGCGCGACCGTATGGGGGGCTCCGAGGCACGTCGCGAACCGGACGGGTGCCCAATGGTCACTGGTCCCCGGCGGTACGAGCCAGATAAGCCAGCCACGCCGAGGGTCCTCGATGACAGGACCACAACTAGGGGCGTCCGGGGTGTCCTTCGGGGACGACTGCACCTCGTCCATGAGCCTCACTACCCCGCGAGCCGCCAGGCCGCTCGCGGTGACGACGATGTCGAAGAACCTTCCGCCCAAAGGCAGTTGCAGCACACCACCTTGCTGGCATCCCATCAAGGCGCGCACTCGGGCGGCCAGGTGGTCCATGTCGGGGGAGGCGGCCGTGGGTGCGATGGTGTCAGTGCTCACCGCGAAGCTGACGGGGGTCGCGGGGGGAAGAGTCCTGTCCGGGGCGACGTTGCGGCGCGTGAGTGGGGTGTGGAGGGTCATGCTGACGCCTCCCAGGTAGCCGGGAGGACCACTTGCACGGTCTTGCCGATGGCCTCGCCGGTGTCGTCCCTCAGCACGTCCCAGGACAACTGGGCCTTTTCGCGGATCCACAGGAGCCCCGTCCGGCGTTGTGGGGTTGCGCGGTTGGTAGTCGCCTCTTCGAAGTTGTCGAACGTCGTCAGAGCATCATCGACCTCGACCGTCAGCTCGTATGTCTCTGGGACCAGAGCCAACCTGAGTTCGGTACAGCCATCGGTGAAGGGCCTGCCATGCCGAACAGCGTTGTCGACCAGCTCGTACGCGATGTGAGCGGCGCAGTCGATGTCCCCGGTCCAGTGCCACATGGTCAGTCGAGGACGCATGCGCAGGCGGGCCCCGGAGGCGGCCACCGCGTTCGTCAGCAGGCGGATACTCCAGTTGAGCGACGGATCGTCGTCGGGCTGCAGGGGCAGCAGCCTCACGATCGCACTCACCGGATGCTGATGAGCCGTGGCCTGGGGGAGGGTGGGCTTCTCGGAGGGAAGCAGGGGGTGCGCCGGCATGTGCCGCAGTTCCTCGCTGGTTCGGTCGGGGTGATGTCGCGGCGTCACTGCCGCGGTGCTGGGGGGCATCGAAAACTGGCCTTCCTGCGGTTGCGTGATCGGGAGCGTCCGGGTTCGTGCGTTGCGGCGGTCCGGGCACAGGGTTCGACTTCCCGATGGGGGGAACCAGGGAGCCGTCCGGCTGTTGTGGGAGCCGGGGCGGGGAGGGACTGTCTGACGGCGCGACCCTGACCCTGCGGTCGCCATGGGGCCCCTGAGCCCGGGGCGAGGCGTACTGCTAGTCAGCAGGGTGCGGGTGCTTGGCGCACCAGGCGTGGATACGGCTCGTCACAGCGCCACCTGAGCCGCTGACCCGGTCATAGGGGACCGTCTCGTCGGTGGCCCGCATCGGCTGGTCGCAGGCCACGCACATGCCTTGCCCAGTAAGGGCCTCGAAGTGATCGCACAGCGCTCCGAGCGTGCGCGCCAGCTTCCTCGCGTACGCCACTGCGCCATCCGGGCCCATGCCGGGCCGGGCGCCGAGCTTGCCGCGCGCTTCGCCAACGCAGGCAAGCGCGCAGTACCGGGGCACGTCACTCTCTGGGAGTCGGGCAGCCAGTTGCTCCACTTCGGGGATGAGCAACTGCACGTGTCCGCGCAGGGTCAGGGCAAGCGTGTCCAGCTCGTCTACGGAGGCTTCGGCCAGAGCACGGCGTGCGGTGGCGCGCATCGTCCCGATGTCCGGTGGTGCCTGATCCCGCTCTGATGCAGTCGGCGGGTGGGTGATAGAAGTGGTCACTGTCGGCGCTCCTCAGCAGCGTTGGCCACGCCCCGGGAGGTCTCACCACCTCGCCGGGGTCCGTGTGTTCATGCTGCTACGGAGCGCGCACTGTGAGTTTCACGGCTTGTGAAACTTCGTCAGGTGAGCCCGATCCAGGTTGCGAAGCCCGACAGTGATTCCTTGCCGTACCGCTCCATGTGGATCAACGTCTGTACGGTCTCGCGTACTTGTGGATGGTTCCGGGTCTGCTCGGGGGCGACGAGGCGGGCGGCCTGGAGCGCGGCGAACGCCTTCTCTCGGTTGCCGTAGTCAAGCCACCCACGCGCGGCGTCGATGTAGAAACGGCCGGCCCGCACCGGCGCCACGTTCGCGGGCAGACGAGTGCGTTTCGTGCGGCGCACCACCTCCGGGCCGTCGTGCATCTCGACGGCCACCCCCAAACGGTGCATGGCCACGTTGGTCGGGCCGAACTCCAGGCCATAATGGTTCGCGTCGTGTCCGAGACGGCGTGCCGCCTCCGATGCGGCGTCCAGGTGCGCGTGGGCCGTCGGAGCGTTCCCGGCGCGGGCGGCGAACATAGCGGACCGCAGATGGACAGCGCCATGCACGCTAAGGGCGTCATCGTCCATGCGGCTGATGTCCTCGCCCACGTCGTACCGCACACGGTCCAGCAGCCGCATGCCCCGGTCGTACGCAGCGGCCTGGAGAAACAGCGTCGCGCGCTGCCACTGCGTACGACCCACACGCAGCGGGTCACCCGACTCCAGGGAGGCCCACTGCACACGGTCCATGGCTTGCGAGCGCAGGTCGAACAAACCCAGTGCGTACGCGATCGCCGTGACCCCGGAGTACGCCTCAGCGAGCAGACCGAACAGCCGCTCCCGGTCAGTGCCTTCCGCAGCGTGGCAGGCCGTCGACAGTTCATCGAGCAGCGGCGGCAGCGTCACGCCGAGCTTGGCGTATTTCGCCTTGCGCCCGAGCGCGGAGGCGCGCGCTACGTCGGCGGCCAGTTCCTCGTAGGGCCGCACGGCCAGATCCTCGTCGGGCAGGTCCCAGCTCAACATGGCGGTCTGGATGTCCGGGATTGTGGCATGCACGCGGCCCCGCTGAGGGTCCTCGTACGGCTGCCCGGTGAGCTGTTCCAACCGGACCCCCAGCGCGCGGGCAGCGCTGGCAGTCAGAGAAGGCGTGGCCGGTTTATGGCCGCGCTCCACCTGAGCGATCAGTGACTTCGAGCAGGGGATGCGCTGAGCAAGCTGGAGCTGTGTCAGGCCGCGCGCCTTGCGTGCTTCGGCGATGCGCTGCCCGATCCGTTCTCCCGCTGCGTCGTCTGCGTACGGCATCATGGAGTCCTTCGAGTCTCGACACCTCGAAGGTACCCCTGGCGGCGCCGGGGGAACGGCGATCGGCCTTATCTCTCAGCGAGGGCAGTTGCCGTGTCCGCTCAACTATGCTGTCTAGGGCTCCCATCACGTTCACTTCGAAATGTTGGGAGTGGACGCTCGCCCGCCTGGGCAGTCTGGCAGCCGCGCCGATCTGCTGGTCAGTCCTCAGCGCTGTCCGGGCGTGTCCGCCAGGGCATCCGCTCGATGCCCGACCACACCGACCTGTGCGGCCAGTGCTCCGCGGAGCCCACCCTGATTCGGGCCGCCATCAGCTCCAGGTCCGGGCCCCGGCCGAGCTGAGCCGCAAGTAGCGAGGCGTCCGTCGCCCACACCCTCGTCGGTCGCTGCCGTGAACAGCTCCCGCACTTCGGCGAGATCGCCCGCCACGACCCTGCGCCGCCGGTCGATGTCGTGGACGACCATCCAGTACGAGCCGCCCATGCTTACGATCTCCTCGGCCTGGCCTGCGGCGACCGCGACGGCGACGCGGGAGACTTCGGCGTCGTCGCCCCGACACACTCCGGCCACCACGGCGAGGACCGCTCGTGCTGTCACCACACGCACGCCAGCATCCAGGGTGTGCCACACCTTTGCCGTGCGCACGGCGCCCGCCGGGGCTTCAAAGGCGCCCCTGGCCAGCCACTTGCCGTGCATCCTGTCCGCTCCTCTCACGGCCGCTGGAGAAAGTGCCGGGGCGGCGCAGCGCGACGCCCTACCCGCCCCGGGGCCCGATCGCCGCCGCACCGGCCCACGTGGCAAGGGCCGCTCAGCAGGAGGCGAGACCCATTCCGAGGCAGTGGGCCGGCTGCCACCCACAAGTCCTCGCCATGGGTGCGCGCACGTGACAGGGTGAAACCTGCTTGCTACTGATTCGGAGGGGGAGTACGAGTGGCCGCGCCATTGCAGCTGACTCGGTTGCATCACGTTCTGATTGGCGTGGTTGTTTCCGGCGCCTTGATCATCGCCGGTATCGGCTTCGCCGGTTCGTACGCGGCGGTCCGTGAGCTGGCACTCAAGAAGGGCTTCGGCACCTTCTCGTACGTGTTCCCGATCGGCATCGACGCTGGCATCTGTGTGCTCCTTGCTCTGGACCTGCTGCTGACCTGGATCCGCATCCCGTTCCCCTTGCTACGGCAGACGGCCTGGCTCCTGACGGCCGCCACCATCGCGTTCAACGGAGCCGCTGCCTGGCCCGACCCTCTGGGCGTGGGCATGCACGCGGTGATTCCAGTCTTGTTTGTCGTCGCGGTCGAGGCGGCCCGGCACGCGATCGGCCGTATCGCGGACATCACGGCCGACAAGCACATGGAGGGCGTGCGCATCACGCGCTGGCTGCTCTCCCCGGTCCCCACGTTCCTGCTCTGGCGCCGCATGAAGCTGTGGGAGCTGCGCTCCTACGACCAGGTCATCAAGCTGGAGCAGGAGCGTCTCGTCTACCAGGCCCGCCTCCACGCCCGCTTCGGTCGTGCCTGGCGTCGCAAGGCCCCAGTGGAGTCGCTGATGCCGCTCCGGCTGGCACGCTACGGTGTCCCCTTGGCCGAGACAGTCCCGGCCGGTCTGGCAGCCGCGGGCATTGATGAGCCGCCTATTCAGTTCACTGTCGAGCGGACCCCGGTTCCTGCCCAGCGGCAGAGCCCCGAACTTGAGGCCGCTGTCGACCAGGAGAAGGAACTGGCGTCGGTGCCTGGCGTGCGGCCCAAGCCGGTGGAGCAGCGGCGAACCGCACATCCTGAGCAGCCGCACGACCTTGCGGACGGAGGGAACGACCAGCACCTCGCCAGTGCCTATCAGGACTGGAAGGCCGCCTTTGGAGTCGAGCCCACGAGCGCGCAGTTCGCTGTGTGGCTTCAAGACCAGTACGGCATCGCCACCGCGGGCGGCGGGCCGCTGTCCGACGAGCAACTCGAACCGCTGCTGCAGCTTCTCAAGCAGCGCCACACGCCCTCAGCTGAGAATGGGACCGAACCCCAAGCCCCGCACGACGCGGACGACGGATGGGGTGACTACTTCTACGACGCCTGGCTCGTGTACGCGCAGGAGCACGGGGCCTACCCCGATGCCGCCGCTCTCGCCGCGTACGTCTACGAGCGGGACCAGATCACCGGCGGCAACGGCCAGCCCATCACGGGCGCAGACCTGGAGTACTTCGTCTCCACCTTCCGGCAGCGCGAATTCGACGAGACGGAGCCGTCCGCCGACGAGGCAGCCACCGAGTCCGCCGCACAGACGCCCACCGGCGAGCCCCTCCCGAACGGGGACGAGTCTGAGGAGACACCGGCTGGGGCGGGCGCACACCCCGCCAAGGAGATGCGCAGTCCCCGGGTGAGCGCCCCCATCGACGACCCGTCGGCCGAGGACGACGCGACCGGGGATTCTGCCGCGCTCACCACCGTCGACCGTTACTACCTCGCCTGGACCGAGTACCAGACCGAGCATGGCGAAGAACCCAAGGCCGAGCAGTTCTCCGCCTTCCTCGCAAGCAAGAAAGGCATGACCGGCCGCGGCGGAAAGCCGGTCAGCCCGTCCACCCTGCGCCGCTACCTCTTGCCGTTCCGTGTCTACAGCTTCTGGGCGGAACAGCGGGTGCGCAACGAAACCCCGTCGCTCGACGTCATCGCGCAGGAGTGCGCAGCCCACGGGATCACCGCGCAGCACAACAAGCCCCTCACCACCGACTACATCGCCGACCAGGCAGTCGACTTCGAGCGGCGCTGGCAGGCGCTGACCCGCCACCACGCGCAGCCACAGTGAGAAGCCGCGCCATGCTCGTCACTGCGCAACAGCAGGCCAATCAGCGCCAACGGCTGCGCAGTCAAGAGAAGCCGCAGGTCAGTCCAGCATTGCGTAGCCGTGATGCCTATCGCGCAGCAAGGGCACACGGCGGTCTTCGTGCTGCGCACCCGCTGCGGGGGGGGGTGCCTCTAGCTCTTTCGTCAACCGAGGCGTGGGGTTCTGGGTTCGTAGAAGGTGCCGTCGCGGAGCATCGCGAACAGCACGCTAATCCGGTGTCGGGCGAGGCGGAGGAGGGCTTGGGTGTGGGTCTTCCCCCGAGCCCGGCAGCGGTCGTAGTAGGTGCGGGAGGCGGGATCGTGCAGGGCGGCGAACGCGGACAGGAACATTGCGCGTTTGAGCTGCCGGTTGCCGCCTCTGGGCGCGTGTTCGCCGTGGATCGAGGTTCCCGAGGACTTCGTGGTCGGGGCGAGGCCGGCGTAGGAGGCCAGGTGGGCGGCGGTGGGGAAGCTGGTGCCGTCGCCGACGGTGACCAGCAAGGTGGCGGCGGTCCTGACCGCGACCCCCGGAATCGAGGTCAGGACCTTCGAAAGAGGGTGCTCCTCCAGCAGGGCTTTGATCTGGGTCTCCAGGGCTCGTCGCTGTTCGTGGACGGCGGCGAGCGAGCGGGCCAGGGACGGGATCACGATGTCGAGGGTGCCGGTGCCCGGGACCACGACGGTCTGCTCGTCGAGCGCGTCGAAGACGTCGTCGATAAACCGCTGGGCCATGCGCGGGGCCTTGGGGCGGATCACCTCAACCAGCTTGCGGCGACCGGCTTTCCGCAGTGCGGCCGGAGATCCGTAGCGTTCCAGCAGCCAGGTCACCGCGGGGTGGTCCAGGCGCGGCCCGAGGACGCGCTCCAGGCTGGGGTGGAACTGGGTGAGCAGGCCGCGTATCCGGTTGGAGGTGCGCGTGGCCTCGGCCGCCAGGTCCTGGTCGAAGCCGACCAGCACGGTCAGCTCGGCGGTGATCTCGTCGGTCAGCTCCAGCGAGCGCAGGGTGTGCGGCATCGTCCGGGCAGCGTCGGCGATCACCGCGGCGTCCTTCGCGTCGGTCTTCGCCTCGCCCGGATACAGGTCGGCGATCCGCCGCATCGCGAGTCCGGGGAGGTAGGCGACCTTGCAGCCGGCGTCCCGGGCGACCGTCAGGGGCAGAGCTCCGATCGAGGCGGGCTGGTCCACGATCACCAAGACGGTGCCGAACTTCGCGGCCAGCTTGTCGAAGACAGCCCGCAACTTCGGCTCGCTGTTGGGCAGCTGCTTGTTGAAGACCTTCTTGCCGGCCGGGGTCAGCCCATGGCCGTGGTGGGCACTCTTGCCGACGTCCAGGCCGAGGAAGACGCCCACGTCATCGATGTCGTACAACCCATCCTCCCGAACCGGGGTTCGTGCGGTGCTGGCCAGGGCGTTGGCGTCGTATGCGCGCATCCACGTTATGCAGACCTGCCGCCCGCGAGATGCCGGGCATTGCGCCAGGCCAGGCGGTAGTCAGACCTCTCATCAGCGTCTCCAACGGCGCCTCTCGGACCCGGTGACACCACCCCCCAGGTCATCCGTTCGACAGGGGGGAACAGTCATGCCGGGCCCGGAGGCCAGCGGTCCTCTTGCAGGACCGCGAAAAAGATAACGGGGGGTCACGAATGCCTCTGATCAGGCACGCGTGAAGCCCCTGAAGATCGCTTCCCGCCGCACCGTTCCCGGGCGGGGGCCTCAGTCCCACCAGAAGTCCCAGTTGTAGACACCGGTGAGCTGCTCTGCGTACGAGGCCAGTGTGTACGGCCGTCTGCCTTGCCAGATGTTGTCGGGGCAGAAGGCGAAGTGCTCGGCAGCGACCAGGAGGGCGTCCTCTTCAGTTGTGGGTGGGGCTGCGACGCTAAGGTGCAGGGTGGAGAAGCCGACCGCGACGACACGGGCGCCGAACCGGTTCTCCCAGTCGCCGACGACCGCGGAGAACTTCGCCGTGTCGTTGTCGTAGTTGGCGGGACCGGACCAGCCTGCCGTTGTGAGGGCTTCTGCGCCGGATGCGGCGGTGACCAGCCCGAGACGTGACTGGGGGTGATCGGAAAGGAACACCTCGGCGTAGTCGGCGGCCAGTTGGTCGGCGCTCATCACGGCTTCTCGGCTGGGTGCGCGTCCGGGCCAGCTTTGCTCGAAGGGGGCGGTGACGGCGAGGCGCCGATCGGCCGACAGCATGTCGTCGTCTTCATCGCCGGCGGTATACGTCGCCCACCACTTCGCGAGGAGGGCGGCTGGGTCGTGGCTCGCGGTGGCGGACATCTGCTCTGGAAAGACCTCGCCCGATCCCCAGGGGCGGAATTCGGTATCCCCGGGGTCGAGCGCGTCAAGCAGCAGGGGCCACTGGCCGGAGTCGCCGTGTTCGGCGTGCATCCGAGCCCACAGCCCGGCTGTGGCTGGCTCGTCGCTGAGCCATAGGGGTTGGGAATCCCCATCGCCTTCACTGGACGTGATCATCCGGCCGGTAGGTATCACTGAGCGGATCCGATCACACGGTCACGGAACTGTTGGAAGGCGTGCCAGCCTGATGGTTGCCCCGGATTGATCAGGTCCCCTTCGGCGAGGTCGACCACTTTGCACCGCAGAGCCTCCGCAAGGCGGAAGACGGGCGTGAGCACGTCGTCGCCGGAGCCCCGGATGTGAAGCATGATCGAGTCAACCGGGTCTTCTGAGCCGATGTTGAGTTCGATGGACCAAGTGGGGCCGGACAGGTCGCCCCACGTGGGGTCCGAGAGATCAACTTCGGGAACGGCCTGGGTGACAGCCGCGAGCACGTCGCATTGCCGGCCGAGCGGTTCCGGCGAGTAGTCGTCGGGAAGCTCGTGCATCGAGGTGACGTCGTCGGTCAGGCGGAGGAGGAGCACGTCCCAGCTCATGGTGGCCTTTCAGATAGGACTCGAGGAGCGGTCGCGGTGGGTCAGATCAGGCTGAGCTGCTCTCCGGGAGGCTGTGGCAGGAGCACGTTCTGCAGCTGGCGGATGTTCGCATGCCAGGGGGCGCCATCCGACTCGGCCCACAGCTCCATCAGCTCTGATGGCTCGGTCATGACACGGTCGAGGGCGTGACGGGCGAGATCGCGCAGGCCGGTGAGATCAGGAAGGAGCTCTTCCGGCCCGTAAACGGGATCAGCAGGCTCACCTCCGGGACACTGCGCCGCGACGAGGGCGGCCGCGGCCACGGCTACCTCTGATTCGGGCGCTTCGAGGTAGTCCACGGTGTCGATCACACGTGTGAGAGCGCCGCGAACGATGCCCTCACGTTCGCCTGCGGCTGCCTCGTCAAGGTCGCCGGAGAAGTCCGCTGCGGTGTCGTTGTCGAAGGGGCCGACGTCCCAAGTGCCCATAGTCTCTCCCGATCATGGTGCTGACCGAGGAATCCTGACAGAGGCCACTGACAGCGGCCGCGCGGTCCAGACCAGCGTGAAGTACGCCGGGTTCGGGAACGGCTGCCAGACATCGCAGAGCTTGGATGAGATGTGGATGATGGTGCGGTGACGGGCGCTGGTGCCACTCGCTCAGCCGCGGTTGCTGTCCGCCCATTCGTCGCTGTTCCACATGACGGGCATGGCTCCGATGGGTTCGAACCGGATGTCCGGGTTGTTGCTGTGGACCAGGGCGAAGAAGCGGCGGCGAAGCACCGAGGCCCTGCGGGCCTCGTCGGCGATGATGTCCAGCACGGCCTGAGCTGCTTTGGGACACGCGGCGGCGAAGCGGTCATAGTCCGTGAAGGACAGTACAAGTCCTGCGCCTTCGACCGCGTCGTCGTAGCCTCCGTAGCAGGCCACGTCTCCGAGGCAGTCGTTGAGGGCGTCCAGGTTGTTTCCGTAGTACCCGGGGAAATGCAGCGCGGCGGCGATCGCACGGTGCATGTCCTGTTCCGTGGTCCACTTGCCTGCTGCGAGGTGCACGACGCGGAAACCGAGTCCTTCAAGCCGCGCTATGGCCTGTGTGAGGAGTCGTCGGCGCCAGAAGAGGGTGACGAACGTGTTGTTCATGTACTCGATGCCGGGAAGCCGGTTCGTTGCGGAGGTTGGCGCCGGATGGTGCGCCATGTCGCCTCGGTAGGCGTCGAGGAGACGGAAGAACTCTTCGACGGGAGTCGAGCCGTCGGGGGCGCTGCGCTCGATGTCGGCTGCCCAGCCGAGCGCGCTGTTGCCGCCAAGGCGTGTCCCGAGCCACTGGCTGAAGGCTCCGCCGTGCCAGAAGTCGCAGGGCTCTTCGATGCAGTGCGCGCCGAGGGCTACCTGGTAGCCGATCAGCATCGACTGCAGATGGTGCAGCGACCCGCCGGGCAGCCACGCACCGGGCCGGAGGCGGATCTGGTCCAGGAAGTCGTACACATCCGTACAGTCCTGCCAGTGCTTGGCAGTCATGTCTGGGCTGTCTCCGGTCGGCATGGCCTGACTCTACGGCGCGAACGGGTGTTGTCGTCCCCCGGAGGGGTGTGGGTTCCTTGCGCTCGCATGCAGTCAGTTGGGGGCACCTGCGGTCACCTTCTGCGATCTTGCCGGGGCGGGTCATACGTTTGGCTGGGGTTCCGCGGCGAGGGACGCGTGAACGGGCTCGCGCAGAACATCAGCGCATGGGCCCTGCGAGCGCTTGGCGAGGCATCGTCCTGTACCCGATGCACGGGCCGGTCATCGTCACCGGGCGTGCTCAGGACGGGGGAGTGGCCGTCCTGGACGACGGCCTGGCCCAGCACGCGCACGCGGTTGCGCAGACCGTACGGGAAACACTGGGACAGTGGCGTACACGGCCGCCCGCGTTCGACGAGGCGGCCCTGAGCAAGCTGCTCGCCTATGCGGCTGCGGACGTTGCCCCCAGCCAGTAGTGCGTACCGCGCGGCCCTGTGCACCCACGGCTACAGGGCCTTGCGGGTCGCCGTGCCCGAGCTGTTGAGGAGTTCGTTGATGAGTTGAGTGGTCTCGATCTCCAGCGAGCAGTCCAGTGCCCGGTTGACCTGTTGCACGCGGGTGATCGCGGTATGCAGCCCGGAGCGGTTTCCGCGCGCAGCCTCAAGACGCATCCAGTCCCGGTACAGCAGCTCGGCCGAGTCGTCTACATCGAGGCCGGTTGCGACGGCCTGGCGGGCGGCGTTGAGGTCGTGGTGGGGGCCTGCGGGGGTGCGGTAGGTGGCCACGGTGTGTGCGACATCGATGATCCGCGTGATCATTTCCTGTTGGTAGGGCTGGGCCCAGGGCAGGGGCCGGCCACCGAACGGCTTGCCACGCACGAGGGTCAGTGCCTTGCCCAGGTCGGTGAGGCCGGACGGGCCCAGCGGCAGTGCGCGTTCGACGAGCTGGAGGAAACGGGTCCAGTCGCAGCGCACGCCGGGCGCGAGACGGTACGGGTCCTCGCCCGCCTTGCGGCGCGGCACGTAGAGGATGCCGGCCGAGTCGCTGCCCAGGGAGCTGCGCAGGCCCTGCATGCGCGCGTTGAGGGTGCTCGTCGACCACGGGCTGACGGGATCCATGTCGGCACACAGGACATCCGCGCTCCGTCCGGGCCGGAAGTACAGCAAGGCGGCCAGCTGCGCCATCCTCGGGCCGTGGCCGGTGCTGTCCACGCCCGTCACCTCAACTGGCCCCAGGACCCGGATCTCTGGGGCGTGCAGGTCCTGCGCCTCACACTCTTGCGCCTGCGGCGCTGTGGGCTCCTCGACGGCGGCCTCCACGCCCTGTGCTGCGTCGGCGGAGTCCGCATCAGATGGGGGCGCCGGGGCCGAAGGCACCGCCGCTTCGGTGCCCGGGCCGGCTTCGTCGTCGAGTCCCACCGACGACGAGGCGGGGGAGAGGAGACGGAGCCCAGACGGATCGGTGCTGGCGGCGAGCAGGGCCGGGAAGACCTCGCCGCTCACCTCCGTTCCCGCCGTCGGCGACGGGATCGAGGCGGCGGCGGTTGCGGGCGCGGACTCCTGCGGCGATGCCTGTTCGCGCTGCTGCACGCCATCGAGCTCATCCGGGACGTCTTTCCAGGGCCCCTCGGCCGGGTGGGACGGCTGCCCCGACACCTTCAACGCGGTGGTGATCTGAAGGTAGGCGGCATGCTCCAGGCGCTGCACCGTGATGTCGGTGCCGGCGTAGTCGAGGTTCTGCGGCTCGCTGAGGGAGGCGTTGAGGATCTCCGCCTCGGGGAAGCGAGCGGCCGCTGTACTTGCCGGGGCGATCAGCGTGACCGGCACCGGCCCCGCCCGGTCGATGACGTCGGCGAACTGCCAGGCCGTGTCCTCGTCCAGCAAGGATGCGCACAGCAGCAGATACGGCTGATGCTGGATTTCGGGCATCTGGTGCGCTTCCAGCAGGCGTTCGCTCAGATCGCGCAGCGCGTGCGCGGCCTGGCGCATGTGGGCGATCCGCGCCGTGGGCAGCAGCTGCGGCAGGTCCTCGCCGAACCCCACGGTGACGACCTCGACTTCGCCCGCCCACGGACTCATCCCGAGTTCCAGTGCGAGCGAGGTGCACACCTCGGTGATATGGACCGGGTTGCCGTCGAGCAGCAGCGCGGGCAGTTGCGCGAGGTTGAGCAGGAGGAGGCCGCCCGCCTCGGTGCTGCCGATCGTGACCAGCCCCGGATACGGCGCCGGCACCTCGCGGGCTTCCTCCTCGCCCAGCAGGACGGCATCAGCGGGCAGGATCCACCATCCGCCCTGCCCGGCGGCGAAGGGCGCCACAGGGTCCTGGGCGAGATCCTCGGGCAGCACCTCCACCGCGCGGGCACCGATCCGGGCAGCCCGCAGCTGCGGCAGGAGCGTGTCCTCCTCCTGGGCTGTCTGGTGGGCCAGTGTCCGCAGCGCCACGTCCAGACGGGCAGCGCCGCCAGGTTCGGCGGCTGCCGCCAACTGGGCTTCGGCCGTGGACGTCTCCGACGCGATGGCGATCTTCTCGCCGGGGTTGCGGCGGCGGCGCTGCAGCGTACGGCGCAGGGCGAGAGCTCCTGTGATGGCGGCTGCCAGCAGTGCGCCGGCGCCGAGAACGGTGCGCAGGTTCAGCGGACCGTCGGACGGTGCCGAGAGGGGCGTCTGGGACGCCGTGGCGGCGGGGGAGGAGGCAGCGGGAAGGGACGGGGCAGCAGGCGCCGACGCGGAGTTTTTGGAGGAGGTGTGGCTTGGCTGTGGTGTAGCGGACGGTCGGCCGTGCCCCTGCCTGGGTTGCGCGCTGGGCGCCACCGACGCGGGCGCGCTCGCCTGACTCGGTGCGGGTGCCGGCTTCGTCCCCTTGCTGTGCCCATCGTCCTGCTGATCGTGGGGAGTTGCGGTGGCCAAGGGCGTGTGCGGAGGGCTGCCGGAGTCGTCGGCATGCCCATCGCTGGCACGCCCGGAGTTCTGCGTCTGATCGTGCCGGTTGGACGGGGCGCCGGGCACGGTGATCTGCTGCCCTGGGTAGATCACATTCGGGTTGGTGATCGCGGGAAGACCGTCCGGTTGGGGCTTGCCCCGGCTGGCCTCGAACAGCTGTGGCCAGGCGTTGCCGTCACCGAGTTCCTTCTGGGCGATCTTCGACAGGTAGTCGCCGGCCCGCGCGGTGACCTCGTGTTCGCTCGTCTCGGAGGCGGCTGGCGCACGGTCACCCAGCTGTGTGCGCACGCCTGCTGACGCGGAGGTCTCGGAGGTGTTGTCTGCTGCGTTGTCGCCGGTGGTGGGGGTGGAAGGCCGGGCGTCGAGGGGCAGCTTGATGACCGCCGCCTGCGGCAGGTACTGGTCACCGGCGGTCAGTTCGGGGATGTCGGGATTGAGGGCAGCGATGTCCTTCCATCGCTGCCCGTTGCCGAGGTAGGTCTCGGCGAGGTCCCACGGGGTCTCGCTGACCGACGTGACGGTGTGGGTGGGGAGGCTGGCGTTGGCGGTGGGCGTGCTGCTGGGTGTGGCTGTGGCGCTCGCGGTGGCGCCGCTCACGGTCTGGGTGACGGCGATGGCGGGTGTGGTGGCGGCTGATGCGGCGGTCGGGGCCAGCAGGACGATGCCGCCGACCAGGAAGCTGGCCAGGGACTGCATGCTGCCCAGGCCGCGGATGCTGGGTGCGGAGCGGCGGCGGGCGACGGCGAAGATTTCGAGGGCGACGCTGAAGGCGAACGCGGCCCAGGCGGCCCACCCGATCAGGGTGAGCACGACCAGCCACACGGTGCCGTCGTCCTGCTGCAGCAGCAGGTCGAGGCCGCCGGACAGCTCGGTGGGCTGGTGGCCGAGGGTCAGCAGAGCGAGGGGGACACCGCCGACCAGGGCGATCAGGAGAATCAGGCCGATCAGGGCACGCAGCAGTGCGCCGGTGGCGCGTAGTGGCTTCGGGGTGCGGGGGGCCATGGGCGGCTCAGCCTCCAGTGGCTTTAGTTTGCAGGTGGGCGGTCGCCGTGCCGCTCACGTGGATCGTGCCCACGCCGAGCAGGGATGCGAAGTGGGTGGCGTAGGCGTCATGGACGGTCACCGTCAGGGTCTGCCCGCCGTCGCTGATCTGTACGTCGCCTTGCACGTGCGCGGCGGCGAGGTAGTCCAGGGCGGCTGAGCGCGCGGCTACGGGGTCGATGGTGATGGCGGTGCCCTGGATCGCTTGGGCGGCATCGACCTGCTCGCCGGCGGCGCGGGCGGCCTCCTGGGCAAGGGAGGTGGCCCGGTTGGACGCGTTGAGGGCGCCGCCGCCGTCGACGAGCAGCCCCATGACCATGAGGATGGCGAGTGCTGACAGTGCCAGGAACAGGGACATGGATCCGCGATCGCCTCGCGCGGCGGCTTCGGCGCGGCAGCGGGCCAGCAGCTTCCGTACGGCGTGGATCACTGCCGCCCCCGGTAGGTATCGATCGGGCTGGTCCAGGACGCTGTAAGGGTCTTGGATCCGGGCAGGCCGGGCAGTCCGATGTCCGACAGGCGCGCGGTGCACGAGATCGTCGCGGTCACGGTGGCCGCCTGGCCGACGTCGAGGGAGTAGCCGGAGGTGTCGACGGAGACGTCGGTGGTCTGGCAGGTGACGCCGTCGCCGCTGAGGCTGTCCTCGGCGGCCGCCCGGGCCTGGGCCTGGGCGCTGGCGGCGTCACGCTCGAGGGAGGCAGCTCGGGCCGCTGCGTGGGCAGCCGCGTCGACAGCCCCATCGGCGTCGATGACACGGCCGAAGGCAATCATCAGGCCGAGCAGAGCGATGATGGCCGGGGCGATCACCACGACTTCCAGCGAGGCGCTGCCCCGGTCGCGGCCGGTTCGACGACGCGCGGACGTACGGAGGCGGATCACGGGCTCGTCCAGCGTTCGATCGGGCCGCGGGCGTCCTGGCTGACGGTGAGTTCCAGTCCGGGAACGAGGGTGGCCACGTGCCCGGTGACCGTGATGTGGATCTCCTCGGCGGTGCTGCCCGCAGAGGAGACAGACGCGCCGCGCACGCTGTTGCCGAATTTGGCGAGGAAGCCTTGCGCCTGGGCGACGCCGTCGCCCGGGCTGGAGCCGAACTGGCGCCCGGTGTCGACGCCTTGCCGCGCCGCGGACTGGGCGACTTTGCGGGCGTGGTAGTACAAGCCGACCTGGATGATGGTGAAGACCAGCATCAGCACCACCACAGCCAGGACGGCAACCTCCACGCTGCCGTTCCCGCGATCTGCGCGCAGCCGGGCGGCCCGTGCCCGCCAGTGGCCGCTGCACCTGTGCGCTTTCACTGTCTTTCCCCTCCTTGGTCGTGGATCCGTCCTCACCCTCCGTTGATGATGCCGATCTTCTCCAGGACCTTTGTTCTGATGGCGGCGACCACGAGTCCGGCCACCACGATCAGGACCGCTGCCATGACGGCGAGTTCGGTGGTGGACTGGCCGGCGTCGCCGGCGTTCTTCATCTGCTCCCATCGGGCCCGCAGCAGGGTCGTGAGGTAGGTGAGGTCCATCGTGTTCTTCCTTTTGTGTCAGCTGCCGAGAATGGTGATCGTCAGGGGAATCATCACGAAGGTGATCATGAGGATGACCCCGAAGGTGACCGGCAGGATCATGGCGGTGGAGGCCTCGTTGGCCTTGGCCTTCTGATCGGTGCGCAGTGCGATGCGCAGTTGCCGGGCCTGTGCCTGCAAGGTGGTGTAGACGGGCGCGCCGTCTCCGGCCAGGGCGAGGGTGTCGGCGGGCCGGGTGAGTTCAGGGATGTCGAGCTCCTCGCCGAGCTGCCGGAGGGCGTCCCACGGCGTGACACCGGCGAGGTCGGCTTGGTGGAAGACCTGCCGCATCCGCTCGAAGATGAAGTTCTCGCCGACCCGGGCAGTCTCGGTCAGGGCCTGGGCGGCACCGGAGTTGGCGACTCGGGCCAGTGCTACGCGCTCGAGGTAGGAGGCGGCCGCGTGCCGGACGATGAGGCGGGTCTCGGCGGCCTCCTTGGCGACCTCGTGGCCCGGCCACAGCCAGAACAGGGCGGCCAGACCGAGGGAGAGGCCCGCCGGGACGACGTAGGGAAACGGTGCACCGGCGAGGGCGAGCATGGCTTGCAGCAGCTGCGGAATGATCAGGCCGTAGAGGGCGAACAGGACCCGTTTGCCGAGGTGTTCGGCCGGGCTGATGCGCAGCAGGTTCAGGTCACGCATCGGCAGGGCGATGCGGTCACCGAAGTCGGCCAGGAGCCGGTTGCCGACTCGTTCGGGCAGCGATCCGGTGCGGGCGGGGGCACCGGTGGCCAGGACGGTGGGCGTCTTGCTCGCGTCCAGCCGGTCCAGGGCGCTGGTCAGATCAGGTTTCGCGGGCCAGGCGGCGCGGATGCCGAGTCCGAGCAGGACGCCGGCGGCTGCCGCGGGCGCGATGACATTGAGGGCAATCACCGTACGTCCCCCTTCTGGGCAAGGGCGGCGGCTGCCGGAGACCAGGACTGCGGACGTGCGTCACCGGCGCCGAACGCGAAGCCGGCGGCGATGTCCCCTGCGCGGCGCTTGTCGATCTCGATCAGGCGCGGGTCGGGGGCGGTGCGGGCGATGCGGCGCAGCAGCATCAGCGTCCAGGCGAAGCCGGCGCCCAGGAAGGCGAGGACGACCTGTCCTGCTGGCGTCTGGTACCAGCCCGACCAGCCCTCATTCAGCATGCAGCCGAGGACGACGATGAGGACGACGATGGAGACCAGGCGGGCGGACTTGCGGACCTTGGCCCGGTCGGCCTCGACGTCGCGGGCGTCAGCGGCCTGCTCGTGGATGGTGAGGGCCAGTTTCTCGAGGGCGTTGGCGAGGCCCCGGCCCTTGTAGACGGCGTGCGACTGGAAGAGCAGCACCACGTGGTCGAAGACCCCGTCGGCCATCTCGTAGGCGAACAGGTCGTAGGCGTCGTGTGCCTCCATGCCGGCGCGCAGCCGCTCGGACAGGGCGCGGACGTTCGCCGCGATTGGCGCGGGGGCGTTCTTCGCCGAGGCACGGATCGTGGCCGGCAGGCCGATACCGGCGGTGTGCACACCGGCGAGGTGGTTGAGCCACTGGGCGAGAGCCTCGAGGCGTTCGATGCGCGCTTGCGCGGAGGTGCCGGGGTTGAGGACGAACGGGAGGCCGAGAACGGCGGCTCCGGCGAGCAGGCCGTGGACGGGCCAGCCCGTGTATGCCCACACCGCGAGGGTGACGACACCGGCGAGGGTGAGCAGGTAGCGCCAGCGGGCCTGCCACTTCTCCGGCAGTTCGGCCCGCGCGCGCTGGATACGGGCGGCGACCTGACGGCGCGGTTTGAGGGGATCAGGCGTGTGGCCGCGTATCTCACGCGCCACGGCGACGAGGGCGAGGGCGGCAAGCACCGCGAACAGGGCTGCGAACAGGGCGAGTTCGGAAATGGTCACTGTGCCTCCCCAGCGCGTGCCCGAAGGGTGGGGACGGATGGCGTCACGACGAGGGCCCCTTTCGCTGCAGGGGCCCGCCCCACGCGCCGAGCGGATTGTCGGTCAGCCAGGTGCGGTGGAAGGAGGGGCTGCCCTCAAGATCGTCGAAGCGGGACATGTCCTCCAGCTCGCCGATGAAGGAAGGCATGTTCTTGAACACCGCGCGCGGCTCCGACGGCGGGCACGGGCCAAAGACTTCGGTGACGGTCGGCCGGCCGCCTTCGCCGACCACGTCGTGGACCTCAAGGACGTGGCTGACATAACGATGCTTGTGGCCGCCGTACTTGAGGTCGCTGCGGTCGTAGGCGATGTAGACGACGACGTCGATCGAGGCGGCGATGAGGTGGTGGGCCGCCTCGGTGGCCATCCCGGCCTCGGTGCACAGCTGCACCAGACGGCTGATGATGGCGTGCGGGCGGCGCACGTGCATGGTGCACATCGAGCCTGAGCCACCGGCCGACATCGCCTGCAGCATGGGCAGGATCTCGGTGGAGCGGACCTCGCCGACGACGACGCGGGTGGCGTTGTAGCGCAAGGCGATAGGGAACATGTCGGAGATGGTGATCTCGCCGGCCATCCTGTCGCCGAGGACCTCGCCGTTGGACTGCCGCGCCTCGAACGCAAAGGTCACCGGGCCGGGTCTCCCGGCGGCCGAGGCTTCGTCGAGGAACAGCTCGCGGTCCGACTCCAGGGTGACGATCCGTTCGTCAGCAGGGATTTCCCGGCCCATCGCCCGCAGCAGGGACGTCTTGCCGGAGCCCATGTCCCCGACCACGAGCACGTTCATCCGGGCCTGGATACAGGCCCGCAGGAAGTAATCCAGAATCGGGTTGAGGGTCCTCCACGCCTGCAGCTCGCCCATGCCCGTATCCCGCAGCCGGTGCTTACGGATGACGACCGAGGGACGGCTGGTGAGCAAAGACGCCGTCACGCGAGAGCCGTCGGGCAGCCGGAAGCCCACCATCGGCGTGGACTGGGTCAGCGCGCGCTCGCCATGCCCGGACAAGCGGGACATGCGATTGACCCAGGCGATGAGCTCCTCGTGCGAGTCCGCGACCCGGTCGATGACGCGGCGCGGCCGGTCGAAGTATTCGACATAGGCGCGCACCCCGTCGACCATGACGTCCTCGACACCGTCCTCGTCGAGCAGGGTCTGCAAACGTCCGCCGCGGTACATGGCGTTGAACACCGCCGTGGCAACGGCCTGTTCCTGGGCCTCGGTGAGCGGCACTTCAGCCTGGGTGGCGTACTTGGCTCCCCAGTCCGCGACGGCGGCGGTGGCCAGGGAGCGGGCCAGGGCACGCCGGTCCGCCTCCTCCATGAGCCGCTGCGGATCGCGTGCGCTCAGTTCCTTGGAGACATCGGCCTGCAGGGACTCGATGACCTCCCATGGCACCGGCAGCTCGCCGGGCAGATCGGCCAGCCGCGGCACCGCGGCGGGACTGGTCCGCGCAGCTGGAACCGTCGTGGACACCGGCGCCGCCGGCGCAGGAGGTGCCTGGGGGGAGCGGCGCTGGGCGAGGTGACCGGTGAGCAGGCCGGCGATGTCGTCGCGCCCCATGGCCGACTGGTGCCCATCGACGCCGGGCCGCTGATGCACGTCAGCCACCGCTCACCCCCGCCTGCGGATGTTGCTGAGACAGCCGCTGCAGGATCCCCGCCACCTGGTCACTGGCCGCAGGGCGCGGGTAGTGCTGATGGATCCGGCGGCGCGCCGCCGCGGCCCCGATGTGCTCGGTCGCGGTGCGGGCGTGCAGCAGCAGAGGGCTGCGCCCGTAGCCGCGCGGCGGGCGGCCGCCGGCGGTGAGGTAGTGGGCGGGGCCCGGGTCGTACGGCAGCGCGGCGAGCACCGGCGCCCCGAGGGCTTCGGCGACCCGATGGGCGCGGTAGTCGCCATCCTCGATCAGGAGCAAGGCCAGCGCATCGGCACCGGAGCCCTGCTCCTGCAACTCGGCGCGCAGCACCGGCAGAACGTGCCGGGCCAGGGTCAGGGACTGCTCGGTGCCGCGCACCACGAGGAGGACCAGGTCGGCCCGGTACAGCAAGGGGGCCGGAGTGAGAGTGGGATGCAGACGGCCCGCCTCCAGGGTGAGACGGCCACCGTCGACGAAGACGTCGTAGCCCGCCTGTTCGGCCATGATGTGCAGCACGTCGGCCAGAGCATCCCAGGTGCGGGCCAGGGCGGCGGCCTGGGCCGGGTCGGTCAGGCCGGGCAGCAGCTTGCGGTGTCCGCCCGGATCCAGCGGCCACAGGTGCGAGGCGAAGGCGTGGGCGAGGGCCTCAAGCCCGGTACGTTCGGCACGGGCCAGGTGGTAGAGGCCGAAGCCCGCGCCGGCTTGCCCGGCCAGCAGGCCGGCCCGGATGGTGCCGCCGGCCGGGTCGCATTCGGCGAGCAGCGAGGGCCGCTTGGAGGCAAGGGTGAGGGCCAGCGCGCTGGCGGTGACGCCGCACGACTTCACGGAGACAAGAGCGGTGACGGGCATGGCTACTTGCTCCGGGGTTCCCGTACGAGGGCGATGCGGCCCTGGGAGGCGAGGCTGGCCAGCGCAGGGCCGTCGCTCGCGCCGACGGCGAGGTTGACGACGACCGCGCCAGAGGCGTCCGGGCGGGACACGGACACCACCACGGTGCTGATCGACGAGGCGCTGGGGTCGTCCTTCGCCGTCGCCGTGCTGCCCTGGGCGGGAGTGGTGACCGCGAGGACCTTGTCACCGGGCGCCAGGGTGCCGGCTGGCGCCTGGCCACGCTTGACCAGGACACCGACCTGCTCCTTGTTGTCCCCCAAGCCAGTGCCGGCAGCCAGCTGCGAGGAGAGCAACAGTCCGCCCTGACGCAGGTCGACGGCCGTCCGCTTCCCCACCACCGATGCCTTGTCGGACGCCGGCATCGGGGCCAGAGCCGCGTCGGCGGAGACCTCGGCGACGGTGACATCCGCTGCCGTCAGAACCTGGCCGGCCGGGACATCGCGGGCGACGGCGAGCACCTTTGTACGCGAACTGGCGGAGTTGACGGCCCATGCCGCGCCCAGGGCACAGATCACCGCGAGCACGATGCACAAGGCCGCCACAGACCAGCGGCGTTCCCGTTTGACGGGTGCCGTGGTGGTGATCGGTAGCTCAGCGCTGCTGGGTCCATTCGGGCGCGGCACGGTCGGCGCTGCAGATTCCATGACGGGCGGTGACCTTTCGGGTTTTCTCTCGTACGCCGTACGTAAGTTCAGTTCAGGACCTGCACTTCACGGACGTCGACCGTGAAGACGGACTGGCGGGTTTGGGTGAATTCCCCGTTTTCGGCGGGACCACCAGCGGTGATCTTCCAGTCCACGGTCCAGGTGGCCGTTGCGGTGCCGTGGAATTTGCCGCCCGTCTCATTGGTGGAGGCCTGGTCGTAGACGTGGCCGCAGTCGGGGGAAGGAGCCTTGCCCATGGATGCGTTGTATTTCGTGCCCGGTCCGTTGCACACCACGGCCGAGGAGCCGTCGCCCATGTCCCAGCTGATTGATGAAACCTCTGCAGTGGCGGTGACGGTCACCCCGGTCAGTGATGCTGAGGCCGAGTTCGGGCCGTAGGTCGTAGGACCCTGGTTGACCCACATCCACATCGGCATGCCAACGACGTAACGTCCTGCGGCGCGCGGGCTGGCGATGTTGGGACCCGTCAGCAACATCTTGTCGACGGCCTCTCGCGCCAGTTGCTCCGGGTCGACGTTGGCTTTGGGCGCACCGGCTGCCCAGAAGACCTGCGGCACGATCTGGGCACCGGCAGCGCCACCGACCGCGTCGCTAATGCACACCCGCATGTAGATCGCTCCGTCACCGGGCTTGTGCCCTTGCCACACGGGAGCGCCAGCGGGTGGCTGCGGATCCAGGCGCTGCGCAACGCACTGAGGCGGTGCCGGTTTACTACTTCCCCTGTTGGACCCCTTCGCAGGGGAGCTGGGTTGCTGCCGAGAGTCGCCCGGCGAGCCTGGCCGCTGTCGGCACACGGTGACGTACTTACTTTCCGCATGGCAGCGCCCACCGATGACAGGGCCGTCATTGGCCGACGCAGGCGCAGCCGTTACGGCCCAGACCGCGACGCTGCCTAAGAAGACCGCCGGAAGAGATCGCCTCAGCATGTGCGGTCTCCCTCAGGTGTCACTTCCGTGATCATCCACCGCTTCCCCCACTTCTCCGCCGTGGACGTCGTGATGTACCGCAGAGGCTGATTCGAGGGGAACGGCTGCACCTTCCCAGACTTCCTGTTGACCGTCTTCCAGGTTGAGATGTCCAGACAGTCCTGCACGACTGCCTTAGGGATGGCGCCTGTGAGAGTCAACTGGGTGACCTGTGCCCGGTGCTTGGGAGCCCCAGTGGTCGCATTGCCACCCTTCTTCATGACCAGCACGTCGCCCATGGCCTCGCCGAGGGCCTTCTCCGTGGCGTACTTCTTCAGGTCCGTGCCCTGGACGTCCCCCTGCGCATACGCCTTGACCTGCTCTGTCCAGAAGGCGTCGTAGGTCTTGAGGACTGCCGCCTTCTCTACTGCTTCTGGGTCTGCCGAGGCGCTCGATGTCGACGGCGACGATGCGGGGGCCGAGGTGTGCGCGGAGGCCTTGTTGTCGCCATCGGAGGAACTGCATGCGGCCAGGGCAAGCACGCTCAACGAGAGGGACGCTGCTACGAGATTTCGGATGCGAAGAGCAGAATGAGGAATCCGGTGTGTGCGGCGGTTCACATTGCCTCCCCGTTCGGCGCGCCTGGTGCGGGCAACGGGCGCCCGCCCGGCATACGCCCGTGGAACCTGGTCGAGCTGCACTGATGTGCATGGCGTAGTCGTCAGGTTACGCATATGCCAGTCAACTTCCCAGCTGCATTTGCAAGTTCACCCGTTCAACTCGGGATGCATTTGGTCACTTCCGGAACTGGATGTCGATTTGTAGTTCTGTGCCTACGCTCATCGCGCCCGCACACCGCAAGGCGTATTCGCCGAGCCGAACGGACCGTGCGAGTCCGCCGTGGGTGAGAACGAGATCTCCACGCGCCGGTTCTTCCGGCGGCCGGCTTCGGTGGCGTTATCGGCCACGGGGTGCCTCGGCCTTGCGGGTGGCCACACGGTGATCACGTCGCCGTCGAGCGTCACGTACCTGTCGGGGAACCGGCGGCGTACGAGGTACAGGTCCTTCGGGGCGAAGTCGCCGGTTCCCTCGATCACGCAGGCGCTGCCGATGTGGGAGACGGCTCGCGTCCCGAGGGGCCAGACACTCTCGCCGCTGTCTTCGTGGATGTGAATGGCTTCCGTTGCTTGTGTCATCAGGAATCCCCTAAGTGCAGGACGGGAAGGGCGGTTCTAGCCCGCCGCCCTACTGTGCGGCAGTAAACTATTGGTTCGCGTCAGCAAACCTCAAGGGGTTTTGGAGGCAGTTGCGAGGCTGCGACAAACGAGCGGCCACAGGGCCGCGGTGTCACAGCTCCGTCCACGGCTTCGAAGCGCCGCCGGCCAGCGGCACCCAGACGTCACCGGTGGGCCCCCGATCCTCGAGGTCGTCCAGGACTGCCGCGCCCATCGGCGTCTGCCGGGCCAGCGTGCCCACGAGGGGGTGCTCCGCGACCATGGCCTGCAGATCGTTGATCCGGTTGCCCAGGACGTACCGGGAGGCCCCGGTCAGCACGAACAACACCCGGGGAAACACGGGATACCAGCGCAGCCACGCCGCCCCGGGAGCGGCGGGCTGCCGCGAGCGGGGCCGGCCGACGGGCTGCGGCTCGTACGACCACAGCCGTGCGTACTCGATCAGCTTGGAGGCGAGCCGCTCGCTGCCCATGGTCGCCCGGTCGACCTCGACGAACGCCCGCAGCTTCGTCCGCTCCTCGTCACCGATGAGGGTGTAGTGCATCACCGCGTCCGTGATGATGCGCTCGCCGTCGCTGAGCGGGTGCGAGACCTCCGGTGTCCAGTCCAGGTGGCCGTGCTCGTCGCCGCGCCTGCGGGCGTCGGTGACGAACGCGAGGTGGGTGCGGACCACGGTCAGGGTGTGCGGGGTCTTCAGCGAGGCAGCCGTGGCCGAGTTGATCGGGTACGCAGGACGTCCGCGCAGGGCGGGGAAGTCCTGCGTCAGCCGGGCACCCTCGCTCGTCAGGTACCAGGCTCGGGACCGGTTGGACTGCGGCAGCACGGTGTAGTCCACCAGGCCGTCGCGGCGCAGCTTGTTGAGCGGTGCGGAGACGGTCTGCCGCGCTGCGCCGGGCCGCAGCAGTTCGTGGAGCTGATTCGTGGTCGCCATCCGGTGCTGGCCGAGCACGGCCAGGAGCTGATGCGGCAGCGGCTCAATGGGGCTCGGCGTACGGCCGGACGGCATGGTCTCGAAGGCGGTGGTCACTTGTATCCCTTCTTCTGCAGATGGACGGCCGACTTGGCGGCGGAGGAGTGCTGCGCGAGGAAGTCGCTTACGCGGGTGAGCTGGTTTTCGGCACGGTCGGTGAGCTGGCCAAGCGGGGCGGCGCCTGCCGTGGCTCGGGCGGCGCGCTCCAGTGCCCCGGCCTGGCCCGGGCGGGCGTAGTCGGCGAACACCTCGTCCAGGTGAGGGCCGGTGATCCGAACGGGACCGACCCGGCGGCCCTCAACGGTCAGCGACATGTAGTGCTCGAACCGGTCCAGCGCGGCGACGACGTCCGGGCCGGGCCTATCGCCCCACTCCGCGGTGATCGGGGCGATGGCGGACTGCGAGCCCGCGGTCGACGCCAGGGTGGAGGCGTTCTGCACCAGCGACAGCCGCACCGGGATGGGAAGGCGGGCCAGCAGCTGGGTCATGCCGTGGACGTGTACGCGGTATTTGCGGAAGTCCTCGAACATCGCGGCGATCGTCTCCGGGGCCGCGCCCGTGAGAGTGATCAGCTCGTCGAAGTACGGGCGGAACGGCACCCGCCGGTCTTCCGCGGTGTCCCTCCTCGAGCGCACGGCCCGCAGCAGGTCCCGGGCCAGCAGCGCGGTGATCAGCCGGTCGGTGGGCCCGTTCCCGCCCGGGCACACCCACACGATCATCCGTGAGTCCATCGCGGCCCGGATGTTGTAGACGCCGGCCGGCTGCCCGAGGAACGCGCGGGTGACGGGGTTGGAAGCGAGGCGGGCGATCGGGTTGAGGACGACGGCGAACGCGTCGATAGGCAGCGTCGGGAACACCGTCCGCCACCACGAGCGGGTCTCCTCGTCCAGGCGTGGCTCGACTGCCGTCAGCGCCGTCGTACGGAAAACCGGGTCGGTCAGCAGGGACCGCAAGTGAAAGATCGTGGCCTGGTCCTCCGGCCGCCCGGCCTGGCAGGCGGCCTCGTTGACGGCCACCAGCACCGCAAGGGCGGCGGTGAAGATGGTCAGCGCGCGGGGGGCGGTGGCGTCGTTCCACCCGAGCACGGACGCGTAGGCGTCGGCGGTCGCCTCGACGACCTCGTGTGCGACTTGGCCCTGGTGCATGCCGATCGGGTTCCAGCAACTGAGCTGCGGAGCAGGCCCGCTGGCGTTGAGGTCGATCAGCGCGATCCGCGGCATCAGGTGGTCGTGGGCGAGGAACGGAAGGGCACGCGGCCACGAGTCGCGGTGCGGGTCGACGAACATCAGCCCGCCGCCGGCGTGGGCCCAGCCGATCGCCTGGGCGAGGGCGCGCTCCGTCTTACCGCCGCCCGCCTTGCCCACCCCGACCTCGAACAGCGTCTCCTTGGCGTAGGTGGCGACCAGGCGTCGGCGGCCGTCCGGCCCGCGGTAGATCCCCTGCAGCAACAGCTCGGGATCCCCATGCTCGAACGTCGGCAGGTCTCCAGCGAGCAGAGGAAGTCGGCAGTGCGCCGTGGGCGGCTTGAGCAGGCCGGTCAGCTCTTCCAGCCGGACCCAGTTCGGACGGGGTGGCTGGCAGTGCCCCAGAGTCCAGCGGCGTTCGAAGCCGCGCCGACTGGGCCAGCGGTCCGCCCCGAACCGCCAGGGGCCCACCCTCCAGCCCCGCATCGCCCAGCGCGAGCCGCCGCCGAACACATCCAGGGCAGCCTGAAGTTGAGCGAGCCGGGCCTGGGCGCGGCCCTCGGTGTTCGACGCGCACATCACCAGCAGTTGCACCCGCACCAGGTGGTCGTCCTCGGCGAGCTTGCCCAGCGCCTCCTCCGGGTCCACCCGGCGCGGGGCGGGCGGCATGACCAGTCGGCGCCCGCCTCCGCCCTGCTTGCCGGCGACCAGTTGCTGCAGCTGCCAGGTGAGCGAGTCCTCGATGCCGGTGGCGTCCTGCCGCACCCACCGGTCGGCCCGCTGGGCCTCCCGCCGCTCCGCGCGACGCGCGTTGCTCATCAGATGCAAACGGCGTGCCCGCAGCGCCCACTTGGGGGCGCGCTGGATGTCGAGCCGGATCTCGGCGAGGTCCCCCAGCTCGGCACGGAGGTCCGAGACGGCGTCGATCAGCGGCTGCAACGGGTCCGGGCTCAGCGGAACATCACGCAGGGGTGCGGTCGGCTTGCCGCGCAGGATGAACTCCGCCCGCACCACGTGGTCACGGGGCTTGTCGACGAGGGGACGGGCCCGGTTCACGGTGACGGCCGGACCGAACGGCGTGATCGACAGCAGGCGTTCGCCGCCGGCCGGGCCTTCGATGCGATAGCGCAAAGGGCTGGAGCCGTCGGCGCGCAGCCGGATCTGCACCGCCTTCGACCGGCGCGGCGCCCACCACGGCATGCTCGTCGAGGCCCGGGCGAGTTGAACACCCCGGCGGAAGATCTCCTCCAGACCAGGGTCGAAGTGCCGCGACGGTACGAGCTCCAGCGCCATCCGTTCGGCCGAGGCCTTCCGCGCCAGATGGCGCACCACCGCCTCGCCCGCGGCCCAGAGCGCGAGGGCGGCCAAGGCCACGACCCACCAGTAAGTGATCACCCAGCCGGCGGTGTGAACGATGCCGGAGACGAGGCCGAGCACCTGGCCGGATGCCGATACCGAGGCCTGTCCGGTCAGGCACGGGTCTGCGGAGTCCACGTGGACGCCCCCTTCTTTGTGGTGGTGCGGGTGAAGTGCCAGTCGGTGATGCGGCCGTCGGTGAAGGTGCCGCCGCGGTCGGTGCCGGCCCACACCAGGTGCACCACCGCCTTGTCCGGACTGCCGTCGCGGCGGGCGATCGCGGCCTGGATCCGGAAACGGGCGGCGGCGAACGCCGGCGCGAAGCCCTGCCCGGAGGCGGGGAAGACCGCAGGCCATCTTGCGCGGCCGATCCCGGTGGCATCGGCGCGCAGGACGTCGCGTCCCGCCGCCAGCAGTTCGCGTGCGTCGCGGGAGGGAAGGTCTGGGGGCCACGAGGCCTCCAACGCCTTTTGGATGGCCGCATCGCCGGCCGTGCCGTCGCCGTGCGGCGGCAGCGCGGACTCAAGGACCGCCGGTGTCGACGCGGCGGGCGCCGAGGCAGGCGTGCCGGCGGTCGGCTGGTCAGTGGTCGGCGCAGGGGCCGCAGGTGACGGATCCGTGGTTGCGTGAGCAGTCGGGGATGCCGCCGGGACCGGTGGCTCCTGGCCGTGCGGCATGCCGAGGAGGGCGACGCCGGCGACGGCGAGGATGACGGTGCTCAGCACCAGCAGACGCGGTGAGCGCAAGGTGGTGGTCACAGCAGCCGTGCTCCCCCCGCATAGCCGGACATTGCGTTGACTGAGTCCAGCCGGACGACGGTGCCCGGGCGGGCGGCGTTGATCATCTGGCCGCCGCCGACGTAGATCCCGACGTGGTAGATCGTGGAGTCGCGGCCGGGGGCGAAGGCGTAGAAGACGAGGTCACCCGGCTTGAGGGCCATCGTGCTGAGACCGGCGGGGATCCGCTGGCCTGCCCGGGCCTGTGCGGCCGCGGTGCGCGGCAGTTGGATCCCTACCCTGGCGTATGCGTACTGGGTCAGGCCCGAGCAGTCGAAGCCCTTGATGTTCGCGCCGCTCTTGCCACTGGGGGAACAGCAGATCCCGTACGACTTGCCCTGGGCGTTGCCGCCACCCCAGGAGTAGCTCACACCGCGCTGCGACAGCGCCGCCTCGATGACGGTGCGGACCTTCCCGGACACGTTTTTCAGGTCCGGGTCGTTGGCTGCTGCCGTGTACTGGTCGATCCACCCAAGGACGTTCGCCACGTACTCGTTTGAATGGTTGTACTGCAGGATCGCTGCCACGAGCTGCGACCGCTTCGTCAGATCACGACCCTTGCCGCACAAATAGACGGCGGCGCCGAGGGCTGCATCGTCGGCGTTGTGCGGGTCGGCCGTCTGGTCTGCGTTCGCGTCCTTGCCGACACTCTGCCAGGTGGAGGGGAGGAACTGGAACGGCCCGACGGCGCGCTCCCCGCCCGCGGTGCCGTCCCAGCGGCCGTGGTCGCTGTCAGGGACGACGGTGGTGTTCCCGCCCGCTCCGGAGCCGTTGAGGAGCACCCCGTAGATCTTCGGACGGATGTCGCCGTTGTCGGCGATGTTGTGGCCGATGGCGTGGTTGGACTCGACCTTGGCGATACCGGCCAGGATCGGCCAGCGCATGCCCTGGCACCTGGGCACATACTCACCGACCTGCTGGACGGCCTTCTTGTAGGCGGTCAGCATCCGCGGCGGGATGTCTGCGGCCGTGCCGCCCTGGGCGATCCCGCCGTCGTCCCCTCCAGGCGTCTTCATCTTCATCGCGACGTACGCGCTGATCGCGTTCCCCACCGGCGCGGCACAGCACACGGCGGCAAACATCAGCAGAGCCACCACGCATCCCCACCTCCGGACGCGGCGTCCCGGCGGCGTCATTCATCCTCTCCGTCCTCGATCCGCCACCGGGCCCGCATGTCGCGCAGCGCTTCGGCCTGCCGCATCGACTCCTGTATCCGGGCCTGGTTGCTGGAGCCTGTGGAACCGTCCGCGTCACCGTTACCGGGGACCGGACGATCCGGCCTGCCGAGATCGGGCCGAGGCAGTGGTACAGGGCCGTCCCGGCGAGGGAGCGGTGCCGGGGACGGAGTTGGCCGTACGGCGGCAGGGGCCGGACGGCCCGAAGAACGACCGGAGGGCACGGGTCGCGGAGGGGTGGCCGAGCGACGGGCAGCGGCCGGAGTGGCTGGGGTCGGCAGGCGGCGGCTGACGCTGGGGCCGCTTCCGCCGCTGTCGCTGTTCTCCCGCAGGTCACGGGAGACCTGACGCCCGGTCTCGGCCCAGGCCCGACGGTCCTCACGGACCGTGTTGCCCCACACCCGGACCTGCTGGCGGGCGTCCTGGGCGTACGCTGAGCCGCCCGCCCGGGCGCGGCGGATGTTGGCCGGCAGACCGACCGTCGCCCCGTAGGCGGTCCGGCCGCCCCGGTGGAGGATCCGGTACCCGCGGAAGCGGACCAGCCGGTTGTGGGCTCGCGTGGACAGCAGGGTGCGGTCGGTGTTCTGGTCGTGCAGAGTCTCGCCGGAGTTGCGGTCGACGACTTGCCCGTCCTCGTTTCGGTACCGGTCCGGGGGACCTGCGGGCCGACGCGGCCCGCTGCCGCCTGAACCGCCGCCGCCATCGACCGGCCCGCCCGTGTCCGGGTCGCCGCCGGCGGTCGGTTTGCGCCACTTGGCCAACTGCTCCTTGTCCGGCCGGCGCCCGATCAGCAGCCAGTGCGCGCCCTTCGCGCCGAGGCGTGCGCCCAGCCCGCCGACGGCCGCGGCCGCGGTGAGCGGGGCCAGGCCGCGTCCGGCTTCGGCGGTGGCGTCAGCGAGGATTCCGCCGGTGTCCACTGGCATGCCCGCACCGTCGAAGAACGAGGTGAGCGCGCCCATCAGCCGCTGTCGGGTGCCGAGCATCCCGAACCTGCCGCCACCGCCGCCGGTGAAGGCACGCAGCCCTGCGCCGTAGCCGCCCATGGCTGCGGGGGAGTTCATGGCGAGTGCGGCGCCGAGCTCGGAGGTGTCGCCGGGCATGTGGGTGCCGCCGACCTTGGCGTATCGCATCCGCATCGCCATGCGCCGGCCGAAGGAGGTGATGCCGGTCAGCAGCCGGCGGTGCCCGGCCGCGCCGGCGATGGCGAGGACGTCGAGAAGCAGGATCCGCTCCACCATCAGGTCGGGCCCGTTGGTGATGGTGGCGTCGACGGCGATCCCGAAGAACGGAATGAAGGCGCAGATCCCGACCACGGACAGGACCGCGATGCCCCACAAGGACAGCCATTTCCACACGGACTGGCGCGCGGGCCCGGGCAGCATTCCCGAGACGAAGGTGATTCCGCCGACGGCCGCCGCTGCGACGCAGACACCCTGGGTGCCGAGCAGGACGATCGCGCTGCTCAGCATCATCCCGCAGATGAACAGGGCGGCGATCAGCAGCAGCGCGGAGCCGCCGACGCGCCACCAGGTGGGTTTCTCGGCGTAGGCGGCACATGCCTTGCCGACCGGCCCGGCCTTCTTGAGGTCGGCGAGGAAGAAGGCGAACTCCTGGTCATCTTCACTGGGCACCAGCAGAGCGTCCGTGTCCGTGGCGCCCTCCGGCACTTTGCGAACGCGGTGGTAACCGGTGTCCTGTTCGCAATACTCTTTGGCTGCCCCGTGGATCAGGCGACAGGGATCCCCGTACTTCGGGTGCTGCTCGCAGTAGGACCGTGCCGACTGCTCGAGCTGGGCGCATCCGGTTGCCTCGCCCGTGAAGGGCTTGTAGCCGCCGGTGATCCACCGCAGGTGGACCTCGTAGGCTTCGCGGTCGGAGGGCTTGGCCGGGTCGAGGATGCGGCCGTACTGCAGCAGCATGTACGGCTTGACGATCAGGGCGTTGGTGATCGAGTCCTGGATCGGGCGAGCTACCTCTTTGGCCGAGACCGGGCCTTCGTGCAGTCGTTGAAGGCACTTGATCTCCGCGTTGCCCGCCTGGTTCTCACACGGCCCTGCGCTGGCGATCTTTCCGCCCCAGTCGTAGGAGTTGACCGATTCCTGCGCGACTTCGGCGGCCACTTGCTGGCTCTGCCCCAGGGGGCCGTCCTGGGCCAGCAGGTAGTCGGGGCGGACGAACATGGAGGCGGCGAACGCTGCGATCAGCAGGGTCAGGAAGATCTCGCCCAGGCCGCGGCCGACCCGGCCCCGCACGATCATGAAGCCGGCGAAGACGAACGCCCAGGCCAGCAGCAGTCCCTTCAGCCCCAGGGTGTTCACGACGAGGTTGTCGTAGACGTCGGCAACCTTCTGCGCCGGGTCGGCGAGGATTTTCAGCAGGGGGAATCGGAAGGCGAACTCGATCGCCCACCCGGCCAGGCCGACCAGGATCCTGACCAGCGTGAACAGCCCGGACAGCGCGAAGGCCAGTGACTGTCCTTTGAAGTCGAGGAGGGAGCCGGCCTGCGCGTTCAGCTCGTAGCTGTTGATCGGCGCGCCTTCGGAGGAGATGATGTTCAGCGGGGCGAGCAGGTCTCCGGTCTCGCTGTTACTGCTGGCCGCATATACGACCTGGCTGTTCACCATGAGGAACACGCCGGTGAGCAGCACGATGAAGCCGGCCGAACGCAGGGTCGCGCGGTCTGGACGCAACACGTCAGCGCCGCCTTTGCCCAGCGGCGTTCCGCAGCCGCCACACCGCGAGGGCAGCCACCCCTGCACCGGCGGGCAGCAGACGCCACGCAACACCGGCCACGCCGTGCTGCCCGGAGGAGGAGCCCCGAGGGCCGCGTTCGCAGTACGCCTTGGCCGCGCCTACGATCAGGGCGCAGGGATCCCGGTGCGTGCCGTCGGCGGCGAAGGCCCGTCCGGTGTGCGGCCACCATGCCTCTGGCACGCCCACCCCCAGGGCGAGCACGACTGCGGCAACCACGACGGTGATCACGGTGAGGACGCTCGCGGCGGCGGCAACACGCCGCGAGCGGTCCCAGGAAGAAGTAGTCATCAGACGTGTTCCTTCGGACGGGTCTGATCGGCTTCACCGGCGAGCGGCTCCGGCTCGGAAGGCGAGGCAGCGCTTGTGCGGCGTCCTGGCGTGGTGGTGATGGATGTCGTGATGCGCGGGATGCGGGGGATGGAGACCTTGATGCGGCCGGTGTTCTGGCGCGGGCAGGTCAGCAGGAACTCGCCCTCCCGGCCCTTCTGGCCGACGGGGGACAGGCCGGTGGTCACCAGCCGCAGCAGCTCCGGGTCGTTCGAATCGAGCCCGACGAACTGCAGGCCGCGACGGGCGCGTTCACGGTCGGCGGTGCGGGCGAGTGCGCGGTAGGCCATCAGGCCCCGGTCGGGGCCGAGTTCCTCGGCGTCATGCGAGCCGGCGATGAGACCGGCGCCGTGCTTGCGGCCGTCGTGGAGGATCTCGTGCACGAGGGCCGTGCCTTCGGCGGACGAGGTGAGCCAGTACAGCTCGTCCAGGACAACCGCGGTGAACCGCTCGGGGTCCTCGAACGCGGTCTGCCGGGCGATCGCCGCGATCAGGTAGAGCACCGCGCGGCCGATCAGTGCTTCCAGCGGCTGCTGATGCAGGACCTCCGGCTTGTCGAACGCGGCCTTCGGCGGCAGCTTCAACCCGGTCGTCGTGATCACGATCATGTCGCAGGCACTGGACGCGTCCAGCCGCACCGGCGGCAGCGTCGGGTCGAAGACCATCCGGGCCAGCGAGTTGGTGGCGACGACCCGGATGAGACCGGCGAGGGTCGCCGCCGCGTCCTGACGCTTGCCTACCTCGCTTGTGGCCATCTCCTCGAGGACCTCAAGGACACGGTGCATGGACGGGGCGTCGCTGAGGGCGGCTTGCTCGACGGCGTGGTGGAGGACCTCGCCGTTGGTGCTCATCGGGCCGATTCCGAGCTGCAGGGTGAGGTAGGACAGGGCGTAGTGGCGTCCTTCTGGGCCGTCGAACATGCGCAGCGGGTCGATGGACACTTCGGCCTGGGCGGCGTCGATGATCTGGACGCGGCCTTTGGCGGCGGTGCGGGCGAAGGTGGCCCACTCGCGTACGGGGGTGCGGTCGATGCAGATCGCGCAGCCGCCGCGCGCCCACACAGCTTCCGCGATCAGCTTCTGCATCACGCTCTTGCCCGCGCCGAGATCCCCGACGATGCCCATCGAGGCGGATGCATCGACCTTGGGCGCATCCGCCACGTTGATCATGACGGGGCGGGTGGTACCGCAATCCAGGTCGATGCCGAGGAACATCCCGTTGGGGTCGCCGACCTCCGCAGCGGTGAAGGCCCCGCCCAGCGCCCAGTCTTCGGAGACCTGGTGCTGGGTGAACTCCCGCACGACACCCGGCCGTACCGTGCCGGGCAGCCCCAGGGTGAACAGGGCCTCCTGCAGGCCGGCCGGGCGCACGGCGCGGTAGTCGGCTCCGCCGAGCAACGCGGCCAGGGCGCGGGCCCGGGCGTCGCACACGGCGGCGGTCGGACCCCACACCGTCAGCACCGTGACCGACTGCACCTCGACCTCGACCGACGTGCGGGACAGACGGGCGTCGAGCTCGCCCAGGTCGCGGGCGGCCTCGGTCAAGGACGCGGGCATGCCGGTCGGTCGGGCGTCGTACTGGTCGGCCTGGTCGATCAGCTCGTTCTTCTTACGCCGCACCTGATCGCGGGCCTTCTCTGCGGGAACGAGCGTCAGGTCGACGGTGTAGTCGACGGGAAAGTCCAGCATCTCCAACTGGGCGAACAGATCGGCGGCGTTCTGGCTGACCGCGGGCGGGCACTCAGCCAGCGCCAACTGCGCCTGGTAGCCCACCCCGTTGTCGGACTCGACCTGCAGCCAGCGCCGCCCGAGCGGCGAGCCGGTGTTCAGCCGCCACCAGGCCTTGCGGCCCGACCGGGTGATCCGGCCGGAGCTCTTGAGCTCGTCGACGTCGTCGAGGTCGGGGTCGATTCCGCCTTCCTGCAGGCGGACCTGGCCGAGGTCGGCGTAGCTGGGGGAGCGCAGCACACCGTCCCGGAGCTGTCCGCCGTACAGATCGCTGGTCTCGGCCTCGGCCAGCAGCGGCTCCGCGAGGCCACGGTGGAGGGCGTGCTGGATCATCCACACGATCTCCGCCGGACGGGCCGGGCGGAAGGCGATGCCACCGGCGAGCGCGGCCTCCACCCGCGAGGCCTGCTCGCGGTAGGCGCTCACCTCGCGCCGGGCCACCGGCGCCGGGCGCATGCCCAGCATCGGGGACAGCTCGGCCCACGCCGCGCCGAGCGACGCCGACACCTGCAGGCCGCCTGTTTCGGTCTGAAGGGGCACGGCCAGCCACAGGGTGCGGCGGTGCATCTCCTGGTCGTCCAGCAGATCCAGCGTGGCCTCGACGTTCTCCACCCATGGGTGCCGGCCTTCACCGGGTGCCTGCTCTGTCGGCTCGATGCCCTCGATCATGCGCAGGGCGATCTCGCCCGGGTCGACCTGGGCGCACATGCCGTACAGGCGCGGGGCTCCGGACAGCGAGCGCACCAAGTGGGTGATCTTTGCCAGCTGTTCGTCACGGACGGCGGCGGGCACGTAGGTGCCCTGGACGGTCTCTTCACGGCGTCCCTGCGCGTCCGGGCCCGGGTGAAGGCGGTAGACGGCCCACACGCTGCCCTGCGTCGACCACACCAGGTGCCCGGCGATGTGCCGGATCGGAACCCTCACCGCGCACCCCCTTGCTGGGCGAGCGCGAGCAGCTGCTGCACACCCGACACCGGCCCCGCTGCCACGGCGGGAGCACCTGGCTGTGTGCGGCGGGGTGCGGACGAGCGGTCTGTGGCCGGGTGCGGCGCCCGGGCTGGACGCCGCTGAACCGCAGGGGAGGGTGCGGTCTGCGCTGCGGGGCCGGGCGCGGGCGCGCCCTCGATGGTGAAGCCGCCGAGCAGCGGGCGGGGCGCGCGGTCGCGGGCGGCCCGCCCGCCGATCCGCCCACCTCGCGGCTGCCAGCTGAGCAACACCCAGCCCAAAGCGGCCGGCATCGGGGCACGGCCCCGGATCTTCGGCCGGCGCACCGCCCATACGGCCAGCAGCCACGCGACGATAGGGACCGGCCCCATCCACGACCACCAGCTGATGGTCTTGATCAGGAGGAAGCCGCCGCCAACGGCGACCGCGATCTGCGCGGGCGTGTAGGGGCCGAGCGGGATCTTCCAGTCGGCGACCTTGCCCAGCACCCAGGGGTGGCGGCGGGCGGCGGTGTAGAAGCGGCCCACCCGTCCCGCGGCCATCGCGCTCACAGCCAGCCCCCGACGCCCGGCGTGTGGTCACGAGAAACCGGGAGTTCGGACTGGAGGATGCCGGGGACGGCGGGTGCGCCCTTGGCCGGGTTCTTCACCTCGTCCTCGAACATGTTCGCGAGGCTGTCGCGGGAGTTGTACAGACCCAACGCGATGATCATCAGCAGCAAGGCGCCGATCCCGGCCTTGAGGCTGAACTTCTGGATCATGATGACGACGACGAGGCAGACCAGACCGGCCTGCAGGCCCTTGGTGGCCCACTCCTTGAACATGTTGATCCACGAGTCACCGAGATCGTTGAGCTGCCCGGCGAGCATCACAGAGTGCATCGTGTTCACCGGGCACCCCCGTCCTGGGCGGTCCCGGACTCCACAGCGGCGACTTCCCACCGGCCCGAGCGGGCCTTGAGCGTGAGCTCGTACGCCAGCGGCCACCGACCGTCGGCGTCCCGGGCTTCCACCTCGGCGAGGACACGCACCTTCGTGCCGTCCGCCGGCACCTGTTCGGAGGCCGCGGCCTCCTCGATGGCCAACACCTGCTCAACGGCGACCGCCGTGTACGGGGCGGGGGAGATGGCCGACAGCCTCACGCCGGGCGCGAGGTATCGGTCAACCTCCCCGGCACCCGTCAGATAGGCCGCGAGGAACTGGCCGACGGCCAAGGACAGATCCCCCTCCGGGACGGTCACGGCGTACGACGACTTCGGCACTGCGGCCCGGGCCGGGCCGGCCACCACGCCGGGCGCACCGGTCACCGTGAACGAGGCGCCGTCGCGGCTGGCAGTCACCGGCACCGTGTAGTAGCGCACCGAGCCGTCGGCGTACTGCGCAGCCACCGTCACCGCCCACGCGCCGGCGCCGCGCTGCGCACTGCGCACCGCCGTGACGGACCAAGGCGCCGACCGGGCATCGGAAGCCGGGGCGGGAAGGTCGACGTCCGGCGCCATCGACTGCGCAAGCCGCGCCTGCGCACTCGTCGCGTCGTTGGCGCTGCTGCGCAGCCACGCGCCGACGAACACCTGCGCATAGCCGCCCGGGTCGGCGCCGGCTGCCGTGGTGCGCACGGCGGTGGGCTTGGCCCCGGGGGCCGCCGCGACCGTGGTCGGGGTGGAGGTGATGGCGACGGCGAGGGCGATGGGGCCGGCCGCGATGACGGTCCAGACGGCCACGCGTGAGAGGCGTACGCGCCGTCGCATCGCCTCCAGCCGGGCGCCGGCCGCCATCGGAGCAGCGGCCTCGCTCTGTGAGGCCTGCTTGCCAGGGGACATGGTCAAACTCCCAGGTCAGAACGGATGTTGTTGACCTTGAGAAAACCCGGCGACCCCGACCCGACCACCGACCACGAACCCCCGACCATGGTCACGATGGGGACACGAAGTCCATGGTCGGGGTCATGGTCGGCCCGACCACAGGCCCGACCATGGGGCCAGCCGCGAGCTGGCGACAGGCCGTTGCATCCGGCGCACGTTTCCCGGACCGGCGACCGCTGTGCGATCACGTGCCGCTCGGCCAACCAGACCCAGATACCGATGCGCAGACGGAAGCCGACCGGGGTCCGCCAGGCGCCTGCGCAGTGGGCCACCCGAACTTGCGCAGGAGAAGATCAGGAACGCGCGGGCGGACTGCGCAGCCGCCCCGCACAGCTCGACTGCGCAGGATCCTTGACCGGTTGCGCAGCCCGATTGCGCAAAGCCCGTGCGGGGCTGCGCAGTCGGCTGCGCAACGGCTGAGCGCCTGGGCTGAAGGTGCGTGGTCGGCCCGACCATGAGCCCGACCACGGCAGCTAGACGACTGCGTTGCCGGATCGTGATCGATGGTCGGGGCTCGTGGCCGTCAGCCTGGTCGGGGTCGGCGGGTGAGCTGACGACATGGAACACACGCACGCCCGCGTACCCAGGCCCGCCGGCCGCCTCACCTCGGCGGGCCCGGTGCGCTGCTCTGGCCACCGCACACGGCCTGCTTCGGAGGTACGGCGGTGAGCCGCTTCGGGTCAGGTGTCCGCCGGGGCGTGATGGCAGCAGACCAGTTCACACAGATCGCCAACGGGCTGTTCCGGGACTCCCGGCTCTCCTACAAGGCGAAGGGGATCTTCGGGTACGTCAGTACGCACAGGAACGGCTGGCAGGTGACGGTCACCGACCTCGTTCGCCTGGGCCCGGACGGACGAGAAGCGGTACGTACCGGCCTGCAGGAGCTCGAGGCGCACGGCTACCTGATCCGTGAACGTCTGCGCCGCCCGGACGGCACCCTCGGGAAGATCGTCTACTGCATTACGGACCGCCCGGCCACCTTGGACATCGCGCAGATCGAAGCCGGCTTGGTGGTCACGGCCCCCGAGGCCGAGCACACCGACGGCCTCCTGGCGGGGATCCGCCGGGGTGTGATGGCGGCCGATCAGTTCACCCAGATCGCCAACGGGCTCTTCCGCGACACGCAGTTGTCCTTCAAGGCCAAGGGCCTGTTCGGACTGCTCTCCACGCATCGGGACGGCTGGCGGATGACCGTCACCGACATCGCCCGCCGAGGCCGCGACGGTGACGCAGCCGTCAAGAGCGGGCTTAAGGAGCTGGAGAAGCACGGCTTCCTGGTGCGGGAACGCGAGCGCGGCCCAGACGGCACCCTCGGCGCGGCAGCGTATTTCATCACCGACCTGCCCGCTCTGCAAAGCAGCAGGTCACAACCAGAGTCGGGTTTTCCACCAGTGGATGACCCTACGTTGGCTGATCGGTCCACTAAGAACACCAACAGAAAGAACCCCAACAAGCAGAACACCAGACCCCTCCGTCCGTGCCGCGGCGAAGCGACGCGAACACCGGGACGGACGGACCAACCGGACACGCCGACGTCCCCGCCGCCCGCGCCCGCGGCGGATGAGATGCATCCGGGGATCCGGCTGCTGCTCGACCTCGGGGCGGCCCGCCCCGAGCTGCTGCTGACCGGGCAGGCGCTGACCGACCAAGGCCGCGTCGTCACCGTGATGCTGGAGTCCGGCTGGAACGCTCAGCAACTGCGGCACGTCATCGCCGCCCGGCCCCTGCCGAACCCGGTACGGAAGACGGTTGGCGCGATCATCGCCGCCCGCCTGCGCGCCGCCCAGGCCTACCCGCCGCCCGCCAGCGCGGCCAACGACCATGACCAGCCCGTGTGGGATGACCCGCCGCTGCAGCCTATGACCGGATCAGCCGCCGCGCGCACGGTGAGCGAGGCCCTGACCTACCGGGCCCTCGTCGAATGCGCCGGCTGCGGCGCTCCCGGAACCGCCCCCGGCGAGGACCTCTGCCCGGCCTGTCTCGGCTGGCCGCTCTGCCGCACCTGCCCGGGCCCCACACCCCGCCGCGCCCACCCCGACGGCGACGGCCGCTGCACCACGTGCGACTCGGCTCTGACAGACCACCACCTGGAAGGAAGCACCTCGTGACGGACACCCTCCACACACCACCGCCGACCGCGGCAGCGCACCACGAGCGCCCCTTCACCCGTGACCCGGGGCGGTGGGAGAAGAAACGCTCCCGCGCCCTGCGGACCGCCCACGTCCCAGGCCACACCTGCTCGGCCGCCTGCGAGCCCGCACTCGTCCACGAACGCACCCTCTGGGGATGGCTCACCTGGACCGTCCCCGGCGATGGCAGCCCGCCCGAGATCCCCCACCAGATCGGGGTGCTCCCCCCGGCCGCGACGCGCTTGCAGCGCCTGGCCCTGTGCTGGCTCACCCGGCGCCCCGCCCAGCGCATCGCCGTGAACACCGTTCCCGGATCGCTGCGGTTCGCCGCTTGCGCCATCGCCCTCGTCAGCCTGCTCTCCGGCCTGTTCGCCCTCCGCCACGGAGTCCCCCTCGACGTCGCCCTGCCGGCGATGCTCCTTGCCCCGCTGCTCGCCGAGCACCTCCCGGACCTGCTGGATGCCCGGGCCCGCGAACACGTCCGCATGGCCGAAGGCGACGTTGCCTGCCGCTACCTCCAGCGCCTCGCCGTCCTGCAGACCTTCCTCGTTCAGGCCGCCGCCGGAAGCGATCGCTACGAGCTGCACCGTTCGGCCGAGGTCGGCCAGGGCTTGCTGTGGGACGCCGCAGGCCTGCTCCAGACCCGGGACACCCGCTCGGCCTCAGCCGACCTCATCGCCCGCGAACGGCTGATGCTCCAACTCACCCACCAGGTCGCCCAGATCCTCAATCGCACCGCAGAGGACATGACAGCCGGCGCGAACCAGGCCTCCGACCCTGGTCGTCCCCTGGGCCCGTACCCGCCTGGCCCCCGGTCGACGACCGATCCGGCAGCTCGTCATGCACCGAACCCACCGCTGCAGAAGGGAACCCTCCCCATGACCCAGCCCGAACCCGGCCCGGCTGTCCCCACCTTGGACGTCTACCTCCTGTTCGCGCACGAGCCCTACTACCCGGTCGGCGCCCAGGAGATCAACACCACCGTCGTGGCCGCAGCCTCTCTGCTGCACCCCCGCGTACGGCAGCCTGACGGCGCCCGCATCCACGACCGCCTTGTCCACGGCCGCCGACCGGGCGAGATAGTGCCGCTTTCCACGCTCACCCACGAACTCGACGGAGGCGCTCGCTGGCCGGAGGTCGGAGACTGGGAGGCAGCCACCGAAGACCTGCTGCAGCTCATCCGCGACCATGACTGCGACGCCCTCAGCCTGGGCCTGCCGGACATCGCCCGCGCCCTGGTGTGCGCCGGCCCGCACAGCGAGATCCGCGCCATCGACCCCACGTCCGGCGCACATCTGGCGTACGGGCCCGTGGACCGGATCGAGGTCCTCGTCGAGATCGGCAGGCACCTGGCCTGGGCTGAAGCAGGATCTCCCCTGTGGCCCGGCAACGGCCTGCTGTCGCCCATCAACTCCGCGGACGCCAGCTGATGTTCGGCTACGAGGCGTACGAAGTCTGAGCTGAGCTGAGGGCGCGGCCGACAGCCGGGCGGATGGCTGATGTCAGGCAGTCTGCTTCTGCGGGTTCAGGTCGAGTTCGATGTGCGGGGCGAGCGCGTGCAGGAAGTCCGGGGCGTCGAAGATCTCGCCGGCGGAGGCGACGCCGATGGTCTTGGTGCGGCCGGTCAGGACGCGCTCGAGGGCCTCGGCGACAAGGGGCGCGGTGACGGCGTAAATGTCCTGGCCGCTGGCCGTGGCCCGGCGTTCGGCTCCGCCCGAGCGCACAACGACGTCGACGAGGAAGGTCTGGTCCGAGCGCCCGCTCTTGTCGGCGGCGGTCGGGGCTGGTGTGTGGGGGGCGGCGACGTCGCGGACCGCCTCGGCGGTCATGTAGGTGGTCACGTCGGGGATGGACAGGTGCTGGGGGACGGTGACGACGTCCGCCATCGTGAACTCCCCGATCACCGGCCGGGGTCCCATCGGATCCGGGAAGGACCACTTCAGGGTGGGCGCGTCGTCGGTGCGGTGCTCCCACTGTCCGCCGCTGTAGCGAAGGCGGTTGGCGCCGCGCCGCTCGCGGGAGACCGCGCCCGAGAGCCGGGTGCCGGCGGTGGGGTGCCAGCTGCTGAGCGCGTAGGCGATGTGTGCCTCGTCGGCTTCGGTCCAGTCGCCCATCGCCGCGGTGGCCAGCAGGTCGCCGAGACCGCCGAAGAAGGCCATGGCCGGGACGATCACCGCTTCCGCGTCCCGGGCCCGCTCGCGGTAGTGGGCGAAGGTGTCGAGGTTTGCCTCGAGCTCGGCGGCCACGTCCAGGTACGGGATCCCCGCGCGCAGCGCGGCCTCGATCACGGGGCCGGTGGTCGAGGCGAAGGGGCCGGCGCAGTTGATGACCGCCGCCGTTCCCGCCAGGGCCCGGTCCAGCGAGGCCGGGTCTTCGACCGACGCCACCCGGGCCTCCAGCCCGTGCTCGTCGGCCAGCTCCTCCAAAGCCTGCGCGTTGCGCCCGGATGGCACCGGGACGAACCCACGCGCGGCCAGCTCCGCCACCACGAACCGCCCGGTGTGACCGTACGCGCCGAACACCGCCACCAGCTGACCTGACCCCATGAGACTGCTCCCGTGCACTCGAACGCCCGCTGCGATGTCGATCCGCTGCGGCCTGACACCCACATCCTGTCCTCGTGGCAGCACCCCGCACGAGCGTCGGAAACGACATGCCACGTACAGTTTCGGACATGCCCACTGTCGCGCTGGCCGTCACCGACGGCATGCTCCACTACGAACTGTCCGTGGCCGTCGAGGTCTTCGGGGCCGACCTGACCCACATCGTGGACCCCTGGTACGACTTCTCCCTCTGCGGGAGCGGTCCGGTGCGCGTCGACCGCTTCCGCCTGGAACCCGACCACGGACTCGACCACCTCGCGCACGCGGACACGGTGATCGTCCCCGGCTGGGCCGACACGGATCGCGAACCGCCCGCCGAGCTGGTCGGGGCGGTGCGCGCCGCTCACGCGGCCGGCGCCCGCGTGGCCTCACTGTGCACGGGCGCCTTCGTCCTGGGCGCGGCAGGACTGCTCGACGGCAGGCGCGCCACCACACACTGGGCCCACACGCGGGAACTGGCCCGGCTCCACCCAGCGGCCACCGTCGATCCAGACGTCCTTTACGTCGACAACGGCGACGTCCTCACCTCCGCGGGCAAGGCCGCCGCCATGGACCTATGCCTGCACCTGGTCCGCCTCGACCACGGCTCGGCCATCGCCAACAAGATCGCCCGCCGTCTGGTCATCCCGCCGCACCGCGACGGCGGCCAGGCCCAGTTCATCGCAACCCCCGTCCCCACCCCGGGCAACCACCCCCTGGACGAGCTCTTCCCCTGGGCGCTGGAGCGACTGGACCAACCGCTCACCGTAGAGGATCTGGCCCGCCAGGCCCGCATGAGCTCACGCCACCTCGGCCGCCACTTCAAGCACCTCACCGGCACCACACCACTGCAGTGGCTCCACACCCAGCGCATCCGCCACGCCCAGGAACTGCTGGAGACCACCAACGCCACCGTGGACACCATCGCCGTGGCCACCGGCATGGGCACCGCCACCACCCTGCGCCGCCACTTCCACCGCAGCGTCGGCGTCCCACCCGACACCTATCGCCGCACCTTCCGCCCCTAGGAGTAGTCCCAAGGCCCCACCAGGCAATCGAACAACGCCACGCACAGTGCTGTCCGACGTGCTGAACAACCGCTGCCCAAACTCGGGTTCTGGTCCAACTTCTGTGGAGCAGTCACGCTCTGTAATGTCTCAGGGCTGGATGGCCCTTCGTGATCCGTTGACAGACCGGTTTGGGATCATGCCCGCATGGACTTCGACCTCGCCCCACCAAACGGCGTTGGACCGTTGCGGATCGGTATGACTCGGCAATCGGCCAACGCGGCGTTGGACTCGTTCCGCGATCTCTCCGCGGTCTCGGAGTCCGACCGGCCGGGTCAGCACATCTTCCGTCCCAGTGGACTGATGATCAGCATCCACTGCATGCGAGACATGCTCGAAGGCATTGAGCTTGGGAGGCCGTCGACTCAGACAGACCGAGTCATCTTCCGGGGCCTGGACGTGTTCGCGATACCGGCCGGCGAGCTGGTGCAACGCCTGGGCGAGTACACCTCGATTGAGGCAGACCCCGACGACCCGGCGTCTTTCGTCGCCTCTGACCTGCTCCTGAGCTTCTGGCGCCCGTTCGCGGCCGACGACGAGCCAGAGGAAGAGCAGGGCTACTACTTCAGTTCGGTCCTGCTGGCACGGCCTGGCTACTACGACACCCCTGCTCAGGCCGCGGAGCGACTCCAGCAGAGCTCGTGACTGTCCCGTCAGGATGCCAGCAGGACTCGTTTCCGCAGAAGGCCGAAGCCAGCCCGGCCGTACATCTGACGCTTGATCATTTTGATCCGGTTGACGTGGCCTTCGACGGCACCGGAGCTCCACGGCAGTGTGAGGCCGGCGACGGGCTTCCTGATCGGCGTGATGTGGTTCCTGACGGCAGGCGTCGCGACTCTGGCGGGGCCGATCCACGTGATTCGCCTGCGCCGGGCGCAGGGCCTGCCGAACCATCCTGTGTTCACGGTGGGCTGAGTGCTCGGCCTCCTGGCCGCCTCCGTTGCCCCCTGGCTGCTCGCGCCGGCACTCGACCCGGATGGCAGCATGGGCAACCTGCGGGAGGCGTGGGTGATCGGTTTACCGATCGGTCTCGTCCTGGGGCCGGTTGCCGGCGTCCTCTGGGCACGAGCGTCTCTCAACACGCTCAGGACGTACTTCCCCGAGCGGCTGAGGCAGAAGTAGCAGCAGATCCGTAGCGATGGCCGGTTCCGCGAAGCCGTGTGGCTTCGCGGGGGAGAGGTGGCTGGCCTCTCCATACCGGCCATCGTGCGGCGTCTGGCCCGCCGGGAGTTCGTCGATCCCTAAAACCAGAGGCCGCGGTCTTACGGTATCCCGCCTGCGACGCGGTTCGGTGCGCTGCAGTCAGGAGGTCGAGGAGCGGCGGGCTGCCAGGTCCTCGAGGCGGGAGCGTTTCCAGCGCTGCTGACGGGGGCGGCCGCCGCTGCCGCGTCGGTACTCGTATCCGTCGGGCTGCTCGAGGTCGGGCAGGAGCCCGTGCCCGAGTGCGCTGATGAAGTTGTCGGCGTTGCTGTATCCCAGGATGCGGGCTGCTTCGGCGGCGCCGACCAGGTCCTCGTTCTCGTCCTGGTCGGCCGGCGGCAGCACACCACGCTTGCGGGCGACAGCGACGACAGTCGCCCGCCGCCACTTCTTGCGGCCCGGGCCGCGGCTGCCTTCTTCCTTCTCCAGGGCCTCTGGCTCGGGCAGTTCGGGGATGCGCCCCTGGTAGAGGGCACTGGAGAAGGAAGCCGGGCTGCCGTAGCCGAGCAGCGCAGCGACCTCGGCCGTACCGAGCAACTCCTCGGGGTCCCCGTCCGCCGACACCTCCGGCCGCGCTGCCGCCGGAGCGGAGCTGCGCCGGCCCTTGCCGGGGCGGCTGGCGACCCAGGCCACGATCGTGCCGCGGCGCCACATCGAGCCGTCGACGTCCTTGTCGGGCTCCGGGAAGTACCCGGGTCGGTCGCGGAAGTAGGCGTCGATGGTCGACGTGCGGGTGTACCCCAGAAGCTGGGCCACTTCCCGCTTGGTCAGCAGCTCGTCCTGGTCGGCCTCGAGTACCGAGGTCGGCAGCGTGCGCTTCTTCGGGGCACGCTGCGCAAAGAACGCGGCGACCTCGTCGTAGCGCCAGAACCGCTTGCGGCCCTCGGTGCGCGCGACCGCGGGGAAGCCGCTGTCCGGGGTGTTGCTCCACTCGCTGACCCGGGGCTTGCTCGTGCCGAACTCGGACACGATCTGCGCGGTGTCCACGAGCCGGTCGGCGGAAGACATCAGGTCCCCTTGGAATAGTCAGCACGGCGGTGCCGGCACTCGGACGAGTGCGACATGTTCGATAATGCCAAAGGGGGCGGTTTGCTGTCCAGCCTGACGCCAAATCCGCTTACAGCACTTCCTCGCCCAGCAGGCACACACCGAAGTGCGCCGCACGCTCCTCCAGCTCCGTGTAGGCCATGGCGGCCGGCGCCGCGTCCCAGGTCACGAACGCGAGAGCGGAGAGCGCCTCGTCGCGCGTCATCCCCTCCTCCCACGCCGCGCCCGCAGCGGCGCACCGCTCGGAGAGTTCGGCGTCGGACAGGCTCGAGGTCTCCCGGTCAACACCGGCCCGGACGTCGGCGACGCCCTCGCACCAGGCCCGGTGGCCCGCAGACAGCAAGTCGCGCAGCGTGTCCGGGTCGCTCACGCTCTGGGCCTGGGCAGCGAGATCGAACAGCAGGGCTGTGGGATTCATCTCCATGGTCATCTCCTCATCCACTGTAGGGGGCGCCTGCCGCGCCGCGGGCTTCGGCTGGCGGGGCAGACGCTGGTCATCAGCTGTGAACGGTGCAGCCGTCGCACAGGGCGCGGCCGCCGTGGCGAGCCAGTTCGGGTTCCTTGCGGGGCTCCTTCTGCAGCGCCGCCCGTACCTGCTTCGTGAGGGCGGTGAACTCCGGACCGTCGTCCCGGCAGACGACGCCCGGGTCGGGCGCCCCGCACTGCTCGGCATGCCGGATCAAGTCGGCGATGCGCCAGTCCGCGCGGAAGCTGTCGCCCCGCGCCCGATCAACCTCGGCGTACAGGTCGGCCAGACGCGGTCGCCGGCCGATGGAAAGCAGCACGTCGCGCTGGAGGCGAAGACGCACAGCGAGCAGGAGATGGAGGTACCGGACCAGTCGCCAGCACCGGGCACGGAGTCGTACGTTCAGGAGTACGGAACCGGCGCGTCGACGTGCCACTCCTTGACGGCGGCGGTTGACCAGTCCTTGACGGGCAGCCACTCGTCCACCACCCGCGCCCCGTTGACCTGCACCGTACGGAAGGCCGGGTGCTGGCGGCGAGCAATACTCCGCGGGGACGAATGCGTCCCCCGATCGCCACGCAGTGTAAGGACGGCATGTCCTCTCGCAACCGTCATAGTGGTGACATGGCGAAGTAAATCTTGTGGTCCTGCTCTCGAGACGGACAGGAAAGCGCTGCGAGATCTCCAAGCGTATGGAGCGCGGCACGGGCGAGAGTGAGTGGTTGACCTTATGGACGTGACGGCGATTATCGTCTCAGCGGTTGCGGTTCCAGTCGGCACAGCGATGGTCGGCGGTATCAGCCTGATGATCAAGGACTCCTGGAAAGCCAAGAGTGCCGATCAGCAACTGCAGTACGCCGCAGCACAGGTGCAATTCATCAACAACTGGGTGCAGACCCGGAGGCTCTCTGAGCAGGTGACCGACGCCCCGACCCCCCTGGACTGGCTTGACACATGCCTCAGAACGACTGAGCGACAGATGGTTGCCGCTCACCGCAAGGAGAAGAATGTAAATCTGTGCAGATTGCTGATGCTCGACCCACTGAAGTCGCGTGTTGCGCAGTTCGCCCGTGTTCTCTTCTGGCTCTCAATCGCCTTCTTCAACCTCGCAGGAATTAGAGGAATCGCGGACATCGTCAGCGGCGCCAAGGGGCCGGAGGCGCTCACAGTCAGCGAAATGGTGTCGAACGTCGTTACTTTTGGAACGCTTGCCATCGCGTTTCGTGAATGGTCCAAGCATGCGGAAAAGAAGTTCAGTAAAAGGAGTGAAGCGAGTGAGGCGGAAGGATATTAACCACCAGGAGTCGAAAAAAGCACAGCCCACGCCAGAGTGCGGAGTGCTGGCGGCGAGCCAATACTCCACAATGGCGAATGAGTCCCCCGAACGCCACGCAGCGTCACGGCGGCGGTGCGCTCCAGGTCGATGCCGTGCGCGTCGGGCGCGGTGAGCATCTGCGCGAGGTAGGCGGTCGAGTCGGCGCCCAGTCCCCAGTTGATGACGGTGTCCAGGTCGTCGGTGGTGCTCAGGCCGGGCAGCGACAGCGTGTACGCGATGCGGGGCATGGCCTCCGTCACTCCTTCCGGGGTCCGTGCCTGGCCGAACGGCCGGGCACGGAAGGGCGGTTGGGCTGGTCAGCGCAGGGCGGCGAGCGCGTGTGCGGGGTCGGGGACGAGGACGGCGCGCTGCTCGGCGAGCAGGCGGACGTTGCCGTCGGCGCGCACGTCGCCGGTGGGGGGCGGGACGAGCACGGGCCGGTTCAGGTCGGCGGCGACCTCGGCGGTGTGCATCGCCGCCTCGGCGTGGTCCATGGCCTCGACGAGAACCACCGCCCGCACGAGCGCGGCGAGCAGGGCGGCGCTGGCCCGGAGCGTTGCTCCGCTGGCCGGGGTGCCGGGCGGGAACAGGCTGACCACCGCGCCGCCGCTGGCGGGTATGGAGCTCAGCAGCTGGGCGTGGTCGTGCGGGTGGGCGCGGTCCAGGCCGCGGGGCAGAACGGCGAGCGTCGGGCGCCCGGCCTTAGCGGCGGCCCGGTGGGCTGCTGAGTCGACGCCGTACGCGAGCGTGGCGGTGACCGTGTGCCCGGCCTCGGCGACGGCGGTGGCGAAGGCCTTCGCACGGGTGAGGGCCTCGGCGGTGGCGGCCCGGTTGCCGGTCACGGCCACGGCCGGGGCGGTCAGCCGGGGCAGCTGCTGGTGTCCGCGCACCCACAGACCGAGTGGGCAGTCGGGGCCGAGGTCGGCCAGGGCGGCGGGCCACACGTCTTCCGAGGGGATGACGAACTGGCACGTCAGCTGGGCGTTGGCGAGTTCCTCGCGCGGCTTGTACTGGGCCAGGCGGCCGCTGGCGTCGTGGTCGACGCCGTACTGCCAGACCTCCTCGGCAGGGTGGTGGGCGAGATGGGCGGCGACCTGATGGGGGGCGAAGTGGGCGGCCAGCGCGGCGCGGGCGGCGCGCTCGGACAGGGCGGTGCTGGGCACGGCGTACCTCCGTGAACGGCGGCGGCCGGCGGGCATGCCGGTGCCGCGATGGGCGTTGCGGGATCGAGTGGTGGGGTCAGCGGCCGGTGCGGCTGGGCGCGGTGACCGCGTCCCAGGAGCGGCGCGGCGGCGACTGCCACCAGTGGTCAGCGGGTGCGGCGGCGGGAACTGCGGCCGGACGGGGTTCAGCGCGGGGTGCGGGCTCGGGGGCTGCAGCCGCGCGCGGTGCCGGGGCGGGCGCGCGTCCGGCGAGGACGGCGGGCAGGGTGTCGTCGATGTAGGCGACGTGGTGGGCGAGGTCGACGCCGACCTGGGCGGAGTCGAGGTGGAGCAGGCCCGCGCGCAGGGCCAGGTGCCCGGTGGCGATCACGTGCACGGCGTCGGTGAGGCACTCGGCGGCGTGCCGGGCGAGCGGTCCGGTGACGGTGCAGATGACCGGGACCGGCTCGCCGTCGCGCCACTGCCCTCGGGTGCGGTCGTACTCGCGCGAGGCCTGCATCACGGTGAACCGGGCGGCGGGTGTGCCGCGTTCGGTGTGGCGCAGCTGCACGGTCCCGTACATGCGGCCGCGGATGACAGCGGTGGTTTCTCCGCTCATGGAGGTACTCCTTGATGCGACGAACGGTCTGGCGGTGCCCGGGAGTCACCCAAGCAAGTTCCATAATACCTTTAACCGGGACGGGTGTCATCCATTTTTTCTCCACCGGGGAGGCACCCGCCCCGTAGCGGCCGGCTTCGGCCTACGATTCGCGCTCCGCCTCAACCCCTGCGGCAGGCTGGGGGGTTCGGCAGGGCCCGGGCCCCTCGCAGCAGGTTGCCGCAGCCGGGTTGTCCAACTGGCAGGCTGGGCAGCGCCACAGGACGCCGGCGGCCAGAGCCGCGGCGAGGACGGGCTCCTTCTGTATCCGTACGGCGTCGGCCGCACTCAGCAGCGCGTCCAGCAGCGGCGGCCTGGGGGCGCCTTCCGCGTTGCTGTCGTCGAGCACGATCGTGTCCTCTACCTTGACCCGCAGCGGCACCGTGTCATCGGGCCTCACGAGGTGGTCCGGGGCGCTGTCGAGGTGGACGGACACCCGGACGGCGCCGACCCGGGGGTCGAGGTAGGCGAAGACCAGGACGCCGTCGACCTCCAGACAGGGCAGACCGTCGTGGATTCCTGCGTGGAAGACAGCGGCGCGGTTGGCGCGCTCGCAGTCGACGGCGTCGGGGAACTGGAAGGCGAGCGGCACGATCCGTGGGCGGCCCCGCCCGCTGATGGCGTCGGCGTACAGCGAGTAGCCCTCGTCCGGGCGGTTGTCGCGGTCGGGCCCGTAATAGAGGTCCACGGCCGTGGAGTCGTCGGTGGGCGGTTCGTCGGGGATGTCGCCGTCGCCCAGGAGGTTGTCCCAGCTTCCGCGCACGTGCCGGGCGAGCTCGGCCAGCGCGGAGTCCTCGTCGGTGAACAGTCCGATGCCGTCTACGTGCCGGTCCCACCGGCGCAGGACCCAGGCTTGTCCCGGCGGGCGCGGCGGAATGTGCGCGACGGCCGGGTCAGGGGCGGTGAAGTCGAACTGCTCCAGCCAGCCGCTGAGGATGTCGGCGACGTCCGCGCCGGGCCACTCGTCCGTGCGCTCCTCCAGATCGGTCAGCTGCTGGTGCAGCGCGATGACGGCCTTGCCCACGGGGGTGTTCCGGTCGACGGGGGTCTTCGGCTCGGGGGTGGTCACGGTTGGTTCCTCTCGGTTCGGTGGGTGGCGGGGCGGTGTGGGGCACGCCTGCCTCGGGCTCAGAATTCGCCGAGAATGCGCAGGCTGACGTGCCAGCGGTGGGGGCCGGCCTGGTGTTCGGCGGTGGCGGTCGCCTGGCGGAGGTCGTCTTCGTAGCTGTGGTTGATCCACGCCAGGACGCGCAATTCCGCCTCGGCCGGGCTGGAGGCGTCGATCGCGAACAGGGTCGTGGCGGAGGGCCAGCCTTCGTCCGGCCGCTCGAAGACCGTGTCGCTGACGCGCTGGGCGTGCCAGGCGGTCTCCGGGTCGTCGGGAACGGGTGGCAGGGTCACGGGGTACGCGGTGGGCATGCAACTCCTCTTCGGGGTCACGGAGATGGGGGCGGCGTACCGGGCTGGGCCCGGCACGTGGGGGCTAGGGCTGCTCCAGTCCCAGGGCTGCGCGCAGCAGGTCGAGCAGGGCGGCGTGGTCGGCGGGCAGGACGGCCTCACGCAGGACGCGCGTGCGCAGGATGGGCACGTCAAGGCTGATCCCGACCGGGACGTCGGGTGCGTCCTGGCGGAACACCAGCTGGTAGTGCCGGGCAGCGATCATCCATGCCTCGTACCGGTCGGCGGGCCGTCCGCTGCGGGCGGTGTGCCCCGCGTCCGGCGTCAGCTCGGGGCACGGGCACGACCGGTCGGCGCAGGGGCGGGACGCGGGATGGGAGGCGAGCACCGGGCGGGAGCGGTAGTGGCTGGCGGTGCCGTTGAGCATCGGGCAGTTCGCCGCGGTGTAGGGCTGGCACTCCGGGTGGAGCCCGGGTTCGGGGGAGTAGCCCTGCTGCTGGTCGGCGGGGCGGACGATGACGAAGAACCGCTCTTCAAGGGGCTGGGAGCAAATCTGGCATAGGCGCTGGAGGAAGGCGCGCCGGGCACGGTCGGCGTCGAGGCTGCCGAATACGGCGTGCCCGTTGTGGATCAGGGAGACCCACGGCACGACCAGTCCGCCGGCCAGCGGCCGGGCCAGGCAGCGCACGGGGATCGCGCGGCTCATGGAAGTCACGTTCCTTTCGCGAGAGTTGTGGGCAAGGACGGGATGGCGGGGCCCGGGCCGGGGGCAGCACTCGGCGCGCCGCCCCCGAATCTCCGAGGCGGTCAGGAGTCGGCCGGGGTGTCGGTGAGCTCGATGCACGAGGCCGGGACCTTCGGGATGCGGTAGCGCCTTTCGCCCTCGGGGACGGCGAAGCGGGTGTTGCGCGGGTCCCGGCGCAGCTGCGCGGTGGAGTCCTCGTCCAACACGAAGTCGAAGCGGCTACCCGTCCTGTTGGGCTTGCCGACGGTGCCGGTCAGACGGCGCAGGCAGGCCGGGGTGATAGTGGTGTTGATCCGTCCGAGGCGGCCCGGGAAGATGTCCGGGCGCTTGGCGGCGTCGAGTTCGACCAGGCGGGCGGCGGCTGCCTCCTGGACGGCGACCAGGGCGCCGACCTCGGACAGCCCGCCGACGAATGCGCGAATCTCGGCAAGGGTGGGCATGGGTGTGTCCCCTCTCCTGTTCGGTGGGGTGGTCCGGGCGTCTCGTGCGCCCGGTGGAGGAATCCGGCCGCCGGATGGCGGCCGGATGGGGCCGGTCAGCCGAGCGGGTAGAGCACCAGCGCGGCGACGGCGTTTAGGGGGATCTGCGGGTAGAGCCTGCGCAGTTCGGCGTCCCGGGCGAGTTCGCTTTCCAGTGGGTACACCTCGCCTCGCAGCTCGTCGGCTTCGGGCGCGTAGCGAGCGCGCGCGTACGTGCTGAACGGCGAGAAGCCGTTGCCCTCGGGATCGATGGAGAGCACGACCAGGGTGCTGCCGGGAAGGCGTGCCCAGTCGTTGCCGACCAGGCGGCGCAGCACATCAAGGGTGAGCGGCTGGTCGCGCCGACTCGGCGCGGGCTCGGCAGGACCGGACGTGGACATGAGGGACTCCGTGTGGTCTTGAGTGAGCGTCGGGTGCGGAGGCGGGCACCGAGGGTGCCCGGCCGTCCCGCGTGCGTGGCCTGGTCCGTGCGGCTCAGGCCTCGTCGGTGGCGTCGGCGTCCGCGCCCCGGTGAGCGGCGACCGCCTGCTCCTCGACCTCCGACAACCGGTAGGAGCCCTTGTCGTCCTGACCGAGCTTCTCCAGGAGCAGCAGGTAGGTGGCCTGCTGCGGCGTGAGGTCCTCCCAGAAGCGGACTTGCATCCGGGCGTCGTTCCACCCCTTCGGGTCGCGCATGTCGCGCTCGAACGCGGCGGCGACGTGCGCGAACAGCACGTGCGGCAGCCGAGCCTTGGAGACGGTGACCAGCTCCGACAGGCGCACCCGCTCGAACGGCGTCTCGGGCAGCTTCACGCCGAGCAACTGGGCGAAGCCCTCGGCCTCCTGCCGACCGGCCCACTTGCCGTAGAAGCGGGGCAAGTCCAGCAGCACCGAAGCGGCGAACTTCCAGGCATCTTCCGGCAGGGCCTTGCTGGAGCGGACCAGGCGGGAGACGAACTCCTGCCGGGGACCGGCCGCCGCCTTCCAGGCCCGGTTGCACGCGGTGGTGCGGGCCCGCTCAGCTGCCTTGGCCTCGTCCTCGGCCGTCTTCTCCGGCTTCGGCTTCGGGCGCAGCTTGTGCCCGTGGGCGGACGGGTCGGCGCAGTACCAGACCGGCTGGTGCTCGTCGTCGAGTCGGGCGCTGTGGCCGGGGCAGCCCTTGTGGTTGTCCTCGTCAAGAGGCCTGCCCAGCGGCGTGGTCAGCTCCGACAGTGCCCGGGCGGTCTCCTTCTCCCCGTACGCCAGTTGCGTGGGCAGCAGGGGGATGTCCGCCTTCTCCAGTGCCGCGACGGCCTCCTTGCGGGCGGTGCGGTCGGCCTGCTCGGCCTTGAGCAGGGCGAGTTCCTGGTCCCAGTGGCCGCGCCCGCCGTCCTCGGTGGCCTGGTCCCGGGCCAGGGCGCGCGACAGCCGGTGCTCCGCGTCGGGGACGTCGGCGACCTCGGCGAGCGTGGCCATCTGCTCCAGGTCCATCCCTCCGGCCGACGCGCGGCGCAGGGTGGCGTCGTCGAGCTGCTGGGCGCGGCCGAGCCGCTTGCCGGTGCCGCGCTTGAGCCCCAGGGCGCGCGCGGCGGCCTTCTGCTCGACCTCGTCCATGCCGATCAGGGAGAGCTCGGCGGCCTTGAGGGTGTCCTTGGCCGACATGCCCTCGCGCTGGTGGTTCTCGATCAGGGACAGAAACCGCGTCCATGCGTCCCGGCCGACCAGGTCGGCGCGGACGAACGCCTTGATCTGCCGCCGCTCGTGGCCTTCCGCCTCGGCGGTGGCATTGGCGATCTGCGCGGCCTGGCTGCGCCGCCAGCCTTTGAACGCGCCGTAGGTGCCGTCGGGGCGGGGCCGGACGCTGACGGGGTCCTGGACACCGACGGCCTTGACGGAGTTGATCAGGTCGTCGTCGGGCTCGCGGTCGTGCTCGCGGGCGTTGGAGTCGTCGCGGACGATGGCGTCCGGGTCGAGCAGGACCGCGATCAGGTCCGCCTCGTCGGCGTCGGCGTCGGCCGACTGGGCGGTGGCACTCGTCGTGGCTGTGGCCATCTCTGGCCTCCTTGTGCTGGTTGACGGACTTTCAGCGGTGCCGGGAAGGAGCCACCTTCTCGACATGTTCCATAATACGTATTCTGAGGTATGGGGCAACTGAATTTCTGAGCGCTGCCTCAGCGCCCAATAGCAGGTCAGGACGCCTGACGGCGTCGAGCCGCGTGCACGGAGCAGGCGTACACGGCGCGCCTTCCGCCCTGGAGGCGGGGGGATGGATGTCACCTGCTCGGCGCAGGGCACACCGAAGTCGACGCACCTGCGCTCGTCATCAGATGCGGGGGCCGGCGCGGGCGGCGGAGACTTGGCGGAGCGGGGCATGGCGGAACCTCCTTCAGGTTCGGTGCCGGGGCAGGGGGCGTACGCGCCCTCGGGTGTGGGGGAGTTACTCGGCTTCACTGGCGGTGGCCTGGCGGCGGTGCTGCTGGGCCACCGCGCGGGCGCCCAGCTGCGAGGGAACGGTCACGCTCCAGCCGCAGGAGCATCGCGCCACGGTGGACGCTGGTCAGGTGCTGGGCCTCGGGAGCGCACAGCAGCCGCAGGTCTGCGTCCGCCACGGCCGCCACCCTGAAGTGATCCCACTCGGAGCCCTCCAGCCGACCGGCGAGCTGCGTTCCGGCGGTGCTGCGTAACTCGATCCGGCCGTCCGGCCACACGCGCGCGGACGCGCCGGGCACGCTCCAGCCGACCGAGCCGTCGGACTGCCGGGGGATGCCGTTGCGGTGATCCGGCGTCATCCGTGCGAGCAGCCGGACCGAGACCATGGAGGCGGACGGGCGGCGGTGGTCGGCCGTCTCGGGCGCGGCCTTGGCGATGGCGGCCAGCCAGGCCGGCGCGAGCGGGTACGCCTGCGGGTGCAGCGTCAGCAGCGCGGCGCGGTCCCGGCCGTTGCGGGAGCGCACGGCGGCCCGTACGAAGTCCGAGGAACGGGCGTACCTGCGCACGGAAACCGGGCCGTGCCCGGTGGTGAACCGGGCCTGCTGGCGGTGGGCGAGCGCGGACAGGTCGGCGGTGTCCAGCGGGGTGTCTGCCTGGGGCATGGCGGCGGTCCTTTCAGTGCGGGATCTCCCGGAGCGGTCACGTCAGCGGTGGGGGTACGGGTCGGCGAAGTGCCAGGTAAAGGTGCGTCCCGAGGTCATCCCGTGGCTGGGGCAGCCGGGGGCCAGGACTGAGCCGCCGCAGCGCAGGAGTGTGCAGATGCAGCGGTCGGCGTCCGGGTGGGCGTGTACGTCGGGTTCGGGGTCGGGGAACATCGGAGCCTCCTTCGCCTCGGGCGGGCGGGGAAGGCTGGTGCTCAGTCCTGGACGGGGCCCTTCGCCTGGTTCTCGGCCCGCCACTGCGACAGCTGGCGGACGCACGCTGCGCTGTCGGCGAGGCAGTCATCAGCCGTGTCGGGGGAGGGGTGGCGCACCACGTCGATCGCTTCACCGTCCGGGTCGTACAGGCGAGGCTTCCACCCTCCGCTGCCCCTGCGGCTGCCGTGGTCCTCCGGCGCGTGCCCGGCGGAGCCCTCGTCGTCGACCTGGATCCTCCAGCCTTCGACCAGCGGGACGAGTACGGCGGTGTTGCCGGGGCCGGGTGCGCTGGTGAGGCCGCACCCCTGGAACGCGGCGAGTTCCAGCGCGCGGATCAGGATCTCGCCCGCGCAGGCGGGGATGTCGCGGGCGGCCACCGGTGCGGCGTCGCGTCGTTCGCGCAGGGCGGTGACCAGCTCCAGCGCGGCCGTGGTTTCGACCGACAGCCGTACGTCGGTGAGCCGGGCGTGCAGCTCGGCGAGGACGGCGAGGGCCGTGAAGGCGCCGGGCAGGTGATCGACGATGTTGGTGTGGAGCAGGAAGAGCCGTGCTGCCCAGTGCCTGGCGGGGCTCTCCGGGGTGCTGTCGGGGAACTGCTCGCAGGTCAGGTCGTACGCCCGAGTGATGCCGTCGCGGGTGAGGGTCCGCAGGGTGCGGGCGGCGGCGACGATACGCGCGGGGTCGGCGAGCGGGAAAAGGTCGCGCTGGTCGGTGGCGTGGGCCTCGTAGAGGACTCCGTCCCACAACACGGTCAGCTCTACGGCGCGTTCGGCCCGGTGGGCGAGTCGGGCCAGCCGCCGGGGGTCGCTCTGGGCGCCCAGGGTGAGGGCGGCGCCAGCCTCGCGCTGGAGCGTGTAGGCGTGCTGGGCATGGTTGGTGAGCAGCGCGGCTGCGTTGTGCAGGTCCATGGGGAGCCTCCTCGCTTGCAATTCGACATGTTCCATAATACGTAATCCTGAGGATGGGGCAACTGGATTTCTCAGCGCTGCCCCACCGTGAACGGCGCAGGTCGGAGCGGGAGATGCCGGGTCGCGTGCGTGGAACTGGCGCGCTCAGGCGTCGCGCCAGTCCTGCCCGCTCGCGGCGGTTCCACCCGGCTGTGCCTCGAGCTGCTCGGCAACCGCGCGCGCGAGCAACTCAAGGCCAGGGGGGTTGGACAGTTCCATGATGGTCTCCCTCTGTGCAGGGGGTGGGTGGGTGAGTGGGGGCGGTGCGCCTACGGCGCGGGGGGCTTGGAGTTGCGGTGGGCGTCGTGGCGCTCGGCGTCGGCGCGGGCGTCGTCGGCGGTGTATCCGGTGTCGCACCAGGCGTGGCAGATCTGCCCGGGCGGTGCGAGACAGGTTTCGCATCGCTCTTCGAAGTCCTCGGGGCGGAACGGCCGCGGTGGGCTGCTCATGCCGGGGCGTCCTTGATGCGCTCCGCCACCTGGCGGGCGGACAGAATCGGGGTCGTCGTCATCAGCGCTGAACAGCTGGCCTCCCAGATCTGCCCCGGACTGGACGGGGAGATCTGGAAGTTGGTGGCGGGGCTGATCCGCCGCGTGCGGCCGTGCGGGTCCGTGACGGTGTAGTCCAGGAACTGGGGGTCGTCCTGGCGGCCGTTGTCGCTCCAGGTGAGGCCGGCGGCGGTGAGGGCGCGGCCCAGCTGGGCGCAGCGTTCCGGGGTGGCGTGGGTGAACGTTGCCACGGGTCGTCTCTCCTCGTGATCAGGGGCAGGACAAGGGGCGGGGCCGGGGCGGCCTGGCGGCAGGCCACCCCGGGGCGCGGGCTCGTCGGCCTACGGGCGGGTGAGCTCGCGGTGGTTGCGTTCGCTGGTCTCGCGCGCTTCCCTGCGGGCCTGGTCGGCTGCTGCCTGCGGGCTGGCGGCGTAGACGACGTTGACGCTGCCGAAGGTCTCTTCGGCGTCCTCCTGGTGCTGCTCGTGGACGTCGGCCCGTTCGCCCGGATCGGCGGGGGCCGCCTCCACGTGCCAGATGTCGACGTCGCCCCCGCCCGTCCACTGACCGATCACGAAGTACGCGCGCTCTTCGCTCTCCGGCGCGGCGGTGGGCCGGGTCAACCCCTCGTACTCCGACCGGAAGAGCGTCAGACGGCGGCCCTCCGCGTCGGCTGCGCCCCTGCTGATCTCGGCCCACTTCGGCAGGTACTTGGCGCGGTGGGCCAGGCTCTCGCGGTCCGGTGCCAGCAGCAGCGCGAGCACCGGGTGCGGGCGGTCGGTGAACCAGCGGGCCAGCGTCCACCACGCGGCGAGACTGCGGGCGGCCTCGGCCCGGTGGGCCTCGGCCTCCTCCAGCCAGCGGGCCTGTGCCCGTTCCGCGTGCGAGATCATCGCGTCCAGCCCCTTCAGCAGCTGCGGGGTGTCGCGGTGACGGGCCGCGTGCTGGAGGCTGGGGAAGTCGCTGCGCGCGGCGTAGTCGCCGGCGCACGCGCGCAGGATGGCGGTCAACGTCTGGCTGGCCTGCTCGGGCGCGGGGCGGTCGTCGGTGTCGACCAGGGACATCGGGTCCTGCCACCCTCAGGGCACGTCGGCGGAGTAGGCCAGCACCCTGAGCGTGTTGCCCTGGTAGGCGCGGCCTCGGATGCGCACCAGCGGCTCGGCGGGCCACTCCCGCGCGCTGGCGGATCCGAGGGTGGCCCGGACGGCGTCGAACCGGTCCCACCGGGCGGGGCTGCTGGTCGCGATCACGTGGACGGTTCCGCTGGCGGCACCGGTGAGGCAGTAGCGCACGGCTCCGGCGGGGTCCGCCTCGGACGGGACGGCGCGGAGTAGGCGCGGGCGAGAGGCGTTGAGCTGCTCGCGCAGGGCCGTACGGCGGCCTGCACGACGGCGGTCCCCATGCCGTGCAGCCATCCGCGCTCGATCCGCCACCCGCACACGACCGGGCCCGGGGCCTGCTCGGTCTGCACGACCAGGGTGGCCAGGACGGTGCAACTGCCCTCCAGGGCGGCCGTCACGGCGGCCTCGATGACGGTGAACTCGTCCGGGTCGGCGTCCAGGTGCCATGCGGGGGCGGTCGTCACGTCGACGGTGGCGCTGGCCAGGGCATACCGGCCGTCGACGTCCACCGCGGCGTAGTGCAGGCGGTGACGTCCGGCACCCAGGGCGGTGAAGAGCTGAGCGAATGCCTGGTGCGCGCGGTCGCGGGCGGCGTTGATCGCTTCGTCTCCGGGATAGGGCAGGGTGCGGCGGTCGGCGCGGGCGGGCTGGTCGGGGTGCAGGCTCGTCACGGTGACTCCAGCTGGGCGACGGTTTGGGGGCCGGCTGCGCGCGGCGGGCGGGGGTGTCCCGCGCGCTGTGGCGCGCGGGACTCGGTCAGATGACGGGGCGGCGGCGGCCCTGCTCGTCCAGGCGACGCACGTCGGGCGCAGGCTCCCGGAAGTGGCACCACGTGCGCCCCATGAAGTCCTCGGCGGTGTAGAAGTGCACCGTTCGGGCCCGGTCGCTTCCGCATGCCGTGGCGTACGCGGCGGCGTACCAGTAGCCGTTGATGTTGAACGGAACGGCGTCCGCGGGCCACTCGTGCGGGATCGGGACCAGGTGCGCCCGGCGGACGTGCTGCAGGCGGTGTTCGGCGGTGAGGCCGACCGCCATGAAGTGGTCCCGCTCCATCGGGCGCCGCTCGCCGAACTCGTCGTCCTGCTCCCAGCAGGCGTCGCAGTGGCCGAATCACGTGCACGGCAGGAGGTACAGGGGGCGGTCGTGCATCTCGGTGATGGTGCCGTGGTAGGTGACGCGGCTCCCGATGAACAGCCGGGGCGCGGGCGCGGTCTCAGGCATGGGCGGCCTGCCAGGCTTTCGTGTTCCACTCGCGGGTCAGTTCGTCGGCGTACGCGACGTCGCGCGCGGCCCCGGTGTTCAGTGCGGCCACGACCAGGACGCTGCCCCGGATCTCGTCGGCGCGGCGCTGGGCGGCGGCGGCCTGCTCCTGGCGCTCGGCCTCCTCCTCTGGCACGCGTCGCACGAGGGAGATCCGGTCGTCGCTGGTGAAGATCACGACGTAGCGGCGGAAGTCCTCGATTCGCCACGGGCGGGCCGGGCCTGTCGTGGTGTCGGCCAGCGTGGCGCGGGCCTCGGCCAGCAGCTTCGCCACTTCCTCGGTCGCCTTCACGCCCGTGTACCGCTGCTGCTGGGTGCGGCCGTAGTAGACGCGGGCCTTGTCGCGTACGGGGGCGAACTCCACCGGGGCGTAGATGCTGAGCATCCGGCGCGCCCAGTTGTCGCGCTGGTCCCGCTCGGCCTGGGCGGCGCGCGCGGTGTCGGTCACCTTGCCCTGCGTCCAGCTCAGCGCGGTAGCGGCGCACGACGTGCCGTAGTAAACGACGTCTTCGGCGGTGCCGTCCTCGTTCCCGTCGGCGTCCAGCGGCATCATCGCGACGGTGCGCTTGAGTCCGCGGCGGCCGCAGCAGCCGCACGTGTCGCAGTCGTCGACGATGCCTTTGATCTTCCACTTCGGGATGGGCATGGATGGCCTTCCGTGGGGCGGTGGGTGGGCGGTGGGTGTCGAGTTGATGGGCGTCCGCCGGCGCGGCCTGGGCGCAGGGAGGGACGAACGTGTTCTTGGCGCGCGGGCTGCTCCACAGACGCGATGCGCTGCCGCTACGCGGCAGGGGCCGGCGGGCAGCGCTCCGCGCTCCTGATGCGGGGTTGAGCGCTCCGCGCTCCGGGCGGATGCGGCCACTGCTGGCCGGTGGGGCCGGACGGGCACCCCCATGGGGGAGTTGGGGTGCCCACCCGGCGTTCAGGGGGTCAGACCGTGGTGAGGGCGAATGCCTTCTCCATCAGGTCGTTCGCCGCTCCGCTGATGACCCGCTCGGCGCGGGCGTCCGCCTTCTCGGCATCGGTCTTGCCCCGGGTCGGGGCGACGTGGTTGGCGTACTCGGTCAGCGCGTTGTATCCGGCCCACCGCGTGCCCCGGATACCGGCCTGGGTGTCGGCGTGCTCGAACAGGTTCGAGATCGCCCCCCAGCGCTGGCGCTGGTTGGTCTTGGCGCGGGCGTGAGCGCTGTCCTTGACCGGCCACAGCTCGTCCACCACCGACTTCAGCTCGCTGAGCGTCATCTCGGCTTCGATCATGCGCTGTGCGGCCTGCTCGAACTCCTCGGCGTACCGGAATGTCAGACCGAGTGCGGAACGGGCCTGCGCGATGCGGGCCTTGGCTCCGGCGGTGTGCCGCACCACGAACGAGGAACGAGCCCCGTGGATGGCCGCGCGCATGGTGTTCGCGCATACCACCCGGACCGGCGTCACCACGATGCGGAACGCGCTGCCTCCGTCGTGGCTGTTGAAGGCCGCGATGTACAGATCAACGTCGTCGTTCCCGCCGATCGTGAGACCCTGCGGCATCTTCATGGTCAGGAACACCTGACGGCCGTCCTTGAGCGATCCGGCGGTCTCGAAGTGCGCGCCGGACTCGTCGGCCAGAAGGTTGAGGAACTCGGCGTGCTCCTCGTTCTGAACGGGGTGGTAGTCGCTCCCGACCACTCCGAGCGTCTGCGTGCGGCCGGTCTTCGGGTGCGTCCGCGCGGTCGCGAAGTGCTGCGGCACCTCCAGCGGCGTGGTTCCGTCGGCCGTGATCTCGGTCGCGGTCAGGGGCAGGAGACGCACGTTCCACCCGGACAGAGACGCGATGCGCATGACCTCCTCGGCGGTCATCGCGCCATCGGTGACGGTGCCGAGCTTGTGCCAGGCGCTCGTGTTGGCGGAGGCGAAAGCTGCGGTGCCGTCGGTGAACTTCTCGATCTCGTGAGCCACTTGGGGCTTCCCTTCTGGTGACGAACTTTCGGCGTGTCCGGTAGGGGGCCACCCCTTCCGACATGTTCCATAATACAGCCGTCTTGATCTGTTGCACCACCCCACGCGCAAACTCCTGCGACATCTCCTGCGCTATCCCCTGTCCTCGACCAGCGGCCGACCTTTCCAACACCCCAGGTCAGGTGGCCTCTTACGCGTGGTCGGGGGAGCTGACATCCCCTCTGCTGCCGCTCTCCCTGCCCGAATGAGAAGAAAGGTGGGGGCGGGCAAGGGCGGCGCGGCGGCCTCGGGGATCGGGGCCGGGGTTTCAGGTTGCGCGTCGGCGGGGCCTCCGCGCTCGGGCGGGCGCTGGTGCGCCCGGCATGACGAGAGGCAGGGGTAGGCGCGGCGATGGCCTGAGTAGGGGAACTGGCGGAGAACTGGTCCACTACCATCGTGAACTGATGGCCGTTCAGCACTTGGTGTTCTGGTTTCAGCGACAGACGTTCCACTCAGTGAAATATGGACAGAGGTTGTGTCGATTTGGCGCCGAATACTGATCTCATTGGGATGACGTTTTCAGTGACACCGAGTGTCAGGGACCAGTTTTTCTGCGTAGTGGGCAGGGCTGTGAGCTGGGATTGTGCAGGTGTGTTGGTTGGGGTTGGGTGCTTGATCACCCATTGATGGTGAGCAGGGTTGGCGGTCGGCCGGGTATTTGATCTGCGGTGATGCCATCGGTTGGGGGCGTTGCGCAGGTTGATTGGGTGCTGCGCAGTTTCGGTGGTCGTCGGGGTGTGGACGGCGTCGGTGTGGTTTTTGGTTCTCCGCTGTGGGCTGTGTGGGACTGTTGATCTCTGGCAGCGGGTTGAGTTGGCCCCAGAGTTACTCCGGCTTGGTGGGGGCTTCTTCCAGCGGTAGGTGGTCCCGGTAGTAGGTCGACTCGAGCCACTCCTCGATCACGATGAGCGGACGCGTCAGGTGCGCGTTGCCGACCTGTTGTGAGCGCAGGAGGAGCCCGAGATCGGTCAGTGCGAGTGAGCCGTCGAGGGTGTAGAGCAGGCAGTTGCCGTGTTCAGCGGCGTAGTCAAGGAGCCATTGCTGTGTCTGCTGGGGATCGCGCCCGGTCAGGGGGACATCGGCGAGGGCGACTTGCGGGCCGGTGGCCGCATCCAGCGCGACGCATGCCAGCTTTGCGGCGTCGTAGAACACGCTCACCCCGTCGGGGAAGTCCTCCTGCGCGTATGGCCCGCCCACCCGTTCCCGGGGTCCGGATACCTGGAGTGCGTCGGCGACCTCGGCCGGGCTCATTGCGAACCGCAGTGGTCCCACGCCAACTCCGGGAAGCAGCTCCCAGTGCTCCCGTTCCTCGCCCGTCCTCACGTTCCCCACCCGCAGGTCCTCCTGTTTGTCTCCCTGCCACCGACAGCCGCAGCCGTTTCTCCAGCCGGGCGCTGTGCACTCTACGGGCCACCACGGACATCGCTTCGACGTCTCGTTTTCCGGGCCGATCAGTGTGACGCACCGCTTTGGACGGGGGGGGTCAACGGCTGATCTCGGTTGTTGAGGTGTCAGTTGTTGCTTGGGGTCAGGCGGCCCTCGAAGGTGATCTGGAACGCGTTCAGGGGTGCCTTCCAGCGCATGGTCCACCGCTTGCGACCCTTGCCGGTCGGGTCCAGGCTCATCAGTGCCATGTAGATGCACTTGAGGGCGGCGGCCTCGTTGGGGAAGTGGCCGCGGGCGCGGACGGCCTTGCGGATGCGGGCGTTGACGCTTTCGATCGCGTTCGTGCTGCAGATGACCTTGCGTATCTCGACGTCGAAGGAGAGGAACGGCACAAATTCGGCCCAGGCGTCCGACCACAGCTTCACGATCGCCGGATAATTCCGGCCCCACGCTTCCTGGAACTCCAAGAACCGCTCCGTGGCCGCGTCCTCGTTGGGCACGGTGTAGACGGGCTTGAGTGCCTTGGCGACCTTGTCCCAGTCCTGGCGGGCGGCGTAACGGAACGAGTTCCGCAGCAGGTGAACCACACACGTTTGAACAATCGTGCGAGGCCAGATGGTCTCCACGGCCTCGGGAAGGCCCTTGAGTCCGTCACAGACCAGCATCAGCACGTCGTCCAGGCCGCGGTTCTTCAGCTCGGTGAACACGTGCAGCCAGTACTTGGCGCCCTCGCCGCCGTCGCCGGCCCAGATGCCGAGGATGTCGCGGGTGCCGTCCACG
>NZ_JBSFVT010000020.1:0-139161 GCF_053592455.1 Streptomyces sp. NPDC002676 | reverse complement strand
GCAGGGCGGCTTCGAAGGGCCAAACCTTCATCTCCCGCACAGCACCGCTATTTGAAGTTCGCTACCATCAACTCCCTTTCGCGTTCAGGACACACACGCAAGCGGCACATCGTCACCGACACCCTCGGCCTCCTCCTGGCCGTCACGGTCACCGCCGCCAGCGTTCACGACTCCGCCGCAGGCACCCCACTCCTCGCCGGCATCGCCGCACGCCACCCCACCATCACCAAGGCCTGGGCCGACAACGGCTACAAGACCAAAGCCGTTGAACAGGCCGCCCACCTCGGCATCGACCTCGAGATCGTCCAACGCGACCCCACCGTCCGCGGCTTCCACGTCCAACCCCGCCGCTGGGTCATCGAACGCACCCTCGGCTGGCTCATGCACCACCGCCGCCTGGCCCGCGACTACGAAACCCACCCCCACCGCTCAGCCGCCATGATCCAGCTTGCCGCCATCAACCTCATGACCCGCCGCCTCACCCACGAAGCCACCCCCAACTGGCGCGACAGCTAAGCCAAATGAAACAGACAACCGAGAATCAAACGCTCACTTAGCCCGACGCCGGGACCGACCTCGCCTCCCGGAAGACACGCGCCCTACGGGACGGCAACGCCTCCGCCGTCAAAATCTACGGCTGCGAGGCCCTCCGGGACGTTACCGCCTGGCTCATGGAGGCCGTCGCCGCCGGCCTGCTGATGGACGGCTCCGCGGGCGCCGTCCTGCACGGCGAACTGGAGCTCGGCTACTGCTCGGCGGTGATCATCACCTCCGGCGGCGGCAACAACGAGATCCAGCGCGAGATCATTCTCGTGGATCGGGCTGGGATCTCGCGTACGGCGGTGACCCTCCTGCGCGCCCGTGCCGTGGACGCCCGGGATCTCCGGGGCGCAGCCGCGGCAGACGGCGATGGTGCATGGGATCGGCGCCGACGCTCCGGGAGCGGTGGCGAGGACCCCTCAGGCGCTCGCCCTCCCGGCTGCTGATCCGCGCCCCGCTGCGCGAAGGACCCCTGCCGGCCACCGAACTGACGGCGACCGACCGAGTCCACCCTGACCGGCGACGCCGACGCCGACCGCGCCCGCAGCGGTTTCCAGCTGGATCCGCCCGGGGACGGCATCGCCGAGCATTTCAGGCGGGGCGGGTGCGAAGGAGCGTCGAGCCGAGGTACTGAACGGCCCGCAGCGCGACTTCCAGATCGCTGTGCCCTTTCTGGACCGGGTGTCCCATGATTGTTTCGGCTTTCCGGATGCGGTACTGCACGCTGTTCTTGTGCAGTATTTGCGCACTGGCGGTAGCGGTATAACTGCAGCCGGTGTCCAGGAAGATCTGTGTGGTCTCTCGAAGCCGCGCGCTGTTCTCGTCATCGACCGCCAAAGCCCCGAGGATGTCCCACACCCAAGCACGCATGTCATCGACGTTCGTAGCCATCAAGGCGATGGGAGCAACGGTGGAGAAGTCGGTGAACTGGGGGACCGGACTGGCCGATGCTGCGAGTTCCTGCGTGCGCAGTGCCTGCCGATGCGTGGAGCGGAATCCCTCGAGGCCGTACCCGACGCTCCCGGCGCACACGTGCACGGGAGGATCGCTGCGCTCGACCACATCCGAAAGCTGTTCCGAGGAGACCTCGTTGCGCGAGCCGAATGGCAGCCATGCCCAGGACAAGACCGCGTCTCGGGGGACGAACAGCGGCCTGGCGGCGCAGTCGAGCTTCCGGGCTACCTCGTTCGTGATCCGGTCGAGTCGAGCAAGTCCCTCGCCCTCACCCGTCAGCGTGGGCAACCAGGCCACCAGCCCGAGGTGGTTCTGCCGGAGCCGGTAACCAAGAGCTGGTTCAGCCCAGTTGAGGTCGACGTCCTTCTCCGTGAGGATGTCTCGCACGCGCGCGGCGCGCGCGGCGGTCTGGCCGAGCAGCCAGTGATCGCGTTCTTGCTGGTAGACCATGGCGGCATTTTCAGCTATCCGTTCGCCGTAACCGAAGCTCAGCTGCAGCATGCGCCGGTTGGTCGCGGTGAAGAGCTCGTAGTCGACGTCCTCTCGGTCGAGCTCGTCCAGACACCACTCCAGAAAACGCAACTGGCCGAACCTGTGGGCCCTGGTCATCACAGTGAGGGGGATGTCCCGCTGAGCCAGCCTCCTGGTGTACTCAAGACTAGCTGCAGGCGCCTCGACGTTGGCCAGAGATATATCGTTCTCGAACACGTGCAGCACCGTGGCGATATTTTCCGTGATGCTCGCCTGCAGGACTTTGATGACGGTGGTGTCCCTCCCGAGCTCGGGGACCTTGGCCGTGACATGCTCCACGATGTCGCGGCTGACCTCCGAGAGGTGTGACCCTACGTTCTCCGCGACCACGGACAGTTGTTTCGCGGCCTCGGGATGCTCCGCAGCCATACCTCAATCCTACAGAGTGGTTCGTGACCTATCCGCTTCCAGGGTGCGCGATAGGACGGACTCCGGAAAGTCTGCGCGATTACTGCCTCCTGAAGAGTCCATCGGCGCCAGTTCCAATCCGAAGGACGTATTGCGACCCAGGGGCTTTCGTGCCCTCCGCCCTTAGGGACGGCTTTTCGGAGGCGGCTGGATCGCGGTACGCGCGGCCGTCCGCCACCGCGTGAAAATCCCCCCTGCAGGCGGCTGGACCTGCTCCGCCGCCCCGTCGCGCCCCACGCGCGGCGGGCCCTGGTCCTGTCGCCTGTCCCCACGATCCGACTTCCGGAAGGGGCGGAGAACCATGACAACCCTGTCGACACCCGGCACCGATGCGCCGCAGGCGCAGATTCCGGACTACCCCATGCCCCGGGCGTCCGGCTGCCTGTTCGACCCGCCGCCGGTACACACTGCAGGCCCAGGCTCCGATCGGCCGGGGGCGGCTGTGGGACGGCAGCACCCCGTGGCTGGTCACCCGCTACGAGGACCAGCGGGCGCTGCTGGCCGATCCGCGGATCAGCGCCGACAGCAACCGCCCGCCCTACCGGCATGTGGGCGCGGGCCAGAAGGAACGCAGGCAGGAGTCGCGGACTTTCCTCGATGGACGATCCGGAGCACGCCCGGTTGCGCCGGATGGTCACCGCGGCCTTTTCCATCAAGCACCCGGCGTGGCCCCCCGCCGCCTGCCAGACAGCGATCTGGCCGGAGTCCACGTCCTGCGAACCCTCGACGACTCGCTCGCCCTGCGCGCCGCGCTGCTCACCGGGCCCCGGGTGGTCGTTGTCGGAGCCGGGTTCCTCGGCGCCGAGGTCGCCGCGGCAGCCCGAACCATGGGCCTGGACAGCCTGAGGGCTCGGCGGCGGCGGCGCGGCCGTCCTGCGCTGCGCGACGAGGGGTACAAGGTCACCCGCAGGGGGACGGCAGCGCACAGCGGCGCGACGCGAGCGCACCCACGCACGGTAACGGGCCAATGCTGCCGCGGCGGTCCGCGGCGGGCGGCGCCTTCGATGTCGGCGATGAGCCGATGGAGGCGCAGTGCGTGTGCGAAGTCGGGAACCTCAAGGGTGTCCTTGGCCAGGTCCTCAGCGAGTGCCGCGTACACCGCGGCGACGTTGCGTGCGGGTCCGGCGCGTACGGCGGCCAGGTCGGCGTCCGGGTACGTGGGGACTGTCAAGGGGCTCACCTCGGTCGCGGTCCCGTTGCCGCCGGAGAGGGTCAGCTCGGTGCTCTGGATGATGCCGTCGGCGGATGGACTGGTCAGCAGGAGATCGCCGGAGGTGCCGTTGATCTCCCAGCGCAGGCCGCCGGCCCGGGAATGTCCGCCGCGGTAGAAAACGGAGGCGACCGCGCCCGACCGCAGTCCCGCGGTCACCGCGACCTGGTCGGGTGCGGTGACCGGCACGGTCGTGTTCTCCTCGGCGATCAGGACCTCATGGCGTCCGACGGCGAGAGTCGCGGTGACGTGGTCGATGTCGCCCAGGACGTAGGTGAGCGCGTCGAGGGCGTGCGCCGTGGACACCGACAACGTGGTCACGCCATTGGTGATGTCGTACAGAAAGGCGTGCCTCCGGCTGGTCACGGCGTCCCAGCCCATGGCGGACCCGGTCAGGATGGTCGCCAGCACCCGCCCGAGGTATCCCTCCGCGACCAGCTCGCGCAGGCGCCGCACGGCCGGGGCGAATCTGGCCTGCAATCCGATGACGGTCCGCACGCCGGCCGCGGCGGCCAGCTCGGCGAGGTGCGCGGCCTCCTCGACGTTCACGCCGAGCGGCCATTCGCTGTAGACCATCTTTCCGGCGGAGAGAGCCTGCGCCGACAGGTCGTGGTGCTGGGGTACCTTCACCGCCACCACCACGAGATCGACGTCCGGGTGGTCGATCAGCGCCCGGGCATCGTCGAAGGCGTCGACGCTCCAGGCCGCCGCGGCGGCGTCCGCCGAGGCGCGCCGGCTGGTGGCCACGGCGCGCAGCCGGTAGCCGGGAAGGGCCCGCAACGCGGGGACGTGCGCGGCGACCGCCCAGCTCGGCGTGCTCGGGCTGGCGCCGATGATTCCCACGCCGATCTCTTTCACGACAGCTCCCTTCCCAGTACCTGGTATACAGCCTGGGGCGTGTGTCCGGATGCGCCTCGCGCAGCTCCGTCAGCGCCGGATCGAGCAGCCCCGTGGGCAGTTCGAGCGGGATCCCGATCCGCAGCGCCCCGCCACCCGGGCCGGTGTACCGGGCCATCGCGCGCAGGGCCTGATCGTGCGGGGCGAGTACCGCGCGCGCCTCCGCCAGCAGCGCGGTTCCCGCCTCGGTGGCCCCTACCCCAGTGCTGCCTCGCACCAGCAGCTTCACCCCGAATTGCCGCTCAAGTCCGCTCACCGTCTGGGACAGGGCCGGCTGACTGCTGACTCACGTGCAGCCACCGCGCCGCGGCGGACAGCCCACACTCCTCCACTACCGCCACGAACGCGCGCAGCTCCCGCAACGCCACGCCCACATGCCACCACGCCGTCCCGAGCGTGTCACGCTCGGCTCAGCGCCGGGGCGGCGCACGGGGGGGAGACGGGAGCACCGCGGCTGCCAGTCGGTGGCCGTTCGCTGTACGGGCCGCTTGAACCTCCCCCCCAGGACGACTCGTTGCATCGCGCTTCCTTCGGTGACCAATGTTGGGTCCCGAGTACGAACGGTGCTGACTTTCTCGTGTTCTGCGTCCGAGGGATTGATCCACGCCCGTCCGTAGCGTGATGGACAGCACGGAGGAACTTGATACTCAGATCTGAAAGGGGAACATCATGAGTGCACATGTGTCCCGCATGGGCCGCCTGGCTGCCGTCACCTCTGCCGCAGTCGTCCTCGCCTGCACCGGTATAGGGGTCGGCACGGCGTCTGCGGCGGAGCAGAGCCACGAGGTCGGCTACTCGGCTCACGGCGGTGGCGGCGGCCACGGCGGTGGCGGCGGCGACCACGGCGACGACGGCGACAACTGGGGTGGGGGCGGCGACAACTGGGGTGGGGGCGGCTACTAGAAACAGGTCAGGCGTTCCCGGCCGGGGCTTCCCGGTCGGGAACGCCTGCTGTGTTGCGAGCTGTTGAGGGCCAAATCGACGATGAAAGGCCGATTGGCCCGCTGGTACCAACTTCAAGTGAGAGGTGGTGTCCTGCGCCCAGTGGCTGTCGTGCCCCGCAGGCCTAGCGTCGAGTCAAGGGATGCGATCCGCGATCCCACGAACACACAAGGAGCGGGAAATGAACGCGACTACGTCCGCGGACGCACCACAACCGTCAGCCCTTGAGACGCCCCACGCCTCCCGGAGCCCGATCGCCCAGCACGCTGTCGACGTGGCCGTGCGCTATCGGCCTGCACGATCGGAGACATCGGGCGACTGGATCGAGCTCATCGCGCTGTCCGAGAATCGCGTGGCCATGGCCGTGGGCAGTGTTGTGGGCTGCGGCCCGCGTGCCCGCGCCTGGATCGGCCGGCTGCGCGGCGCAGTACGCAACCTCGCCTCGACCGGCCTGCCGCCCGACGAACTCCTGGGCCGTCTCGATCATCTCGCGACCCGGTGGGGCCGGGGTCCTGACGAATGGCAGGGCTTCTTCAGGGGAGCGACTTGTCTCTATGCGATCTACGCCCCGGTCTCCCGGCACTGCGCGGTGTCCCGGGCCGGGCATCGGCCGCCCGCCGTGATAAGCCCCGATGGCCGGGTGGACCTCCCCGACGTGCCCGCCGGGCCGCCCCTCGGCCTGGGCAGCGGCTCCTTCACCACTGCGGAGTGGGAGGTGCCCGAGGGCAGCCAACTGGTGCTCTACGGCCACGGCCTGATCCAACGCCGAGGACAGGGCGCCGATGCCGGTTTCGAACTGCTGAGGAGGCTCCTGAGCCAAGCCGCCACCCGGAACGGCGTTGTGGGCCCGGAGGAGACCTGCGCGGCCGTGTTCGACGCACTGCTCCCAGTCCGCCCCGGCGGCCCCGTCGCGCTGATGGTCGCCCGCACTCGCGGCATGCAACCTGACCAGGTCGCCGACTGGGATGTGCCCGCCGAGCCGACCGCGGTGGCGGACCTGCGTGCCGCTGTTACGCGCCAGCTTGCGCATTGGGGTCTGAGCGACCTTGTCTTCACGACCGAACTGATCCTCAGCGAGCTGGTGAGCAACGCTATGCGCTACACCACTGGACCGATCCACCTTCGGCTGCTCTGTGACCACGCCCTTACGTGTGAAGTGTTCGACTCCAGCACCGCAATTCCCCATCTGCATCAGGCGTCCACCACGGACGAGAGCGGACGCGGTCTGTTTCTTGTCGCCCGGCTCGCTGAGCGTTGGGGGGCGCGACACACGCAGGCCGGCAAGGTGATCTGGACCGAGCAGCCCCTGCCGCAGACGCCGTCGGCCGGGATGGACGCGCGGCCAGTTGCCACGACGGGCCACCCCTCCCAAGGCAGTCGGGCAGGTCATTACGCCCCCTGCCCGGTGTGAGGAGAGGGCTAAGGGGACAGCAACCCGCGCGGGGGCTGCGACGGCCTTGTGGTCGGCCCGGCCCCCGTTCGTTTGCCCCGCTACCGACCAGACAGCCCCGGCAACGCGACGGGATCGCCTGATGGTTGGTCGTGCCGGCGCAGACGGTCCCCTTCGTTCTCCGCACGGTTCTTCTCACAACTGCGCGGATACGCCGTTGCAGACTCCGGCGTATCCGCGTCTCCAGCTGTGGTTCTCACGGACCCTGCCGGAAGCCGATGTTGTCGTCGATGACGGTGCGCGGCGAAACGGGCAGTTTCTCGGGATGCTCAAGGTCGAGCGCGGTGAATTCGATCCCGCGACTCCACACCGTTCGCAGGAACTCCTTGACGAACTCCGTCGTCAGTTGCTCGCCGCCGCATCGCCGGTAGCCGAATCCGAACGGTGCATAACCGGCCGTGTCGCAGACCGGGTACGCGGTGCCGTCGACGACTCCGTACACGGCTCCGAAAGCGCTGTTGGTCATCTCTGCCCGGCGGCCGTCCATGACGGAGAACGGTGTGGGTGGGAAGGGACAGCGCGCAAGGCCGGCTTGGCGGCTTCTCGTCTCCGCATCGTCGGCGGTCGTGGGCGCTGCCCGGTACCTGTCGGGATCGAAGTCATCCGGGTTGTGCCACTGCCGGGGGTCGCGGCTCGCCGAGGGGTGCAGGGTGAGAACATTGCCCAGGCGAGGATCGGCACCACGTTCGGTGCTCACGGTCGACAGGCTGCCTCCGTTCGGTGAAACCGTGCGGAAGAGCTCCATCACGTAGCGGTCGAGTGGGGTGAACGCGCCGCCGTCCGCCGTGTCCGGGCTGTTCGTCATCGTCCGCTGGAACCACGACCTGACGGCCTTGTCACCGTGGCCCGCGTCCAGCAGGGCCATGGTGTGGTAGATCATGTTGCCCCACTGGCTGAACGCCAGGAAGTTGTGGAAGCACTCGAAGACGATGTCCTCGCGGCGGAAGTGCTCGCCCCCTCGGCCGTTCTTGAGCCAGTAGTGGACGAAAGTGCCCTCCGGGTCGTCGACGTCGCCGTCGATCACTGCCTGCACCCGCTGGTCGATCCACTCCTTGAGCCGCGGGCGCAGTTCGCGCACCCGCATGATGTTCTCCCGCACGATGTCCTCGGTGGGATACCAGTGGCCGAGGACGGCGGTGAAACTGGCGCCGATCGTGCGTACCTCGGGCGGGATGGCCTCGCCGGTGACGCCGAGGTGAAGGTCCCAGTAGAGGTCGAAGTAATTCTGGTAGTACTCGTGCATCAGCGGCTTGCCGGCGTTGGTCTCGGCGAAGAGCCGGGCGAGGAAGCCGTGGACCTTGGGGGCGTACTTCGCTGCGTAGAGGTCGGGCGTGGTCGCCGAAGCGTAGATCTTCTTGCGCTCGTTGTCCGGTCCTCGCTGGTCGTAGCCCGTGATGAAGACCGTGGTGCCCTCCTTGGGGTCGGGCGCCCACCCGTCGTAGAGCATGCCCCAGAAGTGCGGCGGAGCCGCGTTCTCCTTGCTCAGGGCGAGATCGATCATGGGAAGTGCGGGCCGTTCGCCCACGTACTCGCTGCTCTTGAGATAGGGCACCACGGCGCGCTCGATGTAGTCCGGGTCGAAGGCCGGTGGAAGCAGTCCGACCCATGCGTTGGGTGTGCTCATGTCTGTTTCCTCTGATCGTCGGGTCAGCTCGGGCAGCCGAGGTGGCGCGGCGGCTCTCCCCGGGCCATGGTGCAAGGCTGGCGCGCAGGCACTACCGGGCGAATTAGGTCAAGAGCACCAATTTAGATGTAAATATGATGTTCCGGGCCTAATGGTCGTGCCGCTGCTCGCTCCTAGCGTCGTTCTCACTGACGCAATCGGATCCCCGATGGGACGGAGCGGAACATGAAGGCGACACAGGGCAGGACAGCCGACCCGGGCCGGACCGTGCTGAACGGCGCTCTCCCGAGCGGCAACGCAAAGCCGTCCGGGGTGGAGCCGCCGGTACTGGGCGGATCAGAGCACACCGACTACTACCTCCTGGACAACCTGCTCACCGACGAGCAGCGAGCCTTGCGGAAGAAGGTCCGCGCGTTCATGGACCAGGAGGTCACCCCGATCATCAACCCGTACTGGGAGCGGGCGGAATTCCCTTTCGAGCTGGTGCCCAAGCTGGCGCAGCTGGACATCGCCGGCTTTCAGATTTCCGGCTACGACTGCCCGGGGATGAGCAACCTGACGGCCGGCCTGGTGATCCTCGAACTGGCCCGGGGCGATCTGAGCATTTCGACGTTCATGGGGGTCCACTCGGCCCTGGCCATGATGTCGGTCGGACTGCTGGGCTCCGAGGAGCAGAAGCAGCGCTTCCTGCCGCCCATGGCGCGCCTGGAGAAGATCGGAGCCTTCGGTCTGACCGAGCCCGCGCACGGCACGGACGTGGTCAAGCTGGAGGCGACCGCGCGCCGGGACGGTGATTCCTACGTCCTCAACGGCCACAAGAGGTGGATCGGCAACGCGAGCTTCGCCGACTACGTGATCATCTGGGCCCGCGGCGACGACGGGCATGTGGGCGGCTACGTGGTCGAAAAGGGCACACCCGGGTTCGACGCCCAGGTCATCAAGGGCAAGACGGCTCTGCGCTGTGTCCAGAACGCGCAGATCTCCCTCGCCGACGTCCGGGTGCCCGCCGAGAATCGGCTGGCGAACGTGAACACCTTCCGGGACACCGAGAAGGTCCTGCTTGCCTCGCGCTTCTGCGTCGCCTGGGAGTCGATCGGCGCCGCCATCGCAGGCTACGAGACGGCTTTGGCCTACGCCAAGCAGCGCAAGCAGTTCGGGATGCCGCTGGCCGCCTTCCAGCTTGTCCAGTACCGGCTCTCCCGGATGCTGGCAGACATCACCGACATGCTGTGCATGCAGTTCCGTCTCAGCCAGCTCCTGGACGAGGGCGAATACTCGATGCCCCGGGTCGCGCTGGCCAAAATGCACTACACCGAACGAGCCCGGGCCATCCTCGCCGACGCTCGCGACATGCTCGGCGGCAACGGGATCCTGCTCGACTACCACGTCGCCCGGCACCTCTGCGACATCGAGGCCATCGACACCTACGAGGGCACCGACACCGTGCAGGCGCTGATCGTCGGCCGCGACATCACCGGCTACAACGCCTTCGTGCCTGTGGCGCCCAGTCACTGACCCGGCGTGTCTCGCGACGCCCCGTGACAGCGGGGCGGTTCCGGGCGCCGCGCGCGACCCCACTGAGGACAAGGAGTAATCATGAGCAACACGCCCCTCCTGGAGGGACTGCACGTCGTCGACCTCGCGAGCTTCATCGCCGGGCCCGCCGCGGCCACCGTACTCGGTGACTTCGGCGCCGACGTCGTCAAGGTGGAACCACCGCATGTGGGCGACGGATACCGTTCGCTCAGCCGCATCCCTCCCAACCCCCATGTCGAAGGGGTCAACTACCCCTGGCAGTTGGACAACCGCAACAAGCGCAGCATCGCGCTCAACCTCAAGTCGCCCGGCGCCCGGCCCGTGCTCGAGAGTCTGGTGCGGTGGGCCGACGTGCTGGTGACCAACTTCCCGCCGCGGACGCGCGAGAAGCTGGGCCTGGAGTACGACGCTCTGGCCGCCCTCAATCCCCGGCTGATCTACGCCGATGTCACCGGCTTCGGCGAGGAAGGCCCGGACGCGCATCTGCCCGGCTTCGACGTGACGGCGTACTGGGCGCGCAGCGGCCTGATGGACCTCACACGCCATAGGGACGTGCCGCCGGCCATGAACGCGTTCGGATCGGGCGATCACTCCACGGCGATCACCCTGTTCGCCGGCATCATGACCGCGCTGTACCGGCGGGAGAAGACCGGCCAGGGCGCACGCGTCACGGCCTCACTGCTCGCCGAAGGCGCCTGGGCGGCGAGCATGTGGCTGCAAGCCGTGCTGGTCGGGGCGAAGTCCCCCAAGCCCATCGACCGGTCCGACCCGCCCAACGCGCTCGGGAACATGTACCGGACGGCGGACGACCGCTGGATCGTCCTCGTCTTCGTCAACGAGGACAAGCAGGTCCCGCTCTTCCTCAAGGCCATCGGTCATCCCGAGGCAGCGGAGAACCCGCGCTACGCCAACAGCCCGAGCCGCCGCACCCACGCCGCCGAGATCGTTGCCCTGCTGGACAAGACGTTCGCGGCTCGCTCCCTGGCCGAGTGGCGCGAGGTGCTCGACGCCGCGGGCCTCACGTACGGAGTCGTCCAGACGCTCGAAGAGTGCGCCCACGACCCTCAGCTCCTCGCCAACCGGGTGTTCGTACCGATCGACGACGGCAACGACGACCCGCACCTGACCATCGACAGCCCCGTCCGGCTGGACCAGGAACAGAAGGTCCGTCCGGGCCCGGCCCCCGACCTGGGCGAACACACAGAGTCCGTGCTTCGCGAGCTTGGCTTCGACACCAAGGGGATCGAGGAACTGCGCGAGGCCGAAGCCATCGACTGAAGCCACAGCTCAGCAGCGCCAGGGAAGAAGGGAACCACCATCATGACCACGGCCACTGACATGCCGACCGTACGGACCGAGGAACGCGACGGCATCTTCGTCATCACGATCGACCGTCCGAAGGCCCGCAACGCCATCGACGGGGCCACCGCCAGGGCCCTGGCAGGCGCCATCGACCGCCTCGAGGCCCGCGACGACCTCAGGGTCGGCATCCTCATGGGGGCCGGCGGCGTTTTCAGCGCCGGCATGGACCTCAAGGCCTTCGCGGCCGGAGACACGCCCATCATCGATGGACGAGGCTTCGCCGGCATCACACGCGCCCGGATCAAGACCCCGCTCATCGCCGCCGTCGAGGGCTACGCGCTGGGCGGAGGAACCGAGATGGCGCTCGCCTGCGACATGATCGTGGCCGCGCGGAACGCCACCTTCGGCCAGACCGAGGTCCACTACGGCATCGTGCCGCCCGAGGGAGGCATGGTGCGCCTGCCCGAGCGCATCCCGCGCAACATCGCTCTGGAGCTTCTGCTCACCGGCGAGCCTCTGCCCGCCGAGCGCGCCGAGCGATTCGGCCTGGTCAACTCCCTCACGGAACCGGGCCAGGCCCTGGAGCGTGCCCTGGAACTGGCCACCAGCATTGTGCACAACGCGCCCCTGGCCGTGGCAGCCGTCAAACGCGTAGTCAGCGAGCGTCGAGCGTTCAGCGACCAGGACGCCTTCGTCGAGCAGGACCGGATCGTCGCACCGGTTCTGGCATCCCACGACGCGCAGGAGGGCGCCCACGCCTTCGCCGAAAGGCGCCCGCCGCACTGGCAGGGCCGCTGAAACTCGCCCGGCCCTCCGGCCGCTTGCGGCCCGCGCCCAGACCCACCCCGCGAAAGAAAAGGCGACTGACGATGACTGAGCAATCCACCGTTCGAAGCGTGACCTACGATCTGCTGCGGACCCTCGAACTCACCACGGTCTTCGGTAATCCCGGCTCCACCGAGCAGCCCTTCCTTCAGGAATTCCCCGAGGACTTCACCTACGTCCTGGCCCTGCAGGAGGCGTCCGTCATCGCGATGGCCGACACCTTCGCGCAGGTGACCGGCCGCCCCGCGCTGGTCAACGTGCACTCGTCGGCCGGGCTGGGAAACGCCGTGGGCAACCTGGTGGCGGCCTACCACGGAAACACACCCCTGATCATCACCTCGGGACAGCAGCACCGGGAACTGGTGATCGGTGAGCCATATCTCGGCAACCGTGAGGCCACCACGCTGCCGAAACCGTGGGTGAAATGGTCCTACGAACCGGCCCGCGCCGAAGACGTCCCAGAAGCCTTCATGCGCGCCTACGCGGAGGCCCTGCAGCCGCCGACGGGTCCGGTCTACCTGTCGATCCCCATGGATGACTGGAAGCGCCCCCTGGCCGATTTTACCCGAGTGCGGACAGTGAGCGACCGCGTTGCCCCCGACACCGAGCGGCTGCGCACGTTCGCCGGTCGCATCTCCGCCAGCCGTCGTCCCGCACTGGTCTTCGGGCCGGAGGTCGACCGTGCCGGAGGCTGGGACGGAGCCGTCGCCCTGGCGGAGAAGCTGCGCGCGGCCGTCTACGGCGCCCCCCTGCTGGACCGCGCCTCCTTCCCCGAGGACCACCCCCTCTTCGGCGGCCCGCTGGGCATGTCGGTGAAGACCATCAGCGACCGGCTTGCGGGGCACGATCTGGTGGTCGTGATCGGCGCGGAGGTGTTCCGGTACTACCCCTACGTGCCCGGCGACTACCTTCCCGACGGCACGGAGCTCGTGCAGATCACCGGCAACCCGGCGGTCGCCGCCGCGGCGCGTGTGGGCGACAGCCTCCTCGGCGATCCCGCGACGGCGATCGAACTGCTCCTGGACATGGTCACGGAGGGATCCGGACGCGCTGTGCCCGAGCCGATGGCGCGGCCCCGCGAGCTGCCGCAGGTGCCGAACAGCCCGCTCACCCCGCCGGAGGTCTACGCCGCCCTGAGCAGAGTTCGGCCGTCCGACGCGGTCATCGTCAACGAATCGACCTCCACGATGGCGCAGCAGATCGAGTGGCTCCCCACCACCCGGACCGGATCGTTCTTCGCCACGGCCAGCGGAGGCATCGGCTGGGGCACCCCGGCCGCGGTCGGCGTCGCGCTGGGCGACCGGGACCGGGGCGTCGAACGGCCGGTCGTCGGCCTGATCGGCGACGGCTCCTTCCAGTACTCCGTGCAGGCCATCTATACGGCGGCCCAGCGCAACCTCCCCATCGTCTACGTGGTCATGCGCAACCACGAGTACTCCATCCTGAAGTCGTTCGCGGTACTCGAGGAGACGCCGGGCGTTCCGGGACTCGACCTGCCGGGGCTCGACATCGCCTCCGTGGCCCGCGGCTTCGGATGCCGCGCGGTCGACGTGGAGACAACCGAGGACCTGGAGCGGGAGTTCAAGGCGGCTCTCTCCGCCGGCACCACCACCGTGATCGTGGTCCCCACCCGACCTCAGAACGCCATGTTGTAGGGCACGATCCCATGCATTTCAGGCGGGGTGGGTGCGAAGGAGCGTCGAGCCGAGGTACTGAACGGCGCGCAGTGCGACTTCCAGATCAGCGTGTCCTTTCTGGACCGGCCGTCCCATGAGTTCCTCGGCTTTCCGGATGCGGTACTGCACGGTGTTCTTGTGCAGAATTTGGGCGCTGGCGGTAGCGGTATAGCTGCAGTTGGTGTCCAGGAAGAACTGTGCCGTCTCCCGAAGTCGTGCGGAGTTCTCGTCATCGACGGCCAACGGACCGAGGATGCCCCACACCCATGCGCGCATGTCGTCGATGTTCGTGGCCATCAGGGCGATGGGAGCGACAGCGGAGAATTCGGTGAACTGGGGGGCCGGATTGGCCGCTGCCGCAAGTTCCTGCGTGCGCATTGCCTGTCGGTGCGTGGAGCGGAATCCCTCGATGCCGTAGCCCACGCATCCAGCGCTCATGTGCACGGATGGATTGCTGTGCTCGACCACATTCGACAGCTGTTTCCAGGAGACGTCGCTGTGCGAGCCGAGCGGCAGCCAGGCCCAGGACTCCATGGCGTCTCGGGGTACGAAGAGCGGCCTGGCGGGGCAGTCGAGCTTCCGGGCGATCTTGTTGATGATCCGGTCGAGTACGGCCAGCCCCTCGCCCTCACCCTTCAGTGTGGGCAACCAGGCCACCAGCCCGAGGTGATGCTGCAGGATCCGGTAACCAAGAGCTGGTTCAGCCCAGTTGAGATCGATGTCCTTCTCGGTGAGGATGTCTCGCACGCGCGCGGCGCGCGCGGCGGTCTGGCTGAGCAGCCAGTGATCGCGTTCCCGTTGGTAGACCACGATGACATGCTCGGTCACCCGGTCGATGTAACCGAAGCTCACCTGAAGCATGCGCCGGTTGGTCGCGGTCGTGAGATCCGGGTCGGCGTCCTGTCGGTTGAGTTCGTCCAAACACCACTGCAGAAAACGCCAGTGGCCGATCCTGTAGGCCCTGACCATCGCGCTGAGTGAGATACCCCTCTGAGCCAGCCTCCTGGCGTACTCAAGAGCAGCTGCAGGCCCCTCGATCTTTTCCAGAGGAATACCGTTCTCGAAGATGTGCAACAATGTGGCGACATTTTCAGCGATGCTCGCATGCAGGATTTTAATGACGGTTGCGTCGCCCCTGAGTTCCGGAATCTCGGCAATAACATACTCCCCTATGTCGCGGCCAACTTCCGGGAGGTGTGACCCTACGTTCTCCGCGACCACGGACAGTAGTTTTGCCGCCTCTGGATGCTCCGCAGCCATACCTCACCCTACAGGGTGGTCCTGGCCCATCCGCAATCTTCGAGACGCGATAGGCCGCACTCCCTCGAGCCTGCGCGAATATTGCCGACGGATTGGTTCATCGGCACCAATTCCGACCCGGAGGTCGTACTGCGCGCCCAGTGGCTGTCGTGCGGTCCACGCCTAGCCTCTGGTTACTGAAGGGACCCTCCGACGTGCCGATCAGGGGGGAATCAACTCGCCTTCAAGCCGTTATTCGGAAACGTCCCAGGAGTGATCCGAGTTGAGCAATATTCTCCGATACAGCCTCACAGAGCCGCTGAGACCTCGAGAGGTACCCGACTCTGCGATTGCGATGATCGACGGCGAGGGGACGGTGGTCGGTTGGACCAGCACCGCGCAGCAGCTTGTCGGATACGCCGCAGGGGAGGTGGTGGGTCGGCCCGTCTGGTTCGTGCTGCCGTTTCTCCAGAATGCACTTCACGCATGGGCGGCCTGCGAGCAGCGCCACGCCAGGGGCGGCTGGTCCGGCACAGCGACGATCCGTCACCGCGACGGCCACACACTCCATGTAAGCCTGCGTGTATCGCTGTTGTGGGGGCGCGACGGAGCAGCCCACTGGCTCGTCTACGGCACCGATATCGCCGCGCTCTACGCGGGGGAGACCGCCGGATCGGTGCGGGAGTCGCTTCTCACCCGCACACCGATCGGCATCGTGGTGCGTGACTTGGAACTGCGCTGCGCCTGGGTCAACGACGTCAGCGAACATCAGGACGGTGTCGCTCGTGACATGCGGCTCGGACGGCGTCTCCCGGACTCGGTGCCCGGCCTCGAATCCGAGGCGCTCGAAGCGGTGATGCGCCAGGTACTGAGCAGCGGCATGACCGCGGTTCATGAATACCGGGCGTGGCCGCCGGCGGATCAGCGCCGTGAGCACGCCTTCGCCGCCTCCTTCTTCTGCCTGCGCGACGCCGATGGCCGGCCACTGGGGGTGTGCTCCATGAGCGTGGATGTCACAGGCAACCAGCGAGCCCGCGAGCGGCTCGCCATTCTCAGCGAGGCCAGCACCCGAATAGGCAGCACCCTGGACGTGATGCAGACCAGCCAGGAACTGGCCGACCTCGCTGTGCCCATCCTGGCTGACTACGCCGCCGTCGACCTAGCCGAGTTCGTCTCGCTCGGCGAAGAACCCGTGATCCGCATCAACCCGACGGGGAAGCACGGCACGGCCTTTCGCCGCGCCGGCCTGGCCTCGATCCACCCGGGAACTCCCGAGTCACCATGGACACGCGGCGAATCCATCTTCGTCCCGCCGACCTCACCCTGGATCAGTGTGCTGTCCTCCGGAGCCTCTCACCTGCAACCCACCCTGGACACCTCTCCTGGCACATGGGTCGACAACGACCCCGCGCGGGCGCAGTCCATCCGCGCAAACGGGATGCACTCGATGATGCTTGTCCCCATCCGCGCGAGGCACGCCACGCTGGGTGTGGCCTTGTTCGTCCGGACCGAGGAACCGATGCCGTTCCAGGAGGACGACCTGCTCCTCGCCGAGGAACTGGTCACCAGGGCCGCACTGTCACTGGACAACGCTCGCCAATACACCCGCGAGCACACAGCGGCCCTCGCTCTTCAACGCAAGCTGCTTCCACACGGCTTGAGGGACAGCGCGGCGATCCAGGCGGCCTCACGCTACCTGCCGGCCGACGTGGACAACGGCGTCGGAGGCGACTGGTTCGATGTGATTCCGCTGTCCGGTGCCCGGGTGGCGCTAGTGGTCGGAGATGTGGTCGGGCATGGCATCAACGCCGCGGCGACCATGGGAAGGCTCCGAACCGCCGTACGCACGCTGGCGGACATGGATCTGCCCCCCGACGAACTGCTGTCCCACCTCGATGACACGGTCCGGTGCCAGTCGGAGGAAGACGACGACGCCGGCGACGGCTGCGCCATGGCCATCGGCGCCACCTGTCTCTACATCGTCTACGACCCCGTCACCCGGCGGTGCACGATGGCTCGGGCCGGGCACCCTCCGCCTGCTGTCGTCGACCCGCAGGGCATGGTCACCTTCCCCGACCTCCCCACCGGAGCCCCGCTCGGCGTCGGCTCGGTCCCCTTCGAAGCCGTGGAGACGGAAGTGCCCGAGGGGACCCTGCTCGCCCTCTACACCGACGGCCTGGTCGAGACGCGTGACCGGGACATCGACATCGGAATGCGGCAACTGGGCGCCACCCTCGCAGCCCAGCCCCTTAGACCCCTGGACAACCTCTGCTCCTCGGTGATCGAGGCACTGCCGGCCAAGTCACCAACCGACGACGTCACCCTGCTCCTGGCCCGGACCCGTGCTTTGGATCCGTGCCAGACCGTGTCCTGGGACCTGCCCCGGGACCCGGCCGTCGTCAGCACTGCCCGCGGCTGGGTAGCCCGGCAACTGACCCGGTGGGGGTTGGAGAGCCTGATCGCAGACACGGAGCTGATCGCCAGCGAGCTGGTCACCAACGCGATCCGGCACGGCGCCGGCCCCGTGGCCCTGCGTCTGATCAGGCACCGCCTGCTGACCTGCGAAATATCTGACGCCAGCAGGTCTTTCCCACGCCTTTGCCACACCCGCAGCACCGACGAGTACGGCCGCGGCATCCTCCTCGTCTCCCAGCTGTCGCGCAGCTGGGGCTGCCGCTGGACAACGGGCGGCAAAGTCGTCTGGGCGGAACAAGGTCTGCCCCCTGTCGAGGGCGAGAGCGACACCGGCAGCCCTCCCAGCACGCTGGGGCTGCCTTGCCGGAAGACCCGGAAAGTCGAGGAGAGGAGCTGAAATGAACCTCGCATCCCACCTGGTGAACAGCGCCCGGACTCATCCGGATCGCGCCGCGCTCCGTCTCGGGGACGCTGCCATGTCCTATCGCACGCTCGACCAGGGCAGCGCCCGCATGGCCGGGCTGCTCCAGGACCGTGGCGTGAAGCCCGGCGACCGAGTTGCGGTCATGCTGCCCAACGTGCCCGAGTTCGCCCTCGCCTACTTCGGCGTACTGCGGGCCGGCGGCATCGTCGTCCCGATGAACCCCCTGCTCAAGTCCCGCGAGGTCGCCTACTACCTCGGCGACTCAGGTGCCCGACTCCTGTTCGCCTGGGACGCCTTCGCCGACGAGGCACGGGCCGGTGCGCAGCAGGGCCAGGCCGAGGTGGTCGTCGTCGGGGCCGGCGGATTCGGCCCTCCGCTTGCGTCCGCCCCATCCGCCGAGGACCTGGCCGACCGGCACGAGGACGACACCGCGGTGATTCTCTACACCTCGGGTACGACCGGTCAGCCGAAGGGCGCTGAACTGACCCACGCCAACCTCACCCGCAACTGCGAGATCGTAGCCAACGAGCTGTTCGAGATCGGGGCAGCCGACGTGATCTTCGGTGGTCTGCCCCTGTTCCACGCCTTCGGACAGACGTGCACCCTCAATGCCGCCGTCGCCTCGGGCGCGTGTCTCACGCTGCTGCCGCGCTTCGACGCGGCGAAGGCACTCCGGATCCTCGCCGAGCACGGCGTGACCGTCTTCGCCGGGGTGCCGACGGTGTACAGCCGGCTGGTGCGGCAGCCTGGCCGGGACGCCTACGACGTCTCCCGGCTGCGCGTGGCCCTCGCCGGTGGCGCGGCGATGCCGGTCCACGTGCTGCACGACTTCCAGGCCGCGTTCGACTGTGTCGTGCTCGAAGGGTACGGACTGTCGGAGACCTCACCCGTCGCCTCGTTCAACACCCTGCAGGCCGGTCCCAGGCCCGGTTCGGTCGGCACCCCGGTCCCTGGCGTCGAGATGCGGGTGGTCGACAACAACGGCAAGAAGGTGGCGCACGGGGAGACCGGCGAGATCGTGATCCGCGGGCACAACGTGATGAAACGGTACTGGCGGCGCCCCGAGGAGACCGCCACCGCGATCCGGGACGGCTGGTTGCACACCGGCGACCTCGGCCGGATCGACCAGGACGGTTACTTCTGGATCGTCGGACGGAAGAAGGACGTGATCATTCGGGGCGGGTACAACGTGTACCCCCGCGAAGTCGAGGATGTGCTGTACGAGCACCCTGCGGTCGCCGACGCCGCGGTCATCGGCCTCCCCGACGCCGATCTCGGTGAGGAGGTCGGGGCGGCGGTCGTTCTCAGGCCGGGCGCACAGGCGACAGCCGAGGAACTGCGTGAGTACGTCAAGCGCCAGGTCGCCGCCTACAAGTATCCGCGCAAGGTATGGATCGTGGACGCGCTGCCCAAGGGACCGACCGGCAAGATCCTCAAGCGGGAGATCGTCCCGCCGAATGAGCCGGACAGATGAGGCGACTGGGCTCGTTCATGCTTTCGTCGCGGCCGGCCAGACGGCGGACAGCCGGCGATCACCCACCAAGTGATGGCTCAGGTCGACCCCGGCCCCTTCGCTCTGGTCGCCGAGGGCGTGCCGGACGCTGTCGCTCTTGCGTCCGCCGCTGTACCAGAACCGGGTGTTCGTCGCCCAACGGATCCGCCCTCGAGTTCTTCTTCGCGGCAGCGGCCCTGGAAGTCCGCCCTTCAGGCGAGGGGGTAGCCCGCCATCACGGCGGGATCTCGGTGGCGATCAGAGCGTCCTCCCCTCACGCACGCAAAGGGGTAGCCCGAGGAACTTCGTAACGCCCTTGCGGTTGAACCTGTCCTCCCCCCTCATGCGAGGGGGTAGCCCGTTGGGGTCGACGTTCCCGGGCTGGACCTCGCTGCAACAGGAGAGAGGGTGTCGTACCTGTCGCACCGTCGCAGCGGGCCGGATGACCCGCGGGAGCGGGCGCTACGGTTGCCCACGCCGCTGTCACGGGGCTCGCCCGCCAACCTGCGGGCCTGTGGTGGGGCGGCGCGCCGCAATGTTGCAGCCCTCCCCCAGGGACGGGCTCCGAGCCGGATACGCTCACGATGGCCCTTACCGCCCGGTAGCGTGCGCCTCCGAGTGCGTGGCGATTGAGATGGATACGCGGGCCCGGCACTTCAGATATACGCGCAGGTCAAAGGCATAATTCCGCTCCCCCTGCGCTTGCCCTCCTGAGCCGTTGCCGTACAGCAGCGGAGTACAGGTACAGCAACCACCGCAACCGCGGCTGGCTGTCAGAAGCCGTCGATGGCGGGCTGACCCGCCTACAGACCTCTCTGCCTGCGGACGTGCTCGCCGTGGGGAAGCAGGTCGACGTCCCCTTGTCACTTTGCGGGTTCGGGGCGGCGGATCACTGCCAGGGGTGCGCACCGGCTTGTCCCCCTTTCACCCGGGCAGCAAGAGACCCCGGCCGGTAACCATCCGGCCGGGGTCTCTCTATGCGTTGTTACTCGGGGCGGATGTGCTCCGCCTGCGGGCCCTTCTGCCCCTGGCCGACATCGAACGTGACCCGCTGGCCCTCTTCCAGGGAGCGGAAGCCGGAGGCGTCGATGTTCGAGTAGTGGGCGAAGACGTCGGGGCCGCCGCCGTCCTGCTCGATGAAACCGAAGCCCTTTTCAGCGTTGAACCACTTGACGGTGCCGCTGGCCATGTCTGTCTCCTCAAGGAAATTCGGAATCCCGCACCGTGCGGGATCCGGAGGTGATCGCCTTGGTCCGGAGAGGCGCTGAACAGCAAGGACGCCCGAGACGTGTGTCACGGGCGAACGGACTTCGGAACCACGACTACTTGTAGCGACGCTACACCGGGCGAGGCTGAAGATCACAGGCCTTATGGGATCGCGTAGGCGAATCTCTAGCGTCACCACGGCCGTTACCGGCCGACGTCGCGGCGGCTGCGGACGGCCTTCCACGCCGGCCCGGTGAGATGGACGACCATCATTCCGTCTGCAGCCTCGCGGACGAGGATCCAGCCCTTCGCCTTGAGCCCTTCGAGCTGCTGCCGAATGTCCGGGCCCAGTTCCTCGACGAGCTGCGTCTCCAGCGGTTGCGTGCCGCCGTCCAGGAGCTCCGCGAGCCGGAAGACGAGCGCATCCTCCTCAGCGGTGATACGGAAGTCCATGCGCTGACGCTACGTCCCTACCGACCAGGGCGCGCGGCCACCCCTAGGCCCCGACACCATCACGTGGGGTGAACTTCCGATCTGAGTGAAGGTCACCCAGGACGCGACGTGGCGCGTTGGCCCAGCATCAGTGGATGGGGCAGGTACATGCCGCTCACTCAAGAAGAAACGCACCCGCCGAGAGTTCGGTACGAACAGGTCGTGCCAGACACGTGTCAGATCGTACGGGGAACATCGGCGTTTCAGAAAGTCTGTAGGCCAGGTTCTAGGGGGTGCCCTCGGTCTCACGGGCCGCTAGCAGCGCACCTGGTGGTGGCGGTCACACCGGGAGCGCAATTGGGATCACCGGTGTTCCAGGCGGCCTTGCCGCTGCGCCCCTTCACTGGGGACGATCCGTCAGAACTACTGTGGCGAGAGCGACAGCAGGACCCCTGAAGAACGCTACTGGCCGCGAACCATGCCGTGACAGGGGGAACACCCGACAGGTCATGTTGACGCGTGCCTGTCCGGCGGGCTTCGGTGTCGCACGTCGGCGCCGGCCCGCCCACCCCCGAGGCGAAACGGATCTCGCCCACCTTCGCCGCCAGCAGCGCCCCAGCCGGGCGGTGTCAGCCGTGTGGCGCCTCGTGTCAGCGACGGGGCCGGGGGGGTGTCGCCTCGTGCCAGTGAGCCGCTCACGGAGGCGCACAGGGGCCGGGCGGGTTCCCTACGGAGGTCCCGGCCCAGCCTATTACCCATGCTGCCGCGGCTACCAGCGCATACCGAGAGCGTCGAGTTTTGCACGCCGTTCCGCGCCGAGTTTGTCGGCCCGGCGGCGGGCGTTGTCCACGAACAGGCCCAGCTTGACCTCTGTCACCGACCCGTCGGGCTCAGCGAGCCGCTCAACGTGCCCCCTGCCAGCCTGGAGGCTTCCCTCGCGGGCGTGGAACTGCCTCGCGGCCCGAATGCTGACCGCCCACTTGTCCGCCCGCGTACGGGGCGCCGAAGGCGCCTCGTCAGGCTCTGCCGGCTCCAGGTGGAGCATGTTCTCCAGCATCCAGACCTGCGCGGGCAGCAGCCCATCCCAGCCCAGGCGCTGCGCCTGGACCCACGCGCCCAGGTCCTCGCCCTGGACGGTGCCCTCCCCCGGAGCGGGCAGTGCCTGGCCTGCCTCGATGAGCCTGCGGCACGGCCGGTAGCAGCGCTGCCAAGCCACCGGCCAGGCCGGGCACCAGGACGCGTCGATCGCCTCCAGCGCATCGCGGCGCTCCTCTGACAGCGCGCCAGCGGTGGAACCGACCGGCAGCCCCGCCTCGCGCCGCTGCGCGATGGCATCCGCGAGCCGTCCGGCGGTCCGCTGATTCTTCGCCCAGGTGTGAGGTCTCAACTTTTCATGGGGGTGACGGCAGCGGCGGGCTTGCGGTGAGCAAGGCCGCGGCGTGAGAAGCGCGGCCAGCAGATCTCGCTGTAGACCGCCGAGAGTGCGGTAAGACAGCGACAGCCAACCTGGGGTGGTTTGCATGCTTCCGGCCGAACCTCTTCAACCGCCTCGACAGAGGCAGTCACGTCGCTCATCAGGTGCTACTTCCTTGATCGAGAGTTACACCGAAGACCGTACAGGCCCCGGCCTGACGTGCACGGATGAGAATTTCGACAAGGGCACGCCCCGAGTGCTACTGCCACCGCCAGATGCTCGGCGCGATCCGGTGCCTGGTCGACAACGGCGTGAAGTGGCGGAACCTGCCCGCGGACTTCCCGCCCTGGAAACGCGTGTACGCGTTCTTCCGCCGCTGGCGGGACAACCGTCTGATCCGCGAGCTCCACGACCGGCTACGTGACCCGGTAAGGAAAACGGAAGGCCGGAACACCGAGCCGACCGCGGCCGTGGTGGACTTGCAGTCGGTGAAGGCCGACGCCACCGTCAGGAACGACTCACGCGGCTTCGACGGCGGCAAGAAAATCAACGGGCGCAAGCGCCACCTGATCGTGGACTGCCTCGGGCTGCTGCTGACGGTGCTGGTCACGCCGGCTTCCACGACCGACCAGGAGGCCGACGCGACGATACTCCCCGTCCTGCGGGAAGGCTTCCGGAAACTGCGGCTGGTCTGGGCCGACAGCGGCGATGCCCCCATCCGTATGTCGGCATTGACGATCACGGCCGACCCGGGTGGGCTTGGCCGGAGCCTGCCCCGGGACGGGCGGTCGGATCCTCGACCGCGGAGTGCAGGGCGCGGAGTTGCAACGGCCGGGCGGGTCACGCCACGCCCGGCTCGGGTACCGCGGCCTCCCGGGCGCGGGCGACCAGGCGGGCGGCGCCGACAAGGCCGGCGGCACCGGCCAGGCCGCGCTCGAGCACCTCGGAGGGGTCGTCTCCGCCCGCGCCGCGCACGGCGTCGGCGAAGTGGTGCATGTCCTTCTCCATGAGCAGGTGAACGTGCTCGGCCAGCTCCGGGGTGATGTCGCCGCCGAGGGCTCGCAGCGCCGAGCTGCCGCCGCTGCTGGTGTTGATCACGTCGATCAGGGCGGGGAGGTTCAGGCCGACCCGCGACGCCAGACCGAGGACGTCCTCGGCGTTCTTCATGTTGGTGATGGTCAGCGCGTTGTTGAACAGCTTGGTGAACTGCCCGGCGCCGACAGGGCCCATCAGCGTGACGGTGCCGCTGAACGTGTCGAACACCGGTCGGGCCCTGTCGAACACGTCCTGGGTTCCTCCGGTGAAGGTGGTGAGGGTGCGGGCGCGGGCGCCGGGGCTGCCGCCGCTGACGGGCGCGTCGAGGTAGCCACCTCCGGCCCGCGCCACGTGTTCGGCGATACGGACCGCCTCGGCGGGGTCGCCGGTGCCGTGGTTGACGATGATCGTTCCGGGGGCGATCGCGGCCAGCAACCCCTGACCGTCCAAAATTTCCCAGATGTCCGCGTCGTCGCGCAGACACAGCCCGATCAGCTCGGCGGACGCCCCCAGATCCGCCACGCTGCCGTGAACGGTGTGCGGGACCCTCTCCACCGCCGCCAAGGAGGCGGAACGCCGCGCCCACACGTGCAGCTCGAAGCCATGCTCGCCGATGGCTTCCGCCATCGGGCCACCCTGGTCACCGAGACCGATGAAACCGACCCTGCTTATTGTCGCCGTCATCACTCACTTCTTTCGTTGTTTTCAATGGTTCAGGTGAGGCACGGGGGGGGTGGGGGGATCCCGTGGTGCTCAGCGGACGATGTCGCTCGCCAGCTCCCAGAGGCGCTGGGCGTTCTCCGGGTCCAGCGCATAGGCGGCCACGCCGGGGACGCCGAATTCGGTGGGCCGGGCGAGGACGACGGGCGCCTCGTTGACGTCCTCGAAGTAACGGCCGCCGACGCCTTCGACCAGCGGGGAAGCGGCGAGGAACACGGTGGTTGCGGCGCCCTGCCCGATCGTCTTGCGGTAGGGCTCGGGGGTCCGCAGACCCCCGGTGTGGCGCTGGAGGTTGGTGGCGATCGCACCGGGGTGCAGAGAATTGGCCGTGATGCCGTCGCCGGACCAGCGGCGCTGCGCCTCGACGGCCAGGAGGACATCGGCAGTCTTGGACTGGCCGTAGGCGGCGAGCGCGTCGTACGGGCGGAAGCGGAAGTCGATGTCGTCGAAGACGACGGGGGAGAAGAGATGGCCGCTTGAGGAGACCGAGACCAGGCGCGCGCCGTCGCCGTCGGCGAGGGCGCGGTGCAGCCCCAGGGCCAGGGCGAAGTGCCCCAGGTAGTTGGTGGCGAACTGCTGCTCGTGGCCGCCGATGCCCCGCTCGAGCTCCGGCGGCATCATGATGCCGGCGTTGTTGATCAGGATGTGCAGCGGACCCTGCCAGGCGGCCGTGAACGCCCGCACCGACTCCAGGTCGGCCACGTCCAGGCGCGCGACATGGATTGCCTCGTTCCCGGTGGCCCTGCGCAGGTCGGCCGCGACCCGCTCGCCGGCCTCCGGACGGCGGACGGCGAGCGTGACCTCGGCGCCGTTGGCCGCCAGAGCGCGGGCGGTCTCCACGCCGATGCCCGAGCCGGCCCCCGTGACGATCGCCCGCCTGCCTGACAGGTCCACGCCTTCGATCACCTCCGAGGCGGTGCTGTCGCGGTCGTACGGGGTCGTGAAGAGCTGAGACATGTGAAGCATTCCTCCGGTCGTTCCGAACGTGCACCCTCAGCCTGCGCCGAACGCCGTGGGACGCACCAGGACGGGCTGAGACTGGGACTGACAGGGCCACTCACGAGCCCGGAGCGCGCTCGTAAGCTGGAACGATGACAGCCGCCGCAGACGCCAACGCACTGGGCCGGTATCTGCGCGCCCGCAGGGAGCTGGTCCGGCCCGACGAGGCCTGGGATCAGGGTCACCGGCGCGTCCCGGGGCTGCGGCGCGAGGAGGTCGCCTTCCTCGCGGGGATCAGCTCCGATTACTACAACCGCTTGGAGCAGGGCCGCGACAAGAACCCCTCGGAGCAGGTCCTGCGCAGCATCGCCCGCGCCCTGCAGCTGGACGAGGAGGCGACGACCTACCTTTTGGAGATCGCCACACGCAAGAGCCCCCGGCGCAAGCGTCCCCGCAAGCCCGAAAAGGTCGGCGACGGCATCCGCGCGCTCATCGACTCCTGGCCACTCACCCCGGCGTACGTCCACGGCAAGTACATGGACGTCCTGGCCGCCAATAGCCTCGCCATCGTGCTCTCACCGTTCAACGCGCCCGGGCGCAACGGCATTCTGGCCGCGTTCCTCGAGCGGGAGATGCGGGAACTCCACCGGGACTGGGAGGACATGACCGCCCGGGTCGTCCCGTACCTGCGCTCGGTCGTCGGCGCGGACATCGAAGACCCGCGTCTTGTCGAGATCGTCGGAGAGCTCTCCCTGCGCAGCGAGCGCTTCCGCACTCTCTGGGCCCGGCAGGATGTCAAGCACAAGACCACCGGCACCAGCCTCCTCCAGCACCCGCAGGTAGGCGCTCTGGAACTGCACTACGAAAAGCTGCTGGTCCCGGGCACTGATGGGCAAACGCTGGTCACCTACCACGCGCAGCAGGGCAGCCCCTCCGAGGAATGCCTGCGCCTGCTCGCCAGCATGAACGCCCCTGACCATGTCAGCGGTACAGGGGCCGCAACCGACGGGACCCGAGGGCCTGGGCGCACCATGCCCTGACAGGGCCGCTCCCGGGTGTCTCTGCCGGTGTATGCATCCCTCCGGCAATCGGACCCGCGAGACCGGGATGCAACATGCACTCGGGCGGGATTGCCACTCGGTGCTCATCGACCCGGATACGCGACCCGGCTCCAGGACCGCACGGGGCATTTCGTATTCCGGATGATTCCCCGTAGATAACCGTGTTTCCCTTGGACGGCGTCGACGTCCTACGGTCGATGACGTGAACAATGAGCTCTTTCAGCGTGGCCACTGATTCCCAATCACGATGTCAAGTCGCTGTGTGTCTGGTTCATGCGGCCATGGAAGTGGGTCGAGGCGCGACGGTTTCGAAGGTGCGGTGGTCGCGTATCAGCGCCCACAGAACGTTCAGGCGTCGGCGGGCGAGCGCGAGCACGGCCTGCTTGTGGGTCTTCCCTTCGTCTCGTTTGCGCTGGTAGAACGCTTTGGACTCCGGGCAGTGGGTGGCTGCGACCTGTGCGGAGAGGTAGAACATCCGCAGCAGGCGCCGGCTGTAGCGGCGCGGGCGGCGCAGGTTGCCGCTGACCTTTCCCGAGTCGCGGGGGATGGGCGCGAGGCCGGCGACGCCGGCGAGGCGGTCGGGACTGCCGAAAGCCGTCATGTCACCGCCGGTGGCGGCGATGAACTCGGCGCCGAGCGTGGTGCCGATGCCGGGCATGGTTGTGATCACTGTCGCATCGGGATGCTCACGAAACCGGCTCTCGATCAGGGCCTCGAGTTCCGCGATCTCCTGGTCGAGGGCCATCATCTCCCTGGCCAGGGTGTGGACTATCTTTGCGCTGGTCTTCTCTCCGGGGACGGCGGTGTGCTGGGCCTCGGCGGCGGTGACCGCGGCGTCGGCGGCGCTCTTGGCGTAGCTGCTCACACGGACGCCGTGGTTCTTGAGCCAGGCCGCCAGGCGACTCCGGCCGATTCGCCGCAGTGCGGCCGGCGTCTGGTAGCCGGTCAGCAGGATGAGGGCCGTCTTGGATGTGCTGTAGTCGAAGGCCCGCTCCAGGGCAGGGAAGTATTCCAGTATCTGCGCGCGGAGCCGGTTGATCGCGCGGGTGCGGTCGGCGGACAGGTCCATGCGGCGGGCGGTGAGGATCTTCAGGTCGACCGCGATCTCACTGGTCTCGGCCAGGGGGTGGAGGTCGCGGCGCATCCTGGCCTGGTCAGCGATGACGAAGCCGTCCTTCGCATCGCTCTTCCCGTCGCCTTTGTAGGCGGCAGAGGCGTGATGGATGGTGCGTCCGGGGATGTAGACCAGCTGCTGCCCATGGCTGACCAGCAGAGTGATCCATAAGGCAGCTCCGCCCGCGTTGAGGTCTACCGCCCAGGTCACCGGACCGCCATCGGCCAAATCCAGGACGTCGCCCAGTAGTTGCAACAGGTCTGCCTCGTCGTTCTGGACTCGACGGGAGAGGAGCTTCCTCCCCTCAGCATCGAGTGCCGTGCAGTGGTGCTCGGCCTTGCCCGCGTCCGTCCCCGCCCACAGTTGCGGCACCCGGTCCTCCTTCGTCGTGGGGGTGTGCCCAGCAGACGACCTCGCCGACGCATCCATACGAGCGATTCAGTTCGCGTATCCCAATCAGCGGCCGAGTCGTCGCGGGGTGCTGGGCGGCCAATCAGTGGAAGCCACAACCACGGCTATCGGGTGACAGCCATACCCAGCACCCCTGGGTGTCCTGATCGTACGAGTGACCCGGATCAGCCCACGAAGAAAGGTATGGATCGGGTGACGGGATCGATGCCCGCAACGCACGAGGCTCCTGTGCCGTTGGGGGAGGTGTTCGAAGTCTCAACCCACCGGCACAGGAGCCGCGTTGGTTCCGTATTCTGCCGCACTCGACCTGCCCCACGCCTTGGTCGAGTGGGTCACCATGCTCATCGTCACCCGTGAGGGTGACCGCCGCTGCAAGCTCCCACCGCACCAGCGTGCCCTGGTCGGCCTGGTATACCTGCGCCGACACGACACCCTCGCCCAGCTCGCTGCCGGGTTCGGCATCTCCGTCGGCACCGCCCACGCCTACACGACAGCCGTCGTCGACCTGCTCGCCGACCGCGCACCCGGTCTGCTGCGCGCCCTGCGCGAGGCTAACCCGGACTACGTCCTCCTCGACGGCACCCTCGCGGAGTGCGACCGGGTCGGCGACAGCCGGGCCGATTTCTCCCACAAGCACCGCCGACACGGGGTAAACGTGCAGGTGGTGACCGACCCGGTCGGCCAGTTGCTGTGGATCTCGCCGACGCTGCCCGGCCGCGCACACGATCTCACCGCGGCCCGCGCCCATCGGATCATCCGGATCTGCGAACGACAGGGCGTTCCCATCCTTGCCGACCGCGCCTACATGGGAGCCGGCCCCTGGGTGACGACGCCCCTCAGACGCCCACCGGGACGCGACCTCACACCGACCCAGCAATCCGTCAACCGAGCGCTGTCCACAGCACGGGCGCCGGTCGAGCGTGGCATCGCACGACTGAAGTCGTGGCGGATCTTCCGCAGGTCCCGGTGCAGCCCGAATCGAATGACGTCCATCGCCGCGGCCGTCCTCACCCTGGAGCGGCACCGCTGAAAGAGCTCCCTGACCAGCAGATCCGTCGCGATCACCGAGGTTCTCTCGCCGCGCACAAACCGCTCGCCGGCCTCGTACGGGATCCGCTCCCGAAACCGCCGGCGCTGCGCGGTCAGCCCACCGCCCTGTGCGTACCGCATGCCACCGGCCTACCGCAGGGATCAGCACACATCACTCCCGACAACAACCCGAAGAGATCAGTAGGCGTTGGCGCTGGCGTGCCCATGGGTCGATGACGATCCGCAGTGCATGGCGCAATCCTGCGCCTGCCTTGATCGGTGCGTGCCTGCGATCGGCTGACCGCAGGCACGGCCCGCCCCTGCCGACTGTGCCGGGGCTGCCTCGGAGCAGATCAGCGCGCTTCCGAGCCTTTTGGGGCTACTGGAACGTGCCGCCGGTGACCAGGAGGCTCTGTCCGCTGACCCATGCCGTCAGGTCGGATGCGAAGTACTCGGCGGCGTCCGCGACGTCGTCGACGGAGCCCATCCGGCGGCCGATGCGGCCGGACTGGGCGACGAACTTGCGCACCGGGTGGTCGGGGTCGAACGCCGTGAAGACGCCCGCGGCCTCGATGGCTGTTGGAAGGACCGAGTTGACGGTCACGCCCCGGTCTGCCAGCTCTTGTGCCAGGACTCCCACGGCGTAGCACGGGGCGGTCTTGCTCGAGCCGTAGAGGCCTTCGCGGGCCACCGGCACCGCAGTGGTGCTCGACCCGACGTAGATGATCCTGCCGTTGTCCGCGACGGTGCGGGCGGCGGCCTGGAGCGTGAAGAAGGCTCCCTTGGTGTTGATGGTGAACAGCCGGTCGAAGTCCTCTTCGGTGATGTCGACGAAGTCGATGCCGATCTTCTCGACGCCTGCGTTGGCGACGGCGATGTCGATCTGCCCGAACCGTGCGACGGCCTCGTCGAAGAGTTGCCGGATGTCGGCGACGGAGGACACGTCCGCCTGGACGGTGATGGCCTGCCGGCCGAGATTCTCGATCTCGGCGGCGGTGGCCTGTGCCGAGTCCTTGTCGGAGGAGTAGTTGACCACGATGTTCGCGCCGAGGCTGGCGTAGCGCAGGGCGATGGCCCGGCCGATGCCTCGTGCGGAGCCTGTGATCACTGCGGTCTTTCCCGTCAGATCGGTCATGGGAATCGTGCCTTTCCGGGACGCGTGTGGATGATGGTGCGACTGCTTCGTGGCCCTGAGAGGGGCTCGGGGTGGCAAGAAGGAAGGGAGTTGCTGCGTGGCTGGTGTGCCGGGCGCGACGTCTGCGGCGCGGGCTGGTGGGCGCTGACTGGTGGGTGGCCGGTCAGCCCTGTGCGATGCGTGAGATGTGCTGCCAGTCGGCCCAGGTCTTGAGCCGCTGTGCGTACAGCGGCTCGACGATCTCGAGGGGCTCCGTGCCGAAGAACACCCGCAGCGGCGGGTTGTCGGCGTCGACGACCTGCAGCAGGGCGGCTGCCGCGTCGGCAGGGTCGCTGTAGCGGGCGTCGCCGAGTCGGGTTGCGATGGCCGCGCGGATCTGGTCGTAGGCGGAAAGCTGTGCGGCGTGCGTCGCGGAGGAACCGGCCCAGTCGGTGGTGAAGCCGCCGGGCTCGACGATGGTGACGTGGATGCCGAGGCCTGCGACCTCCTGGGCGAGGGACTCGCTGAAGCCTTCGAGCGCCCACTTGGAGGCGTGGTAACCGCCCAGCGAAGGGAACGCGGCGACACCTCCGGCCGAGGACACCTGCACGATGTGGCCGCTGCCCTGTTCGCGCAGGGTCGGCAGCACGGCCTGGGTCACCCAGAACGCGCCGAACAGGTTGGTCTCCAGTTGGTCGCGCAACTGCTGCTCGGTGATCTCCTCGACCATGCCGAACAGGCCATAACCTGCGTTGTTGACGACGATGTCGAGACGGTCGAACGTCTCGACGGCGGCGGTCACGGCGGCGGTGACGGCTGCCTTGTCCGTGACGTCCAGCGCCAGCGGCAGTACCCGATCGGCGCCGTACTTACCGACGAGGTCCGCCAGCGAGTCGATGTTCCTGGCCGTCGCTGCGACCTTGTCGCCGCGTTCCAGCGCGGCCTCGGCGAAGGCACGGCCCAAGCCGCGCGACGTACCGGTGATGAACCAGACCTTGCTCATGATGCCTCTGCATTTCCATGTTTGATGGTCCGGGCGGGCTGTGCCGCCCGGGTCGAATCCCCCCGCGGCTGTTCCTGGGGCCCGCAGGCCCGAGGAACAGCTCTGCCTGTCGCGGGCGCGGCCGGTGCGGACACCGGCGCGCCGGGGAGAGGTGCGGCGGATGTCACCGCTCTTGGATGAAGTGCTCGGACACCGTCCACAGGCGTGCTGCGTTGTCCGGGTCCAGGGCGTACGGCGCGACGCCGGCGACGTTGGTGCCGCGCTCCGTGACGGGCCGCGCCTCCGCACAGTCCTCGTAGTAGCGGCCGGTGACCCCGGCCACGGTCGGTGAGGCGGCCATCAGAACCGAGGTCGCGGCGCCCTGTTCGACCGTCTTGCCGGGCGGGAAGGCGAGCTCGCCGGCGGCGAGCAGGCCCGCCACGGCCTCCATGTCCGTGTTCCGGGCCAGTCCGGTGTCGCCGACGTTGCCCGGCATCACCGCGTTGGCGGTGATGCCGTCGCCGGCCCACCGCTTGGCGGCCTCGACGGCGAAGAGGGTCACGGCGGTCTTGGACTGCCCGTATGAGGTCCACGGGTCGTAGGGGCGGTAGCGGTAGTCGAGGTCGTCGAAGACGACCGGCGAGAACTGGTGGCCGATGGAGCTCACCGCGACGATGCGGGCGTCGCCCGCGGCGGCGAGCGCCGGGTGCAGGCCGGTGGCGAGCGCGAAGTGGCCCAGGTGGTTGACGCCGAACTGCCATTCCCGGCCCTCGGGCGTCCGGGTGATCTGCGGCGGGGACATCACGCCCGCGTTGTTGACCAGGATGTGCAGCGGGCCGTCCCAGTCCGCGACGAACTGCGCGATCGAGCTGCGGTCGGACAGTTCAAGCCGACCGACGGACAGCTTCCCCGCACCGTCGGGCAGGTCCGCCGCGATGCGGGCCGCCACCGCGGCGCCCGCGTCAGCGTCTCGGACGGCCAGGGTGACGTCAGCACCAGCCGTGGCGAGTGCGCGAACGGTCTCCACTCCGATGCCGGAACTCGCGCCGGTCACGACGGCCCGACGGCCGTGCAGATCGACACCGTCGATGACCTCGGCGGCCCTCGTGGTCGCTCCGAACGTCTGCGCTGTGGACATGGGGTTCTCCTGTCGGGAAGGGCCGAGGACCACCGGGGCGGCTCACTTGCCGCGCTGATGCGACACCTCGGCGAGGGTGGGTGTTCGTAGCGGTCGCGCCGCTGCTCGGATGGATCGGTCAGACGGGAGGCAAGCGAGCCGACGGGGACCGCCCGCGCGCCCTACCTGCAGAAACCTCGCGTTCTGCCGTCCATCTCCTCCATAACTAACTGGATAGATACCCCGACCGTAGGGACCGTCGCCCACCTTTGTCAATAACTAGATAGTTACTTGCTAGACTGAAGGCATGCCACGGGACTCCAGCCTCACCCGGGCGCGCCTGCTCGACGCCGCCTTCGCCGAATTCGCCGCTTACGGCATCGCCGGTGCTCGGGTGGATCGGATTGCCGAGAGTGCCGGAGCGAACAAGCGGCTCATCTACGTCTACTTCGGGAACAAGGAACAGCTCTTCGACGAGGTGCTGCAACGAGCCATGGCCGAGGGAGCCGAGTCGGTGCCGTTCGACGTCGACGACCTGCCCGGTTACGCCGGCGCCATCTTCGACCACCTGGTCGAACGGCCGGAACTGATGCGCCTTCGACTATGGAAACAGCTGGAACGCCCCACCGCCGCTTCACTGGAACCTGAGGCATTTCGACAGAAAAGTGCCGAGGTGGGCGCCGCGCAGCAGCGCGGCGACGTAGCCCAGGGCATGGCGCCCGAGGACCTACTCACCATGGTGCTCGCGGTCGCCCAGGCCTGGTTCCTGGCCGCCGAAGGTGACGGCGCGGACACCAGCGGCAACCAGACCTGGTCGGACGAACGACTGGCCACGCACCGTGCTGCAGTGGTCGAGGCCGCGCGCCGCATCAGCAAACCGAAGGGCACTGCGGCGTAACGCCATCTCCACACCGAAACACCCCCGCACCCGACAGTCCGCAAGGAGGGCAACCTCACCGTCGGGACGCCACCGAGCCCGACGACCGCTCCGGCCCCGCAACGCCAGTTCTGTGGAGCCAGGCCTGCGTTCGATCCGACAGATCGAACGTTTCTCGCCGCGCTGCCGACGCCGCCAGGTGCGACGTCACGCGCGGACGCTGCCCGCTCGGTTTCGGGCCGGGCGGCGTCCGCGCTGTGGTGTGTCAGGAGATGGCCTTGATGCCGTCGGCGGCGCAGGAGGCGTCGATGTCGCCCGTGGGGGACCCGGAGACGCCGATCCCGGCGACAACGCCACCGTCGAGGGAGATGGGCAGACCTCCGGGGAGGATGTTGAAGCCCTGGATGGAGACCGCTCCGGGGTTGCAGCCCGAATCGAACGACGTCAATCGCAGCAGCGGTCCTCACCCTGGAGCGGCAACGCTGAAAGACCTCAATGATCGCCGTGATCCGCTGGGGCCGGGAACAGCGGCCGTCGCCCGGCCGCTCGTGCCCCGCCCCGGCCTGGATGACATCGGATTGCTCCTCGGGGACATATCACGGGGAACGCCCATCGAGGTGGCCGACGGCACGGTATCGGCCGTCGAGGACATCACCGCCGGCCACAAGGTCGCGCTGCGCGACATTCCCATGGGCGCTCCTGTCCGCAAGTACAGCGAAATCATCGGCGTGGCGCTGGCCGACATCCCCGCTGGCAGGCACGTCCACGTGCACAACCTGGGAATCGGCCGGTGGGAGGAACCACGAGCGAGTACATCGCCGACGCGTACGCGACCTATCGGTGCGGCTCCCACCCGAGACCATTTCCTCGGATACCGCCGTGTGGACGGCCGCGCGGCGACCCGGAACTACATCGTCGTCGTCCCGACCGTAAACTGCTCCGCCACAGTGGCCGGGATGATCGCGCGGCGGGCCGACGACCTGCACAAGGGGACACCAGGCCTCGACGGCATCATCGCGCTCCCGCACGACCTCGGCTGCGGCATGGGAAAGGGCACTATGGGGGACGACATCCTGCGGCGGACTCTGCGCGGTCACCTCGGACATGCCAACGTCGCCGCGGCCCTCGTGATCAGTCGCGGCTGCGAGGTGAATCAGCCGGAGAATCTCCTCGCGGGCGACGACGCGGGGGTCGAGACGCTCACTCGTCGCATGAAACCCGGTGTTCACTCCCGGGGATCAACCTCACTTCCTGAACTCCTCCGGATACGGAGACTGGCGTCCCACCTGGACATCCCTCCCTGGACCATCAAGATCCATTGTCAGGGTGTCCACTCCAAAGGATCAGCCTCATAACGACTTGGTCCGGTACCATGTCCCCGGCCCCGGCTGTGACGTCTCGGGCAACGGCAGCGACGAACGCCTCCGCGCTCCTGGCCGCGAACGGCCCGCTTCAACACTGTTCAGGAACGTCCTCGGCAGCGCCGCAGTGCGGGGCGCCATCTCCCGCCCGGCGTATTAGTTCGGCGATGCAGGCGAAGGGCACCAGGACCAGCCGCGTGTCACGCGACAGCGCCGCGAGCCTTGGTCGCAGCTCGACCGCTGCAGGGTCGAAGGCGCCACGGCGCCCCCTCAGATCCGTCGTGTCGCCTGCTGGGAAACCATGCCCCGCCACACATGGGCGGCAACCCCGGCGCCCTTCATCGGGCTCGAGCAGTTCCCTGCGGGCGCACAGATACCGGTCCAGTGCGTTGGGCGTCTGCGGCGGCCTCCGCGACCGCCGGGTGTCCGGCCCCTGACCCCGACGTCAGCCTGGGACGGCGCCGGGCTCGCTCCAGTTGCCGACCCGGACCGCAATCGCGGGGGCGCCGACCTGTGTGGCCGCGTCGTTGCGCGGCGTGGACGCCGTCGAAAGCGATGGCGAGGACGCGGTCGCGCTGGGCGTCATCGAGGAAGTTGGTGGCGGTGATCCCGGCGACCATCCGCAGCAGGTCGTCGAAGCCCATGTCCGTACGCGCCTGCCCGGCCTTCTGCGCCCGCTCGAGCAGCGGGCCGCCCGCCTGGTACATCGAGTCCCGGCAGGCCAGGAAGACCTCCGACTCGTTGCTGAGCGCGTCGCGGATGGCCCGCTGGGTCACTCTGTAGTCCACGAACCGGCGCAGCCACGAGGTCAACGCCTCCCACGGTTCCAGCGCGGCGACGTCCTGCGCCATCCGGCACAGGGCGTTCACCTCGTCCGCGTAGACGCTCTCGAAGAGATGGCGGCGGGTGGGGAAATTCCGGTAGAGCGTGCCGATGCCGACGCCCGCACAACGGGCGATGTCTTCCAGAGAGGCCTCCGCGCCGTTCTTGGCGAACGCCTCGCGCGCGGCGGCCAGCAGGGCGTCGTAGTTGCGTGCGGCGTCCCTGCGGTGCGGGCGCTGCGACGCCACGATCTCGCTGAGGGGGAACGGCTGGTCCGTCACTGCTGCCTCCCTGGCCGGAACATGGCCGCGACCGTCCCGCTCGTCACGTGGGTGACCTCCGGACGCAGGTTCTCGATGTGACCCGATACCTCGCGCAACTCCCCAGCGTGGCGCCGCTTGTGACGTCCAGCGGGACGGCGTGGCTGTCGTCGTAGGTGGCGCCCCGGCCCCCGCCCGAACTGGGCATGCCGGCACAGGGTGGGTGGGGAGGCACCAAACGGCGGGGCGGGCTGCCGCATGGATGAGTGTGGTGCGGTAGTGGACGGCCGCCGGCAGCACCTGCTCGGCCGGCGGCCGCTGCCGCGGACGACCTCACCCACAGTTTCACCGCCCCGGTCCCGGACCGTCTTCGACAACCGACCGAACCGATCAAAGCGCAACCCTCGAACCATGACCGGATGTCGAACATGCAATCGGCATCCGGGCCCGCCCGGCCACCGGCCGTCATGTCACGGAATGAGCAGCAGCTTGCCCACGGTCCCCTGGGATTCGAGGTCACTGTGCGTTTGGGCGGCGTCCTCCAAGGGGTACGTCCGGTCGATCAGGACGTCGAGTGTGCCGTCGCTGACCCACTGCATCACCTGGGATGCGCGCTGCCGCCACTGGTCGGTGGACTCGTGGGGGGCATCGCCGCGGACGTGGACCAGACGAACTCAACCAGCGCAGCCCGTACCGGGTCGCCGAGACCTTCGTCCAGTTGAACGCCATGTTCCCGGGGCGGATCGACCTCGGTCTCGGCCGAGCCACGGCCGGTCCGCTGCTCGACCTCGCGCTGCAGAGTTCCCGCCAGGCGGTCGCCACGCCCGAGCCCTACGACGACAAGGTCGTCGAACTACTGCACTGGTTCGACGGCTTCGAAGACGGCCACCCGTTCGCGCAGGTGCCGTTCTTCGACGGCGTCGCCGGTCGGCCGCAGACATGGATCCTCGGCTCCAGCCCCGCCAGTGCGGTCGTCGCCGCTCGCCTGGGCCTGCCATACACGTTCGCGGCATTCCTCAACCCCGCCGCGGCGCACATCGCCATCGCGACCTATCGCACATGCCCGAGCGGCGCACCCACGACTACGTGCGCAACGGCCTGACCACGCTGTTCGCCGCGTTCGATGTCGCCACGGGTGAAGTCATCACGGCCCTGCACCGCCGGCACCGGGCCGTGGAGTTCAAGAAGTTCCTGATCCGGATCGACAAAGAGGTGCCCGCTCACCTGCAGATCCACCTGATCGTCGATAACTACGGCACCCACAAGACACCGGCGATCAAGGCCTGGCTGGCCAAACACCCGCGGTTCGAGCTGCACTTCACCCTGACCGGCTCCTCGTGGATCAACCAGGTCGAGCGTTGGTTCGGCTACCTCGCCCACCAGATGATCCGCCGCGGCGCACACAAGACCATCCACGCCCTGGAAGCCGACGTCCGGGCATGGGTCAAAGCCTGGAACGAAGACCCCAAGCCGTTCATCTGGACCAAGACCGCCGAAGAAATCCTCGACTCACTCGCCCGCTTCTGCCGACGGATCTCCGGCGCAGGACACTAGATGCCGTGCGCGGTGCGATCACCATGCTGGTGATTCACAGGGCCTTGAGGAGCGTGGCGTTGGCCAGCCCACCGGCCCAAGACGTTGCCCTGGCCCTCTTTGTCGGTTGGGCCAGCGGGACGCAGGCGGCTCTGACCACTGCGGCCCTTGGGCTCGTTCTGCTCGGCGCCGTGCTGCAAGTCCAGGGCAGAGCGACCGCGCGAGCCCGTCGCCATGACAGCGAGGCCTGGCGGAGACAGCGCCATTGTGTGCCCCTCGCGTGCCCGATAGGGCGGGAAATCACGGGGACTGGCGGCGAATCACGGGCGCCACGCCACAGAGCGGCAGGTCGGCCATGTCCCAGGTCAGGCCGCATCCGCATACGCGGTCTTCCAAACTGGGGCTCTGGGTGAGTGGGGCCGGAGGGTCCTTCCGCGGCTGGCTTGGGGGGCCGTATAGAGGGTGTGGGGACGCGGGCGCCGTCATGTGCGTTGGATGACCAGCACGGCCACGTCGTCGAGGTGGTCTACCGCGACCGCGGCGTCGAGGATGCGATCGGCGGTCTCCTCGGCCTTCAGTCCGTCATAAAGGGCCGCGCCGGCCACTGTTCCGGCTCGCTCCAGTCCGGCTTCCAACGTCAGGCCCGGTCCTTCGACCACGCCGTCGGTGACCATGACCAGGGCACTGCCCTCGTCCAGGGTGAAGGTCTCCTCGCGATACTCGGTGTCGGGCACGACTCCCAGGACCGGCCCGCCCGGCAGCTCGCGGACGCTGTGGCTGCCGTCCTCGCGCGCGCACAGCAACGGCACATGGCCGGCGCTGGCGCCGGTGACCCGTCCGTCGCGCGGGTCGAGATGCAGCATGGTGCAGCTGGCGAATCGTGCCGCATCCATCGTGACGAGCAGCTCATTGGTGCGCGTCAGCACGGTTGCCGGATCCGGTTCGTGGGCGGCGATCGCGCGCATGGACAAGCGCACCTGTCCCATGAAGGCGGCGGCGTCCACGTCGTGCCCTTGGGCATCGCCGATCTCTATTCCGATGGCGCCGTCGGGCATCATGAAGGCGTCGTACCAGTCTCCGCCGATATCCAGCCCGTCCCGGCTGGGCCGGTAGCGGGCGGCGACCTCCAGACCCGGGAGGTGGGCGGGCAGCGTGGGGAGCATGGTCTTCTGCAGCGCGGTGGCCAGCTCGACTCGGGCCTGTTGCAACCTGATGCGCCTCAGTGCCTGGCCTGCCAGGTCGGCCAGCGTGCCCATGAGGGTCTGCTCCTCCAGGGACGGCCGGTGTCCGCTTCGATAGGTCATCTGCCACGCCCCGAGGGGTTGGTTGCCGGTCTCGCTGAGGGGGGTGATGGAGATGGTGTAGTCGAAGCCGAGCCGGGCGAACCACGGCAAGAGGACCCCATGCGGCCAGCGGCGGATGTACTCCTCCTGGTCGGGGATGAACTGCGGCTTGCCGCTGCGGATGGCCTCGGGTAGCGCGCTCGGTTGGTCCAGCGGCATCCCGTGCAGGGCCTCGGCCTCCCACATGCCTATCCCGGCATCGGTGGAGACGCGCAGGCGGCCTTCGTCGACGAGTGCGAGCAGGGCACCGCTTGCGCCGAAGGTCGCGGCGAGCCGGGTCAGGACGACCTGTCGCAGCTCCTGCTCCGTGGCCGCAGTGATCAAGGCGGAGGAGAAGTCGGCGATGTCCTTGGCGCGCTGCCGCTCGGCAGTCAGCGCGGCCCGCGCCTTCTTCTTGCGCTTCTCCTGCTTGGTGTCGTCGCGGACCACCCCGAAGATCCGCTCGGGGCCGCCATACCCCAACTGGATCCGACGGGTCTGGGCGGCCAGTTGGTGCCAGCCCTCGTGCTGGGTGAGGTACCGCACACTCACCCAGGGGGACTGGTCGGGGGGCGGGCGCAGGAGCTGCCGGAAGGCCTCCCGGTCGTCGGGATGCACTGCCGAGATCACACTGGAAAGCAACGTAGTGGGAACCGGCAAGAGTGCGGCCAGGGCGGGTGCGCCACCGAGCCATTCCATACTGTGGTCATAGGACGAATACATCCACAGTCCGAGGTCGGCGGCCTCGGTGGCCAGCCGGAACGGGATCAGCAGGCTGGCCAGGTCGTTTCGCGCATCCAGTGCGTGCACCCAGACCAGCTGCTCGTCACCGGCGGGATCCTTCACCTGCCGCGCCTCGATCAAGCAGGCAACGGACGCTCCGCCCGGCCCGGGGAACTCCAGCACCCGCATCGCGACCGTCCTTGTCCTGGCGGCGGCCACCACGAGACTCTCGGCCGACATCCGCTGACTTGCGGGCCACAGATCACCGAAGCCACGTCCCAGGCACTGCTCCGCCGGCCTACCCAGCGCCGTGGCCATCGCAGCGTTGAGACCGTTGATGACACCGTCCAGCGTCACAAGAGCCGCCGGGTCAGCACTTCGAAGGAGTTCGTCCGAGGCGTCCATCTGTGGCCCCCTGGCACATGGCAAAACAGCTCTCTTCGGTAATTTTCGCGCATTTTGCTGCGTGATCTTTGATAAAGGGTGTGTTTGGTCGCATACGTCGAGTGACGACGGCAGGGAACCGGCGGGAAAGGTCGACGGCCGCCCGCGAAGAAGGGGCGACGGATGACGCCGGACCAAGCGGCTGGCGGACGGGGGCCAGCCGCCCCGTTCCTCGCGCACATCGCCGACACCGATCCGGCCGCCGCCCGGGCATGGCTGGCCACCCCGGCCGACAAGGGCCTCTCTCGACGCTGCGCCTAGCGGTCCAGTGGGCGCGGGCCGTCCCGCGCGCCGAGCGGACGCGTGAGTGGATCCTCGCGGTGGAGGGCCTGCTGTCCAGCGTGATCGAGGACGAGCACACAGGCCATCGGGCACTGCACGCCGTCGCCGAACGCGCGGCCGCCGTCGAGGCACAGGCCGCCGAGCCGGCCGAGGCCGGGGACGTCGACGCGACCGAAGTGGCGATCGGGGCGACGGTGGTGCTGGCACGCTACGCAGCAAGGGGGTGATACGCGCGCGACCACTTCAGCTCCGGCCCCGCCGCCGGGCACGCTCGACTTCGGCTGAAATTTTGGCGGCAGCAGGGCTGGCCAGGAACACCCTGGCCGGCACCGCTGCTTGCCCGTAGGGCGGCTACGCCCAGCGGATCGGCCGCATCGCCTCGCGTCGCAGGCATTGCACCGGCAGGGAGGCTTGGCGAGTCTGCGATTGCTCTGAGCACGGTCCAAGACCTCGTGATCCCCGGCTGGGCTGAGGACCTGGAGCGCTACGTGACCCTCATGGAAAACCTGCTTGTCACGCCCGTAGTTCCCAGCCTGATCCGGCGACTGCCCAGTCATCACAGAACCATCACCCGAGCGCCACATCCGGCGAATCTCTGCCCTAGGATTCCTCCCTGCGCCACATCACCTGCGCTTTTCATGGGTCGCGCATAGCCCGGCTCCCTCGCCCCATGGAAGGCGCTCATGACTCGCTGGCTCGCTCTCAGAGGGCGTTTGAAGTGAGCAGATTGCCTTTTACGTCCTAGTACGTTCCTCGCCAGGTGGGTGTCGTCTCGTCCGTTATGCGCCTGGCGAGGTTGTCGATCGAGGCGATGTGGATCATGGCCTCGGAGCTGGCGGTGAGGGTCTCGTAGTCGCGGGCGAAGCGGCGGTGCATCATGATCCAACCGATACTCCGCTCCACCACCCAGCGCCCTTTCACGACCTGAAAGCCGCGGCTCTTCGGATTCCGGTTGACGACTTCGACGTCGATTCCGAGGGTGGCGCCGTGCTCGACGACGGCATTCTTGAAGCCGGTGTCGACCCAGCTCTTCGAGATGGTCGGGTACGTCTCCTTCGCCTGGTCGAGGAGGCGGGTTCCCAGGGCGTTCTCCGAGAGGCCGGCGGCGGTGACGGTCACGGCGAGGATGAGTCCGATCGTGTCGGTGAGGATGCCTCGCTTACGGCCCACGATTTTCTTCGCGGCGTCCGTTCCCTGGCTGGTCACGGGCACGTTGGTGGAAGTCTTCACGCTCTGCGTGTCGATCACGGATGCGGTCGGCTCGGGCTTGCGCCCCTCTTTCACTCGCGCCAGTCCGGTCAGGTCGTAGTTGAGCTGGGCGAAGATTCCTTCGTCGCGCCAGGCGGCGTAGTAGGCGTAAACGGTGCCGTGGGTCGGGAAGTCGTGCGGGAGGTATTTCCAGGGGATTCCGGTGCGGTTCACGTAGAGGATGGCGTTGAAGACGTCCCGTAAATCGACCTTGGCCGGCTGTCCGGTTGGTCTGCGGTCGAGTCGGGCCTTTCTCCAGGCCGTCAACGTCGGCTCGATCAGGGCCCATCGGGCGTCGGACAGGTCGCTGGGGTACGGCTTGCGCTCGCTCGCGGCGTAGCGTGACCACGTGCGAGGCGGAGGGCTCGGTTCCGTCGTTCATTGGGCGATTCCACGGCAAGTTCAAACCAGACGGACTTCCAGGTATGGAAGCGAACGAGATGGATGGCCGAGCCTCCGCCCTGGAGACCGCCATTCGCCGCCCATGGGGTGAAGGCCCTCAGAGTAGGGCAGGAGCGAGAGCTGCATTTAGGGCTTGACCTGCATAAACGCCCTCTCAGACCTCGACGTCTGGCAGGTGCACTGACCGCTGTTGAAATCTGCGTCGCGGCACTCCTGGTGGTCGGGTGTGGGGAATCGGCGCCTCAGCCTGCAGTTACGGTCACGGCAACCGTTACTGCGACTACCACCGCAACGATCACTGCTACCCCGCCAGCCCCGGCCTCAGGGTCGCCCACGCAGGAGACAACGCCCCCGGCCACCAAGGCCCACGTTCCACAGGGAGAGCTGGCGCTGGTCGAGTGGCATGATCAGGCAGCGACGAACAAGTGCGTGCAGGTGATCTCCTAATGCGGCTTTGGTCGAGCGTCTGCGCGCTGGCTCTCCAGTTGCCGTTGGGGTGCGCTCAGCGCTTTCTGGAAGAGCGGGTGGAACGGCCCGTTCTTCCAGGAGGAGCGCACCATGGCGCAACCGGTTAGTCGGCCAACGATCAGCGCTGAGCAGTTCAGCCGAGTGTGTGACGAGATCAGGAGCACGGCAGCGCCCGAGAAGAGCGCTCAGTCCATCCGGGACTGCGCTCTGCGCATCGTGCAGACCCTGGGCCTGGCGCTGTCCACGGACGACCTGAGCAGGCTCCTCGCCGAACTCATGGCCCCTGGGGCGGCCCCACCCCCAGGGAGCCCTCACTACACCCGAGAGGCCATCCTGGACATGCCTGACGAACAGCAAGGAGAAGACGAAGGTCCAGTCAGGTAGAGCGCCGTCACGACTGATTGCATCCTCAGCTCGCCGGAGGACGCTTGGTCCCCACCGCCCCATCATCGATGGCAAGCAGTCAACAGCAGCTGGTACAGGACAGCGGAGGACAGGCCCGGGCACACCTTGGGCGGTACGGCTCGCCCCAACACCGAAGCCGGGACCGCGGTGGCGACTTACCTTTGAGCGCTCATCTGGGCAGGAGCATGTACCCGGCCGGTCGCCACCGTCTCAGTTTCCGTCTCATTCACCGCCGTTCGCGGACGTTCAGGCGAGACCAGAGGCCCACTCCCGCACTCCGACCATGCGCCCATGAACCCAAGTGAACGCTCCCGCACACACCCCAACACCCCACCACCACAGTTGGAAAGCGTGCCCTTCGGGCGGCGCGCTCGACGTCCTGACCCGCGTGTGCCCGGATGGAATCCGCATCTCGGGACGGAGAACTGCGCACGGAGAACGCACTGGCGAAGTTCGGAGACCCGGACGCTGAGCACGACAAGGCAGAGGCCGCAGCTCGGCCAGCTCGTGCTCGGCGGTCGTCCCGGTAGGAGTGGTGGTTCCGGCCGTCATGGCCGTATGGCAGCGCGCGGCGGGCCGCCGGGACAGGGCCGGAACCGAGCCGTGCGGTGGGCGGTCGCTGTTCGTCGGCGAACGGTGCGGCGAGCGGTCGACCACCTACGGTACGACCGTCACCGGCCAGCGCCCCGCCTTCACCAGCCGGATCGCGACTGACCCGATGATGCGGTGGCCGGCCTGCTCGGAGGCGCCCACCACGACCGCGTCCGCCTTCAGCTCGTCGGCCGCCTCGACCAGACCGTTGTAGGGGTCGCCGCGGAACGTGTGAAACTCCCAGCGCACATCGAAGATCCCCCTGACACGCTCAGCGGCCTCGCGGATGTACTTGACCAGGTCCTCCGCGATCTCGTTGGTCGTCTCAGCCACCGGTACCCCGAGCGCCGCCCCCGCCGCCATCACGGGCTGCACGTACACGATCGCAAGCAGCGCGCGCTGTCGTCGGGCGAGACCGCCGGCATAGTGCGCCGCCCGGAGCGAGGAGTCGGAGCCGTCGACCCCGACGACGATGACCTTGGGCCCGTCCGTTCCCCGCTCGAACTGATGTGAGTGTTCTTCCTTCACGGCTTGAGGCTATCGGAAACCGCAGGTCCAAGGCCCGTGCGGGCGCCGGGGAATTCCACACGGGGCCGACGGGGCGGGTGGGCGTCACGCCGAACGTCCCGGCCCGACCATCGACGGACGCCGGGCTCCGCCACTTCCTAGGTGCTCTGACCGCTATGGTTCGCCGGGTTGAGAGGGAGGACCGGGGTGTTCGTCGAGATCGTCTTCGTGGGGCTGCCGATCGACCGTGATGAGGTCGAGGAGGCTTTGGAAGCGGCGTTCGAGCTCGACGGCGAGGTCACCGGCGCGGGCAGTGGCATGGATCGTTGCCATCTTGACCTTGAAATCGTGGAGGGCTCGGACACGACTGCGGCCCTGGAGCGGCTGCGGGCGGTGCTGTCCGATCTGGGGGTCGCGGACTGTGCGACCTCGAACGTCAGCGAGTGATCAGGCTGCCATTCGCGCGCGTCCGCCCCAGCGGATGCCCATCTCGCTGCGGATCCGGGCGCGTTCACGGCGCTCGGCCGCCAGGACTTCTCGGTGGCGAGCGTTGGCGTTGCGCCAGCGCAGGTAGGCGTGCAGTGCCCGGGTCTGGACCGTGTGGTTGCGGTGGTTGGAGTTGGCGATGGTGAATTGCCGCAGAGGCCCGAAGTGGGCCTCGATCGGGTCGGCCCAGGACGCGCAGGTCGGGGTGAAGCACAGCTCGACCCGGTGCTTCCTGGTCCAGCGACGGATCTCCTGGCCTTGTGGGCGGACAGGTTGTCCAAGATGACGTAGACAGGAGCGCCGTCCGGCCGGGCCGCGCGGATCGTCCTGAGGGCCGCCAGCGTCTTGCCGGCGCCCTTCCTGCGCCGGTTGACGCCCCACAACTTGTCGTCGCCGACCGAGTAGCAACCGTGGAAGTAGCGGACCCCGTGGGTGCGGTGGTAGGTGGCCGAGTACCGCTCGGGGTGGCCGGAGGGGGACCAGCCCGTGCCTGCGGGCCTGATGCCGAGGGGACCGAACTCGTGCACACTACCGGGTCGCGCCCCAAACTCGTCGTCTCGTCCGACGGTCGCGGGGTGGTCGGCACGGCCGCTGTGCGGAGGGCCGCGCGAGTCTCGGCCTTCTTGCGTTCCCGGAGCCCCGGGGCTGCTGCCTGCATGGAGACCCGGTCCTTTCCGCAAGGCGCGAGTGCCGGCGTATCCGCTGGCTTTATACTGCACTGATGAAAGTTTGCATTACTGCAAACTGTCTCGTAGCGTGGTGACGTGACAGGGGCATATGGACATATTTCAGGTAGTTCCGTCCATAAACAGGCTTCTGTGAACCGTCTCCGCCTAAGGACAAAAACATGGGTGTGCAGGTCAGGGGGGTCATCGCAGCCCGCGGCACCGCCGTTCGGTCGCTCAGGCAGGTGATCGCCCAGAAGCGGCTCTCCCAGCGGATACGGGAAGAGGGCCGGCCTTTCTCGCCGGCGCTCCTGTTTCCGCTGCTCGTGATCGTGCTGGACTCGGTGGCGGCCTTCTTCGCGCCCCACCTGCAGTTCTACCGGTTGATCGGGGCGGCCCCGGCGCTGGCCGCGGCGATATTCTCCGTGGCCGGCACGCTGGGCATCGGGCTGCTCGCCCTGATGGCCGGGTTCGCCATCGCCGCCGCCGACCACAATCTGGGCCACGCACCGGGCAATTTCACCCTGCTCGCGATCGTGGTCGTCACCCTGGCCGCCGCCTACGCCAGCCGGGTACGGCAGAACCGGGAGCACACCCTCGCCCAGGTCCGCTCCGTGGCGGAGACCGCACAGCGGGTGCTGCTGCGCCCACTCCCGCAGCACCTCGAAGACATCGACGTCGAGGTGCTCTACCAGGCCGCCGCCGCGCAGGCCCGCATCGGCGGCGACTTCTACGAGGCGATGCAGACCCCGTACGGGGTGCGGCTAATCATCGGCGACGTCCGCGGCAAGGGACTTCCGGCCGTCGAGGTCGCCTCGGTCATCCTCAGCACGTTCCGGGTGCTGAGGATGAGCGCACCCGACCTGCCGTCCCTGGCAGGACATATGGAGACCGTCATGAGCCATTACTCCCGGAACAGCCCCGACGACGGGCTGGAGCGCTTCGCCACCATCGTGCTCGTGGAGATCCCCGCCGGGGAACCGATCGCGCGCGTGCTCAACTGCGGGCACCCCGCACCCCTGCTGTTGCACGGCGGCGAAGTGCGCGAGGTGGAGCCCAGCGCGCCGTCACCACCCATCAACATGGCGAACCTGCTCGGCGACCCCTATCAGGTCGACACCATCCCCTTCACCGTCGGCGACCGCCTGCTGCTCTATACCGACGGCGTCAGCGAGACCCGCGACCGGACCGGGGCGTTCTACCCCCTCGCCCAGCGCGTCCGCCGATGGGCCCTTGCCCCGTCCCGCCAACTCCTCGACCACCTCCACCAGGACCTGCTCGCCTACTGTCACGGCACCCGCGACGACGACCTCGCCGCCCTCGTCGCCCACCGCGTCACACCAGCCGGCCGGGAACCGACGGAACTCGACCGCGCTATCCCCGCACAGCGCGGCCCCACTGGACCATCCGGCGCGCCTACTGCCGGGCTCTCCTAGCGGCGCCCGAATGGCGTGATCCGGCCGTCGCCAGCCTCTCCAGCAAGCGGGCGGCCGGCGGTGCTCGCCGGGTCGGGTCAACTCGGGGGAAGGCCGGCGGCGAGCCGGTCAAAGGCTTCACCGACAAGCGCTTGCAGGCCTGAGGTCCCGGTTTCCGGTGCCCAGACGCTAAAGGCCGCGCGGAACGCTGACGCCGCGGCGCCCGCGAGGAGCTGCGAGTAGAGACTGTCGCCCGTCTGCCCGGCGCGTTCGGCGAGGGCATCGGCGAGCCTGGTCTGGTTGCGGATCATCCCGTGGACGATCGTGGTGCGCAGTTCGGGGTATGCCGCGAGCACCCTGTCACAGGCCTGCCAGCCGGTGCTGGCGGCGAGGCTGGGGAAGGTCTGCTCGATCGCCCGGCGCACCGCGGTCAGCGGCGGCTCAGCGGCCGGGCGCGCGGCCAGTTCCGTGATGACTTCTTCGATGAGGTGCTTGTCCCAGGGCAGGAGCGCTTCCTCCTTTGCATCGAAGTAGTTGAAGAAGGTTCGCGCGGAGACCCCGGCCGCCTCGCAGATGTCGCTCACCGTGACGGCGGCGGGGCCACGCTCGAGGAACAGGCGCACGGCCGCTGCGCGGAGGGACGCGCGAGTCTCGGCCTTCTTGCGTTCCCGGAGCCCCGGAGCTGCTGCCTGCATGGAGGCCCGGTCCTTTCCGTCAGCGTATCCGCTGCCATCATACTGCACGGGTGTAATTTTGCACTACTGCAAGTTTTCTCGTAGCGTGGCGGCGTGACACAGGGGCAGATAGACAGAAAACGCGTCGGCGAAGCCGTGCGCACGCTCGCGATGGGCCTATGGCTCCCGGCGCTCTTCCTGGTGGGGCTGCTCTTCTCTTACCTGCCGGCCTTCCATCACCCGGCGCCGCATCACGTCAGCATCGCAGTGGCCGCTTCGCCGGCCACCACGGCGCGGCTGCAGCAGGAGCTCGACGTGACGGCGCCGGGTGGCTTCACCCTCCGGCCTACGGCCGGCGCCGCCAGGGCCCGTGCTGCCGTCCTAGACCACAGCGTGGTCGCGGCATACGTGCCAGGCGGGCACCATCCGCGGCTGTACGGGGCCAAGGCGGACGGCGCCGCCCTGGAGACGGTTGTCCGCCAGACCTTCGCCGCCGTTGCGGGACGGGCCGGCCACACGCTCGCCTTCCGCGAACTGGTCCCCACCGTGCCGGGCGATGCCTCCGGCTCCAGCCTCCTGTACGTCGTCCTGGCCTGCGTTGTCGCCGCCTACTTCATGGTGATCACCATGCAGCGCGCGGTGGGCTTCGGCCGGTGGGCACACGTGGCCATCAGCGTCGGCTGGGGGGTGGTGGTCACCGCTGTCGCCTACCTCGCAGCTGCCTATGTGGTGCAGGTGATCCCGCCGAATCCGCTGGACCTGCTGTACCTGCTCCTGCTGACCCAGGCCGTGTCGCTGACCGCCTATGGCCTGGTGCCCTTCTTCGGCGGGTTCTTCCCCGGGATCGCGATCACGTTGTTCGTCCTGCTCGGCGTGCCCAGCAGCGGCGCCGCTGTGCCCGTCCAACTCGTGCCAGGCTTCTTCGCCTTCTGGCACCCGATCCTGCCCATAGGGAACGCCGCCGATGCCCTGCGCAGCGTCAGCTACTTCGGCAACAGCCAACTGTTGCGGCCCACAGCGGTGCTCTGCGCCTGGACCGCTGTCGGCGTCATGCTCATCCTGCTCGGCTACCTCAGGCATCAACGGCGCCTGGCGCGGGAGGCAGCAGGCCAGACCATGACCGAGTATGTCCCCGGACCCCCTGCGGAAGATCCCACGGTGATGCTGCCCGAGCCCGTCGCCCTTGCCCGACACCAGCACCATTTCGGCGACGAAGAGCCGATGTTGACCGGGCGGGTCACCGATCCGTCCGGTCAGCCGCTGCCAGGCACCACGGTCACCGTGATCGACCCGCGCGGCCGCCAGCTTGTCCGCACCCGCACCGACCGGAACGGAGAATACGCGGCCACCGGCTTCAGCGATGTTGTCGCCTTGGTGATTGCCATCATGCCGGGCCGCCCAGCCGCGGTCGCGCAGCTTCTCCTCGATCCAGCGGCACCCGTGAACCAAGACCTCGTCCTTGGCGCCCCAGCTTCCTGAGACCCGTGCACCAGAGGGTTCGGGACCTCGAGGACGGGTGACCCCGGCTGGCTGACCGACCCGGCATCGGTCCCGGGCATCGACCCAGGACTGCGGGGAGACTGCCGCTGTACGCCGACCCGGCAGTGGTGGGTGAGGAAGTCCGCGAGGGCACGGGCGAAAGGGCCCATCGACCGTCCGGGGCGGCGGGACCGCTCCAGCAGGGCCTGGGGCGAGTTGGAGTGCTCGTCCTGCAGGAGGCGGCCGAGGTCGGTGATGAGACTGCAGGCCCGGGAGACGCAGAGGCGGGCCGCGACATGCGCGACGAAGTCGTCCAGCCATGAGGGTGGGGTGGCGAGCTGTTCGCGGAGGTGTTCGCCGCGGATGAAGGGACGGCCGGGGTGCTATTGCCGGCAGGCCGAGCACAGCCCAAGGCCGGCGTGCTGACACAGCTGACCGCACTCGCGGCAGTTCCGCGGCGGCTGCTTGTCCTGCCGGGGTCGGGAGCACCGAATCATGAGGCTTTCCTACGTGGCCTTGGGGTGGAGGCGAACAGTCTCCATGAGCGTGCGTGACATCGGTTTCCGGCAGGGGCAGTGCTGGCGTGCCACAGCCGTGCCAGATCGGGCGGTCAACCACGGTCAACGGCGGTTCGCCGCAGTCGCGCTGCCTCGCCAACCTGGGAGCTCACCAAATCCGCCATGGCCTGCGCATCCTCCAGGAGCCCTCACCAGGCTTACAAAGCGGTCATCCTCTTGAGCCCCGGTCGAGGCCCCTCCTGGCAAGCACCTTGCGATGCACGTGACCGGGTCGCCTACGGGCCCTTCGTGTGCATGTCACACAGTTGAAAGTTGGGGACACACGGCGCGCGAACGACTCCGAACCGTCATCACCGGTCCGCGGCGGGATGCGGCCCCCGGCGTGCCGTGCTCCACTGAAAGAGCAAAAGTGGCGGCGTGCGCGCGTGTTGGTGGGACGAAACGGCCGATCCGCAGGGTTCGGAAGGAGCGTCCACGTGAAGATCGTCGTGGATCTCACGCGGTGTCAGGGATACGCGCAGTGCGCCTTCGCCGCGCCGGATGTGTTCGTCATCCGGGGTGACGAGGCGCTGCTGTACGACACCGATCCGGACGACGCGCAACGAGAGAAGATCGCGCGGGCCGCGGCTGCGTGCCCGGTGCAGGCCATCTTCCTCGACCGTGAGGACACCCAGCGCCGGCCGGCCGGGCCCGAGGTCGGGGCTGCCCCAAGCCCTGAGCAGTCCCTCAGGCGCGCCGGGCGCATCGTCATCGTCGGGGCGTCCCTAGCTGGCCTGCGGGCCGCGCTCGTGTTGCGCCGGGAGGGTTTCACCGGCTCGCTGACCGTGATCGGGGACGAGCCTCATCCCCCGTACGACCGGCCGCCGCTGTCCAAGCAGGTCCTCCTGGGGCAGGTTCCGGCACGGCGGACCGCACTGCCCCGCCGCGACGAGCTCGACGCTCACTGGCGGCTCGGGGTCGCGGCCACGGGTCTTGACCTGAGCGGCAAGCAGGTGCTCCTGGCCGACGGCGAGAAGGTGGGCTTCGACCGGTTGCTCATCGCCACCGGTGTGCGGGCCCGCCCGTGGCCGAACGAGGCGGAGGCCGGGCTCGACGGCCTGTTCGCACTGCATACGCCGGAAGACGCGGACGAGCTGCGGCAACGGCTGGCAGCCGGTCCCGGCCGGGTGCTGGTCATCGGTGCCGGGTTCACCGGCTGTGAGGTCGCCTCCGCCTGCCGCGAGTTGAACATTCCGGTGACGGTTGTCGAACGGGGTCGGGCCCCGCTGCTCGGGGCGCTGGGCGCGGTGATCGGCGGGGTTGCGGCGCAGATAGAGCGTGACCACGGGGTCGACCTGCGGTGCGGCGTTCAGGTCGAGGCGGTGGAAGGCGATGACAGCGGGCGGCTGCGGCGAGCCCGTCTGTCCGACGGCAGCACCGTGGACGTCGATGTGGCGGTGGCCGCGCTCGGCAGCATCCGCAACGTCGAATGGCTGGGGAGCTCGGGGCTGGCGGCAGGGGTCTGGGGGGTGGCGTGCGATGCGGGATGCCGCGCCGTCGACGTCAACGGCGTCGTGACCGACGATGTGTTCGTCGCAGGCGACGTGGCCCGCTGCCCACACCCCGTCTACGACTACCAGTACCTCGCCCTGGAGCACTGGGGCAACGCGGTCGCCCAGGCGGAGATCGCCGCACACAACATGATCAGCGCCCAGAGCGAGCGCTGGCCGCACCTGGCGCTGCCGGAGTTCTGGTCCACCCAGTTCGGCACCGAGATCAAGTCCGTCGGCGTCCCGACCTATGCCGACCAGGTTGTCATCGCCCAGGGATCGGTGGACGAGCGCCGTTTCGTCGCGGTCTACGGCTACCGCGGGCGCATCACCGCGGCGGTCGCCTTCAACCAGTCCAAGTGGCTGGAGTTCTATAAGGGGTTGATCGACCGGGCGGCGCCGTTCCCGCCCTCCTTCCACACCGTCGACCAGCCCATCGACCGTCGCCCGGTCGCGGCCGAGGTCCCAGACCGGCCCGCCCCTGAGGCCACCGTCGTGGTGACCGGCCACGGACCCAGCGAACGGCGAGCCACGTTGGTCCGCAGAACATACCTGTGACCTGCCCGAGCCACCGCACGTCCAGATCCCCGAGGGGCGGGAGACGCCCACCATGGCCCAGACCAGCATCTGGCAGCAGATCCTCGACTACTCCCACCGCGCCGACCCCTATCCGCTCTACGCCGAGCTGCGCAAGACACCCGTGGTGCGGGCGGAGGACGGGAGCTATGTCGTGAGCACCTACCGGGAGATCGTCGCCCTGCTCCACGACCCACGGCTCAGCTCGGACCTGCGCAACCTCCCCGAACCGGGCGCCGACGCGCCAACACAGGCGCCCGAAGAGGGCCCATCCCAGCTGCCGCCCACCTTCATCGAAATCGACCCGCCCGAACACGACCGAATCCGGCGCTTGCTGACGCGCAACTTCGGCCCACCCCACCGCCCCGGTCGCATCGACAGCATGATTCCTGACATGTTCGACATCGTGACGAGCGAGATCGACGCCTTCGCAGAAAAGGACCGGTCAGGCACGACCCGGGTCGACATCGTCGACGACTTCGCCTATCCATTCCCCGTCACGGTGATATGCGGGCTGCTGGGAGTGCCCCGCGAGGACGAAGCGCGCTTCCAGGCGTTGTCCGACGCAGTCGTCAGGGCCGCCGACCCGACCACGGGCGGGCTCGCGGAGCGGCGGCGCCGACGCGCCGAGGCCCGCGCCGGCCTCGGTCAGTACTTCGCCCAGCTTCTCGACGCCCGCCACGGCCGACGGAGCGACGACCTGCTGTCCGGGCTGATCGGCGGTGACGGTGCAGAGACGCCGATGCCACGGGAAGAGGTGCTGAGCAACGCGGCCCTGCTGCTCACCGCCGGCCACGAGACGACTGTCAACCTCATCACCAACGGCATGCTCACCCTCCTGCGGCACCCCGAGGTGCTCGACCGGCTGCGCCGCGGCGACGAACCCGATCTGGCCGCCCGCGTGGTCGAGGAACTCCTGCGCTACGAACCACCGGTGCAGTTTCTGTCCAACACGCGGAACACCGTCGACGACATCGAGGCCGCCGGCACCACCATCCCGAAGGGCTCACCGGTCACCCTCGTGCTGGCCGCCGGCAGCCGCGATCCGGACTTCGTCCCGGACCCCGACCGCTTCGATCCGGACCGCGAACACAACGAGCACCTTGGTTTTGGCGGCGGCGTCCACTACTGCTTCGGTGCCCCACTGGCCCGTCCCGAGACGCAGATCGCGCTCACCGAGCTGGCACGCCGACTCGACAACCCCCGCCTCGTCGCCGACCCACCGCCCTACCGCACGAGTCCGGGCCTGCGCGGCCCCCGGCACCTCCTGATCGAGGTCGACGGCGTCAACCCCGTACAACACCGGCCCTCGTGACCAGGCACTGCACCCGGCAGACCACACTCCGCCGTACGCCGACACTTGGCCCTCACGATGAACGCGTACTGACAGCCACACCGACCATGACCAGCCACAGTGCTCAGGTCGCCCCGGATTGCTCACTCTCTACCGACGCGACGAGTGCCCATCGAACGTGTCAGGGAGGGCGCAGGCCGGGGGCACACAACATCGGTGAGGTATCCGGTCTGCACAGGAGTGCCGTGCAGCTCCTCAGGTCTCTTGGCCCCACCCCATCGCGTTCTCAATCTTCCTGTCCTACCCGTCGATGCAGTCGGCATAGCGGCGATGGTCGCTCGCCGCCGGGGACATCTACACGAGGGTCCTCATCGCCCCTACGAGGGATCACAACACCACGACCGCGTCATGGCAGGCTGTGACCTGCGGCAGGAGCGCCGGCTGCGACATCCCGTCCGGCTGGGCGTAGCGGGTGGCGAAGGCGAAGAACACGAGTCGCGTGAGGCCCTGCGCCGCGTCAAGGTCGCTCGCATCCTGGGGTGGCCCTTCTCGAAGCCCGACAACCAGGTCAGTATCGAAGCGATCCGCCCAGGAAGACCACGGGTCGCCGTTCATGGGCCACGTTGGGTCTTGCTCCCTTAGGGAGGGCGGCGCCCGGCCGGTGTTGGGCAGTGAAGTCGCCTCGACCCCGGCTGAGTTCGTCCGCCCCCTGAAACAGTCGGACCGAGGTGTGTCCTGGTTCCCGGATGCTTGCGGATTTCCGCTGCTCGCCCTGCGCCGGGTGTCCGCGGCCTGCCTCCGACCGCGAGCACCCGGCGTGTTGCCCGGCGTCGTCCACCCGGTCACGACGTCACCGTCTCCCAGAGCCGTACCCTCGCCGCCTCCTGCGTACGACGAGCACTCCGACCGCCGCTGCCAGCAGTGCAGTTGTGGCCGATGCACCGACGACGACGGAAGTCAGTTCAGCGGTGGGCCACGATCACCGGAGCCTGAGTATCAGCATCAGTGTCAGTGGCGGATGGCAGCATCGGGCACATGACGGACACCACGGCATTCGACTGGCGGTCTTTCCTGGTCAGGTGGAGCGGGGAATGGGCGGATTCCCTGCGGGACGGCGAGACGCGGAGCGAGGACGACGAGGCCGCGTGGCGGGCGCGGTGGCTGGGGTTCCCGTCCGCGTCCGAGGAGCGGATCGCAGCCATGGAGGAGCGCCTCGGCCGACGTATGCCCCCGTCGTACCGAGAGTTCCTGAAGGTCAGCGACGGGTGGCGGCACGCGGGCGGGTTCGTGTGGCTGCTGGCGGGGACCGAGGACACGCGCTGGCACAACGACGAGTCGGGACTCGCGGACATGTTCGAGGAGTACCTGGACGAGGATGCCGGGCCAGAAGAGCGGCGGGAAGCGGACGTCTGGCGGCGCGGGCTGCAGCTCGACGTCGAGTCCGACATCACTTACGTCCTCCTGGATCCCGAGGACGAGGATCAGGACGGTGAGTGGGCCGTGTACACATGGGCGAGCTGGCGAGCCGCGCCACCCGAGCGGCACGCCAACTTCCTGACTTTTATGCGGGAGATGTACCGGGAGTTCCACAGCCTGCAGGCACATCGGAGCGACGGGGAGCCGGTGTTCGTCAATGACACGACGCGAAGGCTGGACGCCCTGGTGGAGGAGGCCCGGCTCGAGGCGCTACGCGGCGGCTGGGAACGGGCCGGGAAGGCGCTGGACGAAGCCAAGGAGTACGGCCGACCGCGGGCCGCCGGGCTGGGTGACCAGATACGCCGCCTGCTCGGACAGACCTACATGGTGTACTTCGATGGCCTGGTGACGAACCCGCGGTACGCGCCCGAGCTGATGCCGCTGCTGGTCGCCGAGCACGCGGCGCACTCGTACCGGGACGACTCCACGCTGACGTTCCATCTGCGGGGCGCCGACGACGACCTGGTGTCACTGGCTTACGCAACGCTGGATCGGGTGAGGACTGGCACGTACCGGTACACGGTGGCCGGACCGTTCGGGGAAGCGGTCAAGCGGGCGCGGGAGCTGGCGCGGTGGGGAGACTCCGATGGGGCGTGGCGGACACTGATCAACGCCATGCCCCTGTGGGAGCCCCTGGGACCGGACCACCTGGCGCCACTGGGGTGGGTGGCCGACCCCGTGCTCGGGCCGCTGCTGACCCCGGAGCGGGGCCGGGAGCTGCTGTCCACTCCAAGGGGCGGGCAGGTCGGCGAGGCGCCGAGGCCGACGGCGAGGCTCGACCCGGGCGGCATGGCCTGGCTCGCGGAGCCGGATCCGGGCGACAACCGCACGTGCTACCGGTTCGTCCTGGTGGAGCGTGTGGAGCCGCAGGAGTTGCCCGGACGTCTCGTGGACGGGGACGGGGACGGGGACGGCACCATGCTGAACGAACCCATGACCTTCTGGGAGGCGCGCCGCAAGTCGCTGTACAATCAAAGGGAGCTCTCGTCTTACGACGACAGGGCTCTCATGGCGGTTGGCCGGGCTGGCACCGGCTGGAGCTTCGCCTTCGACGGCGACCCCGCCCCGTTCGACCGGCGGCGATTCACCTCCCCAGCCGCGGCCGCCAGCGAGGGCACCCGTGCGGTGGTGGTGTGGAGCGGCCTGAGGACCGGGCACGGGGAGCCGTTCTTCCACCTTTCGGTGGCGCGAGACGGTGTCGAGGAGTACGCATTCACGTACGCGGAAGGAGAGATCCAGAAAAGCGGAGAGATACCACCGGCGCTGGACCCAAGCCGGTTCTTCGGCGACTTGGAGGACGGCACCGAGTCAGAACGGTCGCTGCTGGAAGCCGTGGGCGGGGAGTTCGGTGTCCATCTTCCTCGTCACACAATCGTGAACGGGCGGCTGCACACGTTCGCCACCCGGTCCTGGACGCGGCCACCCAGCGACGGAGAGACGTACGCGGTGATCCGCATGCACTGGGGAGCCGCGTGCCCGGCGGACGGCGAGCGAACGGAAGACGACGGACCGGGAAGCAGGTAGAGACCGGCCGGGCCGCGCAGATCCTCGATGCGGCTCTTGGGCTCGCCGAGTACGACCTGCGGCACCAACCCCGACCTCATGGCGGGTCCGGACGCGACCAAGCCGAACGCGCGGCCCCTCAGCCGTACGCCTGGCTGAGGGCACCACGCGGTCGCGATCTTGCTTCAGTCCGCCTCGACCACCGCCTCGAACTCAAGGGGCAGGTCAAGCTCGGTCTGCATCGTGAAGACGGCATCCATCAAAGTCCTCAAGCGCTCCGGAGCGTCGGGCATCACGTGCGCGTAGGTCTGATGGGTGATCCTCGGGTCGCGATGCCCCAGCCACTCAGCCATGTCCGTCACTGGAACACCCTTCGAGAGGCCGGCGGAGGCGAAGAAGTGCCGAAGCCAATGCGTGGTGATCCTGCGCGAGACGCCCGCTGCCTTCTTCGCGTTACGCCAAAGCCGGTCAACGAGGGAGTACATGAGGATGTTGGTGCGCCCGATGTTGGAGAAGAGGTAGTCCCCCTCCAGCCGGTTGAGCCCCTCCTCCACGCGAAAGGTGCCGTACAGCCGGACATGTTCCTGCACCTTCGCTGCGATGCTGGGCGGAACGGGAACCGCTCGGCCCTCATCCAGATCACGCCACTTGAGGTGGCGGATGCAATGGGCGCGCCCCCTGCCCTTGGTCTTGGCCTTCTGGACTGCGGTCTTGGGCTCCTCATTCTCTCCGTCCTGCGTGACCTGGCGGTCGACGTAGAGTGTTCCGCCCTCAAAGTCGAACTGCTGCAACGTCACGGCGCACGCCTCACCGATGCGCAGCCCACACCCAGCCATGAGCCACACGAGCAGCTGGTAGGGCCCGGGGAGGTACCGCTCGATCGCCTCGATCTCTGCCAGGCTCGGAAGGCGGATCGTCTTCTTCACCCTCCGCTTCACCCGTTGGCGACCGGTACGGACGTGCTGGCACGGATTCTTGGTTATGTACTCGTTGGCGACGGCGAAGCTGAAGACACCCGCGAGCGTCTCATAGCGATTGATCGCCGTGCTCTCCTCATAACCACGCTCCTCCACCATCCACTTCAGCCACGCGTTGAGATGCTTTGGCTTGACGGCACCGACGGCAGTAGCCCCAAAGTAGGGTTCCACGTGAAGGCGGAGACTCGTCTCGTACTGATACCGCGTTCCATTCACCCTGCTCCCGGAGTCGATGAACTCGCGGTACACCGTCACGAGAGGGACAAGCAGTCCCGTGGGGGCGATGTAGGTCCCGAGATCCTTTTCCCGCTCCACCTTGGCGGAAAAGGAGTCGGCCGCCCCCTTCTTCTCGAACGACTTCTCTCGCTGCCGCCCACCCCGCCCGCCAGGCTCCCGATAGCGCACTGTCCAAGGGTGGCCGCAGCGAGAGGCACTGCAGGGATAGTTACCACTCTTCGCGTCTTCCTTGCATTTTTGGAAAACCCGAGCCAACCTATCGGACCACCCGCCAACTCACTGACCGAATACATTTCATAGAGCTATCCATATTTCCTTTCCAAATACGCGACGATGTCGCGCTCACGAAACCTCAGGAGGCGGCCGACTTTTTGGGGTCGCAGACCCCAGGCTCGGTACTTGTTCTTGATCGTAAACTCGCTGACCTTCAACCAATCGGCCACTTCAGCCGGCGTTAGAAGCCGATAGCTTCCACCCTGCGCCAAGATCACACCTACAATCTCCACGAGTAAATATCGGCCGAACAACGGGAATTCCATACTTCGCACTGCACGGTCTGGGGCGACAGCGCCAACTCTGCCCAGTCGCCACGTCCACCATTTTGGCGCTATTCACTGCGCCTGCTACGGCTCCCCTTCCATGGGCGACCCACCGCAGAGTCACTCAATGGTCGCCACGATCGCCGGTTTGGCTAACCGGCGATCGTGGTCTATGTTGCGATCGCTCTCCGCTTGGGAGCTTGTCCCCAGTTGTCAGTCACACCCCCGCATGGGCTAGGTGTGGGCAGCCACATGTTTAAGGTGCCTAGCGCTAAGAGGGCGTAGACAACCAGCCGAACAGATCGAAGGTGCACGTCGACAAATGGGGACTCCTCATCGGGTCACCCGGTGGGCCGCTTATCGACCTCGTGCCCCGGGGGTGTTGTACGTTGACATAGCCTCAGGAGGGGGTCCAGTCTTTCGAGAGTCTTTCTCGTCTGCCGTGGGCGAATGGCATGGCGGCCGGATAATACGGGAGACCCGCTTCGTCGGCCGGGACGTATTCGGCCCCGTCAGGAGCCGCCACCGCTGCGTCAAGCACCCACAGACGCCGGGCGGGAAGGCGGGCGATACTGGCCTGCACGGCAGTCAGGACAAGGGCAGCGGCCGGTCCTGGCCCAGCGAGGCTGCACCATCGCTCCCGGCCTTCGGCTCCGCACGCTCGCCGACGTGGTCAACCCACTCGGCGAGAACGAGACAGCCGGAATCTTCGACAGCACCCAGGTCCGCGGCCGCAGGACGCAAGGGCCGGGACGAGTTCGTCTCGGGCCAGCAAGCAAAACGCCGTCAAGTCCATGGCCGACACGGCCGCGGACGGCTGCCTGCTGTACTGCAGCCCGGCTGGGCCCGCGAGTTGTGCGGGCATCACCCACGCCCGCACGTTAGGGCTGGCTGGTCAGCGGTCGCCGCACTGCTCTCTCACCAGCAGGCGCTCACCCTTGCCACCGATGACGAGTCTGCACACCGCGCCAGTTCTCACCCCTCGACCTGCCACCGCCCACCATGCACGAGCTCGTTAGGGAGCCTGAACCTGGTCGATGAGGCGCAGGAGGACCGTGGTGGCGGTGAGGTCGGGTAGAACGTGCTCTGCTCCTGCTGCGTGTAGTTGCTGTTCGGTGGTGGTGCCTGACGCGACCGCGATGACCTTGGCGCCGCCTTCCAGGCCGGTGCGCACGTCTTCCAGCGAGTCACCCACGATCACGGTGTTGTCGCGGTTGAACCGGCCTCCGTGCTTCGCGGCTGCCCGGTCTTGTGCGATGCGGACGAGGGCCGGACGGTGGGGATCGTCGGACGCGTAGCCACCAATGGTGGTGTCGAGGTAGCCGATGAGGCCCAGCTCGGACAGCTTGGTCTCGGCGCTGCCTCGCAGGTTCCCAGTAACGACGGTCGGGATCAGATGCTCCGCCTGCTGGACCGCGGCGAGCGCGTCCACGGCTCCGGGCATGACGATCCCGTCGCTGGCCAACAGCTCCCGGTGTCCGGCGAGGCGTGCGGGGAGTTCGGCGACGATACGCGCTGCAAGCGCCTCCACCCTCTGTTCGGGAACTTGGTTGACGCGCAGCAGCTCGCGGACGGCCAAGGGCATGGTGACCCCCGTGCCCCGGGCGGGCAGGGCTGTTGGGGGACGCCCGACGACGCTGGTGAAGGTCTCCTTGTAGACGCGCCGGTCGATGTCACCGGTGTAAAGGAGAGTGCGGTCGATGTCCCATAGGACCAGGATCATGCGGTACGTTCCTCCATGACGGCCTGACCACGTTCCAGGAGCTCCCAGGCAGGTGCCGCAGAGGAGTAGCGGCGCGCTTCGGTGAGCATCGTGGCGAGATTGTCGTCCAAGCGTGCGGAGCGGACTCCGGCGACGAGGGCGAGGACTTCGTGTCCAATGGCAGACCCGGCGTCGACGTCGCCGGCGCGCATTTGGGCGGTGGCGGCGCGGGAGAGGAATTGGGCGCGGGTGCGGATCTCATCCATGCTGAAGGCGTTGCGGGCGTCAGCGAACGCTTCGGCGGCCTTGTCGGGACGGCCGAGGTCAAGCAGGCAGCTGCCTGTCTGGCCCATGATCTCTCCCGGGTTGATCCAGTACAGCCAGTGCGGGTCGTCCTCTCCCCGTCCGCGGGCGCACAGGGCCTGTGCCTCTTCAAGAGCGGTGAGGGCCTGGCGGCCTTCGCGTAGGCGGGCGTGCCCGCGGGCCTGGCGTGTGAGGAGCATGGCGTGCAGGGCGGGCGCGTCTTGGTCTGCGATGACCTGGCGGGCGGTGCGCGCAGCAGTGACCGCATCGCGGGGGTCGCCGGCGGAGTACCCGTGAATGGCGAGGAAGGACAGCGCCCCGGCCCTCAACCTGCGGTCACCACTGGCATGGGCAGCGCGTAGGGCTCCAAGGAGGAGGTTGTGGGCGACGGTGTGGGCGCCACTGTCGAAGTGGTACCAGCCGGTCTGGATTGCGGTGTCGGCGGTCACTGCCGCAAGGCGTCGGCCGGTCGCCTCGTTGTAGTTCCCTTCTTTCAGGAGTCGGAGCAGGACCTTGAGGTGCGCTGCTGCGGCTCGGGCGAGGTTGCCGCTGCCGTGGCTCGCGTCGGCCTGACGCAGGGCGTCAGTGGTGGACTGCAGGCTGGTGAGGAGCTGGTCGGAGACGCTGATTCCGTTCCGGGCGGTGGCGGCGACGGCCTCGGGCGGGGCGACGGCCGCTTGCAGGATGTACTGCGTGAGGCCAGCTCCGCCCAGGGCTGCGATCACGCTGCGGCGGTTCAATCCGTTCATAGCTCCTCCGACGGCTGCTTCCAGTGACGTCACCATACGAGCCACCGTCCATGGCAGAGCCGGGTCGATGGCGTCGACAAGTCGCTGCGATTCGGCCTGCGCGAAGGGGACGAGGAGGAGCGGGCGAAGGTCGGAGGGAAGTCCGAGTCCGGTAAGGAGATCGATAATCGTCTCGCGGCCGTTGACCTGTTTGAGGCCACGTTCCAGGTCCGAGATGAAGCCCTGAGTGAGTCCGGTCAGCTCCCGTACGGCCTTCTGCGACAGCCCAGATCGGCGCCGGACCAGACGTACGACCGTTGCGAAGTCCCAGGCTGCAAGGGCCCGTTGAACTTCCTCATCGCGCCAGGCCCGGTCCGGAATCGTCGGTGTCGGATGGGTTCTGGCACAGCTTGCACAACGTGTATCCGGGTTATATCGGCTGATCGGCAGCCCGCATCGCACACACGCGCGCCCTGGTCCCCCTGACATGGTCACCTCGGCTCTCCTTGTCACGATCCAGCTCGCCCCAGCCGTGATACCAGGCTATGTGGGGACCGATACCGCTGCAGCGATATCGCTGCAGCGATGCCCCCCGAAGGCGACACGCCTCCAGACTCATGGTCTGCGCCGGCCGCTCACCATCCAACTGCGCTCGCACCAGGCCGTTTTGATCCGTCAGCTAAACCAGCCAAAGAGGAGACGCCCGATGGGAACAGGATGCCCAGCTGTGCCCGCATCCCGGTTCACGTGCCTTCGGCTATGCGGCGATCTCGGTTCGGAGCAGGGCCAGAGCACGAGTGGCGGCGTCATGGCTATCGGAAAGCCTGCCAACGGTGATGCGCTGGACGCGCTGGATCTGGTGAGGGAGGCGCTGGGCCTGGGCTTCGCATACGGCCGTGGCCAGGAGCTGAGTAGCACCGTGGCTGTCACCGGCGAGGAGGCGGACGCGGCCGGTGGTGATGAGTTCGATGACACGCCACTGGGGTGCGACCGCGATGGTCGGGGAGGGCGGAGCGGACTCGGCGTGCCGTATCGCGTCACGGGTGCGGCCTGTAGAGATGAGGCCCCGAAGGCGGATCTCGTAGAGGGCGGTGGGGTTGACAAGGCTGGTGTGCTCGACCGTGTCGAGGAGCTGTTGAGCATCGCGGACAGCATGGTCGAACAGCAGCGCATTACCGAGGGCGCCGGCGGCACGGGCCAAGAGCGGCATTACTGCGGCTCGCTGTTCGGCGCTGGGAGCGGTGGCCGCGGCCTGGGTAAGTCGATCGACGGCTGCGCCGAGCAGGCCCGCCTTACGCAGCTCGTTGCCGTGCATGCGCAGAGCGGTGGTGATGAGAGCCCTGTCGTCGAAGGCGCGGACAACGTCCAGGCTCTTGGCGGTCCAGTGAGCGGCGGTAGCCAGCCGTTCCTCGGGCAGAACATTGCCCAGGGCTGTCCCGAGACTCAGCCGGGCGTGTGCAAGGAGCCGAAGGACATCCCGTTCGGTGCTTCCGTCACGGGCGCGGGCCTCCAGACGAGCGACGAGCGGCCACAGCTCTGTCACGGCTTCGGCGGCCCGCCCGCACTGCCGAGCGACTTCGGCGAGCCTTACGGTGGAGGTGCCGAACTGGATCATCGCCCGGTGATCGGTATCGGCCGAGTCGGTGACGCCCAGGACGTGGGGAGGCAGAGCAAGCCGCTCGGCGACGTGACGCAGGCTCCGGACATCGCTCAAATGCCGTCTGCCCAGCTCCAAGGCCGAGATGTAGGTCTTGTCGTAGCCCAGGATTTCGCCGGCCTCCAATTGGCTGGTTCCGTGGACGTGCCTGTAGTACCTCAGAATCGAAGCCAGGTCACGCGTGGCGAGGACGGCTTGAGCCTCCGGCGTCGCCCAGCGCCACGAGACCAACCGAGCCGACCGGCGCGGGGCGGAAACAGACGTGAAGGTTTCCATAACGGGTTACCTCCCGGGATGGTCGTACCAGGCCACGATCGACTGCTTGTAGCCCTCGGGCATGGTCAGGCCATCGACCTCGTGCCGGTGGAAGAGTCCGATCTCCTTGTGCTCGTGGCTCAGGACCGGCACACGGCCGGGAGACAAGACGTTGCAGCCGTAGGTCACGATCAGGACCCGGCGGTCCGGGATCGGCTGGTAGATCCAGGTCCCGCCGTCGAGGAGAGGCCCGGCCTTCACCGTCCACCCGCTCTCCTCTGCCACCTCGCGCTCCAGCGCCGCGCCCGGACTCACGTCGGCTGGCGCCGACCCGTGACCTGCAGGCCCGATCTCCAGTCGTCCGCCCGGCAGTTCCCACTCGCCGCGCTCGTTGTGCAGGAGCAGGACGCGTTCGCGAAAGTCGAGGGCAACACCCTTGACGGAGACCGGCCACAACGACGGCTTGTACATGGGCTGTCCTTGAAACGTGAAGGCGGGCATGTCCTTCGGAACGTAGCACCCGCCCGCAGGACGGAGTCGCGCTTGCCGTCTTTGTCTGAGTCGACAGATTGTCGCTTTACCCGCCTGCCGCTCGTCCGGACGCTGGACGTCCAGCCCGATTTCCGAGGAGCACGTCGATGACGATCCGTTCGCTCACCCTCTTCGAGGCACACGCCGCGCCCCTCAACACCGGTTCCGGCGGGACCTCTACCGTGATGGAACTTATGCGGACGCGAGGTATTGCAACCGTCGAGGGCCTGGACACTCGAGCCAAAGTTCTTGCGTTCGCACGACAGGTGATGACGCTTGTGCCGCACCGCGACAGTGACCCGGACGCGCTGACCACCATTTGTGACAGACGCGCTGCCTCCCGACGTCCCGGGCTGGCAGGGCTGGGCACCGGGGAACTCCTCGCGCACACCGAACGCTCAAGCCTCCCCCATCCGCCCCGCCTAATGCTGCTGGTGTGCCAGCAGCCCGCAGTCAGCGGCGGGGACGTGCTGCTTACCGACGGCAGCGCCCTCCACGCCCTCCTTCTCGAACGCGCGCCCCGCTCCCTGAGGATGATGACCTTGCCAGGTACCGCCTTCTACGGCGACGGCGGCGGACACCCCTCTCAGATCTTCACCCGCCACCGAGGCGAGCGGGTCTCCATCCGCCTGCGCCAAGACGCCCTCGCCGCCTTCAGCCCCCTCCTCACCCCGCACCTACCCCATCTCCGCACGTCGATCGAAGCCCTTCAGCACCGCATCACTCTCGACGCCGGTCAGGGTTACCTGATCGACAACAGCCGCTGGCTCCACGCCCGCACCGGCTTCCACGGCGACCGCGTGTGCCTGCGCGCTCTGGGCGAACCCCGTACCCCGATACCCCTGGGCTTCCCCGTCCCGGGTCCCCTGGCCGACGCCGTGACGAACAGCGTGCTCGATGCTCTCGCCGCGCCGGCATCCAGCGGCCGAACGCTGCAGTGGTGCGACCCCTACGACACGGTTTCGTCGCAGGCGCAGCCCCCGGCCGCCCTGCCTAGTCCAGAACCGCCCGGAGGAGCGCGACGTGGCTTTCGACGTCGTACTAGCTGACCCGCCGCCGGTCAAAAGCCCATTTCAGCATAGATAGTGACCGGAATTGTCCCTTAGCGGGACCGAGGAGGGGAGCTGATGAGCGTGCAATTCTCCGACGCGGCCCTTCAGCGACCGGATGAAGCTCTTGGGGTGGCGGTTCGCAGCCTCGTCGGCTCCCACGCCGATGGCCCAGCCGAACCCACACCGAGCTCCGGTCGGAAGCGGGCCTTCGAGGTCGTGGCGGTGTGCCCGGCGGAGGTGGCGGCGGTCTCCCGGGTGCGACGTCAGCTTCACCAGTTGATGGTGCTTACGGGACTGGAGGCAATCGCGGACGCTGTTGCCCTGGGAGCCCATGAGCTGATGGCGAACGCAGTGACCCACGGTTGCCGCCGGCAGACAGTAGAGGCGTTCACGGTGAAGGTCACCCACTCCAGCGGATGCCTCCGGGTCGAAGTGCAGGACCCCTCCAGTAGATGGCCGTTCCGACAACCGCCGAGCACCGAACGTGAGGAAGGCCGGGGCCTGTTCCTGGTTGACGTGTTGGCCGTGAGCTGGGGAGTCCAGCCCGGCCCAGGCCAAGGCAAAACAGTCTGGATGGAGCTGGATGTCCCGGGTGAAGGGACGACGTCGTGAGCTTCCTCCGCTGTGGTGCTGTCCACGGCAATTCCGCCTACTGCGGTGGCAGATTCCGCTCCTTCGTCGCGTCGCCCCGGGAACCCATCGCCCTAGTCAACGGCGAGAGCATCGTGTCCGCTCCTGGGGCTGTCTCTCCCCCCATTCACGGCAGCAGATTTCCAATTGTTCCGGGCAACTTCCCGCAGGCGTTCAGCCACATGGGCCTGATCCAGAGCGCCCGGCTCCTTCAGCTCCTGTCGACGCAATCCTTCCACCACTGTGGCGCGGTCGCGGTTCCGGCGTCCCGCTCAACCCCACGCAGCACACGCCAAACCTGCGCAGACCTGACGCCGCAGCACGCTTAGCCACCCCCACCCTGACGAGGATTCCCATGCCTGACAGCGCCTTCCCGGAACGGCCGGCCGCTACCGGCCACCGCAGACGGCGACCTCCGATCGACGCGTTCACGCTGCGCCATGTCCGCCGCGCCGTGGCACTGCCCCTGGTGCTCCTGGCCACGCTGCTGGGTGCCGTCTCCCCTCTCTGGTCGATGTCCGCGGTAGGCCCCGGCTGGCTCCTGGCTGGCCTGGTCTGCGGACTGGCTGGGGTCGCCACGGTGGCGGCTCGCGGAGCGCGCACGGCCGCAGGGGCCGTGCAGACGGCCGCGGAGGAGGACCGGGCAGCGGCACTGACAGCGGTAGCGGGGGCAGCGGCAGCCGTCGAGAAGTCGGTGCAGTGGTCGGCGGACGAGCTGTGCCGCGGGGGCCGCCCGCCGCTGCCGGACTTGCAGGCACAGCCATCGGCCAGTCCGAACGCCGAGATCAACAAGGCGTTGAGTGCCCTCCAGGTGCAGGCCATCGCGTCGCTGATACGGGTGCACGACGAGTCCCAGTCCGTCGTCCTCCTGGAAGTGCTACGCCGCCTGGCCATGCGCGAGCACGCCCTGGTCGGCAAGGCGCTTCAGGCACTGAGCCAGCTGGAGATGCTGACCGACGACCCGGAGCTGCTGGCCAAAGTCTTCGAGATCGATCACCTCGTTACGCGGATGCGTCGCCAGGTCGAGAGCACGGCAGTACTGGGCGGGCAGTCCCTACGCAGCGTGCGCCGGCCCGTTCCCGTCACGACCGCGCTGCGCGGCGCGGTCTCCGAGGTCGTGCAGTATCCGCGTGTGACCGTCGCCGCCGGGCCCGTGGGCGCCGAGCTGGGGCTTCCCGGCCATGTGGGTCCGGACCTGACCCACCTGCTGGCCGAGCTGATTGAGAACGCCTGTGAGTGCTCCGATCCGGCGACGAAAGTGACGGTACGTGCCCAGCGGGTGGCGAACGGACTGGCGGTCGAGGTCGAGGATCGAGCCATCCCCATGCATCCACAGACGCGGGCACAGATGAACCAACTACTCAAAGCCCCCGACGTTGTCGACGTCAGCGGCCAAGTCCGAGCTGGCCAGCTCGGCTTACTGGTCGCCGCGAAGATCGCCCAGTCTCATGGGCTGTCCGTTCTCCTGCAGGAGAACATGACGGGAGGAACCACTGCCCTGGTCGTCATCCCTGCACGGCTCCTCGTAGCGATTCCGTCCGTCGCCGATTCAAGGGCGCTGCCCGAGGAAGCTCGCCCCTCCGCGCCGCCGCAGCAGGTTGCCGCGACTCCTACCATCGCGACTGCAGGCCAGGTCACACACTCCGGCACCGTAGGGGCCCCGGGAGCCGCAGGGGTAGGTCACTCTGCTGATGCGCCCGCTCTTCCTACGCGTAGACGTCAGGTCGGCTCGTTCCGTCCCCCGCGCGAGCGGGAGCAAGCCCCCGTGACAGGGGCGACGCCAGGGCTCGCAGCCGCCTTCCGTAACGGCCTCCAGGCCGGTGCGAGAGCCGGTTCTCCCACCGCGCCGGCAGAGCAGTCCGGGCTCTGAATCTCGCCCTTCCTTCCACGTTCCCGGTGGCCCCTTACATCCACTGGCCCCTCCCCCTTCTGGAGCGATCCCTATGAGCACCCACCCGGCGACGAACAACGTGACCGGCGACGCGCCCGCAGCCGAGACGACGGCAAGCGGACAGCGGGACAACATGGCCTGGCTGCTGCGTCAGTTCGCCTCCGACGTCCCGGACGTCACGCACGCCGTCCTGTTGTCGCGCGACGGACTGCGGCTGCTGGACAGCGACGTCGACAAGGACTGGGCGGACGAACTGTCGGCCGCGCTCAGCGGAGTTGCCTCCCTCGCGGCGAACATCACCGGCCCCAGCCACAAGAAGAGGCAGGCCGGGCAGGTCATCATCGAGCGCGACGACTGCCTGTTCTTCGTCCAGAGCGCCGGGCGCAGCGCGGCCTTCGACAATCACCCCGGCAACGAACGCGGTGAGGTGGACACGATCCTCGCCGTCATCGCCACCACGGACGCCGACGCGGGCACCGTCGGGTACGAGATGGGTCGCCTCGTCCAGAAGTTCGCCCCCTACATGCTGATCCCCGTCCGCGTCGGCACGGGCGGAGAGGTCCGGTGAGCACATACGGCCGCGCAGCCGAGGAGTCAATGTTCGTGCGGACCTACACCCTGACGCGCGGGCGCACCAAGCCGCGGCATCTGCTCGGTCTGGACACCGTGTTGGACGCCGGACCGGGGCGGCCCGGCCCGGCGCAGGCCGAGGAGTGCGAGGAGATCCTCGGCCTGTGCCGAGAGCGCCGGCGTTCAGTGACCGAACTGGCGGGCCGGCTGCGCCGCCCCGTCACCGCCGTGAAGATCCTCGTCTCGGACCTCCTGGACGCCGACGCCCTGGTTGTCCCTGTCACCACCCCCTACGCCGCATCCGACACGGACTCGGATGCCAGGCCCTCCCCCCAGCTACTGGCGGCCCTCTCGGCGGGCCTGAAGAGGAAGTGGCCCGATGCCATCGCCTACCCCCAGGCCGGATAACCCGGCCGTGGTGCTGCAGACTGCGCCGCAACGGCGCACAGGCGCACCGACCGTGCTGAAGATCGTGATCGCGGGGGGCTTCGGCGTGGGCAAGACCACCGCTGTGGGCGCCGTCAGCGAGATCACGCCGCTGAGCACAGAGGAGTACCTGACCGAGGCGAGCGCGGAAGTGGACAGCCTGGCGGGCATCGAGGCGAAGCAGACCACTACGGTCGCCTTCGACTTCGGCCGCCTCAGCCTGCCCGACGCGCCCGTGCCCCTGGAGCTGTTCCTGTTCGGCACGCCCGGCCAGGACCGATTCGTCGACCTCTGGTACGACCTCGCCCGGGGCGCCGTCGGCGCAGTCGTCCTGGTCGACACCCGCCGACTGGAAAGCAGCTTCACCCCCGTCAGCTTCTTCGAAGACATCGGCCTGCCCTTCGTCGTCGCCATCAACCAGTTCGACGGAGCGCACCGTTACCAGCCCGAGCAGGTCCGCACCGCCCTCGAACTACCCACCTCAGTACCGGTGGTCACCTGCGACGCCCGCGACCCGAACCACGTCGCCGGCGTCCTGCTGACCCTCGTCGACCACGCCGCGAAGAACGCACCCGCGAGCCGCGTTCACCATGCACCCACTCCCACCCTCCAGGACGCCTGATGTCACAGCACCCCACCGCCCCCTACCTCGCACCGTCGACCACCCCAGCCGCCCTGTCCTTACCGCGACGCGACATGCGGGACGCCGCCCGCGGGCCGATCACCCCGCCCGCCACCGCCATCACCAGCCCGCAGGCCCAGCAGGCACCGGAACTGACGCAGCGGTACGAGCTACTCGACCGTCTGGGCGTGCCCACCGTGGCCAGCGAGGACTTCGACGAGCTGGCCCGCGACATGGCCACTAAGGCCGGGTTCCTGTACGGGTTCGTCAACCTCTTCCTGGAGCAGCAGACCTTCGTCGGACTGCACCAACCACCGACGGACAGCGGATACGTCATCGTCGGCCGCACCATGAGCCGCAACCACGGCTGGTGCCCGGAAGTCATGGCCCGTAAGAAGGCCCTCCCCCTGCACGACGTGCACGCCAGTCCCCGCTTCAGCGGCAACCACGTGGTCGATGCGGTCGGGATCCGTTCCTACTTCGGCGCCCCGCTCATCCACGACAGCGGCACCGTGCTGGGCACGGTCTGCGTCATCGATCCCGAAAAGCGGCCCCTCAGCGAGGCCCGACGGCTCAGGGACATCGTCATCAACGCCGGCGCGCAGGTGATGGATCACATCGTTCGCGCCCCAGTCCGCTAGGCCGTTCCACACCCCCCACCCGGGAGCCGTAGGCGATCCCCGGCCGCTCCACGTTGCGACGTTCACCCAGGGAGAGGGAGACCATGTCCGCCACGCCCACCACACCGCCGCCGGCGCTGCGTCCCTACCTCACCGCCCGCCACGAACTGCTGTGGGACGAGGCGGACGCCTTCGCGGCCGAGCATGTCGCGCCGCGCATCGCGCGTATGGAGGCCGCTCCGGGCAGGGTTGAACGAAAGGTCGCCGACCTGATGGCCGCACGAGGCTGGTTCGCCATCACCGTCCCGTCCGCCTTCGGCGGGCTGAGTGCCGGACACGTGGCCAAGACCATCCTGGTCCACCGCATCGCCTGCGTCTCGGCGGCTGCTGCGGCCATCCTGCAGGCCACATTGATCCCCGTCGGCGCTCTGCTGCACTTCGCCACCTACGAGCAGAAAGGCCGCTGGCTTCCCCGAGTCGCGGACGGCTCATTGCTGTTGTCGATCGCTGTGACCGAACCGCGGGCTGGCGGACATATCGGCGGCATCGAAGCCACCGCTGAGCGCGCCGGCAGCGAGTGGGTGGTCAGCGGCAGCAAGATCCATATCGGCAACAGCCACCTCGCGGGAGCCCACCTCGTCGTTGCCCGAACCGCCGAGGCAGGCGTGAGCACCTCCCAGGCACTGACCGCGTTCATGGTCGAAGCCGACCGCCCCGGGCTTTCCGTCTCCGACCACCGCCCTGGCCTCGGCCTGCACGGCTTCTCCGCCGGCCGACTCGACCTCGACCACGTCCGTGTTCCCGAAGACCACGTGGTTGGAGAGATCGGCCAAGGGCTGAGCGTGGCCCAAAGCAGCAGCATCCTGTACGGCCGCCCCAACCTGGCCGCCATCAGCCTCGGCATCCACGAAGCGGTCGTGGGCACCACCGCTGCTCGTCTCAAGACCCGTCCTCGCTACCGAAGCACCCTGTCCGACTTGCCCGTACTGCGGGACCGCATCGGTGGCATGGAGGCCCGCCTGCGCGCCGGTCGGATACTCGCCTACCAGTCCGTGCACCTTCTGGACCAGGGCCTTCCCTGCGACGCCGACCTGATCAATGCCAAGTACCTCGGCCACCAGTGGGCCGTCCAGTCCACCCAGGACGCCATGGAACTGCACGGCGCCCACGCCCTCGACTGCGGCTACGTCCTCCAACGCCTGTGGCGCGACATCCAGCACACCTACCCACCGGCCGGAACGGGAGAAGTCCAGCGCATACGCCTGGCCGACGCCGCCTTCGACGAAGGCCACATCCAGTGGTCCGAACGCCTCGCCGCCGAAGCCGCCTGGGCATGACCCGACCCGACGGCCGCATGAACCCCCGTGCGCGGCGCCCCGTTAATCCAAACCGCCGCGCACGGGCCCGTGCCGTCGGCCCCCGTCCCCCGCGGGGACCGGCGGCACCCCATCCGGTGACCGTCCATCCCAGCCGAGAAAGAGAGACCGTGACCCCGCCCGTGACGACCAGCGCACCGACCACCCCCCTGACACCGAGCCTGCAGCGCGTCGCCCAGCATCTCGCGAACGGCCTCACCCCCCAAGAGATCGCCACGGAGACAGAACTGTCGCCTGTAACCGTGCGCCAGTACGTCCGCGACATCCGCGAGAACCTCCACTGCCCACCCCGCTGCAAGCCCCCGGTGATCGTGCACCGCCTGTTCGCTGTCCAGCAGGTGGCATCTCCGGTAGCGGACAGGCCAAGGCCGGAGCTCAGAGCGGAGCAGCTGCTGCTGCTCCGAGCCGTCGCTGAACACAGCGACGCCCGCGACATCGCCATCGCGGCCAAGATCGCCCCGGCCGACCTGCGCGCCGCGCACGATCAGCTGCTCGCCGACACGGGCGCACAGGACACCACGCAGCTGGTGATTCTGGCCCACGGCTGGAAGCTGCTGACGGCCGAGCAGACCCACGCGACCCGGGCCGGAGCGAACCAGTGAGCAGGCTCCCGACCCCACTGGCCCGCGAGGAGCGACCGGCTGTGGCATCGTTCGCCCCGGCGCCCCTGGCCGCCATATACGAGGTGCGGACGCTACACACGGACGCCGAGCGCGAGGAAGCTGCCGCCCTTGTTCAGGACCGTCAGCGCTGGCTCACCATGCGCAGTCTCCCGGTGCCCGCCCAAGCCGACATCCCGGCCATCTTCCGCGACCCGCAGGCGAGGCCGGCCGGCCTGTTCGAGGACGGGAAGCTGCTGGCCTGCATGATCCCCGAGCGCGACCCTGACCTTGGATGGGCGGAGGGCCCGTGCCTCTTCCTCGGCTGCGTCCACACCCTGCCGGACCAGCCCGACGACATCACCCGGCTAATCACCCTGTGGGCATCCGATTTTGCCGCCCGGCTCGACCTCCCGCTCGTACGGACTGAGGCCCTGGGCCGCCACACCCTCGAAGTGGAACCCGTCGCCGCCCTTCTGCGTCGGCTCACCGACATGGGCTGGGATGTACGGGGTTCCGGCACAGGTCGAGAGGGTGACCGAGTCGCCCGCCTCGAACTCGCCGCCGAGCGCCGGTTCGGCCTGAACGCGCTGATCGGCTGCAGCGTCCACGAGCCGCAGGCAGCCCCGGACGATCGGGGCAGCATGTGACGATCACCAAACCCCAGCGGCCCGACCTCGCCCGCGAGCTGATCGCCCGCGCAGCCGAGTCAGCCGAGCACCGGGCCAAACGAGTACGCAACCAGCTCGATGCCGTCCAACTCGGCCAAGGCCGTCACGCCGACCACGTCAACACCAAGGTGCTGCGCCGCATCTTGGCCGAGCACGACTGGCCCGGCCACCGCCTCGTCGGTCCCGACGCGGCCCGTGCCGCTTGGAGCATCGCTCTTCACAGCGACGACGAACCCGACTTTCAGCGCGCTTCCACCATCCTGCTGGAGCGGGCGGTACAGGCCGGCGATGCGCTCATCCAGCACTGGGCGCACCTGTACGACCGAGCCCTGATCAACATAGGGCGCGAGCAGGAGTACGGAACGCAACTCCTCCTGCACGCCAGCTGTATCGAACTTTGTCCGTTGCACGCGCCGGAATCGCTGGACGAGCGAAGGGCCAGCGTCGGGCTGCCTCCCGTCGCCGTCGCCTTGAAAGCGGTGCATCACCGCTACGCCTCGGGCCACAGAGCGGAAGACGCCCTGACCGGCGTGCTCGCGGAGGCCGCATGAAGAAGCGGAACCCAGGCTCTCCAACAGCCAGACGCTCGTTAGCAAACCCGCTCTACGAAAGGAACGTTGCACATGAAGCTCACCACCGCCGTCCTCGCTGCTGGCGCCGCTGTCTCGCTCACCACCGCCGTGGTCGGAGCCGCCCGGCTCAGGCAGGACGCGCGACATCAGGCCGAGCGGAACGAGGCGGTCGTCGCCCGCAACCAGCTCGACTGGCTGGCCCAGATGTCCACCAACGCCGACCTCGCCAAGCTCTGGGCGCCCGAGGACATGAGCGTCGAGGAGTACATGCAGCTGATGAAGGCCAACCAGCTCATTTGCACGCTCGGCCTGCGCGACCGCCTCGGCTTCATCCGCGACGGGCACCTGCCGTTCTTCGCCTCGATGGTCATGAGCAGTGACGTCTGCCGGCGCTACTGGCACCGCTTCGGGGAGCTCCGAGCCCAGGAGGCCGAGGGCGACGAGCGGGCCGAGCACTTCGCCCGGGTGCTGGACCAGGCCGCGAAGAACCACCCGAAGGCGCAGCCCGCAGCAGCCTGACTGCACCACGCACCGACCCCCAGACGCGCGGCTGCTCAGGCGACTTCGCCGGCCAGTGCCGTCTGGCAGCAGACCCCGGGGCCCGACCGGGCCTCGGCATTCCGCACCATCCATCACTCCTAGGAGGCATGCATGACCGCCATCCAGGCCGAGAGGCCGACCGCTCCCGCGCAGGCGGAGCTCGTGAAGACCGACGACGACCCGTTCGGGCTCGACATCACCTTCATCGAGGGCACGCCGGCGACCGAGACGGTCCTGATGTGCAGCACGGGCGACACCTGCGGCAGCTCCTGCCCCAGCGCCTGCACCACCTCGTAAGCCGGGCCACCCCGGCAGCGCGGGCCGGACGGGGCTTTCCCCGTCCGGCCCGCCCCCGCCCGCCACGCAGAAGATGAGGAGAGCGCTGATGACACGGCAACGGCCCAGGCTGTACGAGGGCTCGGGGCAGGCCATGCTGCGCGCCGCGGTGCACACGACCGAGCCCGCCATGCCGCCCTGGCCAGAGGACATGGCGGCTGTGGAAGGGTGGCGCGCGTGGCTGAGCACGGTGTGGTCCGACACCGGCTTTCGGCGAACGGTGTCGCAGGCGAGCCCTCATCTGGCGGACCAGGTGCAGGCCATCATCGACGGCCGCACACCGAAGGTGCGCCGGATGCGCAGGGCCGCGCTGTCCACCGCCCGCTACGCGATCCGCTACGCACGCCGCTCCACCCCTTACGGCCTGTTCGCCGGCGTCGCCCCGCTCGGCTTCGACCAGACCGCATCCGTTCGCATCGGCGACGAGCACCAGGCCGTGGCCCGCCCCGAGCCGATCGGGCTCGAGGAGATGCTCGGCGCGTGGGAGAGCGACCCTGCGCGCATGGCCGACGCCGAGGTCTGCGTCAACACCCTGATCTGTCAGCGCGACCATCACATCCACGTGCCGTCCGAGGGCAACGCCGAGTTCCGCCTTGCCCTCAGCCCCGCGCTGCGTCTCGTACTCGACATGGCCCGATCGCCGATCGGATACCGCCAGTTGTCCGACAAGCTGGCCGCGGAGTTCCCCGCCGTGAGCAGCACCGCGAGCGACCAGCTGCTCGGTGAACTGCTGCGGGTGCGGTTGTTGCGCTCCTCGCTACGCGCGCCCGCCACCGTCGCCGACCCCACCGACGTCTTGCCGCCCGCGGCGCGCGCTCAGGCAACCGGCCTGCGGGCCGCGTGCGACCTGCGGCTGGACGCCGACGTGCGGCTGCCCGAGCAGGTGCTGACCGAAGTGGAGACCGCCGCGACCGTCCTGGCCCGCCTGGTCACGCATCCGACCGGTACACCGACCTGGCGGCGGTGGATCGAGCAGTTCTCCGAGCGCTACGGCGAGAACACCGCGGTGCCAGTGGAAGCGGTGACAGACCCGGACCGGGGCGTGGGCTTCCCGGCCGGGTTCGTCACGGCGAGCGAACCGCCTCGACCGATGTCCCGGCGGGACCGCCTGCTGTTGGAGCTGGCCGGCACCGCCGCCGCCGAAGGCAGCCGCACCGTCGCGATGACAGGGGCCATGATCGAGGAACTGGAAGCAGCGGCCGGCGACAAGCCCCACGGCCTGGCGCCCCACCTCGAACTGGCCGCACAGGTCCACGCCACCTCCGTCCCTGCCCTGGCCCGGGGCGCCTTCCGGCTGCGCGTTCTGACCGTCTCCCGCTCGGCCGGATCGATGACCGGCCGGTTCTGGCACTTGTTCCCCGGTGCCGAGGCGGCGTACGCGAACCTGCCCACCCTCGATCCGGAGGCGGAACTCGCCCAACTCTCCTTCCACGCCGGGCGGGTGCCAGCGGACCTGCTCACCCGTGCGCCGCAGGCCCTTCCCCGTGTCGTCAGCGTCGGCGAATTCCGCCGCCCCGAACCGCACGTCCTCTTCCCCCGCGACCTGGCGGTCACCGTCGCCGACGGCCGCCCTCAGCTGGTGGAGTCCGCGACGGGCAAGCCACTGGAGCTGCTGGCCCCGACCGCCATCAACTTCCTGTGGAACAACTACACCCCGCCGATGGCTCGCTTCCTCGGCGAGATCAGCCGGGCCACGTCCCCGCAGGTGACCTGGTTCGACTGGGGTGCCGCCTGGACCCTGCCCTTCACCCCGACCCTCACCTACCGGCGCACCATCCTCACCGCCGCCCGGTGGAAGATCCGCAGCCGCACACTGCCTGCCCCCACCGCCCCACTCCAGCAGTGGGCCGAGCAACTCCACGCCTGGCGTGCCCGGTTCCGCGTGCCGGAGCGGGTCCTGCTCGCTGAGGACGACCAGCAGCTGCCCCTGGACCTCAGCCGCGACGTCGACCTGGACCTCCTGCGCGCACACCTGGACGCCAGCGCCTTCGGCCTCGCCACCCTGCACGACGCGCCCCCGCCGGATGCCGACGGGTGGATCGGCGGCCGGGCCCACAGCATCGTCGTCCCCCTGGCCAGGCGCTCATGACCACGACGACCGTGCCCCGTACGCAGGACCTGTCCGAGGGCGCCCTGGGGATGGCCCTGCTCGACATTGAGCGCCGGGACCTGTCAACCGCCCGCCGCCACCTCGCCCAGGCCACCGCCCTGGGGGTGAGCACCGGCGGCAACGCCAGCCTCTTCCACGGCGCACCAGCCTTGGAGTTCGTCCTGGGCCGCGCCCGTGGGGCCGGCGACGACGTCCGCGCGGCCGTCGACCGGGTCGTGGACGCCCGGCTCGCCGCCGCCCACCGCCGCCAGGCGGCCGACGCGCTGCCCCACCTCGCCGAATGGGACCTCATCCGCGGCCTGACCGGACTCGCCGCACTGCTGCTGTCCCGCCGCCCGATCGCGCCCCGGCTGCCCGACGTGCTCGCCTGCCTCGTCACGCTCGCACACCCCGCCCGCGGTGACGGCCGGATGCTGCCCGGGTGGTGGTCGCCGGTCGGCCCGGACGGGAAGGAGATGGCCGGCGGGCACGGCAACAACGGCATGGCCCACGGCATCGCGGGGCCCCTGGCCGTGCTCTCCCTCGCCCTGCGCGCCGGAGTCAGCGTCCCCGGTCAGGAGGACGCCGTCGGCACGTTCGCGACCTGGCTCGATCAGCACGGCACCCACTACTGGTCCACCGCAGCCCACCTGGACGCCGAGCAGCCCCCCGAGGCGGAACCGCTCCGCCAGTCCTGGTGCTACGGCCAGCCCGGCATCGCCCGCGCCCAGCAGCTCGCCGCGCTCGCCCTCGGCGACACCGCCCGGCGCCAAGCGGCCGAGGACATCGTCGAGACCATCCTGACCGACTCGGCGCGGCTCGCCCGCATCACCGACTCGACCCTCTGCCACGGCTGGGCCGGGCTGCTGATGCTCACCAGCGCGGTCGCCGCCGACAGCCCCGCACCCGCACGCTTCACCCCGATCATCCAAGACCTTCGCCAACGGCTGGCCGCCGATTGGGAGCACCTGCCTAAACCTGGATTCATGGAAGGTCGCGCCGGAGCCCAACTCGCCTTGCACACCGCCGACACCACCGGCTGGACCCGCGCCCTCCTGCTCACCTGATCCTCTCCCCGCCACCTCGCAAGGAGTTTCTGCCCATGGCCTTCGACGACGAGAACCTCCCGATCCCCCCGGACACGTCCTGGTGGCACGTATCCGTGGCCTTCCCCGACCCGCACTCGGACGCCGCCCAGGCCCTGGCGACCGCGCTGGCCGGGCGCCGCTTCCACTTCCTACGCAAGGACGCCGGCGTGCGCCTGCGCACCGAACAGCCCCTGCCCGGCCTGCTGGACCAACTCGTCGCCGACCGCGTGATCACCGGCTGGACGGGCGGGATCTACGAGCCGGAGACCCATGCCTTCGGCGGCCCCGAAGGCATGAAAGTCGCGCACGACGTGTTTTGCGCCGACAGCCCGGCCGCGCTCGCCGAGACCGGCACCGCCGGCGCCCGCGAGCGCAGCGTGATGCTGCTGTCCGCCATGATCCGCGAGGCCGGGCTCGACCCGTTCGAAGCCGGAGACGTGTACGCGCGGTGGGCCGCCCTGCGGCCCCCTGTCACCCCGCCCCAGGGGCCCTCGCTGGAGCAAGCCGTATCCGCAATGCGGCGGTTGATGAACGTGGACGCCGCCCTCCGCCCCGACGCGGAAGCCGGCTGGGGCGAGCGCGTCGCCGCGTTCGAGGACGCCGGCCGACGCCTGCGCCGACTCGCCGCCGACGGCCAACTGATACGCGGAATCCGGGGCGTCATCGCCCATCACGCGATCTTCACGTTCAACCGCGCAGGCGTGCCTGCCGACGCGCAGGCCGCCACCGCGTGGCTCGGCCGTCACGTCGCCTTCTCCACCGGAGAAGGAGCTGACGTGTCTACCCGCAAGTCCGCCCCGGCGGACCCTAGCCTCCCTCGAATGGAGACCACCGTGACACCCGTAACCGACCCCAACCAGCTGCGCAAATCCCTCGTCCAGCGGCTCGTCGACAGCGGCCACCTGCGCAGCAAGGCGGCCATCGACGCCTTCCGCACCACCGACCGGCACGCTTTCCTGCCCGGTGTCGACCTTGACGCCGCGTACAAGGAGGACGCGGTCCCGATCAAGCACGACGAGCACGGGGAGATGATCTCCTGCATCTCCGCGCCGTCCATCGTCGCCACCCAGCTCGAACAGCTCGGCGCCCAGCCCGGTCACAAGGTCCTGGAAGCCGGAGCCGCCACCGGTTACAACGCCGCCCTCCTCGGCAAGATCGTCTCCCCCGGCGGGCGGGTGTGGACCCTCGACGTCGACCAGGACCTCGTCGCCGGCGCGAGCCAGCACCTCGCTGAGGCCGGCGTCGACAACGCCACCGCTGTGATGGCTGACGGCGCGGCCGGGCTGCCCGAGCACGCCCCCTACGACCGGATCATCTTCACCGTCGGCGCCGGCGACGTCCCCGTGAAAATCCTCGACCAGCTCGCCCCCGGCGGGCGCCTGGTCCTGCCGATGCGCATCCGCGGCAGCATCTCCCGCTCCTTCGCCTTCGAACGCGACGGCGACACGTGGAAGACCGTCTCCTGCGAGATGGCCACCTTCATCCCGCTGCGCAAGGGCGTCTGCGACGACATCTACACCCTCGTGCCGATGGCCGGCGAGGGCAACGTGCGCCTGGAGACGTTCAGCGAGCAGGACGTCGACCGCGAGGCTCTGCGCTCCGTCCTCGACGAGCAGCAGAGCAAGATCTACACCGGGGTGAAGTTCCGGCAAGGCTCGGCGTGGGAGTGGCTGTACCTGTACTTGGCCTGCGTGCTGCCCAACGGCCTGTCCCGGCTGCCGGGGCAGCGCCCCGGGTTCACCCCACACTTCGGGTGGGGTTCCATGGCCGCCCTCGACGGCGGGTCGCTGGCATACCTGACCATCCGGGAGGGCGAGGACGAGCAGGGCCGGTACTGGGAGGTCGGTGTGATCGGCCACGGCGAGGGTCGCGCCGACATCGCCGAGCACGTCGTGAGCGAGATCCGCGCCTGGGACGCGACCGGCGGCAACGACGCCCCCGAACCGGGCTTCCGGATGGCCGTCGCCGACTCCCGTGACCGGCTGACGGCGGACGACCCGCGCTTCGTCGTCGACAAGCCCTACAGCCGACTGGTCGTCGACTGGGCGCGCAAGGGCTGAGCCGATGATCCACGCGATGGCCAGCCGCATTCCCCTGGTCCGCCGCACCAAGGCGCCCGCGCTCCCCTTGGAGGAGCGCATCAACCACCTCACCGGGCTGACCGTCGCGCCCGCAGGTGCGAGCCACCACGACCTGGTGGCCCGCGCCTGCGGGGTCCTCAACTACGCCGCGCTCATCGCCTCCGACGTCGGCCTGCCCGATCTAGCCGAGGATCTGTGCTGGCGCCAGCACCAGGTCTTCGCCAACGCCGGACGCCTCAGCGGACGGGTCGCCGTCATGTCGCTGATGCCGCTCGTCAACCTCTCCCGGCTGCAGACTCGCGCCGGCCACGGCGAACTCGCTTACGGCTTGTTGTACTGCCTCAACGACGCTGCACGACATCGGAACAAGACCGACATCGACGGCCGCACCGTCGACCTGTCTGCTCTGACCGGCACGGACGAGGACCACCGCACGGTGTGCCAGGAGCTGTACGTCACGCTGCTCGTCGACGGCGCCCGCGCACTCGCCCGCATCGGGCGGTGGAGCGAGGCCGCCGACGCCATGACCCAGCACCGCGGCATCGGCAACCGGCTCCTCGACGGCCGCCAGATCAAGATCATGGCGCTGATGGAGCAGGGCCTGGACCAGCAAGCCCGCGACCTGATCGACACCACCCAGCCCGCAGAGCCTTGGGAGAGAGCCATCGCCCTCCTCCTGCACGCCCACTGCCAGCCCGCAGACGCCCCCGTCCCCGAACCCGACCTCGACCGCACCATGGATGAAGCCGTCCAGCTCCTTGCCCACCCCGATCCGCCGACCGCCGCCTTCCAGACCCGGACGGGCCTGTCAGCCCTGGAACTGGACGGCACGGGACGCCATGCCGACCGCGTACTCGACTCCCTCGTCAGCGTCGCCCGACTCGACGCCTACGCCGCACGAGACGCGCTGCACCACCCCGTCGCCGCGTCCGCCTTGGACGGCGGGGCGACAAACGCGCTCCACGCGGTGATCGCCGCGGCCGGACTGGGATCCGGCTTCCTGTCCGCCCAACACCATGAGGCTTTGACGGGTGCGGTCGGCCGCGCCGAGACAGAGCTGGAAAGGCTGCTGCAGGCCGAACCAGATCCCCGCTAGGAGCGGGACGCCCCGGGATGCCCCGCCGTACTGCCCACGCTGTTTGGCGGTGTCGGCGTTTCGGCCATTACCTGCCCACAACCGCTCCAGGCCAGACCAGGGATCCCGCGCCCGCGGGGTCCGCTGAGGCAGGAAAATGCGGGCTCCCCAGCACGACCGAATGACGTGTGTTCGATATCGCAACCGCGTCGTTAGACCTCACGACTCTGCCGCAGCGACCGTCCTAGGGGGAACGATGACCTCGGCCATTACGCAGGACCAGCCGCCGCAACCGTCCAAGGGGGCCACGCCTGACCAAGAACCGCAGGAGGCCAGTGTTCGAGAGGAGGAGTACCTCTACCGCGACGAGTCACGGCTCCAGGCTGGCTCTCTGCTGACTTCCCGCACCATGGCGCGGCGCCTTCCCTCCCTCGTGCGGCGCTCGGTGCAGATGGCCTGGCGCGTAGACCGCGGCGCGACCATCGGCCTGCTGGTGTGCCAGATCGCGACCGGCGTCCTCGCGGCCCTGGGCCTCCTGGCCGTCACGGGCACGATCACCGCGCTGATCTCCTCGGGCGACATCACCGAGCGGCTGTGGGACGCCGCCCCACAGCTGGCTGTGATCGCCGCCGCCACCGGTCTGCGCGCACTGTTGGGCATCGCCGTCGTCTGGCTGACCGGCCGTCTACGCCCAGTGCTCGGCCGGGCCGCGGAGCTGACGATGATCGAGGCCGCGCTGGGCGCGGAACTTGCCGCCAACAACAAGCCGGGCTACAACGACGCCTACGACATCGCCGACCGCGGCGCCCAGGTCACCCCCGACCTCGTCGAAGAAGCGCAGGACGTCCTCGCGGCGACCGCCACGCTCACGGCCGGCGCCACCGTGCTGACCGTCCTGCACCCGCTGCTCCTTCCCCTTCTCTTCCTCGCGTGCCTGCCGCAAGCCGCCGCCTACATCCGCTCCGCACGCGTGCTCTACCTCGCCGCTCTGGAGACCTCCGGGCGGCGCCGGATGCTGGGCAAACTGCGCTGGCACCTGGCCTACATGGAATCCAGCGAGGAGATGCGCGCCTGCCTGGCCGGTCCCTTCCTGATCGGCCGCTATCGGAAGCTGGCCGCCTCGGTCAACGCGGCCGAACGCAAGGCCGCAAACACCGGTGCCTGGATGGGACTGGCCGGAGCCGTGGCTGGCGGGATCGCCTCGACCGCGGTGTGGACGGCGCTGCTTTGGCTCCTGGCCTCCGGGCGCATGAGCTTGGCGGCTGGCGGCGGAGCCGTCTTCGCTCTCCAGACCGCCACCGGCTCGGTGCGCGGCATCATCAACGGCGGGGCCCGCCTGGTGCGCACCGGCTGGTACGTGCAGGACTGGCAGAACTTCCTCGACAATGCCCACGGCCAGGCCATGACCGACTCCCGCGGCACCGCTCCCGTACCCGCGGCCCCGGAGCGCTTCGAGGTCCGCGACGTCACCTACCGCTACGACGGCGCCCCGAAGGACAGCCTGAGCGGCGTCTCCCTCCACGTGCGACGCGGCGAGATCGTGGCGCTGGTCGGGGAAAACGGCTCCGGCAAGACGACCCTGTCCCGCCTGCTGTGCGGACTGCTCCTGCCCACCGAAGGCGACGTGGCCTGGGACCACGCATCCACAGCGGACCTGGACCCGTGGGGGTCGTGGAAGCACGTCGCGCTGGTCCCGCAGAAATTCACCTACCTGCCGCTGACGATGCGCGACAACATCACCTTCGGACAGGGAGACACCAGCGACGCGGCCCTACTAGCCGCCTGCGAGGCGTCCGGCGCCGCGGAGATGCTGCCGGGCCTCCGCTCCGGCCTGAACACCCTCCTGACCAGCGAGTGGTTCGGCGGGCAGCAGCTCTCGGGCGGGCAGTGGCAGCGCCTGGTCCTCACCCGCGCGTTCCACCGGCAGGCGGCGCTACTGGTGATGGACGAGCCCACGGCCGCCCTCGACGCCCGGGCCGAGCATCGGATCTTCGCCGGTCTGCGCGAACTGGCCAAGGACCGCGCCATCCTGCTGATCACGCACCGCCTCACCAACGTCGCCGTCGCCGTCGCCGACCGGATCGTGGTGTTGAACGAAGGGCGGATCGTCCAGGAGGGCACCTACGCCCAGCTCACCCAGCAGCCAGGGCTGTTCCGGACCCTGTGGGAGCTGCAGCGCCGGATGAGCGGGGACGCCCCGTGATCACCGGGCCCGCGCCAGGGCCACCGGTCTGCCGGAGCAGAGACACCGGCCCGCTCCTGATGCTCCCTTCGCACCACGTTCCAACCGCCCGATCAACCCGGAAGGAGTGCCGTGCCGAATTCGCCGACTACTGAAGTCAGCGACGCGAGCGAGCTTCGCCACCAGCTCGTTGAGCAGCTCCGCGCCGGCAGCCATATCCGCTCCGCCGCAGTCGAGCGCGCCTTCCGCACCGTGCCCCGGCACGCCTTTGCCCCCGAGGTCCCCCTCCCCGCTGCGTACGCCAACGACATCGTCCCGACTCGACACAGCGACGACGGCCGGGTCACCAGCTCCATTTCCGCGCCGTGGCTGCAGGCCGAGATGCTCGAAGCCGCCCGCATCCAGGCCGGCCACCGCGTTCTGGAGATCGGCTCCGGTGGCTACAACGCCGCCCTCCTCGCCCAACTCGTCGGTCCGACCGGTCACATCACCGATCTGCCCCTGTCGGCCGTGCTCGCCGTCCACTCCTTCTCCCCGCATCACCCCGACCTTCAGCCCGGCACTCCCTGCCCTGACGAGGTCCGGTTCGTCTTCGACGGGGGAACCCTCACCCCAGACCAGGTGGAGGCGATCCGCCTGCCGCGCGAGGAGCTGTCCGCGCACGCCTTCCTGGAGACCCGGGACGCGGTGCAGAGGCTGCGCCCGGTGGACGGGCAGATCATGCTTGCCGCCTACCGTGCCCGGCTCGGGAACACCGCGACCGCTCACCTCGCCGACGGCCGGCACATCCTCGACGTCCCGGCGCTGGATCGCCATGACGTCCACGTCCGCTACCGGCCCTTGTGGGACAGCCCTCTTCACCGCCGTCCCGTGACCGAGCGGCTGCCCGTGCAGCAAGCCTGGGCGTGGTGCTTCGTCCCCGATGGCCGGGTCGTCGTCGTGGCCGACCCCGGCCCGCGGGGCGCACTGCCGATGCTGCCCGGCGGCACCGTGGAGACGACCGACGCGACTCCCGAGGACATCCTGTACCGCGAAGCTGCCGAGGAGGCCCAGCTCACCCTGGCCGATCCGGTACGACTGGGCTGGGTGCTGGAAGAGACGGGGGAGATCTACGGCGGCGTGGGGCCCAACGCGAGGCTCCGCCTAGCCGCCCGGGTCACCGCCGTCGGCCCGGCGGCCGTCGACCCCGCCACCGGCCCCCCTTCGCCCGCCTGCTCGTCACGCCCGCCCAGGCAGCCGCGCTGCTGGGATGGGGGCCGCCCGGAGCGCGGCAAGCCCAGCTCGCGGCGGAGACGGCACGCAAGTGGTGGGGGCTGCCCATCGCTCGCACCGCCGCCGTCGAGGAGATCCCGGCGGAGGGGATGCGGCTGAGCTGACCCGACCCGCACCCCCACCTCGACTCCTCCCGCTCCACGCCCTCTGAGGTAGCCCCATGCCGTTGTCGCACGATCACATCCGCACCACCGTCGATGCTTACCTCGCTCGCCACCCTCACGAGCGCGAGCAGCTCGGCGGACTACTGGATGCCCTCAACCGGACCGGCGACGAGATCGCAAGCCGCTCCACGTTCACCGGACACGTCACCTGCGGCGCAATCGTCATCGACCCACTCGGCCGCGTCCTGCACGTGCTGCACCTGGCGAGCGGGAAGGTCCTCGCCCCTGGCGGACACACCGAGCCCACCGACCAGTCCCTGGCAGCAGCTGCGCTGCGGGAGCTGCACGAGGAGACCGGGATCCCGCCCCAGGCCGTCACGCCGTGGCCCGGCTACGAGACGGTGCCGCTCGACATCGACATCCACGACATCGACGCCAACCCAGGCAAAGACGAACCAGGCCACCAGCACTTCGACCTCCGGTTCCTCTTCCGCCTGCACACCGCGAACGAGGTGGAGGTGATGCTGCAGGAAGAGGAGGTCGGCGGCATCGAGTGGCGGCCCGTGGACAGGGCGGCCTCCCCTTCCCTGCGCGAGAAGCTCCTCAAGCTCCCGCTCCAGGTCGAACCGGAGACGGCCAACGCCTCCGCACTGATCTACAACGACCGCGGCGAGTACCTGCTCCACCTGCGCGACTACTTTCCCGGCGAGATTTGGGAGCCGGGCATGTGGTCCCTGCTGGGCGGCGGCCGAGAGTCCCAGGACGCCACCCTGGAACACACGGTGCGGCGCGAACTGGCCGAGGAAGCCGGCCTCGATATCGCCGATCTGACCCCAGTCGGCACCGAGTACGCCTCCGACGACGCCGGCGCGGTCGTGCCCATCGCCATCTACGCGGGCCGCTGGAACGGCGATCCCCGCGAACTCCGCCTGACGGAAGGGGTGATGCTGGCCTGGTTCGCCCCGGACGACCTCCACCGCCTCCGTATCGCCGACACCACGAGCGACCTCGTACGGCGCCACGCCGCCAGCCGCCCGGCCAGCACCGCGCCGCAGAGCGGGCTCCCCTCTCCCGAGGAGCGTCGCCCGGCTTCGCCGAACGGCACGGTCCTTAACGTCATCGGCGTCCACCTCTACCTGGAGCGCCCCGACGGGACGGTGCTGCTCGGGCTGCGCCACCCCAACTCCAAGTTCGCGGCGTCCACCTGGCACGCCCTGGCTGGCCATTGCGAGCAGGAGAACGCCATCGCCTGCCTGATCCGGGAGGCACGGGAGGAAGCCGGCCTACGCATCGAGCGCCAGGACGTCGAACTCGTCCACGTCGTCCACCACATCGACAAGGCCGGAGACCGGCCCCGCATGGGCCTGTTCTTCCGCGCCCGCGCCTGGAGCGGCGAGCCGGAGCTGCGCGAGCCGGACAAGTGCACCGAGTGGAAATTCTGGGACCCTGCCGCGCTCCCCGACGACCTCGTCTCCTACACCCGGGTGGCCATCGGAAAGATCCAGAACGGGGAGCTGTACAGCGAGACGGGCTGGCCCGAATGACCGGCACAACGAACCGCGCACGCCGTCGCGTGTCGACTGCGACTGCGGCCGGACGTGAGGACACCCGCCTCGTGGTGATCCGCGGCAACTCGGCGTCAGGCAAGTCAAGTGTGGCCCAGGGACTGCGAGATCACCACGGCCGCGGTGTCGCGATCGTGGGCCAGGACGTGATCCGCCGAAACGTGCTCAGGGAACACGACACCGCGCGCGGCGCCAACATCGCCCTGCTGGGCAGGATCGCACGCGAAGCACTGAACGCCGGCTTTCACGTGGTGCTCGAAGGGATCCTGTACGCCGACCGCTACAGCCACATGATCACGTCTTTGGTCCGTGACCACCGCGGCGTCTCCCGCTGCTACTACCTGGACGTGCCGCTGGAGGCGACGTTTGTCCGGCACGCGTCGAAGGCGGACGCCGCGTACCTGGCGCAGGTCACCGACAGCCACCTCATCTCCTGGTACCGCGAGATGGATCTCCTGCCCGGCGGTCTCGAGACCGTGATCCCGGCCGACAGCACGCTGCAGGACACCGTCGCGCGAATTGTGCGCGAAACCGATCTGGCTTCTGCCTCCCCCGCCCCGCCACCGCAGTGCAAGCTGTCGCAGGGAGACTCGATGAACCCTCTGGTGTTGATGTCCGATCCGCGGGTCGCCGCGATCCCGGTGCGCGAGTGCGAGGAGCCGCTCGTCGACGTCCGTGACCACGAGTTCCGTGTCGATCCCCGCAATCAGGATCCGCTGGGCGCGTTCGCCCACGTCCGCGAGGGCGTCCTGTCCCGGCTGCAGCACGCCCGCTCGCTCCTGCCAGCCGGCACCGACCTGCTGTTCATCGAGGGCTACCGGCCGCTTTCCCTCCAGCAGCGCTACTTCACCGAGTACCGGAACGAGCTGGCCGCTGCTCAGCCCGGCTGGACAGCTGAGCAGCTGCATCAGGCCGCCAGCCGGTACGTGTCGCCGCCGGAGATCGCGCCTCACTCCGCGGGCGCGGCCGTGGACGTGACCCTCCTCGACCAGGACGGCCACGAACTCGATCTCGGCACCCGTGCCAATGCCTCCCCGGAGGAGAGCGGCGGCACCTGCTTCACGCACGCTCCGAACCTCAGCGATCACGCGCGCCGCTATCGCACGCTGCTGCTGAACGCCATGGAGGGCGCGGGTTTTACGAACTATGGGACCGAGTTCTGGCACTTCTCGGTAGCGGACCGGTACGACGCGCTGATGCGGCAGGAGCCGCACGCGCGCTACGGACCGATCGAACTGCCTTAGCGCCGGCGGACTCGTCCACTTCCTCGCCACCCACTCCGATCCGGAGACACAGGAGCGCGGCCACCGCTCCATGGCCGGTCGCGACCCCCAAGACCGCGACGGTCGGAAAGCATCGAACGGAGGCATGTATGCCTGACGACACCCAGCAGGCGCTCCCAGCCGTCTCTAGCCCCTCGGCCGGAGACGAACCACACGAGCACCACATGCACCTGCTCGGGCGGTGCTACCGCCAAGTGGAAGCAGGGCGCAAGACGATCGAAGTAAGGGTGGCCACCCCGCACAAGCGCGACATCAGCGTCGGCGACACGGTCGTCTTCCACGACCGGGATACTGGGCGGGAACTCGACGTCCTCGTGCAGCGGATCACCCCGTACCCCTCCTTCGAGGACCTGCTCCGCTCGGAGGACGCCGCGCGCATCGACCCGGACGGGCCGCCCAGCGAGCTGCTCGCCAACCTCCGCGGCACCTACCCGCCGGCCAAGGAAGCCCTCGGCGTTCTCGCCCTCGCATTCGACCACCGCCCTGCCCGGCCCGGCCGCCCCATGCCGATGACGGCCGAGGAGTACGCCCAGACCGTCCCCCACCACACGGTGTACGGCTGCCTGTACATCCGCGACGAGCATGACCGGCCGGTCCAGCTCCGCTCGGTCTACGGCTCGAGACTCTGGCAGTTCCCGGGCGGCAACCTGGACGCCCCAGGCGAGGACCCGCTGCAGACCGCCCGGCGGGAGGCGGTCGAGGAGACCGGACTCGAACTCGCCCTCAACGCACCGATCCTGATCCTGACGCACTTCCTGCACGCCGGGCCCCGGCTGCCGCTGAACAAGATGGGGCTCATCTTCGACGGAGGGCGGCTGACCGCCGAGCAACTCGGCCGGATCCGGCTCGATCCCGCGGAACACGACATGTGGGCCGTCCACGACCTCGCGACCTGGCAGGAGCTGATGGCGCCGCGCGCCTTCGCCCGCCTCGACGCCATCGAACGAGCCCGGCGCGGCGAGGGCCCCGCCTTCCTGATCACGCACACCTGACCCCTGAACACCCGCCCACCAGGAGGCAACTGTGCCCGCCGAGGACACCAACACCCGGACCTGGCAGATCTACGGCCAGCGCCAACTGACCCGTGCCTACACCCCACCCGTCCCCGAACGGCTCGGCTGGACGCCCTGGGAAGGGATCGGACCGGGAGCAGAAGTCCTCGGCGACGTCACCGGCCGCCGCGTCCTGGACATCGGCTCCGGAGCCGGCCACCACGCCGTCCATCTCGCTCAGGCGCACGGGGCGCGCGTCACCGGCATCGAGCTGTCCCCGACCCAGCACGAACGCGCCGTCGGCGCCCATGCGGACGTGGACGGCGTGGAGTTCATCCAAGCGGACGTGACCGAGTACCTGGCCGGAGCCGAGCCGTTCGACGCCGCGTACGCGATCGGGACGCTCGCCTTCATCGACCCGCACCGCTCGCTGCCGGCACTGCGCGACGGCCTTCGCCCCGGCGCCCCGCTGATCCTCTCGCTCCTGCACACCGACCTGCACGGCCGCGGTCCATCCATGGAAGTGGCGCCGCGCGAACAGACGATCCTGCTGCGGGACGACCCGCCCCTGCCGACTCAGATGTGGGTCCTGGCACCGCAGCTGTGGGAGGACCTGCTCACCGAGTACGGCTTCCGCGTCGAAGCCATCGACCTATACCCACACCCCGACGAGAGCGCCACGGTCATCCAGCAGCTCATCCGCGCCCGGCGCCTTCCCGACCGGCCGGCGCGCGTCTCCAGCCAGCCCCGTAGCACCCGAGCGCCGGCCGCCCACGCGGCCGTCGGCGTCGGCGCGATCCTGCTCAGCGAGCAGGGCATCCTGCTGGGCCGGCACCGCCGCGGCACCCTCGAACTGCCTGGCGGCAGCGTAAAGGCCGGGGAATCCGGGTGACGGCCCGCCCTGGACGAGGACGACACCGAGGCCCGCACAGACCACACCAACACCCCCCCTGCCCGCCCCGCCCCCGCCTGATGTGAAGGTTCGGGGGTATACGGGTCGGAGCACGTTTGGGCACGGGGCGAGGCGGACCGGCATGGAACAGACAGCAGGCGGCGAGAACGGACACTCGCTGCTGGGGGACGTCATAAGGGTGTCCGGCGCGTTCGAAGGCAGCGAGGACATCGCCGTTGCCCGCGACCTCGCCCGTGGATTCCTCACCGACGTGCAGGCCGTGCACGGGCTGCCGGTGTCCGGACGGGTGATGGGCATGGTGCAGCTCGTGGTCAGCGAACTGGTCACCAACGCCCGCAAGTACGCTCCCGGCCCCTGCGTGCTCACCCTGGAGATCAACGGCGGCGCCATCGAAGTGACCGTCTGGGACAGCAACCCCACCCCGCCCGCGATCCTCGCGCCCGACCCGACCCGCATCGGTCAGCACGGGCTGGAGATCGTGATGGCCGTCGGCCAGAGCTTCGCCGTCCACCGCGAACCGGTGGGCAAGCGGATCACCGCGGCGATCGTGCTGGCCGACGACCCCGGCGGGGACGCTGCCGGCCGTCAGCTGTGACCGGGTGAGACCTCGGGCAGGCGGTCACGCACCGGCCGCCGGCCCGTCCGCCAGCACCACGATGCCGTTCCCGTCCGGCGTCTCCACCACCGTGTGCCCGCACTGGACCAGCAGGCCCGCCACTGCGGCCCGCACCACCACCCGCATCCCGTCGCTGGACGCCCCACGCTGATCCGCTGCCAGCGCGGTGAACCCGTGCGAGGTCGTCCAGCTCACCAGCACGCCCGCGGGCGCCTCGCCCACTCTCAGCCCCGGCGCGGCGTCGTCCGCCTCATCGACGACATGGAAGCCCGCCAGCTTCAGGGCATGGCGAACTCGTCCAACGAGCTGGGGGCGAACGGATGGCACCCGCCTCGCCTGCCCCGAAGGAATCGGATCATGCCATCGGCTGCTGCGGACCCAATCGAAGCAGCTCCCGACCATGATCAATCTCAGCGCTACTCCTCACTCCCGCGGCCGCTGTTCGAGCGGACCCCGCTCTGACGCCAAGGGCAGCGGAGCCGCCCCTATGCGCTCGTGGTCGGAGGCCGGCCCGCGTGTTCCACTCCACAACGCCGACCGCGTCGTCGCGGACCTGAACGTGCTCCGGCAGCCGGCCCCCGGCACTCTCGCCCCACCAGTCAAACAGCGCCCTGATCAGAACGAACCTGCCGCTGGCCTGGATGGAGATTCCCGCGAGTGCCACGTAGCGGTGAGCAGATACCTGTGCGGGCGACCCGGTGCGGCTGCGATAATGAGGACGAGCGGCAGATGGGGCAGTGGGAGCAGCAGGCGCACCCGGCCCGCCTGAGAGAAACATGCGATCCGGGGGACCGTGCCGAAAAAACGCAACGCTGCCCAGCGCATCGGGGCGATCGGAGAGGACCGTTTCCGGCTCTCCTGCCAGGAGAACTTCATCATCCCCAACAAGGTCGAACACGACTTCGGGTTCGACTTCCTGTGCCAGCCGGACCTGGCCGCGGACTTCGGCGGGACCGGACCAGTATCCGGAGTTTTCGTCGGCTTCAGCGTCCGCGCGACGGATCGGGACGACGGGCGGATCCGGCTGAACCGGGCGGATGCCGAGTGCCTGCTGGCAGCCCAGTTCCCGACCGGTCTCGCCCTGGTGAAGTTGAACGGGCCGAAGTCCGCGGCCGTCTATTTCCGGATGATGGACGCCGCCTTCATCGTGGAGCTGTCCCAATTCCTGGCGTCCGCCAAGAAGTCCACGCACTTCACCCCCAAGGACATGCGGCCCGTGGCGGAGATCCGGGAGGCGATCAGGGAGGTAAGCGCCCCCGGCTACCTTGAGCAGGTGCGGGCCGACGCTGCCCGGAAGATTGCCGAACCGATCACCGGACCAGTCCAGATCCAGATCCACCGCGATGCCGACAGCCAGGCAACCCTCATCACATCCCTGGACCTGTACGCGTGGTTCGAGCAAGGAACCCCCGCCGAGCAGGAGGCGCTCTACCTGGCCACCTTTGGTGAACCGGTACGACGTGATCAGAGGATGCGCAAACTGGCGCTGAGCGGCAAGGTCATGGGGGGCCTGGCGCACCTGCCCCAGCCGTATCTGCTGGCCGGTTTCGTCATGGACCATCCCACCAGGGTGCGGGTCCAAACCACTTCCGTGTCCGCGGAACTGCCGGTGCTACGTACCGCCAACGACCACCACTTCGGTTACGTCTACCCTGCGGGTTTCGCCCTGACCGTTTCCGCCCGGGTCGAGAAGGACGGTCAGTACGTGCACCTGATGCGGGCGCTCGCCGACCCGGACAGCGATGCTCTCCTGGGCGACCATCCGGACCTGCTTGACTTCCTCACCACTTGCCACCCTGAGTCGGTCTTCTCTTTCGACGACCGCGACGGACCGCCTCTCGATGTGACGTACTTCAAGAGCTTGGGCGATCTGGCCCAGTGCGCGGCGGCCTACCGCGATGCCCAAAGCCTGGCCGGCTGGGACGCCGTGCCTGTCATGGTCAAAGACATGGCCAGCCTAGAATCCCAGTACTCCCTGATGTTCCTGGGCTCGGCAGCCGACCCGCAGACCCAGCCGATCCCCCGGGGACTCCTCCTGGCGGCGCCGGAGGTGGAGGAGGACTGCGACACCGCGTCCGGGACCATTAGCGTCCCAGTTGTCTGCAACCTGGCCCACTCCAGCCTCGTCGCCTGGTTCTCCGGCCACGGATCCGTGCTGTTCCATGATGGTGATCTGTGCGGATTCAAGGTGCCCGCCTTCCGTGTGGACACCATCGAGGTGCTTCCCCGAGTGCCGAGCCGGTCCCTGTTCCCACGAGTCCTGCTCGGGCCGCGGACGCTGATCTATGACGCAGGACGGTGGGAGGAGGGTGACGCCGAGACAGGGCAATGGGCGGACGACGTCCACCTTCGTTTCCAGCTGGACTAGAGCCAGGGCCGGCGCTCGGCCATCGCGAGCAAGATCCGGTCCGAATAGGCCGGCCCTATGAGCTGCACACCGATCGGGAGGCCGTCGGCGCTGTGCGCAAGAGGCATGACCAGGCTGGGCAGACCGACATGGCTGGTGAGGTTGGCCCAGCCGGTTTGGTCGAAGAAGCTCCGTTCGACGCCGTCGACCGTGAGAGAACGGCTCCCGGCCGGGATCGCCGCAGTAGGAGCGGCGGGCGTAATAAGGACGTCGTACTCACCGTCGGCGAAGAACTGGTGCCACGTCTGCTGGAGTCGGAGGCGCTCCTCGTTGGCGCGGAGCCATGCGCGATGTGTCTGGGTTCGGTGGCGGAGGAAGGTGGCGCGTGGGCTCGCGTCGTCTTCGTGCAGGTCACTCGCTGCTGCGAGTTCGGCCGCGCCCGCTGCGTCGCCGGTGGCGGCCGTCGCGGTGCCGTGGAGGAGTTGCTCGAAGAGGCGGAGGGAGTCGGCGAAGCCGACCGGCCCCACTGTGCGACGGACGTCCACTCCGGCGGAGGCCAGTGCCTGCTCAACAGAGGCGATGGCCTCGGCCGTTTCGCGGTCGACGGGGCAGCGTGCATCCTCGGCCCACACCGCCACGCGGAGCTGGCCGACTGCACGACGCGCGGTGGGCAGATTGACGCGCCAGGGGCTGTTCTCTGCGGGTGATGGCGTCGTCAGCGCGTCGAGGAGCAGGTCAAGGTCGCGGGGGTGGCGTGCCAGTGGGCCGGGGGTGACCATGTCACTGCTGGTGATCCATCCCGGCGGGCGAGGGATGTGGCCGCGAGCCGGGATGAGTCCGAGCGTGGGACGCAGGCCGTAAACGCCGCAATAGTGAGCCGGAAGCCGAAGTGAGCCAGCGAGGTCGCTGCCGAGGTCGGCGGGGGTCAGGTGGGCGGCGACTGCGGCGGCGGGGCCGCCGGAGGAACCGCCGACGGTGCGCTTGGGGTCGTGCGGGTTGAGCGTGGGCCCGAACAGGCTGTTGTCCGTGTGCAGGTCCTGACAGTACGCCGGAGTGTTGGTCTTGCCCATGATCACGGCGCCTTGATAGCGAAGCCTGGCGACCGCGTCAGCGTCACGTGCGGGAACGTGATCCGCCAGGTCCTCGGCGCCACTGGTGGTGCGCAGGCCGGCCGTCTCGAAGCTGTCCTTGATCGTGAGGGGAAGGCCGTCAAGGGTTCCCCACTTCTCGTTGCGAGCGCGGCGTTCATCCGCCGCTTGTGCGGCGGCCCGGGCCGCCTCGTCGTCGCGGGTGATGACGGCGTTGACGTGGCTGGCGCCGATCCGTTCGAGGTGGAGGTCGAGCAGCTCTCGGCTGGAGATCTCGCGACGGTCCAGGGCTTGGAGCTGCATGTGGGCCGGTTGGTGGGTGAGATCGGTCGTCATCCGGAGACTCGCTCAAGGTGGGGGGCTCGGGCGGGCTGGCGGGGCAAGTGGCGAGCGACATCGAGGAGAGCGTCGATGTCGTCCATGGGCCGGCTGGTCTGGCGTTCGGAGTCGGCGAATTCGGTGAGCTTGTCGGGCGCCGGGCGGGCGCCTTCGGCCCTTGCGGCGATTCCGGCGAGGATCTGGTCGGCTGTGACGGCGGCCGACAGCTCCTGGCCGTGAAGCCCTCGGGCCCGGTGGTGAGCTTCGCTGGCCTCGCGTACTGCGGCATCGAGGTACTGGCGGATCACGAACCGGCCGTCCCGGATTTCGACTGCTCGGCGGTAGAGCCGGATCGAGATACGGCGGAAGCGGCGTCTCTGGTCGGGGTCGACTCGGTCGATCGGCAGCTCGATCTCGGGCGCTTCGCTGAAGAACACCAGCCACAGGGGACGCAGGCCGTAGTAACTGCGGTACTGCTTGATCCGGTACTGGACGCTCTGGGCTTGGTCGCTGATGGTGGGCACGAGCCAGCCAATGAGCGTGAGCATGGCGCCGATATCGCCACAGGTCCAGGCGAAGTCCTCCCACTCAGCGAGGGAGGTACCGAAGGCGCCGGCGATCACGTCGCCGATGCGGACGGCGCTGTATCCGAGGGTGACTGTAGCCCCGAGGGCGACGATGCGCAGGCCCAGGCGGACGGATCCACGGGTGCTGCGGCGGGCCAGGCGCCAGCAGGCGCGGGCGAGGAACAGCTCCCCGACGGTGTAGGCCGTGACGTACAGGGTGAGGTACGCGGCGTACCAGTCGTCGTGCGCGTAGTACAGCGTGAAGTTGATCGGATGCGGCGCGCTGGGCGTCAGCAGGGCGAACAGCACCAGCAGCCCTGCGATCACCGCGAGGCCAGCCCCGAGCCACCGGCGACTTTGCTGGCGGGCGGCCTCAGGTGGGGATCCCCAGTAGGTGAGGACCACCTGTTGGCAGGCCAGCAGCGCGACAACGCAGCCTTGCGCGAGAGGCACGGAGACGTTGACGGTGCCGAGCACGCGGTCGAGATAGTTCCACATCGGCGTGATGGAGAACAGGAACGACAGTCCTGACAGTAGGAAGACGGCGGCCAGCGCGGTGGAGGCGGGGTCTCGGCGGCGGGTCAGCACGTCCCGCAGGAGGCAGAGGAAGCCGAGCGTGGCGACGACGAGGCTGATCGGATGGAGCAGGTCCTTCACGACCGAGCCTCCCGTCGACGCAGAAGCGTGTGCGTGACCCGGTCCTGGACTTCGTCCCCGGAGGACTCATCGCTTCGCAGCCACCGGTCGATGATGCGGTGCTGGAGCAGCGAAGCAAGGAGTTCAGTGTCCCGCTCCTCGTCCTCTTCGTACTTGGTGCGCCCCAGCATCATCTGCACGGTGGCCGGGTCCACGCTGGTGATGAAGGTCGGAGCCAGCGCGGACACCGGCCGATTTTCGTGGTGGCCAAGCAGGAGGTGGCTGAACTCGTGGGCGATGATGTGGTCTTGATGCAGGGAGGTGGTCCGTGGGTCGTAGAACACATGGACGGCATTCTCCGTGACGGCACATGCCCCGCACACCGAGGGCGCCTGCTCCCGGGGCTCCAGGACCACCGGCCGTCCCGTGCGGCGAGAGACCTCGTCGCTGAGGTCGCGGATATTGGTGACGTGCGGGAGCTTCAGCTCCGCCAGGAGGTCAGGCCCCCTCAGCCTACGTGCAGGCCACATTGCTCTTCCTTGATCACTTACTGAACTGAGACCGATTTACACGCCAGTTGAGGGCGGCAACCCCTCGGACTTTCGTACACCCTCGACGATCCCCAGGATGGCGTCCTTTCCATCCGCAGAGACGTCGGAGAGTCGAAGAAGAACGTTCTTGATCTTCGCGTCCCGAAGCAGCGCGAGCAACTCGAGTTCCTGCACAGTCTTTTCAGCGACAACATCGTCGAACCAATAGGCAGGATCCACTCCGAAAAAGCCTGCCAGCGCTTCGAGATGACGCTTCGTCGGATTATCCCGCTGCCCCGTCCGCAGGAGCCACAGATACTGGGCCGACAGCTTGCCCAGCCCCCGCTTCTCCATCAGTTCGGCCACTTCAGCGTTGCTGAAGGGGCCGCGATCGGGCGGGTGCACCGTGTCGAACAGGCGGTTTAGGCGGTCCATGAGCCCCTTGGGGTTCACCTGACCTTCGATCGACACCTTCATGATCCTTTCCCGGTGAGCTTCGCATCACTTCGACCACTCTACCCCGCGATAAACACGAGTTGACGGGCCGATCCCGCATATGGAAAGTTCTTCCCCACCAGCACGTTTACGTATGGCGCACGCCGCCCTTTTGGGTCGATCTGCCCGTTTCGATCGGCAGGAGTACGCCGGGCGACGTGGCGCGAGCCACATTCGCCCAGCAATACACGTCACGTCTGGCGTACCAGGCTTTGATTTTCGACCGGAAAGCGCGGAGGCGACAGTGGAAACACCCCATCCACATCGCATTCCCGCTGGGGGGAATATCAGACACCCGCCTCAATTCGGACACAGTGACGCGTTCTCGGCGTTCAGGGCAACCGCGGTAACGGTGCCCTTCGACGCCGGAGGGCGGCTCATGCCGCGCAGTACAGGCGGTTCCGGCGATAGATCGCTCCGTGACTCTCTGCAACCAGTACAGAGTTTAAGAACCAAGTCTGGATCTTGACACGGGTCCGTGCGTATGTTCGTCGTCCCCGGGCAACCCGCCCGCGACGACGGACGTAAGGAGCACGCGAGCACGGACCGGACCGAGAAGGTCCCGTAATACAGCGACGGCGCCCGAGAGCGGTAACTCGCGGACGCCGAACGCTAAGCGGCATACCCGCCCCGGCAAGGGCGGAGATTGCCCACCATCACCACGCTGAGTCCTTCCAAGGGGCGCGTCAGCATGGCAACACTGCAAAGGGGAGTATCGCATGCCTCCTGCCCTGCGCAAAAGGCCCTTCCGTCTGGCCTGCGCGGCAGCCACCTCCGCCTCGGCGCCTCAGCGCCCCGAGCCGGACCACACCATCCCGGCCCCGGCAGGCCGCCGACCCCGCCCGTTCTCCGGGAGCGGCCGATGAGCAGCGAAGCCCGCGAGTGGGTTTGGGAACACAGCTCCAGCCGGGGCACCGCGCGCTTGGTCCTGCTGTCGATCGCCGACCGGGTGGTCGACGAGCAGTGCGTCTCCTGGGCCTCGCTGTCCAGCCTGGCCAAGCGCACCCGCGCCTCCGTCTCCACTGTGCGCGAGGCCATCGATCGCCTGGTCGACGCCGGTGAGCTGGAGCAGCTCGACGACCTCACCGGCCCGCAGCGCAGCACCGTCTACCGCCTCCCCCTCGCCGCCAAGGCCGTGGCCGAGACCGCCGCGGAGGACGACGACCACGCGTCGAAGGAGGGGTCCGAGGCCACCCCGGTGCTCCGGATCTCGGCCCTGCGGCGGTGCGGAATCCGCCCGCGTGAGCTGCCGGAATCCCCCGCGAGGGCCCGGAAACCGGCAGTGCCGGAAACCGGTAGGTCCCGACGGAAACCGGCACCCCGACGTACCGGAAACCGGCACAGCGATGTACCGGAAACCGGCACACAGAACCATAGTGAACCGGATTTGAACCGTAGGTACAGCAGTGGTGGTGCTGCCGTCCTCTCGGCTGCCGAGTGGCAGGTCGACCCTGCCACCCACACCTGGGCCCGCGAGCAAGGACACCTCGACCGCCTCGGCGAGCAGGGCCTGCAGGCAGCCGACGCGAAGTGGCGTGCCCACCGCGCCGCCTTCAAGCCGAGGCCGGTGGATGCCTGGGCTGCCGACTGGCGCTCCTGGGTAGCCCGGGAGCACGCCCCGGGTCGCCCGAACCTCTACGCCGTGCCGGGTAAGGGCCCCTCCGCACCAGGCGGGATGACCCGAGCCGAGGCCCATACCGCCGCCCTTCTCGCCGCCCTCGACGAGCCGACCGGAACGGAGGGCTGACCGTGGACCGCCGCGAAATTGCCGCCCTGCTGGCCTACATCGGCCGACTCGACCCCCGCACCATCCGCACCGATCAGGGCGAGGCCGGCGACCAGCTCGCCCAGTGGCACGAGCTGCTCGGCGACGTGCCGATGGCAACCCCGCACGGCTGGGACGCGCGCGTCGCCGCCCGCCAGCACATCCGCACCTCGCCGTACCAGATGCTGCCCTCGGACGTGGCCCGTCCCTGGGAGAGCTATCGGCGCGACCGCCTGGCCCGGCACTCCGACCCCACGCCGTCCGTCGACCCGGACGACCAGGCAGCCTGGACCGCCGAGCTGGTCGGCACACGCCGCGCCGTCGCCGCCGGCACCGCGCAGCCCGCGCAGGCCAGGGCGATCACGAGCGGTCGCGACGGGATCGACCCGAGGTTGGAGGCGCGGCTGCGGGAGATCGGCTCCTGCATACCGCCCGCCGCCCGCGCCGCCCTCGCGCCCTACCGGCCCGCGCGAGCAGCTCGCGAGGCCGCCGTCGCGCAGGGGCTGCCCGACGCTCTGAGCGTCCGGTGCGAGTGGTGCCTGGCCCAACCCGGCGAGCCGTGTCGTCGCCGCCGGATCGGCCCCGACGGCGGAGCGCGTGGAACCGCCCCGCGCACCACCCCCCATCCCGGCCGCCTCGACATCGCCGCGGCCCAGCAGAACGAGCAGGCCCAACAGCCCGCCTTGGCCTGACCGGCGCATCCGGCCCGTGCATCCCGTCCGATGCACCGCCGCCCAACACCACCGTCCCGCCCCGGATGCGGCGCAAGCCCTCGCGCCGCAGTCGGCACCCGACGCCGCGTCCGCCCAGCACAGCCCCAGTCGGCGGACGCGGCAGCACATCGGAGACCCCCTTGCGCCACATCACCACCCACGACGCCCCGGCCACCGGCCTGCGCGGCATCGGAGACACCAGCTGGCACACCCGCGGAGCGTGCCACGGCATGGATGCCGAGGACGCCGACGCCGTGTTCTTCCCGCTCCCCCGGGACCACGAAGCCATCGCCGAGGCCAAGGAACTGTGCGGCTGGTGCCCGGCACGCCGCGACTGCCTCGACTTCGCCCTGGAGAACGTCCTCAAGGAGGGCATCTGGGGCGGCCTCACCGAAGCCGAGCGGCGTCCCTTGCACGACGGACTGCCCCAGCGCCTCGACTACCGGCGCGTGATCGCCTTCTTCCAGGGACGCGACGTGCACCTGACTGAGGCCGAGCGGCACGTTGTCATCGACCACGCCTACGTGCGCGGCTGGCGCCCCGACCGGCTCGCCGCCGCCCTGCAGATCAGCCACAAGCACGCCCGCGATCTGCTCCGGCAGGCAGCCAACAAGGTGTTCGACCGCGACCGCACCTACGGCGTGCCGCGCCCCAAGAAGAAGCGGAAGAAGACCACCCCGGCAACGGGCAGCCCCTCACCAGACGCACCCAGCACCCGGCAGCCGACAGCCCGCCCGGCAGCGTCGACCCCGGCGCACGCCCCTCTCGGAAAGGCTGCCTAATGCTGATGTCAAGCGATGAGGCGGAGTTGGGGGCGTCCTTCGTAGGGCTTGCGATCGCGGAGCATGGCGAACAGGACGTTGATTCGGCGTCGGGCGAGGGCGATCAGGGCCTGGTGGTGCCGCTTGCCTTCGCTTCTCTTGCGGTCGTAGTAGGTCCGGGAGACCGGATCGCGCTGGATGGCGCAGAACGCGGATTGGTAGAAGACCCGTTTGAGGGCCTTGTCGCCGCCGGTGGCGCTGCGCGAGTAGCGGATCCTGCCGGACTGGGACAGGACCGGGGCAAGCCCGGCCGCCGCGGCCAGGGCGTCCGGGCCGGTGAACCGGTCGATGCCGCCGACCAGCGCGATGAACTCCGCGGTGAGGACGGCCCCCATCCCCGGCAGGCTGCGGATGAGGGCCCCGTCAGGGTGAGCGGTCACCAGCTCCTCGATCTCGGCTTCCAGAGCCTTGAGATGCTCCCTGGCGGCCGTCAGGTCGGTGGCGAGTTCCCGGACGAGCTGGGCGGTGCGGCGCTCGCCGACCACGCTGGTGCGCTGGGCCCGGGCCGCGGCAAGCGCGGCTTCGGTCAGCTTCTCGACGGCGGGTCGGTAGGCGCCGTGCCGGCGCAGGTAGCTGTCGATGCGTGCCGCTCCGGCCTGTCGGATCTCGGCGGGCGTGACGTAGCGGGCGAGCAGCAGCAGGCTGGTCTTCTGGGTCGGGTCCACGACGCGTTCCAGGCCCGGGTGGATGCCCGCCAGCAGATCGCGCAGTCGGCTGATGCGGGCGGTGGTCTCCTTGGCCAGTGCGGTTCGGTGGCTGACCAGGAGCCGCAGTTCGACGGTGGCCTCCTCGGGCAGGGTGATCGGCCGCAAGTCGTCGCGGAGCATGACCTGTTCGGCGATCACCCTGGCATCGCGCGGGTCGGACTTGTTCTCTCCTCCCCGGGTGCCGCGGCGGGCCCGGTTGACGGCCAGGCCGGGCACGTGGACGCAGCGAAAGCCCGCGGCCAGCAGCATGGCCGTCAGCAGTCCGGCGATCCCGCCCATCACGTCCAGTCCGACGGTGAGACGGTCGTGGTCGGCCTGGACGGCGCGCAGTTCACCGACGGCCAGTTCGATCGATTCCGGGTCGTTGTCGACCCGGTGGCTGAGCAGTGGCCGGCCGCGGTCGTCGAGGGCGGCCAGCCAGTGGAAGTCCTTGCCGATGTCGAATCCTGCGGTGGCGGCCATGACGCTCCCCTCGCCGTGCAATGTGTGGCGCGACCCCTTCCGCCTGTCCTCGCCCTACTCAGCGATGGTCCGCAGAGCCTAATCAGCAGTCCGGAAGAAGTGGCGGGGCAGGGGGCACAGCCTCTCCAGCCATCGACGGCAGCCAGCATGAAAACCATCCCTGCCCCGCTCGCGCGACCCCATCGTCGCGAACGACCGGGCCGTGCGAAAGAAGGTAGGGCCGCATGACCCACCCCGTCTTGGCCCTCAGCGCCACCCCGGACCTCCCTCTCCTCCTCGCCGCCAGCGTGCCCGCCGCCCTCGTGCTCGTGCTGACCGGCTGGACGATCCGGCGCCGAGGCACTCGCCCGCAGAAACGTCTCGGTGGCCCGGCGGTCAAGGTCGCAGCTCTGGCCGCTCTCGGCTGCACCGCATACAGCGCCGACACCTCGTGGCGCTTCGCGGCCGACTACCTCGACATGGCCGGCACCGCCGAGCGGGCCGGGATGTTCGCCGCGGCCGAACTGGCGCTCTTCGCGACCGCGCTCATGGCACGGCAGAACCTGGCCACTGAGGGCGCCCCCGGTCTGCCGGGCACCCTGGTCTGGGTGATCACTGGAGTGCAGGTGATCCCCGCCTATGCCGAGAGCGGTCCTATAGGCGGCACGGTCCGGGCCTTCGTCGGGCCGGTCATGGCGGCGATGCTGTGGCACCTCGCCATGGGAATCGAACTGCGCGTGCGCACTCCGGGCGCCGCCTCCCACGGACTGATCGCCGTCCTGGGGCGTGAGGCGCGCGAACGGCTCCTGTCCCGCCTTGGCATCGCAGCGCGAGACCGCGACGCTGCGCAGATCACCCGGGACCGGGCCACCGCCCGCGCGGTCGCCCTCGCTGCCCGCCTCGCCGAGCGCACGCCTGAGCAGCAGCGGAACTGGCGCGGCCGGCGGCTGACCCGGCGCCTGTCGAAGGCGGTCGGCAGGGCCTCGGTCGGCACCGACCCCCTCCAGCGCGCGCAGCTGCTGGACCAGCTCGCCGCACGTCGGCACGCACTCGCGCTCGCCACGGTCCCGCTGCCCTCTCCCTGGTCCCCAGAGTGCGACACCGCAACGGCTGCCAAGGTCCCCTCGCAGAAGACCTCGGAGGCGCCGGTCCCCGTAGTCGGTCCCCACGGTCCCGGCGAGTTGGACGGGGACTGGGGACCGGGCGACCCGAGGCGACCGGTCCCCGAAATCGCGGACTCCAAGGCGTCGGCAGGCGCGGGGACCGAAGGCGACGAAGCGGGGACCGAGGCCCCCGAAGCGAGGGCAGTCCCGGGGACCGGTCCCGCCAATCCGGAAGCCGCAGAGGGGGACGCCGGGGGCACGGGGACCGCCCGCACCACGCGAGAAGCCCCTGTTCAGGTCCCTGATTCGCATCGGGGACCGAGCGTCGCCGACACGGGGACCGAGACCACCGGGGACCGGGGACACAAGGCCCCCCTCCGCCGGAAGACGACCACGAAGCCCCGGACGAAGGACAAGGGGAAGCGCGCCCGGCCCCGCACCCCGCAGACACAGCGCGCGCCACGCGGGCCGGAGCAGTCGGTGGACCAGCTCGTCCAAGAGGTCCGTCCCCACGTCCCCGCCCTGCTCGAACGGGACGGCAACGAGTCCGTCACCCGGGTCCAGCTGCGGGAAATCCTCCGCCGCGAGGGCCTGAAGGGCGGCCGGAACGACCGACTGAGCCTCGTCCTCCAGCAACTGCGGAGCGACAACACCACGACGACAAGGAGCTCCGCCCGATGAAAACGTGCCACCAGTTCGACACCGTCCGCGCGGAGTACGAGCGGGAGATCGGCTTCATGCTCGCCCACTCCAAGCGGCACGAGGGCAGGCCGGCGGCGAAGTCCAGCGCGAAGCAGGCTGCCTCGACGAAGCAGCGGATGGCCCGCGCGCTCAACAGCCACGTAGGCCGCTGCCCAGAGTGTGGCTGAACCGGCAAAACACCAGCTCAAACCCCTAATCGCAACCGGTGGCCCGGCTCTGTCCCGGGCCACCGTCCCGCTTCAGGAGACACGCCGTGATTCCGCATCCCCCTCGCTCGTCCGAGCCCACATCCGCCGAGGCCAGCGCCTGGGCGGACGTTCTGGTCCGCCGGCGACTCCTGCACGCCGCCGTCCGCATGCCGAACGGCCAGTGGCTCGTCCAGGACCACCCCGACGGACCCGTCCGCCTCCTTCTGGCACCGGCCGACGTCCTCGCGCTGGCCGCGACCATCCAACACCACACCCGCTCCACGAGGCCCGAAACGCGATGACGAACCCCGCCAAGAACGGCACCACCCCGGAACCCGCTCCCGGCTCCAACTCGGTCTCGGGGCGAGCAAGTTATCCCCTTGGATACTCCGCCTTGAGCGGAGTATCCAAGGGTTCCCCTGCCCCTGGGGGGCAGGGGCTCGTCCGGCGCCGGGGGACGCCAGACGAGGAGGCTGCGACCGAGGGCGGATCGCAGCCAGAGGGGATACAGGAGGGACGTGAGCAGCCGCGCACGCGCCGCCGCAAGTACCAGCGTCGTCAGCGTCCGCACGTCCGCAACACCCGCTTCAGCGACGACGAACTCGCCCTCGTGACCGTCGGCGCGAAGGCCGCCGGCCTCACTCTCGCAGGCTTCCTCGCCCGCGCTGCCCTGACCGCCGCCCGCGACCTTGAACGGACCGCGAGTGCCGTCGCCGGCGAGCGCGAGGTGATCGCCGAGTTGTTCGCCGCCCGTCGGCATCTCGGCCATGTCGGCAGCAACTTGAACCAGATCGCCCGAGCGGTCAACGCCGGAGGGCACCCGGGCGAACTCGACGTGGTCATCGCGGCCACCGACCGTGCGGTCCAGCGCGTCCAGCACGTCACCGACCGGCTCCTCCACCAGGACTAGGACCCCCTCAACGGCATGATCCCCAGAATCCAGAAGCGCGGACAGCGCACCATCGGCCTCCTCTCCTACCTCTACGGACCGGGCAAGTTCGAAGAGCACACCGACCCGCACCTGATCGCCTCCTGGGATGGCAACGCCCCCGACCCGGGCCGTGACCCGTCCGCCACGCTCAAACAGCTCCAGCAGCTCCTCGATCAGCCCGTCGCGAACGTCGAGCAGGCCGACCGGCCCAAGAAGCATGTGTGGCACCTCTCGGTCCGCAACGCCGAAGAAGACCGGATTCTGAGCGACGAGGAATGGGGCGAGATCGCCCGGCGCATGGTGGCCGCCGCCGGCATCGACGACCCCGAGGAGGGCGCCGGATGCCGATGGGCGGCGGTCCGGCACGCCGATGACCACATCCACATCATCGCCACCCTCGTGCGCGAGGACGGGTTCAAGCCCGACCTCGACCACGACGCCGTCCGGGTCCAGGCCCAGGCCCGCGCCCTCGAAGCCGAACTCGGTCTGCGCCGCCTGAACAAGGGCGACGGCACCGGCGCGAAGCGACCCACCAGCGCTGAGCGCCACAAGGCCGAGCGCCAGGGCCGCGAGCGCACCGCCCGCGAGGAACTGCGGGAAACGGTACGGCGCGCGGTGACCGGCGCGAGGAGCGACGAGGAATTCTTCGACCGGCTCGCCGCCGCCGGACTCCTGATCCGCAAGCGTGCCGCCCCCTCCGGCGACCTCCTCGGATACAAGGTCGCTCTGCCCGACGACCTCAACAAGGACGGCGAGCCGGTCTTCTACCCCGGCGCACGCCTCGCCCCCGATCTCTCGCTGCCCCGCATCCGAGAGCGCTGGTCCGGCGACGCCCAGGACAACCCAGCCGCCCGGCAACAGCAAGCACCCCGGACAGGACCGGGCGCTCCGGCCTCCGCCCGCCGCAGCACGGCATCAGCCGCCTGGCAAGCCGTCCTCGTCGTCGAGCACGGCGACGATGCGATCGCCGCTGCCCACATCGCCGCGGTCGGCGAGGTCCTGGATGCCCTCGCAAAGACGTCCGCCGCCCACACCCGCCGCGAACTCCGGGACGCGGCTACGGCCTTCGAACGTGCCTCGCGCTCCCATGTCCGCGCCGTACGCGGGCACGACCGAGCCCTGCGGCAGGCCGCCCGCGACCTCGTCCACGGCGGCCCGGCCCTCGGCCGCGGTGAGGACGGCGCCACCACGGCGATGGCCATCGACATGCTGTTCTTCCTCATCACTGCCGCCGCGCACTGGCACGCCAGAAAGGGCCACGCTCAGCAGGCCGAGGCCGCCGCCCGGGCCGCCGAGCACCTGCGTACCGCCTACCAGACCGCCGCCGCCCAGCCCCTCGGAGCGCTCTACCAACGAGGCCGGCGTATGAGCCGGCCGATACTCCAGCGGCAGACCGTGCTGCTGCGCGAGGCGCTGCCGGAGCTGGCCGAGCAGATCCTCGCCGAGCCCGGCTGGTACGCCCTGGCAGCGACCATCGCGGAGGCAGAAGCCGCCGGCCACGACCCGGCCACCCTCCTGTCCGACGTAGCCGAACGCCGTGAACTCGGTACCGCGGACTCCGTGAGCGACGTGCTCGTGTGGCGGATGCGGCTGACGGCCGACCTGCCAGCAGACGCCTCCCACCTGCCCGAGAGCAGCACCACGGGGAGCCGGTCCGCAACGCGAGGGACGACGACCAGGACCTCCGCGCCCGGCAGGCGGCGCAGCGGAGAGGAGGCATCGCGTAAGACGCGGTGAGCCCGACGGGTGCCGGCACGCGGTCTCAGCGCATCACCGAAAGAAGGGAAAGCACCAGCTCCGCCCGCAACCCACAGCACGGTCATACGCCACATCGGACCTCGCTGGCGACGAGGTCCGATGTGCATGCCGTCGGAATTCGTGCACTACAGGACAGGCGAGATGATGGGGCGAGTCGGGCCAGTAGACGTCGCGAAGTTGGGCGGTCGGGGGAGACGGCGACGTGTGATCGGGCACACCGTGACTACGGCATCTCGCCGCACGAAGATACCCACGGTGGCCAACTCGTCATCCGGACAACGGAGAAGCGGAGCGCCCCTGATGACGTGGCCGAAGGCGGCTGTGGACTTTGTGAATTGCAACCACCGGGGGCGCGCGGCACGATCATGAAGCGCGCAGGACGAGGTGACGAGGTGGAGGAGGACGCCAGGGTGTTTCACCGGATACGCCGCCGGGCCAAGGAGCCGAGCGAAGCTCAAAGGCAGTTCGCCGAGATGCATGCGCGGATGCAGGGCCAGGTCCCGCCGGGCATTGGAGTGCCGGCGGCTGAACCGAAGCCCGCCGAGCCGACCGTCGTCGTGGATGACTTCCTTCCGCCGGAGCTGCGTGTGCCGAGCCACGACCAGGTCGACGGCAAGATGATGCCGTGGAAGCAGCCCCTCGTCCTCGACGGCGAGATGGCCGCCTGCGCCGAGTGCAGCGCGTACCGGGACTGGCTCATCCTCTCCACCCGCGGCGAGATCTGGCTGCGCTGCCGGGCGGGACACCAGCAGCAGGAGACCCGCCTCGACACCGCGTGGTTCAACCGGAACAGCGGGCCGGCGGACGCGACGCACGCCACCTTCGAGGACTGCCTGCGCCACCTCGGGCACTGACCACCACTCCTACGACCCCACCGGGCCCTCGGGCCCGCACTGACCACCCGTCGCCTAGCACCAAGGGGTCAGTTCCGTCATGCGCGTTCGCGTCGCCACCACCGCCCTCGGCATCACAGCCGCCCTCCTCGCCCTGCCCGCCTGCTCCACCGACACCACCGGGGCCAAGCACCAGACCCCCTCCTCCGCCCGGACCGGAAAGCCGACCGGCGCGGTCCACAAGCCGACCGCGCTCTCGTCGGCCGCGCTCGAGTCCCGCCTGCTCGACCAGAGCGACCTCGGCAGCGGCTACCTGCGCAAGCCGCAGCGTCCTGCCCAGCACGACGACATCACCGTCATCGGCTGCCCGGCCCTGAGCAAGCTGGGCGGCGGCGCGGCGACCGGCGGCACGCTCACCTTCCCGCACAAGGCGAAGGCCGCCTTCACCTACGGCAGCAGCTCCTCGGAGATCTCCGAGGAGCTGTACAGCGACACGGCGAACAAGCTGTCCGCCGCCATCGGACGGATCTTCGACGCCATGACCGGCTGCCCCACCTATCAGGTCGTCGCGGGCGGCACTCCGATCGACATAACCGCGCAGAAGCTGCCCGCGCCCCAAGGTCTCGGGGATGAACAGTGGAGCCAGCTGCTGACGTACTCCACCGCAGGGCGGAACACCGTGGTGAAGCAGACCACGATCCGGGACGGCAATCTGCTGGTGATCGTCTCCGGCGCCCCGGCCCTCGTCGACCGCCACCTCGGCAAGGCCCTCGCCAAGGCCACCGCAACCGGCTGACCTGCCCGGTCATGCTGCTGCCCCCCGACCACGGTGGTCGGGAGGGCAGCAGCGCGTCAGCCGATGCGCTGAGCAGCGCGCGCCGCCTGGGCGGGAACCCAGGCTTGGACCTGGCCGGGCTGGACGTAGAGCACGTTCGGGTTGTGGCTGTGCGGCCCATAACCACTGGAGGCATTGACCAGCAGGTACGCGCCCGCGGGGACGTGCCAATTCCAGAACCAGGCGTCCTGCTGCCGACCGGTGTCGCACCAAGTCACGACGGCCTTCGCCCCGCGGCGACCGCGCTGGTAGACCCGCGTGATCTGAAGAAGATCTCCTCGGCCTGCATTCCTGTGCTGCTGGAACGCCTGCCACTGTGCTGCGAGGGCGGCCATGCGCTTGCGGCGTGAACGGACCTTCAGCGCGACGATCATGGCGACGACAAGGACGAGGGCAAGAAGGACGCCGGGGCCGAGGTGCATTGCTGCATCCTGCAACTTGACGTCACAGGGTGGCAAACCCTTCGGGGACAACGAGGGGCAGTGCCAGCGACTGCGCCTCTGGCGACCGGGTTCCGTCCCGGCGGGCAGCAGCTAGCGCGTTGTGCGCACGTAACTACCGGCCCGAGAAACAAGAAGCCCGGCCCTCCATTTCGGAAAAGGCCGGGCTGTGTGTTGGGGGAAATGGCAACGGCGGGGCGTTAGATGGCCGGCGCACGCAGGAGACGCTCCCGGGTGGCCTCGGGCAGCACCCGCCGCAGGACCGGTGCCGTCGAGCTGAGGGAGGCGGCGAAGGCGGCCACAAGGTCGTGCGGGACGCTGGCGGAGAAGGAGGCCGCCCACAGGTACGGTGCGCCGAGCGCGGGCTCGGCCCACGCTTGCCACCCGGCCAGCCCCGCCTCGTCGTCCTCGGTGATCAGGGCGCGCGGGTCGCCGTCCTGGATGAGAGGCGGCACCTCGCCGAGGCTGAGGTGCGAGGTGAACGTCGGGTCTGTCGCTGCCGCCTGGGGCTGGTCGATGTCGCGGAGCCATCCGTGTGCGGCGACGGCGTCCAGGACCAGCTCGGGTCCGGCAAGCGGCAGGGCGGGCTCGTCGCGAGCGTCGAGCGCGACGAGGAAGTCGGCTACGGCCTCGCCGGGGACGTCGGGGGTGAAGTAGGCCGACCACTGGGCGAGCGGGCTGCTCGTGTCCGCGCGGGCGGAGATCTGCCAGGCGATCGGCAGGTCCCCCAGGTGGAACGGTTCGTCCGCCAGGCTCCACTGGGCCCAGCGCAGGGCGTCGGGGCTGATGTGCAGGACGGTGCTGCGCAGGACCTGGCGGTCCTCGGGTGCCTCGTCCGGCTCGTGCCGTCCGTGGACGATCGTCAGGCTCGTCCAGCCCAGGCCGGCGAGCGTGTCGGCGACGGCGTCGTAGAGGCGCCCATCGTCACCGGCCAGATGCCGGGGGCCGACCCAGAACGCGGGCTGGCCGCTACGTGGAGTGGACGGGTCGGGCGGACATTCGGGGTACAGGGGCGCCTCCAAGGGGCTCGGTGCGGGTCTAGTTGCCGCCGGCACGGCGGCGGGGGCGGCGCGGGGGTGCCTGGACGTCGCCCTGCCAGGTCAGGGCGACGGCGACCTCGGGCGGCAGATGGCCGAGCTGTGAGCCCTCGTCCCGGCCTTCGGCGAGGTAGACGACGGTCTGGCCGGTCTCGTCCACGGACTGCACGACCTGCGCCAAGCGGTGTGCCATCGGAAAGAACGGATTCATGGCCTGGCGGACCGGAGCACTGCGGTCGCAACCGGACAGCAGGTCGATGAGATCGCCGACGGTCATCTCCGTGGACGTCATGAACGGCCTCCTTGGGTGAGGAAAACGGTGAGCGATGGAATCAGCCGGCGTCAGCCGACCACCCTCCCGGCGAGGACTACGCGTGGGCGCCTGCGCTGTCATACGCGACGTGAGGTTTCCAGCACGCGCGCCACGGCGGCAGCGACGATGTCGGCCGGCGTCTCGGTGTCGAACGACAGCTGGTAGCCGGGTACCTTGGCGGTTCCGGTGACGGCGATCTTCCATCCCTCGCCGTCGGTGCCGGGACGACCGAGCGGGAACCAGCCGAGGTAGAACCGGCCGTCCTTGGAGCTGACGTGCACGTCCGCACGGTCGTCCACGATGAGGTTGAAGTCCTCGGCGCAGAACTGGTCCATGACGAGCGTGGGCTGGCCGGGGCCCAGCTGCCACTCGCGCAGCCGCAGGGCTTCGACGGTGGTGGAGAAACCGGGGCCGACGGAAGCCACGGTCACAGACAATCACCTCTCTGACCTGGGGTTTCTTGCAAGGTCGTCTACGTTGACATGCTCCCGCGCAGGTTGGCCAGTCTTTCCGTGATCTTTCCTGTCTGCCCCCGGCGAACTGTCGTCCTTGGACAGTTGTAGGTTCTCAGATCCCGTGTCATTTTCTCAGTCGCGATGTCATGCGACTGGCCGAACTGACACGGGATTGAGAATCGCTGGCCACTGCCGTCATTCGTTCGGGTGGCCTTGCCTCAGGTCCGGCGTGGGCGCCTCACGCGGATGCGATCGTAGCGCTCGCGGAGGAGGCTGCCCACGTTCACTCGTTTGGGGACTCCGCTGCCAGCGGGATACCGCACCGCAGGCAGCCGTTCGCATGGTCGTCCTGGCAGATGTAGCCGATGGCACCTTCCACGCACCATTCGGCGGCCTCCTCAGACAGCAGGTCGGGCCCGGCATGGAGCAGCCGACGAAATTCCGTGGTGTCCGCAATGTCGGCCGGGCGGTTGGTGAACCACTCGTCGAACCAAGGCTTGTCCCGGTGTATGCGCCAGTGCGCATTCTCCCGGTCGTCGACAGCCGCAAGGAACCGATCGACGATGCGCCCCCAACTTGGTGCTCCGAACCAGCCGTTGTCGGATGCACAGAAGGATTCGATCAGGGTTCGCAGGCCGAACTCCTTCTCGCGAAGGCAGTACCTTCGCCCCCATGAGATCGCGACCTGTGCCATCTCCGCGAGTTCTTCTCGCGGATCAACCTCGTGCGCATGGTCGTCAGGGTTGTGGCAGGCCAGCCCGAGCTCGAGCACGGACTGCCCTGTCGGTAGAACCCGGGACGGGTTGACGATCGCGAGACCGAGACCGATCCAGTCGACATGGTCGAACGACAACATCGAGCGCACGAGTCGGGTGGTTGCCGTGTTGATCCTCATCATTGTGCCGTCGTGGAGCGGACTCTTCCCGGCATGCCAGTTCTCGACGGGTGTGTTGCGCCACACGGCGAGCGTGATGCGGGTGGCAGCGAGCCACAGCAGGGCGTCGTCGTCGAGGTGCCCGAACCGCTTGGCACACTCCTGGGCGCCGTAGGTGATCAACTCTTCCGGTTTCGGCCACCTGTGGCTGTCGGGCCCTTCAGGCCCTTCAGGCGCGTACTCATAGTCGTCGGCGTACTCGTCGAGGATCGCGCTCAACTCGGTTGCGCTGTAAGCCTCGCTGCACTCGGAGCTGTCCGGCTCCTCGACGGTGTACATGTCGTGGTCCCAGGAGACGTACACGTCGCCCCAGAGCACGACGTCGTCGCACTCGCTGGCGTTGTCCGTCACAACCGGCCTGATGGTGATCGGGGCAGTACGCCCGTCGGTTCGCTCGCCGTCCTTCTTGGCCGCCCATGCGGTGATGACCCCGAGCGGCTTCGGAAGGAGAGGGCCGACCTTAGTGATGCTGAACGGCTCGTCGTCGTCATCGGTGTCGAACCGGCTGTTGACGAACGCGACCGCCTCGGAGGGCGTGCTGACGATGGACTGTGTACCACTCTCGTTGTCAACCACTCGCCACAACGCGCTGTTCTTCACGATGCTCTCCGATCGCGGTGAGTGCACCCGGGGCGGGTGCGATGCGCCGGGTCGCTCGGCACTGACTCCAATTATGGGCTGATCAACCCGTCCGTAGTCCCGCAGACGCTTGTCGGCGACGACGCTCGGGGCGTTCGTGTGCAACCTGCTTTTCGCGACCGCAGCGACACAGCCAAAATCACGCAAAGTGCAACGGAGTGTCCGCGCAACCTGCGCTGCACGTCACCAGGAGCTGATGGTTGCCGATGCAGGTTCGTGACGCCCCGGGCCGCGTTGCAGCCTGCTGGACAGCCTGGGGAAATGACACCGATCTGAGACAGCCGCCTGCCGACACATCGTGAGACTCAAGGGAAACATCCGGGTCACAGGGTCGGCGCCTGACACTGAAGTTGAGAACCTACAACAGTGAAGCCAGTCGCCCTGGCATCTGATCCAGGCGCTTGACAGCGAACCGAGTCGTGGGGGCTTCCCACACCGCCACGGGCCCGAGGAAGTCAGCGGGAACGTCGCGATGCGGGTCTCTTGTCAGCGGCACCTCCTACACTCCGCAGATGCGACAGGCCAGGATGATGAGCTGCCTGGCCGTGGCCCTCCAGGCCATCAGGGCTGATGGGCATGGCGTCTGCCAGGCGCCTGCATGTCCCACAGGTCGCCGACAGCACGCGCCGGCAGAGCTTTCACGAGGACGGTCTCCGGTGCGGATGTCGGAGAGGGTTCCATTACCGTCCTTGTCTAACAGGGGGATTAGAGCTGTGCCTTCCGCTACTGGCTTGACCGACCTGCGCGAGCAGTGGATCCAGAAGATCTGCGCGGGGATTGCCACCTCTGTCGGTCGCCACCACCCGTTGCTGGATCCGGCGCGGATCGTCGGTAACCCGAGTGATCTGGATCTATTGCGTGCCCTCCTGATCCTGCGGATCGCCGTCTTGGACGCGCGTGGCCGGTCCACCGCGCACATCACGGGACTGCTGGCAAAGCACCCGGTCTTCGCCGATCCCAAGCCTGACACGGATCAACTCACCAGCCTGGTCGAGCATGTCCGCCGGCACGTGGAGCGCGACGGCCTTGTCGGTTCCGTCCTGCTGTTCGGCCTCGGACTGCGCGCTGCGGATCCAGAGAGCACGTATGCCCTCCTCCTGGACCACTGGTCACGTCGGTCGTCCCGCGCGGCGACCGCCGCCCAGGTGGCCAGGGAACTGGCCCGGCACTGGGGCGTGGAGGCTCGCACCGGAGAGGCTCTGGTGCCTCTCTCAGTCATATCTCTTGATGCGTACTCCGACACCATCTGGTCCAGGCTGGAAGCGGAACGCGACGCTCATGTGCGGCATGCCGCCTCAGTTGCCTTGATCAGGAAGGGCAACGACGCTCATCGCCTGTGGCTGGCGCAGTTTCCCGCCGACGAGGCCAGGCACCTATGGAAGTTGGGCGCAGATGTGGCCTACTGCACCGCGGCCAAGGAGCACCTTCGAGAGGTAAGCCGACAGCTCCGGAAGAATCACGCTCTGCGGCCAGTGATCGCCCGAGCCTTGAAACTGGTCAACGAGCAGCTAGAGATGCTCGGCGAGGCGATCGGCTGCCTGAGCGACACAGAGCGCGACATGCTGCGGGCGCGCACCCATCAGGAGCGCTTCCAGGACGCCTGCATTCAGACCTTCCTGAACCACTCCCTCGACTTCCGGCAGTCGTACCCAGGCAGTTCCTGTGTTCCTGATGCCGAAGCGGTACACGGCACCTTCGGCCCTCTGCCCTGGTGGAACATCATCGTCCGAACCGCAGCAGAGGCGGAGGCTGCCCTCGCCGCAGTCGCAGAGGGGGTGTTGCCCCTCGGTTTCGAGCTGGATCCCGAACATCGGAACCGCCTTCTACTCATCTGCCGTAAGCCCAGGACGGAGTCCCCGGGCATGCACGCCCACTTCGTCTTCGACCTGGACAACCCAGGTCACGCCTGCGAGCTGCTCCTCATCGCGAAGCGTGCCGGCGTCCCTATCGACCTCTACGGCCAAGCACACAACGAGTACGACGAAATCGAGTCCACCCACCTAGGCACTGTGTACGCACACATCGGCCCGGAGCTCGCCAGTCTGATCACGGAAGCCGCCACCAATGCACTGGCCCGATCCCTGCCAGACTTCCGTGACCGCGACTACGACGAACATGAGGGGATCGAACCGCTCGAAGAAGCGTTGCGCTGTCTGTCCCGCGCTGAGGTGGAGCACTTCTCCTCGGGACGCCGCATCGCCGTCTCATCCCATCACAACCTCGAAGGTGGGATCGAAGTACTGTCGTCCGACCCGCCAGTCACGCTCTCCGGATTCTCCAGGGGCACCAAGAGGCACCAGAAATCCGGCAGCTCACGGAAGACGGGCATCGGGACTCCTCTGCCTCCTCCTCGGACCACTGGGTTCGTGTACGTCCAGCGGAACCCTGCCTTCCCGGACATGCTCAAGATCGGCTACACAGACCTGCTCGCGGAGGACCGAGCTAAGGACCTGTCGGGCACATCGGTCCCCTTCCCCTTCGACGTGCTCGTCAGGGCCCACACGTCCCGGCCCAAAGACGTCGAACAGGCTGTCCACCGCCTCCTCACCGCCCAACGCGTTAACGCAAGCAAGGAGTTTTTCCGCGTCTCCCTGGACACGGCCATCGAGGCGATCCGCCGGTGCCAGAGGGAGGTAACCGGTATCAACAGCTGGGAGCCGATCCCTGCGCTTCATCGCCTGCCCGCGAATGACCGAGTCGTCCTGCCCCTGAGGGCAGGGCAGTTGTTCGCGCTCACCGCGTACCCCCATCTGCTCAACTCGTCCGCTGAGGTTCTCGACATCTGGATGGCCCACGCGGACGGCGACCTCCTGGAGATCCACTCCACGCATGACCCCGGGCACGTGGCCGGACTCAGCGACAACGATCCCGGCGCTTACGAGGACCCCGTTCCCTTCCTCGACAGAGACGGAACCGTGCGGAACGGCATGCTCCATGGCAGGGAGCGCCTGGTAGCTGGCGACCGGCTGATCTGGTTCTCGGACGAGGAGGGGCCGACCGACGCCCGCGGCGTCGTCTTTGAAGCGAACGCCTCCTGCCAGGTCACCTACCGGACATCAGCCCCCCGACGGGGCCCGCTGGGTATACCTCTCCTGCTGAACGATCCTGACCGGGACCTTCCTGATGCTATGGGGGCACTCGTCAAAGATGTCCTCACACTGCGCCCACCGCGCACCTGGGCTCCCCGGAACCCTCAAGAAGAGGACGGCTGGGCGGTAGCAGCCACGGATCCCCAGCCGCCCGAGCACTGGCTCCCTCAGCTCGAACGACGGCGCAAGGACGTGCGCCGGGACCGACCCTGAGTACCGTGCGGCATGGGGGCCAGCTCGACGAGTCCATGTCCAGCGCCAGGACTGAGCCACCAGCCGGATCGATTCCGCCGCGGCTCCGTAGACGGCTCGATACCCGGCTCCGGGAGCGGTCTGAGCACATGCCAGAGTGAACCGCATGATCCCCGCGCACATCCCCGACGAGCCGCCGCTGACCTACCCCGACAGCTTCGACATACCAGTCCTGTTCCGAAACGGACCCGCGAACAAGCCTCGGAGGCAGTGGCGGACGGCCAAGCACAAGGCGTGGACGGGATCGGACGGATTCCCGGCGGCCGACGGCTGGTACGCCCCGACCACCACCTGGCGGGAGATCATCAAGGCTGCCACCGAAGTCGGCCGCGACGTCACCCCGCATCTGCAGAACCAGCCGCGCTACGCACACGGGGAACTCGTCGCCCGAGTCTCCCCGCTGTACGCCTACCTCGGCGCGCACGCCGTCGAGCCCCGGCATCCCGTACCGGGTGCCAAGGGCCGGCGCCTGACCTGGAACCCGGTCTACGCGCACGGCACCGAGCGGAGCGCGAAGAATGCCGCTGGCTACCGGCTAGGCATGACGATGACCGAGTGGGCCTGCCGCTCGCTATTGGGCCTCGGCCAGACCGAGCACCTCGAACTCGGCGGCCCTATCCCTGCTCTGTTCAACACGTTCAAGGATCCGAAGAAGAAGCTGCCCGATCTGTGGGGGCGCCACGAGGCAGAAGAACTGTACTGGCTGATCGAGGCCAAGGGCGGCGACGTGGGTCTCGGCACGCTCCGCAAGGGGTGGGCGCAGCTGGCGGCCGGCAGCAACGTCCTCGGTGCGTACGCGCACCGGACCGTCTTGGTCGGGGCGTCCGTACGGCCCGGTGACGATCTCTTCCTCACCATCGACCACCACCTGCACCCCGGTCTGCCGCCCCTCACCCCTGCCGGGTCCGACACCGACGACGAGGCGGCGGGCCCGGGCAACTTGGAAGACCGCCTCGGCGACAGCGACGACGCGCTCATCGGCGCGGCCCGCGCCCAGATGCTTGCCTACCTGGCGCTGCGCTCGGCTCCCGCCTCGCAGTTGCGCACCGTGCCCGTTCCCGCCGACCGGGCTTCCCGTCACCGGCGTTCCGGGCTGACCACGCCCCTGGAAGACGATGGCCTCACTTTTGCCATGCGGGCCGACGCCCGCGGAGCAGCGACCGGCGCGGAGCAGCACACCCTGCGCGCCGGAATCCGCTCCATGGGCCTCGACGACTTCCTGAGCTGCCGCATCCCCGGAACTGAGGTCCACCTCGGCATGTCCCGGAAGCTGTTCGCCGCCTGCGAGCGCCTCCACGAGGAGGACCTCGCCATCGCCCGGCGCACGCCAGGACTGCGCGCCGAGGACCAGCCTGCCGCCGACCTGGAACTCAGCGACGAAGCCCAGGAAGAACAGCGACTCACCCAGCGGCGCATCTTCCGCGAACAGCAGGAGGAAGCCCGCCCACGGCTGCGTCCCCTGCTCCGCGACGCCTACGAGCGGGGTGCGGCGAGCGACTGGAGTGACCTGCTGCGCCGTCCCCAGGAGCCGGAACTCGATCTGGAGGGCGACGAGGGTCTCCTCGAAGCGGCGACGCCGGAAACATACCTGGCCGTCAGCCGCTACGACCTGCCCGCCGGTCACGCCTAGTCGTGCCCAGCGCTGGCGACGGTGGCGACGGCCAGGCCAGGGAGAGCCTGCCGCGCTAACGCCGCTGTGACCGTCAGCGATACATGGCCAGACCTGGTGGGAAGGCCGCTGGCGGGCGGATCGTACTCAAGGATGGTTGGCCATTCTGCTCAGATAGTCGGCCGTTCGGACCCAGGGCTTATCACGACGGATCTTCGGAACAGCCGGACGGAGCGGCTCGCCCGCCCACGATGGCAGGTGAAACGGGGGGCCAGAATCTGCCGACGCCGCGCCCGGTATTAGGAGCTCCCCCTCCCGGTTCGGCTAGGCGATTCGCGCGCTCAAGTCCCACTCCCTCAGGTGGCGCAGCAGGTCATGCGTCGACACATGTGATCTGGCATGTTCAGGAGAGATTCGGATTGCGGAGCGACGGCGCGACGTTCGGAGCTGAGTGGCTATGGTCTTCTGTTCGGACAAGGCAGCGACCTTCCTGACTGGCCTTGATTACAACGTGATCAAGCATCCTTACGCGGGTCTCGTTCCGCCTGCGGTCATCGGCCGCTCAGACGGCGACCCACAGGCGGTATGGCTTGGAGAACTGCAGGACCTCATCAAGGACTCACAGGCGGAACAGCCGAAACCATCTCGGCCAGCGCCCGCAGCGGATATCAGTGGGAGATCGAGCAGCGCGATGTCTTTCGGGGTAGGCGCCGGCCTCCTGTCCTCCTTCGTTGGCGGTCTGGGAGGATCGCTGGAGGTGTCGGCTAAGTACACGAACGCGAAGACGATGCAGTTCATCTTCCGAGAAGTTCAGAAAATCCAGGTCAAACCCAGTGCCGTATCCGAGTACATCGAGACCGGCGACATCCAGTGGGACAGTCCCCTCTTCCGTCCCTTTCTCGATTCCGGCCGCCACCTTTACGTTGTCACGGAGGTTGCCGTCGCCAAGGAACTGATGGTGCGTTACGAGCGAGGCGGGGGGACCGCTGCGAAGGTGCAGCTCCCGGAGCTCACTGGCCTGGTGAGCGGCGATGTAACCGTGGCCGTGGGCTCTAACCGAAGCCATGAGATCACCTATACGGGTCAGCGTCCGGTGACATTTGCTTTCAAGTGCTTCGAGCTGGGCCTCGATGACGGCGGACCCACCCTGGTAAACGTCAGAGCAGGAGGAGTAGCCCTCAGCCTGTCTGTGGAAGGGGACGCACCACTGGGCGCCGCAGCGCGCCTGACTCCGGTTGGCGCCCCCTTGCTGGCTCTGAAGCGAGTAGAGGGTGAGGACAATGGCAGTGAATGATCACGGTCAGGGGCTATCGAACGGTCAACATGCGGAGTTGGGACGCGATTTCACCGAGGAACTCATCCTCCTGCCACGCGAAGGCTTGGAGTCCGACTACGGGGAGGACTACTACCTCCTCAACCAGCTTCATGCGATGTGGGAAAAGGATGGCCTCAGCTACTTCCGAGTAGATGGCGACCGCAGGGTCGGGACCGAAGGCTGGCTTCAGCCTGCCGATAGCCCGAAGGACGCACAGGTGCACCTGCTGGTCTCAGCTTTCGCCGCGGGACCGAAGCTCGTTCGCGTTACACCGGATATTCATCGCTGTATCCGATCTTCCGGCGCGCTGCGGCTTGTGCCAAATTGCAAGTACCGAACGATCTCAGCTCATCCTGGAGCCAGACCTAGTCCTCTTTCGGGTCGGGGAACCACCCTGGAAGTCAAGGTGGTAGACGGTGTAACGGAGCAAGCGGTGCCGGAGGCCCGGGTCACCCTGTTTGAAGACGTCCCGCATGCGATTGGTGACGCAGGTGTCAGCGACAATTCCGGACAGCTTGCGCTGCGGGTATCCGGTCTGCCACTGAAGGTGGATCGTCTCTACGTGGAGCCTCCCCGTACCGGGTACTGGGGGAAGTACCTCGAGACCTTCGTGATCAACTCCTCGCAGTACAGAGTCCACCTCGATTCGGTGACCGCTACACACATAGATGCGGCGCGACACGTCTATCAGTCAGGGAGCACTAGTGGTGCAGGGGTACGGATTGCAGTAGTTGATCACGGCATCGACGCCGAGATGGTGCCTGTTGTCGCCGGCAAGAACCTAGTCAGGGGCGAGCCCGAGGACGACTACGGTGACGACGGGAGTGGGCACGGCACCCACGTGGCCGGGGTCATCGCGAACTTCCTGAGCCGAGGACCGGTAGGCATCGCTCCCGCTGCCGAGATTTACAGCTACCGGGTGTTCGGTGCGAACTCAGATGAGGCCACCTCATTCGCGGTACTCATGGCTGTGGTGGCAGCGGTACAACAGGGTTGCCACCTGATCAATCTGAGTCTTGGCGGTCTCGCCTATGACGCCAACCTACGTGAACTAGATATCTGGGCTGCCGACCGTGGTGCCATCTTGATGGCAGCGGCCGGCAACGAATGGGGCGGCACCATCACGCTGCCTGCCGCACTCCCCAACACCATGGCCGTAGCCGCAGCAGGGCGGATCGGCACGTTCCCAGCCGACTCCCTCGAAAAGAGCTTTGTCGGGCCTCAGTCCGTCCGCGACCCCGATGACTTCTTCGCAGCCTTCTCGAACTACAGACCCGAAGGTGCCGTAGACCTTATCGCTCCAGGAGCCGGAATCTTGTCTGCCCAGCCAGGAGGAGGGTACGGGCCCCGCAGCGGCACGTCACAAGCCTGCGCCGTCGCCACAGCAGCCGCAGCACGCGCGCTCACCGGAACCCAGTGGCTCACCGAACCGCCCAGTCGGCAGCGCACCACCGACATGAAGAATCACCTGCTCAGCAACGCTGTTCCGATCGGACTTGCACTAGCCCATGAAGGAGCGGGACGAATCCCGTAAGGTGGTGTCGTGCGATTGGTGATCTGGTATCGCGGAGCGCAAACGGTCAGCGCCGAAGAGCTCCTAGCGGTGCTTCCCGCAGGGTCCCGCCTGGTCGACCAACAGATGCCAAACATCTTCCTGGTCGAGTCAGACGAGGACGCGGTCAAGCGCGCCCTGCCATCATCAGAAGAGTGGACCGTGGCCCCAGAGCAGGTCGCTCGTTCGTTCACCGGCTGACCGCCGCCCTCCCGGCTTCTACGCGCACGGGCTCGGAGTTTCGCCCCGATTCACGCCGGAAAGCGCCTTGATTGCTCATTCTTCCACTTGGGTCGAGGGCACACCGAAAGATCTATTGTGTCCCACACCCCCGCCCTACCGTCACACAGAGTAATCATCCGACTAACGCTGCGAACGGTCAACTAACGCTGAGCGTCATAGCCGCCTACCCGCAAGCATGCGCCATAAATCGAACACATGATGCAATAGCTGGTATGCGTTGCTCTGCTCTCCCCGAGGACCTGGTCGCCGCGCAGTGTGCCTGGGAACGGACGTATCGGAACCTAGCCGACCCGGCGAACAGGCAGCGGACGACAGCCCTGCGCCGCCGCCTGCTGGAGCTGTCGGTCCAGGTGTGGTGGCACCCCTACTGGCAGCAGGCCGGAACCGGGCAGCGGGCAGCGCTGCGCTCCTCGGCGCGGGAGCTGGAACCAGGGGCCCGGTAGGTGACCAGCCCGCACGGTGACCGGCGAGCTGTTGGATCCCCTCCGGCCGACATAGCGCTGACCCTGCCGGACGGGCAGACCGTGCGGGTCCGGCTCCACGCACGCCGGGAGGTGGCCGGTCCCCATCCGTGGCGTTACCTCGTGGGCATCCCGTCCTGGGTCGCGCGCCCGGACGGGGTCGAGGCCGCCGAGTACACCGTCTGGGTTACCGATCGGCAGCTGACGCCCATCGAAGGAGTGGATCTTTCCGGCGTGCCGACCCGGCGTCTGCCCGGCCCTCCGCCACGGCCAGCCCACGGCTGGGTGGTCCGCCCCGTACCCGGGCACCGGGACCGGACGGTCGTGCATGACGCCACGTGCCGTCACGCAGCGGGCGGCGGAACGGAACTGGGCACGCAGGAAGCCATGGATGCCCTGATGCGAGAGGGGGCTCGGGCCTGTACCGACTGCGACGCGGCGGCTGTGCTCGTCCCGGCGCTCGAATTCGGCCAAGGGAACGGATAGCAGAAGGTCCGCCGCTGGCTCCGAAGGCTGACCATCAGGGCGTCGGGCCGAGACGCCAGCAGGCCCCCGGAGAGCGCTCCCGGGGGCCTGCTGGCGGTGGTTGCTCTTCGGTTAGCTGGTCTTGCCGCTGTCCTCGGGCTCGGAACCGGTAGACGAACGACGGCGGACAGCGACCAGGGTGATGGCGCCGGCGACGACAAGGCAGCCCGCGCCGGCGGCGATCCACGGGGTGGCGTCGGCGCCGGTGTGGGCGAGGGAGCCTGCCGGCGCCTTGTGCGTGGAGTCGCCGACCGGGGCCGCGGCGGACGAGGAGGCAGCATCCGGTGTGCCGGTGCCCTGCGGGGAGGGCTTGGCCCCTCCCGTCCCGCTACCCGGCTTGTCCGCGGGGGTGGACGGGGCGCCGCTGGGCTTGTGCGTCGGCTTGTCCGAGGGGTCAGGCTTCGGGTCGGTGGCGGTCTTGGCGTTGGTGACGGTCACGGTCACCGGATCGCCGGGGCCTGCGGTGAACGACTTGGACGGCTTGTAAAGGTCGTACCCGGCAGGGGCTTTGATCTCCTTGACCCAGAACTCCGTCTTCCGGGTCGACACCGGCAGTTCTCCGGAGGCCGTGCCCTTGGCGCTGGTGGTCAGAGTGAGCAACGGCGAGGCGCCGGTGCCGATGTTCACCGTCGCGCCGGGCAGAAGTTTGCCGGTCTTGTCGTCCTTGGCCTGCAGTAGGACCTTGGCTGCCTTGAACGGGTCGGTGATCGTCAGCCGTGTGGTCGCGCCCGGGGTGACGATGACGTCCTGGTCGGCGACGACCTCGTGGAGCGGGCTGCCGAAGGCCGTCTCCTTGAGCCGGTAAACGCCCGGCGCAAGATCGGGGAAGGTCACCTTCCCCTGCCCGTCGGTCTTCCCACGCCCGACTTCTTCGCCGGCGGCGTCGAGCAGCAGGAACGCGGCGCCGGGGAGCGCGTCCCCGGCCGTGTCCTTGGTCGTGATCTCGACGCTGCCCGCGTCCGGGGCCGGTGTGTCGGCAGGAGCGGCAGACGCCGAGGGGGTCGGCTCGGAGGGCAGGGCGCTCGCGGCCGGCGCCCACGTGAGGGTGCCGGTCACCGCGACGGCGACGGCGGCGGATCGGACGAATCGTGCGTGCACGAGGAAGAGGACTCCTTGGTCAGGGGGGCGGGGGGAGGTCATGGGGTTCGGCCAGGGACCGGAGTGGGAGGCGGCGGGGCAACCGGTGTGCTGCCGTGCTGCTGCTTGGCTGTCGTGGTGGCGACGTAGAGGGCGCGGCGAGTGTGGACGGGTACGTCCTGGACGGTGCGGTGCAGTGGCTCGGTAGAGAGCGGTGTAGGCGCGGCTCAGCGGGCGCGGGTGCCGCTGCGTGTGACCGGCACGGCGGGAGACCTGTGCGCGGTCCGGCCTGCAGCGCGGCTCGGCGCGGACGCGGTCCAGGCGCCGGGGAACCAGACGGCGGTGTACTGCTCGATGGCGCCGCGCAGTCCGGTGGTGACGGCTCCCTCCCACGGGGGCCGGCCGGGGCGGTGGTACGTGTCGAAGGTGGCGTACTGCTTGGTGTTCGGCCGGGTGTTGGTCGCTTCGTCGCGGCGGTGGAAGGTGCCGTGGTCGAGGAAGCTGAGGGCGACTGCGTCGATCTCGCCGCGGTCCGGGTGGACGACCGCCAGGCGCAGGCCGCCGTAGGTGTCCGCGTGGATGGTGCCGGTGAAATCGATCCGCAGCCGCAGCGGGACACCGGGGACGGGGGTGGCGAAGTAGGTGTTGCCCACGACGGTGCTGTCGTGGAAGGGGAGGCACAGCTCGGCGAAGAACTCCGGGGTCTGCAGGGACAAGAGGGATCTCCAATAGGAGTCGGGCTGGTCCTATCGACGGGGACCGGGCAGAGCCGGTCGGCTGGTGGTGCTCCAGCGCGGGACGCTGGCCGCGGAAAGCGCGGCCGGGCGGCGGGACGCGGCGGCGCGCTGCACATCGAGCGGGGTGGGGGCCGGCGGTCCGGGCGGAAGGATCGGGGTGAGCTGGGCCATGCCCTTGATGTAGCTGAAGGTGTCCTCGCGCCACCGGGGCAGCGGAGCCGGATCGGCAACGCTCTGGGTGACGGCGGTGAGCAGGGCGACGGGGGTGTCGGTACTGGCCGTGGCGTACCAGACGGGCCGGTCGATGGAGTTGCCCGCCCACAGCTGCCAGCGGGCATCCCGTGTCGCCAGTTCGGCTTCCGGGTCGAGGTCGCCGGTGGTGAACTCCAGGCCGGCGAGTCCGTCCGGGGCCTGGATGGCGAAGACGCCCCAGCGCGGGCGGTCGATCTCCCAACCCTGTTTCAGCAGGGGCACGACGGCGAGGAAGGGATCGTGCTCGTCGGTCCCGGAGACCGGCCGAGCGAGGTAAGCGTCCGGCCCCTGCTTGTACGCCGTGGCGAGGACAGTGGTGAACGCCTGGACGAACTCGGTCGGGACTCGGTCGTTGAAACAGACGCCCCAGGTCGGTGGCCCGAACGGATCGCGGTAGGCGTTGATGCGCCAGAGCCCGTCATCCTCCCCCTCGGGGAGGTAGCCCAGGCGGACCTTGCGGTCGGGGGCGTTGACGTAGGCGTTGCCGAGGTCGTCGTTATGGAGGTCCCAGCCGAGGTCGATGAGCGGGGCGAGGGCTGGGTCGCCGATCCCGGTGGTAGAGGCGAGGTGGCGCGGATAGGCGAAGACGTCTCCGTCAATCGTGCGCAGGTCGTCGTGAGAGGTCACAGGTTCCTGAGTGGTGAAGGCGGACGGGTCAGGCAGCGACCACCAGGGCTTCTTGGAGGACATCGCTGGAGCCGGTGTAGTGCAGCGTCCGCAGGCCCAAGCGGGCAGCGGCCCGGCAGTTGTCGGCACGGTCGTCCACGAACAGAACGCGTCGTGGACCGCGAACTCCGGTGGCCTGCAGGGCGTGTTGGTAGGCGGCCGGGTCTGGCTTGCACACCTCAAGTCGGGCTGAGTACAGCGCCTGGGTCATCACGCGTCGCCACCCGTGGGTGTCAAGCACGGTACTGAGGTGGGCGGGTGCGTTGGAGAGCAGCACCATTCGCAGTCCGGTGCCGTGGGCGCGGCGTAGGACGGCCAGGACGTTCTCGTCGGTCTCGGTCCACATGGCGGTGTCTGCGGCAAGGAGTTCGCGCAGCAGGCGGGAGCCGGGGTGGGCGCCAAGGACACGCGCCCAGTACGCCAGGTCGCTGAGCTGGCCGGCGTCGTAGAGGTCGCGGGCGTTCCAGAAGGCTCGCCGGAAACCTGCGAGATCGTCTTCGGGCCAGGAGGCGGTGCGGGCCAGTCGGAGCCAGTGGGCGCGGGTGGGCTGAAGTCCGATGACGCCGTTGTAGTCGAGGATGACGGCGTCGAGGCTGGTGGGGTGGGTCAAGGGGCGGTGTTCTCCAGGGCGCGACGGGCGAGGGCGGCGAGGGTGGCTGCGAGGAGGGCGGGCAGCAGCAGGGCCGTGGGCAGGGTGGTGATGCTGGCGAGGGCGCCGATGAGGGCGGGGCCAGCGAGCAGTCCGAGGTAGCCGGTGACGGAAACCGTGGCGACGGCCCTCGGCCCGTGGCTCCCGGCGGCGGTGATCAGGGAAGGGACGGTGCCGGACAGGCCGAGCCCGAAGACCGCCCAGCCGGCCAGCGCCGCGGCCACACTGTCGGCCAGGACGCCGGTGGCCAGTCCGGCTGCGGCGAGCACCGCGCCGGCGCGGACCACGGCAGGGGCACCGAAGCGGGTCGTGAGCCGGTCGCCGATCAGCCGGCCGATTGCCATGCCGGTGCTGTAGAGGGCGAAGGAACTCGCAGCGACAGCCGTACCGGCGTGCAGGGCGTGCACGTGCACGGCGGCCCAGTCGGCTGCCGCTCCCTCCCCCAGCAGGCTGGCAGCCGCCAGCCCACCCAGCAGCCATACCCTCCCCGGAGCCCGGTCCCGACCGGCTCCCTGGGGGCCGAAGGTCTTGGGGTCGGCGCCGCTCAACGTGAGGGTGCTCGGCACGGCCACGAGTACGCTCGCTGTCAGCGCAGCGTCGACCGTCAGGAACAGAGCGCTGTGGGCTGTGCCGGCGGTGGCGGCGGCCAGGGCGGCGCCGCCCAGCGCGCCGATCGAGTACGCGGCGTGCAGGGACGACATGATGGGCTTGCCAAAGGCGTTCTGGCAGCGGACCGCCCCGGTGTTGACGGCGACGTCCAGGACACCGTGCGCGGCGCCGAAGGCCAGCGCCGCTGCGAGCAGCGAGGCCAGCGTCCGGCATTGCCCCAGCAGGGCGAGGGCTGCTGACAGTGCGACAGCTCCGCCGATCAGGAGCGCGGGGAGGCGTTCGGGCCGGGCGAGCCGGCCGCCGGCCTGCAGTCCGGCGACCATACCGACGGCGGCGGCGAGCAGGACAAGGGAGAGGCTGCCGGTTGTGAGGTGGGTGGCGTGCTGGACGGCCGGTATCCGGGCGCCCCAGACTGCCATCACCATGCCCAGGCCGAGGAAGTAGCCGGTCAGCAGGGCGCGGCTGCGTCGGAGGGAAGCGTCGGTGCGGTTCATGCGGGGCGCCCAGCGGTGACAGGTTCGTCGGCCGGGCGGGGCTCGACGTGGACCTGGATGCGGCGGGCGGTTTGCTCGGCGCGGGCCTGTGCGAGGTCCGCGGTGGGCGCGGTGGTGATCAGGTAGCCGATCCGTGCGGTCCACATGTTGCCGTCGTCGGCCGGGAGAAGCAGCTGGTCGCCGATCTGGTGCTGGAAGTGCACGCGGTCCAGCCAGTCCGGGTTGAAGCTGTCGAAGCCGAGGTGGAGCAGGGTGCCGGAGGTGTCCGGGTAGAGCAGCTGGATCGCGGCGGCCGATGACCGGGCGGGGGTGAGGTCGGGGGTTCGGCCGCAGGCGATGTCGGCGGCGGCGCGCGGCAGGTCGATGCCCGTGGCGAGTCGGACGAGGTGGCCGATCATGTCGCCAGCGATCCGGCCGTTGACCTCGACGAGCCGCGGTCGGCCGTCGACAAGCCGCATCTCGACATGACAGACGCCGTCGGTGATCCCCAGAGCGCGGATCGCGGCCCGTGCCACGGGGGTCACTACGTTGAGAAGAGGGTCGGCGGCGTCCACGCAGTGGGCCAGTTCCTCGAAGAAGGGCGGAGCGCTGACTGTCTTTCGGGTGACCGCGACCACGGTGGTCTCGCCGCGGTAGGTAACGCACTCGACCGACACCTCGGGCCCGTCGAGGTACTCCTCCACGAGCACGCTGGTGGACTCCCGCCCGAGCCCGGCCGCCTGGTCGGCGAACGCGAAGGCTGCGGTGAGCTGTTCGGGGGTGTCTACACGGATCACTCCGATACTGGCCGCGTGCGCGGCGGGCTTCAGCACGAGCGGGTAGCCGATCCGTTGGGCCGCCGCCTCGGCCTCGGCCAGGGTGCGCACGCTCACCGAAGCAGCCGACGGCACGCCGTGCCGTGCGAACAGCGCACGGGACGTGGCCTTGTTGCGGCACGCCTGCATGGCCTCCGGGGCGGTGGTGGGCAGGCCGAGCTGGCGGGCGAGGCGGGCCACGGGGACGAGGTACCACTCGGTCCAAGTGACCACCCCGGCCAGGTCGTAGCGTTCGGCCAGGGTCCGGCCGGCTGCGGACAGCGCCGCCTGATCGGTCGGATCGGACACGACCACGCAGTCCCGCAGGTACGGCACCTCCCATGAGGGCTCTTCGCCAGTGATCAAGACAACGTCATAGGCGGCGGCCACGGACTGAAGGCAGTACCCGCGGTACGCCTCGGCCTCCATGTCGGCTGCGGCAACTACCAGGACGACAGGACGGTCGGACAAGAGCTAGCTCCTCGGGATCGGGAGGGGTGGGAAGGCGGAGGGCGTGGGGCGGCGGACCGCAGCGGCGGAGGACGGCTGCTCGGCGAGCAACCGACGCGCGGCCAGCGGCGTGGTGGGACCTCGGGCCGAGGCTGCTCATGCAGCCCGGGAGCCTGCACGTGTCTGACGAGGGCCTGCTCGGCGCCCCGACCGGCCGCCTTCGTCCAGCCGAGGGAGGGCGCGGAAGCGATGGGAGAGTGGGGATGGTCAGACACCCCATTAGGCGGCGCGGCGGCGGCGAAGTTCGAACACGCCGACCCAGTGGGGGTGATCGCCGATCAGTCGGCGGGCGTAGAGGGCGGTGCAGTTGTTGTTCAGCCCGGCGACTCCATAAGGGAGTTGGCGGCGCAGGTCTTCGAAGAGGTCCTTCAAACTGACCCGTGTGGCTCCGGAGGCAAGGCGGCAGGCGGCCATGCGTTCCAGGGCGCGATAGACGTGCGGGTTGTGCGCGTCGAAGGCGTTGAACTGCTCGGTGATGGTGCGACCGCTCGCGCGGTTCGTCCCGAGGACGGCGGTGGGCATGAGGTTCTCCACAGGCTGGGGGCGCAGCAGGGTCACGTGCGCAGGGCGGGATCGGTGCGCAGTCGGGCGAAGGCGCAGAGCAGGCCGAGGGCCTGCAGGACGGCGCAGGCCGTGATGACGTGGCCCATCGCGTCGGGCGGGGTGAGCGCGGTCAGTACGCCGGCGACGGGGAACGGCAGCAGCAGGATGAGGATGGTCGCCGACAGGGTGCTGCCGAACTTCTGCGCTGGGATCAGGCGGGAGCGCACGGTGCGCAGGACTACCGTCATGCCGCCGTCTGCCGCCATGAGGACCGCGACCAGGACGAGGTAGGAGAGGTAGTCGGGGGCTTGGGCGGCGGCGAGAGTGGCGAGCGAGGCAAGGGCTGCGCAGGCGGCGCCGACCGGCCACAGGCCCAGGCGGTCGATCGCAACCCGGCAGAGGGTGACGCTGAGGAGCGTCGCTCCGGCAGCGGCGGACCAGACCAGGCCGACGTCGGTGGTGGACTGCCCGAAGTGTTTGACGACGATCACCGGGCCAGCCGCTTGGAGGAGCCCGGTGGCGAGGTTGGACAGGGTCAGCCCGGTCACGAGCCAGCCGAGCGCGGGTAGCGAGCGGATGGTGCGCCACCCGGTGAGCAGCCCGGCGCTGGCCTGCCGCTTCGGCGTGCGGGCCGGGGCGACGGGCGAGGGGGGTGTGCGCAGGGCGAGCAGCGCGGCGAGAAGCGACAGCACGGTGATCACCGCGAGCATCGGCGGTGGCCCGGCGAGCAGGAGCATTGCGGCGAGCGCCGGTCCGGTCAGGGTCGCAATCTGGTCGATGCCGAGCAGGACGGCCTGAACGCGATGGGCCCGCGTTCCCGCTCGGCGGCCGGCGGCAGCGCCCGCGGTCTCGGCCGCGATGTAACTGAACTCGGTGAGCACGCCCGTGACCGCCGCGAGCACCATCACGGTCACGCTCGCCACCGTGCCGGACGGGTGAAGGCGGAGCAGGACCGCGCCGGCGGCGAGAGCCATCGCACGTCCCAGGGAGGCGAGGTGGAAGACGACCGACGCCCCGCGCCGGTCGACGATCGATCCGGCCCACCCGAAAGCCGCCAGCCTCGGGATCCACTCCAACGCGAACGCCGCTCCCGTGAGCGCGGCGGAGCGCGTGGTGGCCAGGACCAGCAGCGGGATGCCATAGGTGGACATGGCGAACGCCAACGCATCCGCCGTACGCGGCAGGTAGATGCCGCGCATCAGCCCGGCGGTGTGGCGTGCGTGCCGGGGTGTGACCGCTGCGCTCACGCGACCGGCTCAGGCTCGAACGCCCTGGCCACCTCGGGGTTAGCGGCCAGCCACTGGATCAGCAGCGTGCGGGGACGGGCAAGGTCCGCCGCCGCCCCGGCGCCGGTCACGGCGGACAGCGGTGCGAGGCCCTCGCCCTGCTCGGTGGTGAGCGAGGGCGCCAACAGGTCGAGGACGTGCCGGATACGGCGGCTGAACTCGCAGACGGGGGCCGGGAAGGCGTGACGCCGGGCCCAGCGAGCCATCGCGTCGTACAGGTCGGCCAACTCCATTCCGCCGTCGGTGAGTTCCAGACCGGAGCCGGGCGCGATCCGGACGAGGCCGTGGGCGCGGGCCGTGTCGGAGGCGCTCTGCAGCTGGTGCGTGGAGAGGTCGGGCAGGGTGCCGGCCAGCCGTCGCGGCGGTATAGCGCCGTTGTCGTCGATCTCGGTGACCAGGCGGATCAAGGAGCGCGAGGCCAGCAGTTCGACAGCGTGGCGCACTTCGGCAGGAGTGAAGGGGATGCTCATCGGCGCGGGCCGCCCGTCGGCATGGCTGCCTTCGGGCGGGCGGTCGTGGCGTGCGAGAAGAGATCGCGGTGGTGCCACGCCGGAGAGGATCCGGTCGTCCGAGCGGGTGGGAGCACCGCGGAGGTCGGCCGTGGCTGGCTGCTGAGCCACGGCCCCGGCGCGGGCTTCGCCTGCGGGTGTCCCCAGACCGGATGGTGGGCCGCCTGGTCGAGGCTCTGCCCGGCGGACCAGGCAGACAGGGCGCCGAGCACGGGGCCAAGGCCGTCACCGGCCGCGGACAGCCGGTAGGGCCGGCCGAGGCCCTCGGTGTCGACCAGGCCGTCGGCGACGAGCTGCCGCAGCGGCGGATAAATGTTGGTCCAGTCGCTGCTGGGCATCACGATCCGGGCCAGAGCCCGGCCGCTGACCTCCTCACGGGACTTCAGCACCCACAGAATGGCGGCGGCGTGGCGCCGGGTGAGCAGGGTGAGGCTGTCCTCGATCTGCTCGATCGCGGGCAGCGGGCGGTCCGCCTTCTCCAGGTGTTCCTCGGCCCAGGTGACGATCACCGGCAGAACCGGCAGCAGGGCCGCGCCACGTTCGGTGTGGCGGTAGGTCACGTGCCGTGCGGTGTGTTCGGTGCGTTCGACGAGCCCGGCGTCGCACAACGACTTGAGCTTGGGGTGGAGCTGGCCGTTCTGCAGCCAGGACACCTTGCCCGCCAGCTCGCTGTAGCGCAGCGGCGGGCCGGAGAGGGCCAGGAGGATCCTCACGTTCCAGCGCGGGGTGATCATGGCGAGGGCCTCGGTGACCCGGGCGATGTCGGCGTCGGTGTCAGGGGGCAGAGCGGTGATGGCCAAGGGAGGAACTCCTGGGTGAAGGAAAGAGAGGGATCGCCTGGGGGGTCAGCGGCTGGGCGCTGGGCTCGGCGTCGCAACAGGCGGAGCCGGAACGGGCGGCGAGCAAGCCGGCGGGGCAGGCGTCGGGGCCGGGACGCGGGCCAGGCTCTGCAGGACGGCGGCGGCCGACTTGGCCTGGACGTCGCGGACGGCGACGGCTTCGGCGAGCCGGCGTGCACCGTCGAGGAGGTGGGAGACCTCGTGCGGGCCGATCTGCCGCTCGGCGTGGAGGAGCCGGGCGAGACGGTCGCGGTGGACGTCGATGCTGCGCTCGGCGAGGGCGAGGCCCTCGTGCATGCCGAGCAGGGCGGAGAGCATGCCGGGCGGCTGGTCCTGGGCGTGGGCTTCGAGGTCGGCGAGCGGCGCGCCGTACAGGTCCTCGATCCGTCCGGCTATCTCGGTGGACGTGAGATGGGGCAATCGGGGGCTTTCACGGTCGGCGGGCCCGGGCCGCCCCGGCACGCTGGGGTGCCGGGGCGGCAGACGGGGGCAGGGATGCGGCGGCCGTGAGCTGCGTGCGGGCGGGCCAGGCCCGCTGGCCGGGCGGGGGCATGGTGCACAGCAACTCGCGAAGGGCGGCGCGGTAGCCGTCGCGGGCGTCGAGCGCCGCCTCCAGCCACTGCGCGTCGAAGCGGAGCTTGTCCGCCGACAGCTCACCCATGTCGCGGTCCGGATCCATGTCGGCGTAGACGCGGTCGCGGACGCGGGCGACCTGCTCCTCGGTGAGCGCCAGGAACGAACGCAGCTCCAGGGCACGGGCGAGCGCGGGCGAGGCATCCTGGCCGGCAGCCGCCTCGTACAGCTCGGGCACCGGCCTTCCGAAGATTATGTGCAGGTCGGCGTCCATGGTGCTGGCCTTGTCCCGGCTCATCGGGCGGCCCTTGCCGACCGCCACGCCGACGCGGGTGCGGCTGTACCGGCGGGCCGGTGGGGAGCGCTGGTCTGCACCGCCGGGCCGGTGCGGGGCCGGAGGCGAGCGAGGCGCTGGGCGGCGAGGTCCTTCTTCCCCGGAGCCTCCGGGTCGAGGAGCCACCGCACGACCAAGGCCCGTCCGTCGCGGGCGGTAACGGCCGCGTTCACCCGGTGAGCGAGGCCCATCGTCGGATCGTCAACCTCGCTGGGCTGGGTATGCAGCGCAGCAACAAGATCGTCCTCCGCATGGTCCAGCAGGGACTGGGCCTCGACGAGAAGACCGTGCCACTTGACGACGTTGGTGGCGTCAGGATTCGCGGTCGGCGCGGCGCCGACAGCAGCCTTCAACTGCCCCATGTCCATGCCGAAACGCGCTTCAATCCGTTCGGTGAGCACGCCCACGACATCCTCGGCGTCATCGGATATGTCATCGGACAAAGGGAAATCTCCTGTTCTCAAAAGGCCGATCGCTGGGGAATGGGAGGGCTGCCGTACCCGGTGGCTAGGCCGCTTACGGGCGCCTGCTGTGGGCCTGTCAGTCCGTGCACATTCGGACGTCGCGGTAGACGTAGGTGCCGGAGACCCAGCCCTTGACCCCGGTGGTCTTGTCCGTGATGTAGAGCCAGTTGCCGCTCTTCTTGTGCACGGTGAACTTGTGGCTCTTGTAGAGCACGCCGAGCGCGGTGGAATGCGTGGTGGCCTTGGACCGGATGGTCACGGCCGCGGTGTGCACCTCATACGGCAGCGGCGGCTGGGACGAGCAGCTGCTCGCGGGGGTCGCGCTGGCGGTGGTGGCGGACAGCACCGGCAGAGCGAGTGCGCCGAGCATGGCTGCGGATATGGCAATTCGGGTGGAGCGCATGCGGAAGAAACCTCCGTGAAGGCATAGGGATTGCGGGGAAGGTGCCGCGGGGTTGTACCGGCGGCTGTATAAGAGTCCGGAGATTCGCCGGTTTGGCTAACCGGCGATCGTCGGCTATGTTGCGCCGCCCTGGTCGGCTTTGAGGCTCAGCGTGAGCGGCCGGGCGGGCGCGGCGCAGGGGCCTGGACCACACCGGCCGGGCGGCTGGCGGCGGCTGGGCGGACCGGCGGAAGAGGGCCAGCCTGCCCGGCAAGCCGGTCGTCGCACCACTGCAGTGCCTCGCCGAGCGTGTCGAAGCCGCCCTCGCGCAGGGTGTGCGTCCACGTCTCGGTGTCGACCTCTTCGACCACGACGCGGAACGGTGAGGGGGCTCGCTCGTCCAGGGCGCGCAGGGCCACGACGATGACCATGTCTTCCGGGTCGTCGCTGGTGTAGGAGTAGCCCATGGCGTAGTGGTCGCCGTCGCCGGCGAGGCGTCGCTCCAGGGCTCGCGTGGCCTCGTCCGCCGGCGGCGGGCCCAGCGAGGCGAGGGCGATGGCATCGGGCGGACAGCCACGGTGGATGAGCCAGGACTGTGCCATCGCGGGCAGCGGCAGAGGGGCATGCTCGAAGCTGAACGTCCGCTTCTCGTGGTCCCGTTGCAGATGCACGGCGAGCACCTGCGGCACGCCGGGGTGTCCCCAGGTGGCGGTGCGGTCGAACAGGACGTAGTAGCTGTGCGGGCCGTCGTGGTGTTCGGCGAGGGGAACGAGCATGTCCTCGTGGACGGCGACCTTGCGGTAGAAGTCGAGGTATTTCTCCTCGTCGGCGTCGAGGTCGTCCAGGTCGAAGTCGACTTGGGGGATGGACTTCCGGTCCGGCGCCGGGTCGGTGGGAGACAACAAGAGCCTTTCGGTGAAGTCAGCGCCGCTGCGCCGGGGTGGGCCGCGATGCGCCGGGGCGAGCCGAGACCTTCGGCGCCTGCACCGTGGGGGCCCGGCGGGCGGCGAACAGCGCGGCCCGTCCGGCATCGGTGAGCGCGACCGACTGGCCGGCGTGCAAGGGGTGGCCGGTGTCCCGGACGACCAGGCCGGCGTCTTCCAACTGCTGCAGCTCGGCGTGGGGGATGCGGATATCGGAGGCGGCTGTGACGGACATCCGGCCGGTCAGCAGGTGTTCGTAGAGCTTGGCGCCGCCGGCGATGGCGAGCAGCGCCGCCTGGTCATCCGTCGAGAGCTGCCGGGCGTCGGGCGCGCAAGCCGCCGCTGCTGCTTCGATGGGCTCCAGGGCGGCGAGCACCTTCCTAGCCGCGGCGTCCCGCGCGGCGGTGGCCTCTTCCAGCTGGTCCACGGTGCGGTCGATGCGCGTGAACAGGGCGCTGTCGACGTCGAACTCGCCGCTGGACAGGCGGTTGAGGAGCCGGAGGTAGAAGGTGACGCTGGTCTGGGCCTTGGCCAGTTCACGGTGCCGGTCGACCAGGTGGGCGTGCTGTTCGTCGAGGATGCCGCGGTCGCGGTAGGCCCACACGGTGTCGATGTCGTGCCCGGTGACGGCTTGGAGGCGGTGGTCGAGCGGGGAGACCGCACGCCGGGTGGGTGCCGGCGCGGGTGGAGGGTGCATAGGCGGACCTCTGTGCGTTCAGCGGGTGTGATGGTGCGCGGGGTTAGGGGCGGGACGGGGCAGCCCCGGCAGTGCGGTGGGCGGCGGACCGGGCCGGGGTACGGGAGCGCGGGTGGTCAGCTGCGGGGAACGCGAGCGTGCCGCGTGGGTGCGGGCGCTCAGCGGCCGACGAGTCATCCCTAGGCGGCGGCCGACCTCGTCGTAGACGTCGTTGCCTGCTCGCGGCCGGATGGCGACGACGTGGATCTCCTTGGGATGCGCGGACTCCGCGGGTGCCGGGCGGACGCCGTAGACGACACGCCAGTCCTTGCGCGAGTCCACGAACAGCTTCCTGAATCCCTCCAGGTCACCGTCGAGACGCAGGCCGAAGCGCTGCGCGTTCACGACATCCTGCAGGTAGGCGAGGGTGAGGTCGCGTATGTCGCTGGGGGCCTGGAGGAGATCGGTCAGCGCGCGGGGGTCGAAGCTCAGTGCGAAGGCGGGCTGTCCCGCTCCCGCGGTCATGACGTCGGCTCGTCCGGTTCGGCGGCTTGTGTCGTGTTCGCCGTCTCCGTGCGCACGGACGGCGGCGGGCCGGGCAGAAGGCGGTGCGCGGGCCGGTCGGGCGAGGTCATGCAGGCCGACAGCGGCCCACCCGGCGCGCGGATCGCCGCGACGGCGTGGGTGAGGAAGTCCCGGTGCCACACGAACAGACCGGACAGCCCGGCTTCGGGATCCTTGTGCTGCTGGTAGGCGAGCCACAGGGCGTGGAGCCAGGCCACCACGTCGTCGTGCTCCTGCCACTGCAGGCACCAGGGAGCCGCGGTGGTGACCTCCGCCCCGTACACCGGGAGGAAGAAGTCATCCACCCAGTCGGACAGGGCGTCGAGTTCGTCCTCGCGTTCTTCTCCATCGAGTTCCAGGATCGGGCGGGGCTCCGGTGGAGCGGCGGGAGGCGGCCCACCGAGTCCTGGCATGCCGAAGGCCGCGAACGGTGATCCGCTGGACGGCGGGGCGGACGCGAGGTGGTCGAGCTGCTGAGCCTGTTGCGCCGACTGCTCCATGAGCCGCCGCACGCTCGCCTCGATTCCCTCCAGCTGTCGGTCCGGAATACGAACCGGCTCCAACTCGCCATCGTCAGGCGACTTTGTTGATTCGGGCATTGAAAAGCTCGGCCTCCTACGAGACACGGGATGAGAAAAGGACGGAAGCGTCTGCGCGCGGCCCATCCGGCGAGCTGCACGGCCACTACGGCGGTATGTCGCCGACGGCTACGCTTGGGGAGCCGGTCGCCTTGGCAGCAGGCAAGGACGGGGCTCAGCCGGTAAGGTCCACGTCGTCCTGCGTGAGGGTTTCGCGGATCGTCTCGGTGAGCCGGTCGGCCGCGATCGACGCGTAGTGCTCGGTCTTCTCCACGCCGATGAAGTCCCGGCCTTCCAGCAGAGCGGCCACGCCCGTGGAGCCGGAGCCGGCGCAGAAGTCGAGGACCGTGCCGCCCTCGGGGCTGATCTTGACCAGCTCGCGCATCACCTCGACCGGCTTCTGCGTGATGTGCCGGCGCTGCGCGCCCGAGGGCTGCGACGCCGAGTACATGCCGGGCAGATAGACCGGGTTCCGGGAGCCGTCGATCGCCCCCTTCGACGCCCAGACGATGAATTCGCAGTTCTGGGTGAACCGGCCCTTCTGCGGCCTGGCCTGCGGCTTGTGCCAGGCCAGCACACCGCGCCACAGCCACCCTGCGGCCTGGATCGCGTCCGTCGTCGTCGGGAGCTGACGCCAGTCGGTGAACAGCAGCGCGGTCCCGCCGGTCTTCGTCAGACGGTGCGCTTCGGTCATGATCTGCGTCAGCCAGAACGCGTAGGACCTCTGGTCCATGTTCTCGCCGGTGAAGTCTGCGAGGTCGTTCTTGGCATCGGCGGAGGTGTACTTCTGCTTCGCGGAGCGGGTGGTGCGCTCCTTCGCGGTCCGGCCACCGCTGTTGTACGGCGGGTCGGTGATGACGGAGTCGACGCAGCCGTCCGGAAGGCCGGAGAGAACGGCAAGGGCGTCGCCCTGGTGAAGGGAAAAAGGCAAAGAGGGGCCCCTATTCGGGTGCGGATTCACGGTGGGAACTAGCCGCCTCGCACAGGAGTCCTCGCAGGCCGGAAGTGGGCGTGCAGAAGCCCAGGGCCGCAGACCGAGGAGGCGAGGGGAGTCCAAAAACTGTAGAGGCGAATCCGCCGACGACCAAGAAGTGCCGTGCGAGGGTGCCGGATTCCGGCACCTCGCGCCAGCTTTTTGGTCAACCGCCAATCCGCATCTACTGTTTTTGAATCGCCCGGCGCACACCGCCGCTGGCTACTCCCCCGCCACACCTCACGGAGGTACCCCCTTGCCCCGGCACACCTAGCTCACGGCCCGGCCAGCTGGGAGCGAGCGGCAACTCGCCCCACATCGGTCCGCCTTGATCGCCCACCCCGGCCGCCGCGCCCTTCCACCACGCCTCGCGCACGCGGCACGCCGGACACCGCACCCCCGAAGGACACGCTCATGACGTCTCGCTACCCACCCCTGCCCGACCTCGCTGACCCACGAGCGGTCCGCTCCGGTTGAAGGCGCTCGCCGCCGGCATCGGCGTCGTCTTCCTCTCCCCGCTTCTGCTCGCCGGCACCGGCATGATGATGGCGTCCTCCGCGGACGCCGTTCAAAGCAGCAGCAGCTCCCTCATCTGCCTGAACGACATCAACACCGGCAAGGTCGCCGAGCAGGTCACCAAGATCCTCGACGGGGCGTCCGGCAAGAACGTCCACGTCGAGGGCCTGGACCTGCCCGCCGAGCAGGTGCCCAATGCCCAGACGATCGTGGCCACCGGTATCAGCCTCGACGTCCCCAAGAAGGGCCAGGTCATCGCGCTCGCCACGGCGATGCAGGAGTCGAGGCTGCGCAACCTCAACTACGGCGATAGGGACAGCCTTGGGTTGTTCCAGCAGCGTCCCTCCCAGGGCTGGGGCACCGCCGAGCAGATCCGTGACCCGACGTACGCGAGCGAGCAGTTCTACAAGCACCTGCTCAAGGTGAACGGCTGGCAGCAGATGACCGTCACCCAGGCCGCCCAAGCAGTACAGCAGTCCGGCCTGCCGGACGCCTACGCGCAGTGGGAGCACCTGGCCACCGCGCTGCAGGAAGCCATCGCCAAGACCTTCCCCGGCGCCGGCAACAACAAGGACGCCAAGGAGCCGAACACAGGCAAGGACCCGGGAGCCGGCACTACCGGCTGCGCTCCGGGCCAGGACGGCTCCGGCTTCGGCCCCATCCCCGAGGGCAGCGTCCCGAAGGGATACAAGATCCCCAAGGACGCCGACCCGAAGGCACGCAACGCCATCGAGTGGGCGATGCACCAGCTCGGCACCCTCTACCAGTGGGGCGGATCCTGCACCAACGCCCACGGCCCCGACCCGATGGGCCGCTGCGACTGCAGCTCGCTGATGCAGCAGGCGTACGCACACGCCGGCGTCACCCTCAGCCGCACCACGTACACGCAGGTCAACGAGGGCAAGGCAGTCTCGCCCGCCCAGCTCAAGCCCGGTGACCTCATCTTCAGCCGCGGTACCGCGAGCCGTCCCGAGCACGTCGGCATGTACATCGGCGAGGGCCTCGTGATCGAGGCACCGCGCACCACCAAGCCGGTCCGGATCACCCCGATCAAGGACTGGACGATTCTCGCCGCCCGCCGCGTCATCTGACGCCACCGCCCGGCCACCGGCTCCAGGCCGGCCGCCGCGGCGATCTCCCGCGCCCCGAGCGCATCTCCCCACCCCCTCTGCTTCCCCTCCCCCCGCCGGCCCCTCGTCTGGCCCGCGTATGCAAGGAGCCCGCCACACTTATGTCCCTCCCTCTCGCAGACCGCGTCATCCAGCTCGCCTACGACCCAGGGATCTCGCCCAAGGGCGGCGGCCTGCCCGGGCTCAGCGTGCTGAAGAACGTCGTCAACTCGATCAACATGTTCGGGATCATCGCCGTCGTCGGCGCCCTCGCCGTCTCGCTCGGCGTGTGGGCATGGGGCCACCACACCGGCGGCCACCAGGCCGAGGCCAACGGCAAGAAGGGCGCCGTCGTCGCCGCGGGCGCGGCCCTCGGCCTCGGCGCCGCGAACGGAATCGTCGCGTTCTTCTCCACCCTCGGCTCGCAGGTCCACTGATGCGGAACCGATTCCCCACCCTCTCGCTGTCCTCTTACGGCGTCGGCTGGTCGGCCAACCGACGCATCGCCATCGTCGCTCTGGTCGTCACCGTCCTGCTCACCATCGCCGCAGCCGTCGCCTGGCTGTCCGGCAGCGGCAACGCCCACCGGGATCCGACAGCTGCCGGGCCGGCCGCAACGCACAGCCCGTCCTCCTCCGAGGCCCCCGCCCCGAAACCCGAGGCCGACTCCGGTTCCGTGCCCAAGCCTCCGCAGATCTCCGAGCCGGTCGCGTACGCCAAGGCAGCAGCCCAGATGCTGTGGTCCTACGACACCCGCGACACCAGCCGCGACCAGCAGCTCGCCGGCATGCGCGAGTGGATGACCAAGGAGCCCACCTACGCCGACTGGGCGTCCGTCTCCGGCCAGGTCCCTGATCCGTTGCTGTGGTCGCGGATGGCCGACCAGGACCAGCACGCCACCGCCCGCGTCACCGAAGGCCACTACCCGGGCGCGTTCAAGCAGGCCCTCGCCGAGGACCCCTCGGCGATCACCGAGGCGTACATCTACGTCGTCACCGTCAACGGCAAGCAGCAGATCGCATGGAAGAAGGGCGGCGGAGCCGAGGACCGCGCCGTGACCCTCGCCGTGCAGTGCCGCCCCGGCCACGACTGTGCCCTGGCCGCCATCGCTCCGAGCGTCACGCAGTGACCCGCGCCTGACACGAGACAAGGAGGAGTAATTCCCCGTGGGTTTCTGTGATTACCCCCTGGCGGACAAGCTCTGTGCCGTCGGCGACGCGGTCGATTTCGCCTCGGACCCTGGCAAGGCCATCGGTGACTGGATGGCGAAGTCCGCAGGTGAGCTGGCTGCGGCAGCGGCCGACTTGGCCGCCAAGGCGGTCAACACCACCACGAGGGTCGACCTGAATGCCGGATGGTTCCGCGACAACTACGAGATGCTGCTGCCGTTGGGCCTGGTCCTGCTGGTCGCCACCTTCTGCGCGCAGCTCGTCCGGGCCGCTGTCAGACGCGACGGACAAGCCCTCACCCAGGCGTTCACCGGCACCATGTCAGGGGTCCTGTTCGCGTTCTGCGCCATCGCCCTGACCACGGTCGCCGTCGAAGTCGTCGACGCCGTCAGCGACGGCCTGTTCAAGACCGCGCACCTGAGCATCGAGTCGGCTGTGCGCCGCATCGTGAAGGTCAGCCAGATCGGATCCCTGGCCGGACTCGGCTGGCTCGTCCCGGTCGTCGTCGGTCTCGGCGCCGCCATCGGCGCCTTCCTCTACTGGTGCGTGATGATGGTCCGCAAGGTCGGCATCCTCGTCATGGTCACCCTGGCCGTCTTCGCGTCGGCCGGCGGCGGCTGGGAGGTCGCACGCCGCTGGCGCAAGGGCTGGATCGAAGCCACCGCCACCCTGGTCGTCAGCAAGCTGCTGATGACTGTGATCTTCGTGCTCGGCATCGCCTCCATGGGCAAGACCGACGCCAAGGACGGCATCGCCGCCCTCGCCGACGTCATGTCCGGCATCGTGATCATGATCCTGGTGCTGCTGTGCCCGTATGCCGTGTTCAAGTTCGTGCACTGGGCGGCCGACGGCACCGACGGCGAGTCCATCCACCGCGCTGGCGGCGCCGGAGCGCAGATCGCTAAGGCCCACGCCGAGAACGCCGCCCGCAAGGCCGCGGCAGCAGCGGCCACCGCCGGAACCGGCGGAGCGGCAGCCGGAGCGGGTGTCGCCGCCGCGCAAGGCCCCGACGCCGCAGGCGGAGGCGGATTCCCCGGCGACATCGCCGCCAACCCGACCGGCGACAGCGGCGGCAGCAAGGACGCTTCGCAGGGTGGCGGAACGGGCGGCTCGCCCGGTGGCGGTGCCATGAAGTCCGGCCTGGAGAAGGCCGTCCAGCCCGCGCCGACGAGCGTCTCCGACGACACCAGCGGCCAGGTGGGCGGCAGCCCGGGGCCGGGCGGATCCGGCGCGAGCGCCGCGTCCGGCCAGCAAGGCGGCTGGCAGTCAGTGCCGCCGACCACGACCCCGCCGCCGCAGGGCGCACCACCGTCCCCCGGGGCACAGAACGCCACGCCCAGCGGAACGGCCTCACCGCCGCCGCATGCGACCGGCCTCTGATCCCCTGCCGTCTACCGGGGGGCGGGACGTGCACGCCACCTCCCGCCCCCGGGTTCCACCCGCGCCTTTCAGGACCCGCCCCTTGACTGATCTCTCCGTCGCCCCGGTCACGGTGAAGTTTCCGCACCGGTCCCGCCGCGGCATCCTCCTCGGCCTCTCCCTGCCCCAACTCGTCCTTGTTTCCTGCACGCTGGCGCTGCTGCTGATGACGGTGCTCTCCACCGGGCTGGTCGGCGCCGTCGCCCTGGCACCGCTGTGGGCGGCTTCCGGTGCGCTCGTGGTGATCCGTCGGCACGGACGCTCCCTGATCGACTGGGCGCCGATCGTCGCCCGCTACGCACAGCGCCGACGCACCGGCCAGACGCTCTGGCTCGCCCGGCCCGTCACCCGGCCCCGGCAGGACGGCGTCCTCCACCTGCCCGGCACGGCCGCCTCCCTCAAGGTGGTCACCCCCGGCGACTCCGCCAACGGCGCCGCGGCCGTGCACGACCCGCACCGGCAGACCCTGACCGCCATCGCCCGGGTCAGCAGCCGCGCCTACGCCCTCCTCGACCCCGCCACCCAGAACCACAACGTGGGCAGCTGGGGACGAGCGCTCGCGGGCATCGCCCGCACCGGGCACATCGCCACTGTGCAGGTGCTGGAACGCACCGTCCCCGACAGCGGCGACACCCTCACCCGCCACTGGGCCCAGAACGGGCAGCCCCAGACACCGGTCGCCGGACAGATCTACTCCGAACTGGTCGCCTCGGCCGGTCCCGCCGCCGCACCCCACGAGACCTACCTCGCCATCTCCCTCGATCTGAAGGCCGCCCGGCGGCTGATCTCGCAGGCCGGCGGCGGGCTGCCCGGGGCGTTCACCGTCATGGAGCAGACCACCGCGTCCATCGCCCAGGCGGCCCGCAACGCCGGACTGATGGTCACCGGGTGGCTGACCGCGCGGGAGATCGCCGCCGTCATCCGCACCGCCTACGACCCGGGGGCCCTCGCCGCACTCCAGCAGTGGTCCGACACCGGCCGCGCCGAGGCCGATCCCGCAGCCGCAGGTCCCGTCGTCCAGGTCGAGGAGTACGACCGCCTCGCCACCGACAGCGCACGGCACGCCACATATTGGGTGGAGAACTGGCCCCGCACCGAGACGAACGCCGGCTTCATGCACGGCCTCATGTTCACGGCCGGCGTGCGACGCAGCCTGTCCCTCATCTACATACCGCAGGGGCTCGAGTCCGCCCTCCGGGACGTCCAGCGCAAGAAGGCCGCGATCATTGCCGACGCCAACGAGCGCGCCCGCCGCGGGCAGGTCGACAGCGAGGAAGACTCCGTCGAGTACGCCGACGTCAAACAGCGTGAGCGCCAGCTCATCGCCGGACACGCGGACGTCGCCCTGACCGGCCTCGTCACCGTCACCGCCGAGACCGACGCCCTCCTGGACGCCGCCTGCGCCCAGATCGAGACCCACGCCGTCACCTCGGGCGTCGACCTGCGACGGCTGAACTACCAGCAGCCCAACGCGTTCGCCGTTGCCGCACTCCCCCTGGCCCGCACCACCCTGTAGCTGCCAGTTCGCCCCCACACCCCGCTCCCGCCTCTTTGGCGGCAAGGACCTCCCATTGATCCCTCCCCGTCCCAGCACGCCCGACGCGCACCCCTACCTTCGGGCCGCCACCGCAGGCGTCCGCCACCACGCTCGTGCCCTCAACCGTGCCGCGCCCCCGGATCGCGGGCACCTCGACACCCTGCACGCCCACCTCACCGAACTACACCGGTTCATCGACCAGTTGGCCGAGGCAGCAGGGCCCCCGCATCCTGCAGCAGGCCGCCACCTCGCCACCGCGCACACCCGCCTGTGGCAGGCCACCACCGAGCTCCACTCCGCCTTCCACCTGCTGCCCGGCAACACAGCGCAAGCAGATACCGAGACGAGCGCGTGCCATCCGGAAAGGCTGCCCGAAGGGCTGCCCGTGCTGACCATCTGCCAACGCCACCTCGCCACCGGGCACAGCATCCGGCGTAAGACCACCCCCACCGACCTCCGCCCGCACACCACGGCCTGCGTGCGATGAGCACCACCCGCAGAATCGAGGGCCTCCGATGAGCCACCGGCCCGCTCGCCGCGCCCGCCGCGCCTCCGCCAGCCCACTGTTCACCCCCCACGGCACCGACCGGGCCAGCCGCAAGGCAGCCCGCCGCCAGCTCGCCGAAGCCACCGCCAAGGCCCGCGCCGAAGCCACCGCCCACCAGGCCGAGAGCACACCAGCCGAGCACGAGATGCCCGCTCCGCTCTACCCCCCGAGCGGACGGCCCGGGCCCGCCTCCGCGCGCAACAACCGGCTGAAGCTGCCCGCCCACCGCATGACCACCGCCGTGGCCGCCGGCGCCTACCCCTTCCTCGCCGAAGGCGGGCTCGGCGCCGAGGGCATCTACATCGGCCGCGACGTCCACGCGGAAGCGTCGTTCGTCTTCGACCCGTTCGCGCTGTACGGCAAGGTCGAGGGATTCACCAACCCCAACCTCCTGCTCGCCGGAGTGATCGGCCAGGGCAAGAGCGCGCTCGCCAAGTCCTTCGCGCTGCGCTCGGTCGCCTTCGGCTACCGCGTCTACGTCCCCTGTGATCCGAAAGGCGAGTGGACGCCGGTGGCGCAAGCCCTCGGCGGCCGGTCCGTCGCTCTCGGCCCCGGACTGCCCGGACGCCTGAACCCCCTGGATGCGGCCCCGCGACCGGACAGCGTGACGGAGGCCGACTGGGTCGGCGAGATCCGCAAACGGCGCCTGCTCCTACTCGGCTCCCTCGCCCGGACCGTCCTGGGCCGGGACCTGATGCCCGTGGAGCACACCGCCCTCGACGTCGCCCTCGACGCCGTCGTCACCCGTGCCACCGCCACCGGCCGCACCCCGCTCCTCGGCGACGTCGCCGCCACCCTCAACACCCCCAGTGCGCTCGACGAAGCCGCCGGCATGATGTCCGGCCAGCTCGGCGACGCCGCACGCGACCTGGCCCACGCGATGCGCCGCCTCGTCCACGGTGACCTGGCCGGCATGTTCGACGCCCCCTCCACCGTCGCCTTCGACCCGCGCGCGCCGATGCTCACCATCGACTTGTCCCGGCTCGGAGGATCCGGCGACGACACCGCCCTCGTCCTGGCCATGACCTGCGCAAGTGCCTGGATGGAGTCCGCCCTCTCCGATCCGAACGGCGGCCGGCGCTGGATCGTGTACGACGAGGCGTGGCGGTTGATGCGGCACGTCGGTCTGCTGCAGCGGATGCAGGCCCAGTGGAAGCTCAGCCGTGGTCTTGGCATCGCCAACCTCATGGTGATCCACCGGCTGTCCGACCTGCTCACCGCCGGCGACGCCGGATCACAAGGCCGCGCCCTCGCCGAGGGCCTCCTCGCCGACTGCAGCACCCGGATCATCTACCGCCAGGAGACCGACCAACTCCACGCCGCCGCCGCCCTGCTGGGCCTGACCTCCGTGGAAATGGACGCCATCGCGCACCTCAACCGGGGCCGTGGTCTGTGGAAAGTCGCTGGCAGATCCTTCATCGTCCAGCACCTGCTGCATCCCCACGAGCTGGCGCTCTTCGACACCGACGCCCGAATGCATTGAAAGCGTCGAGTTCACGAATCCTGACAACACCCCATCGAAGGACTTTCGTATCTCCCCGCGTGACCCGGACTTCGAGCTGTACGACAACGTCGGCCGCGACGCCGACCAGATCCACGCCGCCCGGTACAACCTCGCCACCCGCGGCGACCTGAAGCGGTGGGCGCGACGCGACGCGCAGCCCTTCCGCGACGCGCATCCGCTGCCGGACCAGCCCTGGCCCGCACCCGACCTAATTCGGTGTTAAGAGGCGGTCCCGACGGGCCTACCAGTCCCGGGACTGTTCGAGTACAGGGCATGCAGCGCAGGCTCTCATTC
>NZ_JBSFVT010000019.1:0-141902 GCF_053592455.1 Streptomyces sp. NPDC002676 | reverse complement strand
AAGCCGCGCGCATCCTCACCGCCCAGATCCCCGACACCCAGCCGCTGGGCGGCTGGGCCTTCGTCAAGGACCTCGCCGCCCGCACCGGCGCCTCCTTGGGCACCACCCGCTGGGACACCGGATCCGTCTTCTCCGCCGTCGCGGCCTGTGTCGGCCCTGACCTGCTGACCCGCATCCTGCGCCAGCTCCCCTCCGGCTACGCACTGCTGTTCGGCCGCGCCGAACTCACCCGAGCCGCATAGCCGGGCCGCGCCTTTCCGGCGCCACAGCGGCCAGGGCCGCCACGTGGTCCGACACCGACGCTGGAAGCACCGCTCATACGCGCTCCGAGGATCGCAAACAGGCACTGACCAGGTAGGCGAGAACGCCCGCGGCGATCAGCACCGATGTGCCGCCCAGCATGAGCCTGCGTCTTTGTCTGCGCTGCCGCGCGGCCTGCCTCGGTGTGTTCATTTCCTGTCCGTTCGCAAGATCGAGCCGATGGTGCACTGCTGAGTGACCGCCGGAAGCGCAAGGATTGCCAACGATTTCTCACAGGAAGTGGCCGAGGGAGTGTCGGACGAGACCCGGGCCCGTGTCGAGGAACTGATCCACCGGCACGGTTGCCGCGAGCCCCCGAAGAGCGCATTGGCGCGCAGAGACGCCGGTGCCCTGGTTGCCCGGGAGGTGGGCAACCAGGGCGAGGGCCGGGCGGTCAGGATTCCTTGACAGCCGTACCGGTGACTGAGTCTCCGGACTTCGTGACCTTGTACTTCACTTTGGCGCCGCTGTGGAAGTGGAAGATCAGCGTCGCCGGTTCCCCGTCACGCAGTACCTTGAGGAATTCGGGGGTCAGGATGATCGTGCCGTTCGGTAGTCCGGCGAGAAGGCCACGTTGAACTCCTGGTACGGAGCCCAGCTGGTCGGGCCGGCGTTGCTGGGGGTCACGCCACTTCAGGGTCTCTCGGTTCAGGTAGGCGAAGCCGCTACAGCGCGGTGAAGGTCCACTGCAGGTTGGTGCTGCTGCCGTAGGTCCACTGCTTGGTGACGGAACCCGAGTCGACGTTGCCGCCGCCGTCGAGGACCAGGCCGGTGGTGCGGTTGGCGATCGAATAGCGGTCGCCATCGCGGTGGGTGATGGTCCACTGCTGGTTGGTGCCACCGTTCCAGGCGGCCTGTCTGGCGGCGGAGCCGTCGGCGGTGGCGCCCCAGCCGTCGGCGACCATGCCGTTCGTGCGGTTGACCAGCTTGTAGTAGCGGCCGCCGACCGCAACTGCCTGCCACTGCAGGTTGGTGCTGTCGCCCGAGGTCCATTGCTTGAGGTTGGAGCCGGAGGCGACGTTGCCGCCGCTGTCCAGGGCGAGTCCGTTGGTGACGTTGGTGATCCGGAAGTAGGTGGCCGGGTTGAACTCCACCTTCAGCGAGGTGATCTGGTCGTTGTTGCCGGTGACGCGCAGGTCGGGGTTTTCGGCGGTGAAGGTCCAGGAGGTGCCGGTGAAGTTGTCTCCGGAGTAGCCGGTCACCTGGTAGCCGGGGGCCGGCCGGAGGGAGGAGAGGGTGCCTGCGCCTAGCCCGGCCGCGGTCAGGTCGGCCGCTGTGTAGTCGCCGACGGTCAGGACAGCGGAGTCGCCGGTGTAGTTCACGTCCGCGAAGGCGATGGCGCCGGCGAGTGGCCGCAGGCCCGGGATCGCGCCGGAGAAGTTGAGCTTCAGGACGTAGGCGCCGGCGCTGTACGGCGCCGAGGACGGCAGGGTGACCGTGAGGCCGGAGGAGTTCTGGGCCGGCGTGGGCAGGTCGATGTAGGTGCCGGCGGTGGTGCCGAGGAGTTTCACCGAGGTCAGTGACGAGAGGTTGATCCGGTCCGAGCTGAGGGTTTTGATCGTCAGGGAGCTGCCGGGCCAGCCCAGGACGGCGGCGTACAGGACGTTGTCGGCCTTGTTGCGGGTGAAGCGGATGTCCTGCGCAGTGCCGGCATGCGGAGTCGTGAACGCACCGCCGCCCATCTTCGTCGGGCCCTCGCCGTACGTCGTCCAGGCGCGGGTGGAGTACACCGACTCGCCGAAGCGCTTCAGGTGGTCCCCGATACCGAGCAGGATGTCCTTCTGCGCCTGGGGGATGGTGCCGTCGGCCATCGGAGCGATGTTGAGCAGCACGTTGCCGTTCTTGCTGACCCGGTCGAGGAACGAGTGCAGCATCTGCGGGATGCTGTAGTAGCCGATGCCCTGGGTGTAGCACCAGCTGGAGCTGGAGATGCTGTCGTCGGTCAGCCAGTACGGGGCGGTGAGATCGGCTGGACCACCGCGCTCGTAGTCGAAGACCTCACCCTTGCCGTTCATGCCGTCCTTGTACGTGGCGACGACCTCTCGGCCCCAGCTGTTGGCCTGGTTGTAGTAGTAGGCCAGGAAGTTCAGGCGCTGTTTCTCGTCGACGGCGTCCATCCTGAAGTCCTGCCAGAGGATGTCGGGTTGGGTGCGGTCGATGACCTCCTTGAGCTTGTCGAACCAGAGCTGGTTCTCCGCGGATGAACCCAGCTGCCCGTAGAGCTTCTTGAGGCTGCTGTCCGTCTGCGCGGGGACGTATTCGTAGAAGCCGTTGAAGTGGTACGCGTGGTGCATGGCCACCAGCAGCTTCAGACCCTTGGCGCGGATGGCCGTGGAGAACAGCCGCAGCAGGTCAAGACCAGGGCCCTTTTTCACCGAGTTCCACTCGTTGACCTGGCTGTCCCACATGGAGAACCCGTCGTGGTGCTCGGCGACCGGCCCGGCGAACCTGGCGCCGGCGTCGACGAAAAGCTGCACCCACTCGTCGGGGTCGAAGTTCCCGCCGGCCGACTTCAGCTTCGGGGCGAACTGCACGGTGTTGCCCGCCAGGTCCCGGGCTCCGTTGATGAAGTTGTGGTACGGCCACGCCGACGGCTGGCCGTAGGTCGCGATGTGGTGCTGGTTGGCGTTGCTGCCCGCCTGATACATGCTGCGCGGGTACCACTCGTTGTCGTAGGCGGGGACGCTGAAGACGCCCCAGTGGAAGTAGATCCCGAACTTCGCGTCCTGGAACCACTCCGGGGCCGGCGGGTGCTGGTCGACCGAGTTCCAGTCGGGCGTGTACGTGCTGGGGGCCGCCTCGGCGGCACCGGCACTGAACACACCTCCGGCAACGGCCGCCGTGGCCACGCAGGTTGCGGCGGCCAGCAACTGGCGTCTGTTGATCGAGCTCGACATGGACACATCCCTGATGCGGAAGGGGACAGGGGGAATGCAGGGCCACGCATGAAGGTCGGCCATGTCGCCATGGGATGTCAACCAGCGTGCAGGGATGAAAGTGACCCTGGCTCAGGGTGAGTTGCCCTGGTTTATCTCACCTAATGTGTATTGCGATCACGTAAACATGGCATGTCTTGTCGTGCTTCGTGGCCAGTGCGAGCCATCAAGTGTCGACGATTGATGGGATGGATGCTCCTCTGAGGGCGGCACCTCTCCGGGTGGGCACCCGTGAACCTGACTCTCTCGCTGCGATTTTGTACAGAGGGCTGGACGGCGTGCCGGAAGTCGCTCTATAAACATCCCATCTCTACTGCGCGGCGACACACGGATGCCGTCGAGGCGAAACATCTCCCGCTACGGGACCGGCGCGAGGAAGCACCGATGAGACTCAGAACCGCCCTCTGTTCCGCCGTCTCCGCCCTGTCCGCACTGGCGCTGCTCAGTGCGTGCGGCAGCGGCTCAACCACGTCGGCGTCGTCGGGTGACGCGCCGCTGGTCGGCGTCGACTACCCGCGCTCCGACACCGACTTCTGGAACTCCTACATCAAGTACACGCCGGAGTACGGCAAGAAGCTCGGCCTCTCGCTCAAGGCCACCAACTCGCAGAACGACGTCGCCAAACTCACCGCCAACGCACAGACGTTCATCAGTCAGGGCGTCAAGGGCATTGCGATGGCCCCGCAGGACACCGCCGCCATCGCGCCCACCCTGGCACAGTTGGAGGCGAAGAAGATCCCGGTAGTCACCGTGGACACCCGCCCCGACACCGGCAAGGTGTTCATGGTCGTGCGCGCCGACAACCGGGCCTACGGCGAGAAGGCCTGCCGCTACCTCGGCACGAAGCTCGGCGGCAAGGGCAAGGTCGTGATGCTGGAGGGCGGTCTCGACTCCATCAACGGCCGTGACCGCACGGAGGCCTTCAACGCCTGCATGGAGAAGAACTATCCCGGCATCAAGGTGTTCGGCGAGGCCACCAACTGGGACGGTGCGGTCGCCGCGCAGAAGCTGCAGACCGACCTGATCGCCAACCCGGACATCAAGGGCATCTACATGGAGTCCAGCTTCGCCCTGTCCGGCACGCTCCAAGTCCTCAAGCAGAAAGGGCTGTTGGTCGATCCGAAGGACAAGAAGCACGTCTTCGTCGTCTCCAACGACGGCATCCCCGAAGAGCTGAGGTCCATAGCCGCCGGGAAGATCGACGCCACGGTCTCCCAGCCGGCCGACCTCTACGCCAAGTACGCCCTGTACTACCTCAAGGCCGCGATCGACGGGAAGACGTTCAAGCCCGGCAAGACCGACCACGACAGCACCATCATCCAGGTCCGCGACGGTGTCCTCGAGGACCAGCTCTCCGCCCCGCTCGTCACCGCCGACGGCGGCACCTACGGCGGCGTCACCAGCGTCAAGAGCGACGACAAGGCGCTGTGGGGCAACAACCTCGGCTGATCCCTTCTCCGGATCGCGACAGCTCACGGGAGCAACGGCTCACGAGAACAAGGAGGTTGAGATGAGCGACGGGGAGCGAGCAGTGACCCCCGCGCCCGCCCCGGCGGACGACGGACGGGTCCTCTCCGACCCGCCCGTCGTCGAGGCGACGGGCATAGTCAAACGATTCGGTCCGACGGTTGCGCTGAACGGCGCCCGGATCACCATCAGGCCCGGCGAGACCCACGCGCTCGTCGGCCGCAACGGAGCCGGCAAGTCGACCCTGGTGTCGGTCCTCACCGGCCTTCAGGCCCCGGACGAGGGAACGGTCACCTTCGGTGGCGAGGCCGCCCCCCGCCCCGCCGACCGGGACGCCTGGCGGCAACGCGTGGCCTGCGTCTACCAGAAGTCCACGATCATCCCCACGCTGACCGTCGCCGAAAACCTCTTCCTGCACCGGCACGACCACGGACGCAGCCGGCTCGTCAGCTGGCAGGCCACCCGTCGCCGCGCACAGGAGCTGCTGTCGACCTGGTCGGTGGACGTCGACCCGCAGGCCCCGGCCAGTGAACTGAGCGTCGAGCAGCGGCAGTTCGTCGAGGTCGCTCGTGCGCTGTCCTTCGGCGCCCGGTTCATCATCCTCGACGAGCCGACGGCCCAGCTCGACGGGGCCGCCATCAACCGCCTCTTCGAGCGCATCCGTGACCTGCAACGCCAGGGCGTGACGTTCCTGTTCATCAGTCACCATCTCCAGGAGGTCTACGAGATCTGCGACATGGTGACGGTCTTCCGTGACGCTCGGCACATCATCACGGCGCCAGTGGCGGAACTCCCTCGCGCCGACCTGGTCGCCGCCATGACCGGTGAGGCGGCGGCCGATCGGCAAGGGGAACGGGCGAGCACCCTCACTCCTGACGCCACGGCCGCACTGAGCGTCCGTGCTCTGCGAGGCGACGCGTACGACGACGTCAGCTTCCAGGTCGGGGCCGGCGAGATCGTCGGCCTCGCGGGCGCCGCCGGCAGCGGGCGCACCGAGGTCGCCGAGACCGTCGTAGGGCTGCGGGCGGCAGCGGCGGGCGAGGTGGAGATCGCCGGGAACCGGCCCCGGCCGGGCAGCGTGCCCGCAGCGCTCGCGACCGGCGCAGGGTTCGTCCCGCAGGACCGGCACCACCAGGGCTTCGTCCCCGGCATGTCGATCGCGGACAACGCCACACTGTCCGTGCCGAAGCGCATTGGCTCGAACGGGTTCCTGAGCCGCAGCCGCCGGGACCGGCTCGCCCGGCGCATGATCGAGAACCTGGCGATCAAGACTCCCGGGCCCGACCTGCCCGTCTCCGCCCTGTCCGGAGGCAACCAGCAGAAGGTCGTCATGGCCCGCGCCCTGGCCGACGACCCCAGACTGCTGGTCCTGATCAACCCGACCGCGGGCGTGGACGTGCGCTCCAAGGAGTTCCTCCTCGGCAAGGTCGAGGAGACCGCGCAGACCGGCACCGGAGTGCTCATCGCCTCCGACGAACTCGACGATCTGCGCATGTGCGACCGGGTCCTGGTGATGTTCCAGGGCCGTGTGACCTCAGAGATCGCCCGCGGCTGGCACGACCACGACCTCGTGGCCGCAATGGAAGGAGTGGCCCTCAATGCCTGAATCCGTCCTTGCGGACACCGCCGCCCCTACGGAAACGGAACCGGTGGCGAAGCGGATCGCGCTGTTCGGCGGCCGGCTACCCCTGGCCCGGCTGCGCGACCTCGCGCTCGTCCCGGCGATCGTGGTCATCGCGATCGTGGGCCAGATCGTCAACCCGGTCTTCCTGCAGGCGGACAACCTCGTCAACGTCCTGCAGACCATGTCCGAGATGGCTCTGCTGGTCCTCGCCCAGGCGATGATTCTTATCGTCAAGAAGATGGACCTGTCCCTTGAGTCCACCATGGGCCTCGCGCCCGGTGTCGCGGCCTGGCTGGTGGTGCCGACCGGCGCGGGACACGGTCTGGGGCTGCTGCCCGGCGCCTGGTCGATTCCCGTCACGCTCGCCGTGGGCGCGCTGGTCGGTGTGATCAACTCCCTGCTGATCATCCGCTTCGGCCTCAACGGCTTCATCGTCACCCTCGGCATGCTGATCGTGCTGCGCGGTGTCCTCACGGGCATCTCCGCCGGCCAGACCTTCTTCCAACTGCCCGAGTCGATGCTCTACTTGGGCACCGCCGAATGGTTCGGGATGCCCGCGTCCATCTGGATCTGCCTGGTGCTGTTCGCCGTCGCCGTCGTGGTGCTCGGCTGGACCAGCTTCGGCCGCTCGCTGTACGCCATCGGCGGCAACGTCGACGCCGCGAAGGCGGCCGGTATCCGCACCGACCGGGTGCTGTGGATCGTCATCGTCACCGGCAGCGTACTCGCCGCCCTCGCCGGACTGCTGCTCTCCGGACGCCTGGCCTCCGTCGCCTCCGCGCAGGGCAACGGCTACATCTTCACCGTGTTCGCCGCCGCCGTCATCGGCGGGATCAGCCTCAACGGCGGCAAGGGCACCATGTTCGGGGCGTTCTGCGGCATCCTGCTGCTCTTCATGATCCAGAACGTGCTCACCCTGGGTGGCGTCCCCGCCCAGTGGATCGGCGCCCTCAACGGCCTGATCATCCTGGTCGCCCTCGCCATCTCGCGCATCACGGGCGGCAAGGTCCAGGAGTGACCCGCGCGGCCGTCGCCGCCGGACCTCCCACAGCCGCCTCACCCTTCCGTCGCAGCGGGGCCCTGTGCCCCGCCTGCTCCTCAGGAGTTGCCGCAATGTCCTCCGCCGTGCCCGCATCCGCCCGCATCACCGCCCTGGACGTCCTCGACGTACGTTTCCCGACGTCCGAGCACCTGGACGGGTCGGACGCGATGAACCCCGAACCCGACTACTCCGCCGCCTATGTCGTCCTGCGCACCGACGCCGGCGACGGACTGGAGGGCCACGCCCTCGCCTTCACCACCGGACGCGGCAACGACGTCCAGGCCGCCGCCATCGCCGCCCTCGCCCCGCACGTGGTCGGCCTGTCCGTCGAGGAGGTCTGCTCCGACCTCGGCGCCTTCTCCCGCTCCCTGGTCCACGACCCCCAACTGCGCTGGCTGGGGCCGGAGAAGGGCGCCATCCACATGGCGACCGGCGCGGTCGTCAACGCCGCCTGGGACCTGGCCGCCAAGCGCGCGGGCAAGCCGGTGTGGCGGTTCCTCGGCGAGATGTCGCCGGAGGAACTGGTCGCCCAGGTCGACTTCCGCTGGCTCAGCGATGCCCTCACCCCCGAGGAGGCGCTGGACATCCTGCGCCGCGCCGCGCCCGGCCGCGAGCACCGCATCGGCCGGTTGCTCGACCAGGGCTACCCCGCCTACACGACCACCCCCGGCTGGCTCGGCTACTCCGACGAGAAGCTGTCCCGCCTGGCCCGCGAGGCGGTCGCCGACGGCTTCACGCAGATCAAGCTGAAGGTCGGCGCAGACCTGGAGGACGACGTACGCCGCATGCGCACCGCCCGCGAGACGGTCGGCGACGACATCCGCATCGCCGTCGACGCCAACCAGCGTTGGGACGTGCAGCCCGCCATCGACTGGATGCGCGCCCTGGCCCCCTACCAGCCGTACTGGATCGAGGAGCCCACCTCACCCGACGACATCCTCGGCCATGCCACCGTGCGCAAGGCCGTCGCCCCCATCAAGGTCGCCACCGGCGAGCACATCGCCAACCGGGTCGTCTTCAAGCAGCTCCTCCAGGCCGGCGCGGTGGACATCGTGCAGATCGACTCCGCACGGGTCGGCGGCGTCAATGAGAACATCGCGACCCTGCTGCTCGCCGCCAAGTTCGGCATCCCTGTCTGCCCGCACGCCGGCGGCGTCGGCCTGTGCGAGATGGTCCAGCACCTGTCGATGTTCGACTACGTCGCCGTCTCCGGTACGACCGAGGACCGGGTCATCGAGTACGTCGACCACCTGCACGAGCACTTCGTCGACCCGGTGCGCATCGTCGACGGCCACTACCTGGCGCCGACGCGGCCGGGGCTGAGCGCGCAGATGCACCCCGAATCCCTCACGGAGTACACGTACCCCGACGGCCCCGTCTGGACCGCCCGTGTCTGACGGCCGGGCCCTCGTCGACGCCCACCACCATGTCTGGGACCTGGACCTGCGGCCGCAGCCCTGGCTGGACGAACCCGGACACGAGCCGATCCGCCGCAGCTTCAGCTCGCACGCCCTGCGCTCGGCCGCGACCCGGCCGATCGCCGGACGGCGGCTGACGAGCACCGTGGTCGTCCAGTGCGTCCCGTCCGCGCCCGAGACCCGAGACCTCCTCGCCCTGGCCGACAGCGACCCGCTGATCGGCGCGGTCGTCGGCTGGGCGGACCTGACATCCCCCGCGATCGGCGACATCCTCGACGACCTGCGGACAGCCGCCGCCGGCCGGTACCTGAGGGCCGTACGCCACATCGTGCAGGGCGAGTCGGACCCACACTGGCTCCAACGACCGGACGTCGAGCGCGGGTTGCGAGCGGTCGGAAAGCGCGGGCTCGGATACGACGTGCTGATCCGCAGCCACCAGCTCCCGCAGGCGATTCGTCTCGCGGAGCGGCTCCCGGAGCTGCCGCTCGTCCTGGACCATGCGGGCAAGCCGCCCCTCGCACGGCGAGAACTGACCGACTGGGCACGGCAGGTGCGGGACCTGGCCAGGCACGCCCAGGTCCGCTGCAAGGTGTCGGGCCTGGTCACGGAGGCCGACCACGAGAGGTGGACCGTCGACGACATCCGCCCGGCCTGGGGCGTCCTGCTCTCCGCCTTCGGCCCCGACCGGCTGATGTTCGGCTCCGACTGGCCGGTCTGCGTCCTCGCCGGCGGCTGGAACCGCTGGGCCGCCACCGTCGAGGAACTCCTGGACGGCTGCTCCGGCCCCGAGATCCACGCGGTCCTCGCCGGCACCGCGACCGCCTTCTACCACCTGACCCCTGCCCCGACGAAGGAGGGAACACTGTGCTCCTGACGGAACTGCTGCACCCCGGGATCCTCGAAGCTCTGGCCGGCGCCGGCCACGGCGCCCGCGTCCTGCTCGCCGACGGCCACTACCCCGCGAGCACCGCCACCGGCGAGCGCGCCAGGACCGTGCACCTCAACCTGGCCCCCGGCCTGCTCGACGCCACCACCGTGCTCGACGTCCTGCTGCGCGCCCTGCCCGTCGAGGCAGCCCACGTGATGGTGCCGCCCGAGGGCGAACCGGAGCCGCCGGCCATCGCCCAGTACCGCTCGAAGCTGGCAACCGTCCCGGTCGACACGCTCGGCCGCTTCGAGTTCTACGACGTCGCCCGCTCGCCCGACCTGGCGCTGGCGATCGTCACCGCCGACACGCGTACCTACGCCAACCTGCTGCTGACCATCGGTGTCCGCGCTGAAGGGACCCTGACGACACGATGAGTCTTGCTGTCCGTTACGTTTCCGCCCGCACCCTGGACACCGCTCCCGTGATCGGTGCGCCGCCCGGTCCGGGCGAGGTGGAGCTGGCTCCCGCGTTTGTCGGTATCTGCGGTACCGATCTGCACATCTTCCACGGCGACATGGACGCCCGGGTCGCCGCGCCCGCTGTCCTGGGGCATGAGATGTCCGGCCGTGTGGTGCGGGTGGGCCCGGGTGTGGAGGGCTGGCAGGCCAGTGACGCGGTCACGGTGATGCCGCTGCGCTGGGACGACACCTGCCCGGCCTGCCGTGCGGGCCATCAGCACATCTGCCAGCACCTGGACTTCATCGGCATCGACTCCCCGGGCGCGATGCAGCAGCGCTGGACCGTGCCCGCCGCCACCCTCATCCGGCTGCCGGAGTCGCTCGCCTTGGAGCGGGCCGCGCTCGTCGAGCCGACCGCGGTCGCCGTGCACGACGTGGGCCGCGCCGCCGTGCGTGAGGGTGAGAAGGTCGTGGTGGTCGGTGGCGGGCCGGTCGGCATCCTGATCGCGCTGGTCGCGCGGGCCGCGGGCGCGGAGGTGCGGGTGGTGGAGCTGAGCGCGCACCGTCGGCTGCTGGCCGAGGAGTTGGGGCTGACGGCGTGGGACCCGGCCGCAGACGACGTGCCGGCACTGGTGGGGCAGTGGAGTGGGGAGGCGGGCGCGGACGTCGCGTTCGAGGTGTCCGGCGCGGCGGGCGGCGTGGACACCGCGGTCGACGTGCTGGGGGTGCGTGGCCGGCTGTGCCTCGTGGCCATCCACCCCCGGCCGCGTGAGGTGAACCTGCACCGCTTCTTCTGGCGCGAACTGACGTTGGTGGGCGCGCGGTTGTATGACCGCGGCGATTTCGAGCGCGCGGCGGCCCTGGTCGCCGACGGCACGATCCCGGCCGGGCGGCTGATCAGCAAGGTCGTGCCACTCACGCAGGCGCCCGCCGCGTTCGAGGCTTTGGAGGGCGGCGGTGACGTGATGAAGATCCTCGTGGACTGCACCACCGGCACCGACCACACCCACGACGCCCGGGGGGCTGCCGTATGACCGTCTTCGATCTCACCGGGAAGCTTGCCGTGGTCACCGGGGCCCGGCGCGGCATCGGCCGGGCCATGGCCCGCGCGCTCGCCGAGGCCGGTGCGGATGTCATCGGCGTCAGCGCCGGCCTGGAGGCATCCGGCAGCGCGGTGGAGAAGGACGTGCGCGCCGCGGGGCGTTCCTTCGAGGCGATCCGCACCGACTTCGCCGACCCCGAAGCCGTACGGGCCCTGGGCGTCGACCTGGCCGGGCGCCGGCGGCCAGTGGACATCCTCATCAACAACGCGGGCACCATCCGCCGCGCCCCCGCCGCCGAACACGCCGACGCGGACTGGGCGTTGGTGCTCCAGGTCAACCTCACCGCGCAGTTCGCGCTGAGCCGGGCGGTCGGCAAGTCGATGGTGGCCCGCGGCCAGGGGAAGATCATCTTCACGGCGTCGCTGCTCAGTTTCCAGGGCGGCATCACCGTGCCCGGCTACACCGCCGCCAAGCACGGCATCGCCGGACTGACCAAGGCCCTGGCCAACGAGTGGGCGCCGCACGGCGTGAACGTCAACGCCCTCGCGCCCGGCTACATCGCCACCGACAACACCCAGGCCCTCCGGGACGACCCGGTCCGCAGCACGGCGATCCTGGACCGCATCCCCGCCGGACGCTGGGGCAACGCCGATGACCTGGCGGGCGCCACCGTCTTCCTCGCCTCCGACGCCGCCGCCTACGTCCACGGCATCGTCCTGCCCGTCGACGGCGGATGGCTCGGCCGATGACCGCCGGCTTCGACTCCGTGCTGAACGGCTGCCGTCTCCTTCCGGTGCTGACCGTGCCGTCCACCGCGATGGCCGGCCCACTGGCCGACGCCCTCGCGGCGGGCGGTGCCCGGTGCGCCGAGGTCACCTTCCGTACGCCGGGCGCCGAGCGGGTGCTCAAGGAGATGGCCGCCCACGGTGGCCTGGCCGTCGGCGCCGGCACGGTACTCACGCCCGAGCAGGCGGAGCGGGCCGTGGCGGCCGGGGCCCGCTTCGTGGTCTCGCCCGGTTTCGACGAGGAGGTCGTCGCGAAGTGCCGGGAGCTGAGGGTGCCTGTGGTGCCCGGCATCGCCACCGCGACAGAGCTGATGCGTGCCCTGCGGACCGGCCTCGACACCTTCAAGCTCTTCCCCGCCGAGCCGCTCGGCGGCGTGCGGACGCTGCGAGCGCTCGCGGCTCCCTTCCCTGGGACGCGCTTCGTACCGACCGGCGGGATCGACGCTTCCCGCCTGGCCGCCTACCTCGCCGACCCGGCGGTCCTCGCCGTCGGCGGCAGTTGGCTGGCCACCGCCGCCCACCTGAAGCGCGGCGACTACGAGGACATCCGCCGACTGACCGTCGAGGCCGTTGAGGCCGTTGAGAGGAGCATGACGTGATCGACGTGGTGGCCCTCGGCGAGGTGATGCTGCGCTTCGATCCGGGCGAGGGACGGATCCGAACCGCCCGCTCCTTCCAGGTCTGGGAGGGCGGCGGCGAGTACAACGTCGTCCGCGGACTGCGACGCTGCTTCGGCCTGCGGGCAGCCGTCGTGACCGCGCTGGCCGACAACGCGGTGGGCCGGCTCGTCGAGGACCTGATCCTTCAGGGCGGCGTCGGGACCTCGCTGATCCGCTGGGTGCCCGATGACGGGATCGGCCGCAGCGCCCGCAACGGACTGAACTTCGTCGAACGCGGCTACGGCATCCGCGGCGCCCTCGGTGCCAGCGACCGCGCCCACACCGCCGTCTCCCAACTGTGCAGAGGGGACGTCGACTGGGACGCCGTGTTCTCCGCCGGGGTGCGCTGGTTCCACACCGGCGGCATCTTCGCCGGCCTGTCGGACACCACGCTGGATGTCGCGGACGAGGCCATGGCCGCGGCGCGCCGCCATTGGGTCACGGTCTCCTACGACCCCAATTACCGTCCCAGCCTCTGGGCCGGCCGGGGCGGCGCCGACGCCGCCCGCGAGGCCGACCTGCGGCTCGCCCGGCAGGCCGACGTCGTGGTGGGCGCCCTCGGTCTGGCCGGGACGTATCCGGGTCAGACGCGCATCGGGGCCGATGAGGTGGCGGACGCGCTCGGCGAGGTGGCCGGCCTGCTGCCCGAGGCGAAAGTACTGGCGACGACCCTGCGCGAGGTGACCTCGGCCGGTGTCAACGACTGGTCCTCGGCCGGCTGGTCCGCCGAAACCGGATATGTCACCGGCCCGCGGATGCCCGGCCTGCAGGTTCTGGACCGCATCGGTTCCGGCGACGCCTTCGCCGCCGGCCTGATCCACGGACTGCTCAGCGACACCGGCCTGGAGCGCGCCCTGGCCTACGGCACCGCCCACGGCGCGCTCACCATGACCACGCCCGGCGATGTCTCCATGGCCTCGCTCGCCGAGGTCGAGGCGCTCATCGCGGGCGGATCAGCCCACGTCAGTCGCTGACCGGCGGAGCCCTTCACCCGTACCAGGAGCACTCCTTGCAGCAACGCGAGATCCCCGACACGCCTGTCGCGCTCACCGAACTCGGCTTCGGCGCCTCCGTGATCGGCAACCTCTACCGCGTCACCCCGGTCGACGACGCGACCGCAGCCGTCGATACGGCCTGGGATGCGGGTATCCGCTACTTCGACACCGCACCGCACTACGGCCTCGGCCTCTCCGAGCGCCGTCTGGGCGCCGCCCTGCGGGGCCGTCCGCGTGACGAGTACGTCATCTCCTCCAAGGTGGGCAGGCTGCTGGTGCCCAACGAGGAACCGCGCGGCGTCGACACCGAGGGCTTCGTCGTACGCGACGACCTGCGCCGGCAGTGGGACTTCAGTCGCGACGGCGTGCTGCGCTCCATCGAGGACACCCTGCAGCGCACCGGCGTGGACCGCCTCGACATCGTCTACCTGCACGACCCGGACGACCACTGGCGGCAGGCCGCCGAGGAGGCCGTGCCCACCCTCGCGGACTTGCGCGACCAGGGTGTGATCGGCGCGATCGGCGCCGGGATGAACCAGTCGGCGATGCTCGCCCGCTTCCTGCGCGAGACCGCCGCCGACCTGGTGATGCTGGCCGGGCGCTACACGCTGCTGGACCAGTCGGCGCTGGACGACGTCCTGCCCGCCGCACAGGAACTCGGCAAGAGTGTCGTCGCGGTGGGCGTGTTCAACTCGGGACTGCTCTCCCGCGACCGGCCCGCCCAGGGCATGAAGTACGACTACCAGGACGCCCCGCCGGAGCTCGTCGCGAGAGCGCTGGCCATCGCCGAGGTCTGCGAGGCACACGGCACCACCCTGCCCGCCGCCGCCATCGCCTTCCCGCACACGCATCCCAGCATCATCAACGTCACTCTTGGCATGCGGACTCCGGAACAGGTCGGACGAAACGTGGAACTCCATGATCAGCACATCCCGGACGGCCTCTGGGACGCTCTCCACACTCAGGGGCTGATCAGGCCGGACGCGATCATGGGGCACGGTGGGGGGAGGGACGAGCGGTGTCTCTGACGGACAAGGCCATCGAGCAGATCCGTGAGCTGATCCGGACCGGTGCCCTGCCACCGGGCTCGAAGCTCCCGCCGGAGCCGGACCTGGCCGGACAGCTGGGGCTGTCCCGCAACCTCGCCCGCGAAGCGGTCAAGGCGTTGGCCGTCGCGCGGGTCCTGGAGGTGCGGCGGGGCGACGGCACGTATGTGACCAGCCTCCAGCCGAGCCTGCTGCTGGAGGGGCTCGGCGGCGCGGTGGAACTGCTGCAGGGCGACTCGGTCGCCCTGCAGGACCTCATGGAGGTACGGCGGCTCCTCGAACCGATCGCAACGGCCCTTGCCGCCACCCGGATCTCCGACGCCCAACTGTCCGAAGTGAAACGGCACTTGGACGCCATGCGCGAGGCTCGTGACGACGTCGGACAACTCAACGCCCACGACGCGGCCTTCCACCGCGCCGTCGTCTCGGCCACGGGCAACGAAACCCTCCTCACCCTCCTCGAAGGAATCTCCGGCCGCACCTTGCGCGCCCGTGTCTGGCGCGGCCTGGTCGACACCCAGGCCGCGGGCCGCACCCTCGCCGAGCACGAGGCGATCTTCAACGCGCTGTCCACCCGTGACCCCGCCCTCAGCCAGGCCGCCACACTGTTGCACGTGAGCAACACCGAGCAGTGGCTGAGGGAGTACCTGCGCTCCGGTGAACCCCTCCCCTTCGGAACGACAGCGCGGAAGTGACGGGCGGGCGCTGCCCGCCGTGGCGGAGGGCAGGCTGCACGACGCGGACGACCCCAGCGTTCATCCGCACGAACCGGGCGGCCGACACACGCTCGTCCACATCGCCGGCACCGCCGCAGCCCTGCACCCCCTGGGCGTAACCGAGGTCGTCGCGCACCGCTGCCGCTCGGCGGGGCCCGGGCGAACTTCGCGCAGGCGCCCTCCCGCGCTTCTGACGCGCGCAGCGGCATCCGGGACTGCTGCCGACCATCCGGGATCGTTGCAGACCTGCGTCTGCGTTCCTCGTGCGTCCAACTCCCGCGTGGACTTGCTGCGCAACCGAACACCGACCCGGTCGACGTGACAGGTCCGCCATTCCGCTACCGCGAACGCCCATGCCCGCAGGCGACGTTCGCCGAACAGGCCGACGGGCTGACCTTCCGGCACGGGCGGCGACGCGCCGGGCTGCAAGGGGTACTCGAACGGCCGGCGGTGATGCTGGCGCAACGGCACCATCCTGGTGGACATGGACACCCGGCGGCATCCCGGCGGCGCGCTGCATGATTTGCTCCGTGCCGACCGGGCGGCATTCGTGAACGAGCAGGGGCAGGCGGTGGTCCACGGGCAGCCCGCCCCAGAAAGGGTCAAGGACCCGGTCCGCCGTGCGGAAAGCGCACGCCGCGCTGGGCGCCAGGGCGCCAGGGCGGTGATCACCACGTTGGGAGGAGCGGGCGCGATCATCACCGATACGGGCGGCATCACCGCCGCGGTCCCGGCCATCCCCGCCGCAGTCAGGGACACCACCGGTGCTGGCGACGCGTTCGTCGCCAGCAGGTTCTTGGTCTGCTGGTGGTACAAGCTCGCGGACCACCCTGACCTGCGCAGACGGCCTTTCCACGGGGCACCGCACGGTGCCTTGGCCCGGGACTGGTCCGGATCCTGCTAGGGATCGCGTGAGACGGGTGGCCTTGCCTGGGGCAGGTGTGGCCTCGCATCTGTTCACCCATCAGAATCACCGCGCGCGCGACCGTCCGTACCGCTCCATGACCCTCGACGGCAGCGATGCGAACTGGACTCCGGTCCGCTCGCTGCCCGGCAGGCGGGCCCGCCCTCGCCGGTCGCGCAGGCGGTCGCGGGCGGGGGAAGATCTGGTGGTGAACTCATCTGTGGCGGAGGCCGTCTCCGTCGTTCTGCTGCTGGCGGTGCTGGCGTGCGCCGTCATTCGCCCGTTCGGGTGGCCGGAGGCGGTTGTCGCCGTCCCGGCTGCGGGCGTGGTGATCGCCACCGGGGCGCTCTCGCTGGCGCACGCCCGTGAGGAGGCGGAGCGGCTCGGGCCGGTGATCGGGTTCCTTGCGGCCGTCCTGGTCCTCGCCCAGCTGTGTGACGACGAGGGGTTGTTCCACGCGTGCGGGGCCTGGATGGCCCGTAGCGCGGCGGGGCGCCCGCGCCGCCTGCTGGTGCAGGTGTTCGCAGCCGCATCGTTGATCACCGCGGTGCTCAGTCTGGATGCCACGATCGTGCTGCTGACGCCGGTGGTGTTCGCCACCGCCGCCCGGCTCGGCGCCCGGCCGAAACCGCACGTCTACGCCTGCACCCACCTTTCGAACACCGCGTCGCTGCTGCTGCCGGTCTCCAACCTCACCAACCTGCTCGCATTCGCCGCCAGCGGGCTGAGCTTCACGCGCTTCGCCGCCCTGATGGCTTTGCCCTGGCTGGTGGCCATCACCACCGAGTACGTGGTCTTCCGCCGGTTCTTCGCCACCGACCTGGACGCAGGAGCTCAGGCCCCACGCACCCCCGAGCAACGCGAACTGCCGGTGTTCGCCCTGGTCACAGTGGCCTGCACGCTGGCCGGTTTCGTCCTCACCTCCATGGTGGACGTCAACCCCGCCTGGGCGGCCTTCGCCGGCGCCCTCGTGCTCGCCGTGCGGGCTCTGGCCCAGCGCCGTACCACGCCCACCGCTATCGTGCGGGCCGCCGCGCTACCGTTCCTCGCCTTCGTCCTGGCCCTGGGACTGGTGGTCCGCGCGGTCGTCGACAACGGGCTGGCGGCGGGGCTGGGGCACCTGATCCCGGGCGGTACGGGACTGGTGGCGTTGTTCGGTATCGCGGCCCTGGCCGCGGTGCTGGCCAATGTCATCAACAACCTGCCCGCCGTGCTGGTGCTGCTGCCGCTGACCGCCGCGTCCGGGCCGGGCGCGGTCCTGGCAGTCCTGCTGGGGGTGAACATCGGCCCGAACCTCACCTACGCCGGCTCCCTGGCCACGCTGCTGTGGCGGCGCATCGTGCATGAACACGACAGTAACGTCGAACTCGGTGAGTTCACCCGGCTCGGTGTGTTCACCGTGCCTGCCGCCCTGGGGCTGTCGGTGGTGGCACTGTGGACCTCGCTCACCCTCATCGGAGGCTGACCGTCATGAAAGTCATCGCCTGGATCACCGAGGGCACCTGGCCCGCCGGCATCGACGCCGCCCGCGCCCACGCGCCCGACGACGCCGACATCGTGCTGCTCCACGTCACCCCGGCCGACGTCCCGGGCGCGGCGCACGGCGCCTTCGCCGGTCTGCTCGGCCGCGGCCATGGCGAACGCGACCCCGGCACGCAGGTGGAGCACCTGGCCGCTGCCTCCGCCGAGACATTCCTGGCCGAAGCCGCGCAGCGTCTGGGCCGCCCTTGCGCCCGCGTCGAGCGGACCGGCCGCGTCGAGCGAGAGGTCGTCGCCGCTGCCGAGGGCGCCGACCTGCTCATCGTCACCCGCGACGGTGACCGGACCCATCTCGGGCCGCGCAGCCTCGGGCATGCCGGCCGTTTCATCGTCGACCACGCCCCGTGCCCCGTCCTGCTGGTGTGGCCCGAGCCCGCACCCGGCATCGACACCATCCCGCCCCCGCCGCCCAACCCGCCGCACCACCGATAGCGGCAGGCACCCGGCACCGGACCGTCCTGCGCAGCCAGGAGCATGGGCGACGGTGAAGCAGACCGATTCTTGGCGATGATGCCCGTGATGCGGCTGCTGCCGATCTCCTGTCCCGGTCGTCTCATCCCGGACGTGGAACGCGCAGCCGGGTGCGAGCAGTCGAGGTACAGCAGACCCCGGTGACAGGGATCCTGGCAGCTGAGCCCGGCTCTTTCACTCTCGCGGTGCCGGTGCGCGCCGACAGCGAGCCGATGCCCCGTCGACATGGCCTGTACGGCGTCCGCAGGCAGGCCCCTGGGAGCTCCTCACGCCTCCCGTTGGGCAGGCTTCGGCGGGACACCCCGTCGACGCCCCGCTGTACCGGTGACGGGTGGCTCCGAGGAGCGCAGGTGTTCCTTCAGCCACTGCTCGGTGTTGTTGACGTGCATGAGGGCGGCGGCCTGGCTCAGGAAGACGTCGCGGGTGGAGAGGGCAGTGAAGATCGACTCGTGTTCGGCGAGCGTGCGGCCCGCGGCCTGGTCGTCGACCAGGCCGCGCCAGATCCGGGCGCGCAGCGTACGGCCCGAGATGCCTTCCAGGAGCGTGAGCAGCGAGTCGTTGCCCGTCGCGGAGATGACGGTCCGGTGGAAGGCCGCGTCGTGGGCATTGAGCTGCTCGACGTCGTCGTGGGCCTCGCGCATGGCGTCCAGATGGCGCTTGACCTCGGCCAGTTGGTCGTCGGAGATCCGGGTGGCGGCCAGCGCGGTGGCCGCCGGCTCCAGGAGCCGGCGGACCTCCATCAGGTCCAGCAGGGCGGCCGAGTCGCTCTGCAGGAGTTCCACGGCTCCGCCCAGGCCCTCGAACAGCAGGCTGGGCTCGAGACTGGTCACGTACGTGCCGTCGCCTCGCCGGACGTCCAGCACGCGTGCGACGGCCAGTGCCTTGACCGCCTCGCGGGCGAGGTTGCGGGACAGGCCCAGCTGGGCGGCGAGGTCCGCCTCCGGCGGCAGCTTCGAACCCGGAGGCAGTGCGCCACTGCGGATCAGCTCACGGATGTGCTCGATGGCCTTGTCGGTCAAAGACACCGCGCACTCCTCCCGCGACCGGTCCGCGCCGGTACGTCCGCCCTGATCAGGCCCCGAGCGCGAAGGTCGGCCCACACACCGTCGGGAACGGGCCGAAGGTGAAGCTGCACGTTTCGTTCGACCTGTTCGAGATTTCGCATGCCCAGGGTGACGTTGATGATACGTGCGGGGAAAGGCCATGGCTGCGGCGGGCAGGCTCGTCTCGTGCTCCGCGCAGACCCGGGCGATCTCCTGGGCACGCGCGACCCGCTCCGGCGGAGCTTCCCGGTGGTCGTACGTCATTCCCTCGGCGGGCCGGTCGTGGGAGAGCAGTCCGGAGTTGAACACGCCGACGGCGACCACACTTTTGCCCAGTTCCCGCGCGGCGGGCAGGACGTCGTCCCGGCGCCGACTGGTCCAGCAGCGTGTAGCGCCCGGCCAGCATCCTGGTCGCGCAGCTCTCCCAGGGCCGGCATGGTCTCCTCGGCGGCCTGCCGCCAGTGGTTGTCCGGGTCGTGCAGGTAGACCACGTCCAGGCGGCCCAGCCGCGTCTGGGCCCCGTGATCGGTGTGCAGGATGGCGCCGGCGAGGCTGCCGCGGCACCGCTCAGCGGCGGCCAGGGCCTCGGTGACCAGTTCGGCGCGCATGTGGTCGTCGATCGCCCAGCCTGCCAGGCGCCGGGAGGCGAGGCCGATGACCGTGGCCAGGTACAGGAACTTCCCGCCGGCCGCGGGAGACAGGTGATGTCACCGGCGTACCTCGTGTTCACCGCCACTGCGGTCAAGCCACGGCCGAAGAGGTCGGCTGCCTTCGCGGCGGCCGGGTCCGTGATGGCGGTCCGGTGCTTCCTGCGCAGCCGCAGCCCGGCCAGGCCGACCTGGCGCATGATGCGGGCGACCTTCTTGTGGTTGACCAACTCGCCCGTCTCACGCAGTTCGGCGGTGATCCTGGGGACCCCGTAGGTGCCGTCCGCGTCCTGGTGAACCTCGCTTCACGCCGAAGCGGCGCTGGTGGTCGGCGACGAAATGGAAGCGGCTCACCAGCGCGTCTGCCCGGCGAAATACTTCGCCGCCTTGCGCAGGATCTCGCGCTCCTCCTTCAGCTCGCGGACCTTCTTGCGCAGGGCCGCGCTCTCCGCCTCCAGGGGAGTAGGCGGCTTGGCCGGCATCTCCGCCCGGCGGGCCCGGGGCCGACTTGCCCCGGCCGCCCGTACCCGGTTCCGCAGCGTCTCCGGGTTGACCCCCAGATCAGCGGCAACCGACCTGAGCGTCGCTCCCGGGCGCGACCGGTACAGCGCGACCGCGTCCGCCTTGAACTGCGGCGGACAGTGCTTCATGAGCGCCACGCCGTAGTCCACTCGGCACTCCAGTCATCTGGCATGACCAGCCGACCGGCGGCATCGGCCGGGATGGCGTGCATTCGGGCGAGATCGTGAAATGTGGATCTGCCCGACCAGGGGGTGGCAGCGCTCGATGCGCCAACGGGCGTGCGATCGAGCAGCAGGGGCTGGGGGTCCTCGTGTCCGCCTTACATGCAAAGTGTTCGGTGCGTTCCGAGGTGCTGAGCCCGCTCCGTGATGCGCTCACTTGATCAGAATCGTCGGCGAACAGAAGGTGTTCGGGTGAGTGATCCAGCGGCGCTGTGGGAAGGACCCGGGGGTGGCGCCATGGTTGCTGATGTGCCGTTCCAGGCTGCCGGAGGAGGAAGGGGCGTCTCTTGCGGTGCAAGACAGGTAGGTTTGTGAACCTGTACCGATGTGCCAAGAACCCTCGGCAGACAGCTCCACAAGGTGCTGAGGGTGGTTGGCGAAAGTGCAGGTCAACGTGATGCTCCGGAGACACCTGGCGGCTGGGGTCACACCTGCGGGCATGGGCGACCCCGGGCTCTTCACTCCGAGATCAGTGACCTGGCACCTGCACGCCGACCCCATGATGTGGGTCGCCGGCATCCGCGCGCTCTACCTCCAGGCCCTGCACCCACGTGCGGTGCGCGGAGTCATGCAGAACTCCGACTTCCGGCGCGACGCCTGGGGCAGACTGATGCGCACGGCCGGCTTCGTGGGCACGACGACGTACGGCACGACGGAGGCCGCCGAACGGATCGGGGCCCGGGTCCGGAAGATCCACACCAAGCTGTCGGCCACGGATCCGGACACGGGCGAGCGGTACGGCGTCGACGAACCCGCCCTGCTGCTGTGGGTGCACTGCGCGGAGATCGACTCCTATCTGCACGTCGTGCGCCGCTCCGGCTTCCCGCTCGACGACACCCTGGCTGACCGGTACATAGCCGAACACCGCGTCAGCGCAAGGCTGGTGGGCCTCGACCCGGACGCCGTACCGGCCAACCAGGCCGAGATGAACGCCTACTTCGAAAAGGTACGGCCGGAACTCGCCGCGGGCGACGAGGCCCGCGTGGTGGACGACTTCCTGCTCCGCCCGCCGACACACCCCCTACTCGTGCCGGCCCGCGAGGTCCTGTGGCGGCACGTGGCCCACTTGGCGTACTCCTCCCTGCCGCCGTACGCCCATGAGCTGTACGGCAGGCCGGCCCCCGCACCCGAGGTCGTCACCCGCCGACTGCGCGCAACGGGCGCCCTGTTCCGCGCCTTTCCCTCCAAGCTGCGCTGGCAGCTGCCGCCCAAACACATCCTGACCGCGATGGCGAGGCTCGGGCCCAGGGCGCGTCCGGCGCCGCACAAAGTCGGGCGATAGGCCGCCACGCCGGGCGAGCAGGTCCGGACCCGCCTCTGGCCGCCGTGGATCTTCCCGTGTTACGAAGAACCATGTCTGCCACGTCTGCCACCGAGGGAACCTGCACGTACGACGCCGTCATCGTCGGGGGCGGCCACAACGGCCTGGTCGCCGCCGCCTACCTGGCCCGGGCCGGCCGCTCCGTGCTGGTGCTGGAACGCCTGGACCACACCGGCGGCGCCGCCGTCTCCACCCGCCCGTTCGCGGGCGTCGACGCCCGCCTGTCGCGCTACTCCTACCTGGTCAGCCTGCTGCCGTCGAAGATCGTGCGCGACCTCGGGCTGGACTTCCGGGTCCGGGCCCGCACCATCTCCTCGTACACCCCCGTGGAGCGCGACGGACGGGCCACCGGACTGCTCGTCGGCGGCGGCGAGGAGCGCACCCGCGCGGCGTTCGCCCGGCTCACCGGCGGCGAGCACGAGTACGCGGCCTGGCAGCGCTTCTACGACATGACCGGCCGCCTCGCCCAGCGCGTGTTCCCGACGCTCACCGAACCTCTGCCCAGCCGTGACGAGCTGCGACGCCGCATCGACGACGAGAGCGCCTGGCGGGCCCTGTTCGAGGAGCCGATCGGCGTCGCCGTCGAGGAGAACTTCACCGACGACCTGGTCCGGGGCGTGGTCCTCACCGACGCCCTCATCGGCACCTTCGCCGACGCGCACGATGCCTCCCTGGCCCAGAACCGCTGCTTCCTCTACCACGTCATCGGTGGTGGCACCGGCGCCTGGGACGTGCCCGTCGGAGGCATGGGCGCCCTCACCGACGCACTGGCCGCCGCCGCGCGCACGGCGGGCGCGGTCATCGAGACCGGGCACGAGGCGGTCCGCATCGACACCGACGGACGGACCGCCGAGGTCGTCTACCGTACGCCCGACGGCGAGGGCGTCGCGGCGGCCCGGCACGTCCTGGTCAACGCCTCCCCGGAGGAGCTGGCCGTGCTGACGGGCGATACGGCGCCCGAAGCCGCCGAGGGTGCCCAGCTCAAGGTCAACATGCTGCTCAAGCGGCTACCGAAGCTGCGCGACCCCTCAGTCGACCCCCGCGAGGCCTTCGCGGGCACCTTCCACATCGCCGAGGGCTACCGGCAGCTGGCCACCGCCCACGCCCAGGCCTGCGCCGGTGAACTCCCGGCCGCGCCGCCCTCGGAGATCTACTGCCACTCCCTGACCGACCCCTCCATCCTCGGCCCCGACCTCGTCGAGCGCGGCTACCAGACGCTCACCCTTTTCGGGCTGCACACCCCGGCGCGGCTCTTCGCCCGGGACAACGACGGCGTGCGCGAAGAACTGCTGAAGTCCACCCTCACCCAGCTCGACGCCCACCTTGCCGAACCCCTCGCCGACTGCCTCGCCACCGATGCGGACGGGCGCCCCTGCATCGAGGCGAAGACCCCGCTCGACCTCGAACGCGACCTGCGGCTGCCCGGCGGCAACATCTTCCACCGCGCCCTGTCCTGGCCGTACGCCCAGGAGGGAAGCGGGCGTTGGGGCGTGGAGACCCGGCACGCGAACGTCCTGCTGTGCGGGGCGGGCGCGGTGCGCGGGGGCGGGGTTAGCGGGGTGCCGGGGCACAACGCGGCGATGGCGGTGCTGGAGGCGACGTCGTGACGCGATGAGGTGGAAATGACGGGGCGAGTGAACTGACGGTACGTCAGAAAAACCCTTCCGTTGCCTTCCTTCGGCACGGCGGCTGCGGCATCCTGCGCCCATGCAGACGGAGCTGAGCAAGCAACTGGGAGTCGAGCACGCCGTCTTCGGCTTCACGCCGTTCCCCGCCGTCGCCGCGGCCATCAGCCGGGCCGGCGGTTTCGGAGTGCTCGGCGCGGTCCGCTACACCGCCCCCGATGACCTCAAACGCGACCTCGACTGGATCGAGGCGCACGTCGGGGGCCGGCCCTACGGGCTGGACGTCGTCATGCCCGCGAAGAAGGTCGAGGCCACGGAGAACCGGACACTGACCGAGGCCGACGTCGAGGCCATGATCCCCGAGGGACACCGGCAGTTCGTGCGGGACACCCTCACCAAGTACGGCGTGCCCGAACTCGCTGAGGGCGAGGCCTCCGGGTGGCGGATCACCGGCTGGATGGAGCAGGTCGCCCGCAGCCAGCTCGACGTCGCCTTCGACTATCCGATCAAGCTGCTGGCCAACGCCCTCGGCTCCCCGCCCGCCGACGTCGTCGCCCGCGCCCACGACCGGGGGATCCTGGTCGCCGCGCTCGCCGGCAGCGCCCGGCACGCCCGCAAGCACCAGGAGGCGGGCATCGACATCGTCGTGGCCCAGGGGTACGAGGCCGGCGGCCACACCGGGGAGATCGCCTCCATGGTGCTGACTCCGGAGGTGGTCGAGGCCGTCGACCCGCTGCCGGTGTTGGCCGCAGGGGGCATCGGCAGCGGACAGCAGGTGGCGGCTGCCCTCACACTCGGTGCCCAAGGTGTGTGGATGGGCTCCATATGGCTGACCACCACAGAAGCGGACCTCCACTCGCCCGCCCTGACCCGCAAGCTGCTCGCCGCCGGTTCCGGCGACACCGTCCGGTCCCGCGCCCTGACCGGGAAGCCCGCCCGTCAGCTCCGCACCGAGTGGACCGACGCCTGGGACGACCAGGCGGGGCCCGGCACACTGCCGATGCCCCTGCAGGGCCTGCTGGTCGCCGAGGCTGTCTCCCGTATCCAGAAGTACGAGGTCGAACCGCTGCTCGGCACGCCCGTCGGCCAGATCGTCGGCCGGATGACCAGCGAACGCAGCGTCCAGGCCGTCTTCGACGACCTCACCCGCGGCTTCGAGCGGGCCGTGGACCGGCTCAACCGCATCGCCGGAAGGAGCGGCCAGGCATGAGCGAAGTTGTGAACACACCCCCCGTCGGCTTCTGGGCCCAGGCCCGCCAGGACCCCGGGCGCACGGTCCTGATCGCACCCGACGGCGAGCAGTGGACCGCCGGACGCCTGCACGCGGCCGCCAACCGGCTCGTGCACGGGCTGCGCGCGGCCGGACTGCGGCGCGGTGACGCCTTCGCCGTCGTCCTGCCCAACGGCGTCGAGTTCTTCACCGCCTACCTCGCCGCCACCCAGGCCGGGTTCTACCTGGTCCCGGTCAACCACCACCTGGTCGGCCCCGAGATCGCCTGGATCGTCGCCGACTCCGGGGCCAAGGTGCTCATCACGCACGAGCGGTTCGCCGGGGCCGCGCGTGACGCCGCCGACGAAGCGCGCCTCCCGGCTACGCACCGCTACGCGGTCGGCGCGGCCGAGGGCTTCCGGCCGTACGCCGAACTCCTCGACGGACAGCCCGGGTCGGCGCCCGCCGACCGCACGCTCGGCTGGGTCATGAACTACACCTCCGGTACGACGGGACGCCCGCGCGGCATCCGCCGCCCGCTGCCCGGAAAGCCCCCCGAGGAGGCCTACCTCGGCGGCTTCCTCGGCATCTTCGGCATCAGGCCGTTCGACGGCAACGTCCACCTGGTCTGCTCGCCGCTCTACCACACGGCCGTCCTCCAGTTCGCGGGCGCGTCCCTGCACATCGGCCACCGCCTGGTGCTGATGGACAAGTGGACCCCGCAGGAGATGCTCCACCTCATCGACACCCACAGGTGCACCCACACCCATATGGTCCCCACCCAGTTCCACCGGCTGCTGGCGCTGCCGGACGAGGTGCGGGCCCGCTACGACGTGACGTCCATGCGGCACGCCATCCACGGCGCCGCCCCCTGCCCGGACCATGTGAAGCGAGCCATGATCGACTGGTGGGGTAGCTGCGTGGAGGAGTACTACGCGGCCAGCGAGGGCGGCGGTGCCTTCGCCACCGCCGAGGACTGGCTGAAGAAGCCCGGCACCGTCGGCAAGGCCTGGCCCATCAGCGAACTCGCCGTTTTCGACGACGACGGCAACCGGCTCCCGCCCGGCGAACTCGGCACCGTCTACATGAAGATGAGCACCGGCGGCTTCTCGTACCACAAGGACGAGACCAAGACGCGCAAGAACCGCATCGGCGACTTCTTCACCGTCGGCGACCTCGGCTACCTGGACGAGGACGGCTATCTCTTCCTCCGCGACCGCAAGATCGACATGATCATCTCCGGTGGGGTCAACATCTACCCCGCCGAGATCGAGTCCGTGCTGCTCGCCCACCCCGCCGTCGCGGACGCCGCAGCCTTCGGCGTCCCGCACGACGACTGGGGGGAGGAGGTCAAGGCCGTCGTGGAACCGGCCCCCGGCCACCAGCCCGGCCCCGACCTCGCCGGCGCGCTCCTCGGCCACTGCGCCGAGCGGCTCGCCGGCTACAAGCGGCCCAGGAGCGTCGACTTCGTCACCGAGCTGCCCCGCGACCCCAACGGCAAGCTGTACAAGCGGCGGCTGCGCGATCCCTACTGGGAGGGACGCACCCGGCAGGTGTGAGTCGCCCGCATTCTCCCCGGCACAGTCCTTGACCTGCCCGTCCGGCGGCCCGAGGATCGGCAGTCATGACGCAGGAACCGCAGGAACCGCAGGCACCGCCGGGACGAGGCAGCACGGTCGACGGGGTGCTGCGGCGCAGCGCCCGCCGCACCCCGGCGCGCATCGCGCTGGAGTACGGCGAGCGGACGTGGACGTACGAGGAACTCGACGGCGCCGTCTCCCGCGCCGCCGCACTGCTGCTCGCCCAGGGCCTTGCGCCGGGGGACCGGGTCGGCGCGTACGGCCACAACTGCGACGCCTATCTCATCGGCTTCCTCGCCTGTGCCCGCGCCGGCCTGGTCCATGTGCCGGTCAACCAGAACCTCACCGGCGACGACCTGGCGTACCTGGTCCGCCAGTCGGGCAGCACGCTGGTGCTCGCCGACCCGGACCTGGCGGAACGACTGCCCGACGGCGTACGGGTGTTGCCGCTCCGTGACGCCGAGGGCTCGCTGCTGTCCCGGCTGGCGGACACACCGCCGTACGACGGGCCCGAGCCGCGCACCGAGGACCTGGTGCAGCTGCTGTACACCTCCGGCACCACCGCCCTGCCCAAGGGCGCGATGATGACCCACCGGGCCCTGGTGCACGAGTACTTGAGCGCGATCACCGCCCTCGACCTGAGCGCGGGCGACCGGCCCGCGCACGCGCTGCCGCTGTACCACTCGGCGCAGATGCACGTGTTCCTGCTGCCCTACCTCGCGGTCGGCGCAACGAACATCATCCTCGACGCCCCCGACGGGGACCGGCTGTTCGACCTGGTCGAAGCGGGGCGCGTGGACAGCCTGTTCGCGCCTCCCACGGTGTGGATCGGCCTGGCGAACCGGCCCGACTTCGCCACCCGGAACCTCGACGGCCTGCGCAAGGCGTACTACGGCGCGTCCATCATGCCGGTCCCCGTGCTGCGACGGCTGCGCGAACGGCTGCCCGGTCTGGCCTTCTACAACTGTTTCGGACAGAGCGAGATCGGCCCCCTGGCCACGGTGCTCGGACCCGGCGAGCACGAGGGCCGACTGGACTCGTGCGGCCGGACCGTGCTGTTCGTGGACGCGCGCGTGGTGGACGACAAGGGGGAGGACGTGCCCGACGGCACGCCCGGTGAAATCGTCTACCGCTCACCGCAGTTGTGCGAGGGCTACTGGGACAAGCCCGAGGAGACCGCGGAAGCCTTCCGTGACGGCTGGTTCCACTCCGGTGACCTCGCGGTGCGCGACCCGGAGGGCTACTTCACCATCGTCGACCGGGTGAAGGACGTCATCAACTCCGGTGGCGTACTGGTCGCTTCACGCCAGGTCGAAGACGCCCTCTACACCCACGAAGCCGTCGCCGAGGCCGCCGTGATCGGCCTGCCCGACGAACGCTGGATCGAGGCCGTCACCGCGGTCGTCGTCCCGCGCGGCGACGTCACGGAGGCCCAACTCGTCTCCCACGTGAGGGAGAAGCTCCCTGCGTTCAAGGCGCCCAAGAAGGTGCTCTTCGTGGAAGAACTGCCGCGCAACGCGAGCGGCAAGATCCTCAAACGGGAGCTGCGGGACCGGTTCAGCGGCTGAACCCCGCGGGGCGCCTGCCGGGCGGCGGTTGACCTCAAGCTTGGTTGAGCTTCTACGTTCGTGGTCATCGGTAGCAGCCCGACCAAGGAGGCAGTTCCATGACCACGCACACGCCTGCGACCACGCCCACGGCCACCGCCCCTGAGACCTACCGCAACGCCGTGATCGCCCATGTGATGATCGACGGCGCCGCCGCCGCGATCGACTTCTACACCGAGGCGTTCGGTGCCGCGGAACTCTTCCGCCTCGCGGGCCCGGACGGACGCATCGTGCATGCCGAGGTCAGCGTCCAGGGCTCCACCATCATGCTGGGCGATGCCGAGGGGCCGGTCTTCAGTGCACCGACCGCCCTCGGCGGCACCACGGTGGGACTGCACGCCTACGTCGCCGACGTCGACGCATTGGCGAGGCAGGCCGTCGCGGCCGGCGCGGAACTGCTCCAGCCCCCGGCCGACCAGTTCCACGGCGACCGCACGACGATTCTGCGCGACCCCTTCGGGCACGTCTGGGTCTTCCTCACGCACATCGAGGACCTGACACCGGACGAGATCGCCCGCCGGGCCCGGCAACTCTTCCACTGACCCTAACGCGGCCGGAGATCGACGATCCGGCGGATCTTGCCCACCGACCGTTCCAGCGACTCCGGCTCCACGATCTCCACGTCCACGGACACGCCGATGCCGTCCTTCACGGCGGCGACGATGGAGCGGGCGGCTGCCTCCCGGGTCTCCGGGGTGGCCCCTTGGCGGGCCTCGGCGCGGACGGTGAGTGCGTCCAGGCGGCCCTCCCGGGTGAGGCGGAGCTGGAAGTGCGGTGCCACGCCCGGGGTGCGCAGCACGATCTCCTCGATCTGGGTCGGGAAGAGGTTGACCCCGCGCAGGATCACCATGTCGTCGCTGCGGCCGGTGATCTTCTCCATCCGCCGGAACACCCGGGCCGTGCCGGGCAGCAGCCGGGTCAGGTCCCGGGTCCGGTACCGGATGACCGGCATGGCCTCCTTGGTGAGCGAGGTGAACACCAGCTCGCCCTGCTCACCGTCCGGCAGCACCTCGCCGGTGATCGGATCCACCACCTCCGGATAGAAGTGGTCCTCCCACACATGGAGGCCGTCCTTGGTCTCCACACACTCCTGGGCCACACCCGGGCCTATCACCTCGGACAGCCCGTAGATGTCCACGGCGTCGATCGCGAACCGCTCCTCGATCTCGCGCCGCATCTGCTCGGTCCACGGCTCCGCCCCGAATACGCCCACCCGCAGCGAGGTGCCGCGCGGGTCCACGCCCTGCCGTTCGAACTCGTCCAGCAGGGTGAGCATGTAGGAGGGGGTGACCATGATGATGTCCGGTTCCAGGTCCCGGATCAGCTGGACCTGGCGGGCCGTCATGCCGCCCGACGCGGGGATGACCGTACAGCCCAGGCGTTCGGCGCCATAGTGGGCGCCCAGGCCGCCCGTGAACAGTCCATAGCCGTACGCCACATGCACCGTGTCACCGGGCCGGCCGCCCGCCGCCCGGATCGAACGCGCCACCATGTCGGCCCACACGGAAAGGTCGTTGTCCGTGTAGCCGACCACCGTCGGGAGTCCCGTGGTGCCGCTCGACGCATGGATACGGCGGACCTGATCGCGGGGCACGGCGAACATCCCGTACGGGTAGTTCTCGCGCAGGTCGGCCTTGGTGGTGAAGGGGAAGCGGGCCAGGTCGGCGAGGGAACGGCAGTCGTCCGGGTGGACCCCGGCCTTGGTGAAGGAGTCGCGATAGAAGGGCACGTGGTCGTAGGCGTGCCGCAACGAGGTGCGCAGCCGCTCCAGCTGAAGCGCCCGCAGCTCCTCCGGTCCGAGCCGTTCGCCCGCGTCGAGCAGGTCCGTCGCATCCGCCATCGGGACGTCTCCCTCACCAGCCGCACATTCCGGACGACCGATCATTCGGTCGCTCTGTTCGGGGCCAGTAATTCAGGCCAATCGGTTCCAGGCAAGAGGTCTGCCGTGATTTTCCGCGCGGACCCCGGCCCTGCGTCCGCCCTCGCCCCTGGTCCGGTCGGTAATGCCTTGCGGAGCGGCGGGCGGCACCGTGATGATCTCCGCATGCCCACCTTCACCGCGGCCGACGGGACCCGGCTCGCCTACCACCTCCGGGGCGCCGGCGAGCACCTCGCCGTCCTGCCCGGCGGCCCCATGCGCGCCTCCGCCTACCTCGGGGACCTGGGCGGACTCACCGCTCATCGCCGGCTCACCCTGCTCGATCTGCGGGGCACGGGTGAGTCCGAGGCGCCGGTGGACCCGTCGACCTACCGCTGTGACCGGATGGTCGAGGACGTCGAGCTATGGCGCGCCCACATGGGGCTGGAGCACATGGATCTGCTCGCCCACTCGGCCGGCGGCGCCCTGGCGATGCTCTACGCGGCCCGTTACCCGCACCGGGTACGGCGGCTCGTGCTGATCACGCCCAATCCGTCGGCTCTGGGGATGCGGGCGACTCCCGAGGACCGGCTGGCCGCGGCCCGCCTGCGGGCGGACGAGCCCTGGTTCGCGGAGGCCTTCCCCGCCTTCCGGGCCTGGCTGGCCGGTGAGGCCGACTTCGACGACGTGTTCCTGCCGTTCTTCTACAGCCGCTGGGACGAGGCGGCCCGGGCCCACACGGACGCCGAGCTGGAACAGACCAACGAGGAGGCGGCCGAACGCTACTTCGGCGAGGGCGCCTTCACCCCGGACGCGACTCGGGCGGCCCTCGCCGCGCTGGCCGCCCCGGTCCTCGTGCACGCGGGCGAGGCCGACGGCGGCCCCCGCCCCGACCTGGCCCGCCGCACCGCCGCCGCCTTCCCGCACGCCGAGGTCGCCGTCCAGCCAGGGGCCGGCCACTACCCCTGGCTGGACGACCCGCAGTGGTTCGTGCACCGCGTCACCGCCTTCCTCGACGCGGACGCCCATGGCGACGGTGGCGGCGATCTGCCGTCGGCAGAGCGGGGATTGCGGGCCTGACCGCGCGGCCAGCCTCCCGGCATGGACACCGCACCGCGGTTCGTGACCGCGAACGGCATCAGGCTCGCCTGCCGCGTCCGGGGCCCGGAGGGCGCCCCGCCCGTCGTGCTGCTGCACTGCCGGGGCGCCGACGGCGCGGACTGGACGCGGATCGCCGACCGGCTCGCCGCGCCGCCGCACCCGCGCCGCGTCTACGCACCGGACCTGCGCGGCCACGGGCGCAGCGACTGGCCCGGGGAATACTCCTGCCAGCTGATGCGTGACGACGTCCACGCCCTGCTCGCGGCGCTCGGCGTCGACCGCGTCGACGTCGTGGGCCACTCGCTGGGCGGTGTCGTCGCCTACCTGCTGGCCCAACGCCACCCCGGTGCCGTACGGCGGCTGGTGCTGGAAGACGTGTGCGCGCCCGTGCCGCTCGATCCGCCCCGGCCCCTCGCCGACCAGCCCGAGGAGGAGCTGCCCTGCGACTGGCTGATGGTGCGGGCCACCGACGCACAACGCAACGCACCCCCTCCGGTGTGGTGGGACCACATGGAGCGGATCACCATGCCCACCCTGGTGATCGGGGGCGGCGCGACCAGCCCCATCCCGCAGGACCAGGTCGCACAGCTGGCGCACCTCATCCCGGACGCCCGGCTGGTGACCCTGGACACCGGGCATCTGGTGCACGAGACCCGGCCGGAGGAGTACCTGGCCGTACTGGAGCCCTTCCTGGCAGGGGACGACGCCCCGGTCAGTGCGAAGGCGGGCCGTACGCCCGCATGAACCGGTCCCGGAACGCGCTCATCGGCCAGACGGGAGCGTCCGCAGCCGGTTTCAGTCCCGCCGTCCAGCCCCAGCCGGAGATCCGGGCCAGGATCTTCGGGTCGTGGGCGACGATCGTGATTGGCACGTCCTTGCGCAGGCTGCCCGAGGTCACGGCCGGCACCGGCTGGTGGTCGCCGAGGAAGACCAGAACGGTGCGTTCGTCGCCGTAGCGCCGCAGGAAGCCGACGAGGCTGCGCAGCGAGTACGCGATGGCATTGCGGTACTCGGTGCGCACGCTCTCCGGGTTCCTCCAGACCTCCTCGGGGTCCTTGCCCTGCTTCTTGATGCCCCGGAAGACCGAGCCGTCGCCCAGGTCCGCCCAGTCGACCGCTCGGGGCACGGGTGCCCAGGGGTGATGGCTGGACGTGAGGATGATCTCCGCCATCAGCGGACTCCGGCGGCGCCTGTCGAACTCCAGCCGCCGGAAAGCCTCCAGGGTGAACTGGTCCGGCACCTGTGACCAGCCGAAGCGCGGACCGTGGTATCCGAGGTGGGTGGCGTCGTAGACGTGCTCCAGGCCGAAGAACTTTCCCTCGGGCCAAGCCCGTTCCACCCCGGGCACGATGCCGGCCGTGCGCCAGGCGCCGGTCTCGCGGAAGTACCGGGTGAGGGTCATTCGGTCGCCCGAGGTCAGATTGCGGAACCGCTGCTGGTTGGAGATCCACAGGCCGGACAGGAACGTCGAGTGCGCCAGCCAGCTGCCGCCGCCCGTCACCGGCGACCCGAGCCAGCCGCTGCGCGCCGTGAAACCGGCCGCCTTCAGCGAGGCGGTGCCCTCCTTCAGGACCTCGCCGATGCGCGGGGCCATCGCCGGGTCCTCGATGGCCGTACGGCCGTAACTCTCCACGAACGTGAACAGCACGTCCTTGCCACGCAGTCCGGTCAGCAGCCGCTCGCGCGGGGTGTGCGCGAAGGCGTCGGCGGCGGCCTCCCGGCGGAACACCTGGGCGTCCTGGAGACCGGTGCGGACCTGCTGGACGCGGTCGGCGACGAGCTCGGCGTCCGTCTTGGCGGCGACCGGGGCGTCGCCGACCCGCAGGCCCAGGGTGACGCAGACGATCCAGGCGGTGCCCAGCACGATGATGCCCTTCATGGCGGGCTGACGGTGCCGGGCCAACAGGCGGGACAGCCGGACCATGGCGAGCGTGGTGAGGACAAGCAGCGCCAGCGCGAGCAGCAAGACGCAGCCGAGAGCGAGCAGTTCATCGGTCCGGCCGAAGGACTTGCGCAGGAAGTCCGCCGCGGCGTCGAGCACCACCCAGTCCAGCACCAGGTCGAAGGGGCGCTCCAGCACCGAGTAGAAGCCCATGTCCAGGCACTTGAGGACAGTCAGCAGCCCGAGCAGCAGGCCGACGGCGACCGCGGCCAAACCCCGCATCCGGGGCGGCAGTACGAGCAGCAGTGCGGCGAGGAGGACGGCCTCGGCCGGGATGCGCAGGAACGCGTCGAGGGTCAGCTGGTCCAGGTGGTTCGGCAGCAGCAGGGCGCCGAGCACCAGGACGGCGGCCAGAACGGTCGTCGCGACGGCGGCCCCGCGCGCCAGCCGGGATGCTCGGGGTGTTGCCGAGAAGTCCTCACCCGTCTCATCGCTCTCCGAGACGTCGTCGGGCGGTAGTTGACGAGTAATGAGGTGCGACACCCGAAGGTCCTTCCGTGCGTGCCCCGATCGGGCGCGCACAGCGTATGTTGGCGCGCCCCGCACGACGGTGGGACACTCCGGGGCAGACTCACGTTTCCGCAGGTAACCGGCGCGTCCCGAAGGCCGCACGCCCGCTACCGGTCGTACTTGTCGTGCTGGTTCCACAGGTCCTGGCGGTCCGCCGACACTGCCACCTCCCGGGCCCACCGGTAGTCCGCCTTGCCGCTCGGGGAGCGGCGGATGGCGTCCGTGATCACCAGCTGGCGGGGGATCTTGTAGCCGGCCAGCCGGGTACGGCAGTGGTCCTGGATGTCGGTGAGCGACGGTCGGCGCGCCCCCTTGCGCAACTGGACGACGGCCGCCACATGGTTGCCCCATCGCGCGTCCGGCACCCCGGCGACCAGCGCGTCGTACACGTCCGGGTGGGCCTTGAGCGCCTGCTCGACCTCCTCCGGATACACCTTCTCCCCACCGGTGTTGATGCACTGCGAGCCGCGGCCGAGGACGGTGACGACCCCCTCCTCGTCGACCGTCGCCATGTCGCCCAGCAGCACCCAGCGGATGCCGTCCTTCTCGAAGAAGGTCTCGGCGGTCTTTTGCGGGTCGTTGTAGTAGCCGAGCGGCACATGGCCGCACTGGGCGACCCGGCCGACCTCACCCACCGCGACCGGCTCGTGCGTCGCCGGGTCCACCACCTGCGTACGGGAGTTGACCCGGATGCGGAAACCCCGCTCGGGCCCCGAGTCCTCCGTCGCCGTGCCGTTGAAGCCGGACTCGGACGAACCGAAGTTGTTCAGCAGCAGCGCGTTCGGGACCAGCTCGCGGAACTGCCGCCGTACCGTCTCCGACATGATCGCGCCCGAGGAGGAGACGCTGAACAGCGCCGAACAGTCCGTGCCCCTCAGCGGCCCGTTCAGCGCGTCGATCAGCGGCCGGAGCATCGCGTCGCCGACCAGGGACACGCTGGTGACCTTCTCCTTCTCGACCGTGCGCAGCACCTCCTCCGGCACGAACCGGCGGTGCAGCACCACCCGTTGGCCGAAGTTGAAACCGATGAACGCGGTGAGCGTCGAGGTGCCGTGCATCAGCGGGGGAGTGGGGAAGAAGGTGATTCCGGAGCCGCCCGCGGCGACCCGTTCGGCCAGCTCCTTCGGTGCCTTCACCGGCTCGCCGGTCGGCGCCCCGCCGCCCAACCCGGCGAAGAACAGGTCCTCCTGACGCCACATCACGCCCTTCGGCATGCCGGTCGTGCCGCCGGTGTAGATGATGAACTGGTCGTCGCCGGAACGGGCCGAAAAGCCCCGCTCGGACGACCCGGACGCCTCCGCCTCCTCGAACGGCAGCGCCCCCGGCACCTCGCCGCCGGCCGTCCCCACGCGCAGCAGATGCCGCAGTCCCGGCGCGTGCGGCAGCGCCCCCGCCACCCGCTCCCCGAACTCCGCGTCGAAGACCAGTGCCGCAAGGTCGGCGTCCTGGTAGAGGTACACCAACTCCTCTTCGACATAGCGGTAGTTGACGTTCACCGGGACGATGCGGGCCTTCAGGCAGGCCAGCACCGTCTGCAGGTACTCCACGCCGTTGTACAGATGCAGGCCCAGATGCTCGCCGGGGCGCAGACCGGCGTCGATCAGGTGATGGGCGACGCGGTTGGCGGCGGCGTCCAGCTCCGCGTACGTCAGACGGCGCTCCGCGCCCGTGCCGGGGTGGTCGAGGTACACGAGCGCCTCGCGGTCCGGGACCACGTCGACGACGGACTCGAACAGATCGGCAAGGTTGTACTCCACCGCTCCTCCTGACCCCGGCGCTCCCGGCGAAGAAAGGGCATCTGTCGGCTCGCCGGTCATCAGAGCAAAGGGCGGCGCAACTGGGAAGGGTGCGCGCGAAGAAATCTGACTGACTGTCAGAAAGCCCTTGAAGTGCCCCCTCGCCTACTGCAACCTGTTCTCGTTCTCACCGAGGGGAGAAGAGCAATGGGAGGGACGGAACACCTCACCGTGCGGCGCGAGGGCGCCACACTGGTGCTCACGCTCAACAGGCCGGACGCGAAGAACGCGCTCTCGCTGCCCATGCTCGTCGGCCTGTACGACGGCTGGGCCGAGGCCGACGAGGACGACGCGATCCGCTCGATCGTGCTCACCGGGGCCGGCGGAGCCTTCTGCGCCGGCATGGACCTCAAGGCCCTGGCCGGCCAGGGCATGGCCGGGGAGCACTACCGCGACCGGCTCAAGGCCGACCCCGATCTGCACTGGAAGGCCATGCTGCGCCACCAACGGCCCCGCAAACCGGTGATCGCCGCAGTCGAGGGGTACTGCGTCGCGGGCGGCACCGAGATCCTCCAGGGCACCGACATCCGCGTCGCGGGCGAGTCCGCGACCTTCGGCCTGTTCGAGGTGAGGCGCGGCCTCTTCCCGATCGGCGGCTCGACGGTCCGCCTGCAGCGCCAGATCCCGCGCACCCACGCCCTGGAGATGCTGCTCACCGGACGGCCCTACAGCGCCGCCGAGGCCGCCCGGATCGCGCTGATCGGGCACGTCGTCCCCGACGGCACCGCGCTCGCCAAGGCGCTGGAGATCTCCGAGCAGATCAACGCCTGCGGTCCACTCGCCGTCGAGGCCGTGAAGGCATCGGTGTACGAGACCGCGGAGCTGACCGAGACCGACGGCCTCGCCGCCGAACTCGCCCGCGGCTGGCCGGTCTTCGACACCGCCGACGCCAAGGAAGGCGCCCGCGCCTTCGCGGAGAAACGGCCCCCCGTCTACAAGCGCGCGTGACCCGAGGAGCCCTCGATGCCCGAAGCCCTCAAAGCCCCCCTCATCGTCGAATTCCCCTTCACCCGCTCCCTCGGCCCCGTGCAGAGCGCCTTCCTGAGCGGCCTGCGCGCACGCGTCGTTCTCGGCGTGCGGACCACCGACGGCCGCACCCTCGTACCACCCGTCGAGTACGACCCCGCCACCGCCGAGGAGATCCGCGACCTGGTGGAGGTCGCGCCCACGGGCACGGTCACCACCTGGGCATGGAACCACGCCCCCCGCCGCGGTCAGCCCCTCACCAGCCCCTTCGCCTGGGTCCTGGTCCGGCTCGACGGCGCCGACACCGCGCTCCTGCACGCCCTGGACGCCCCGGGCCCCGACGCCGTACACACCGGCATGCGGGTGCGGATCCGCTGGGCCGGGGAACGCTCCGGCGCCATCACCGACATCGCCTGCTTCGAGCCGTACGACGGCGAACCGGAGGAACCGGGCGGCCACACCGGCGAGTTCGAGAACCCGCTCACCGGCATCGTCGCCCCCGCCCGCCTCGACTACACCTACTCGCCCGGCCGCGCCCAGACCGCCTACATCGACGCCCTCGCCGAACAGCGGACCGTCGGCGAGCGCTGCCCCGCCTGCCGCAAGGTGTACGTCCCGCCGAGGGGTGCGTGCCCCACATGTGGCGTGGCCACAGCGGAACAGGTCGAGGTGGGTCCCCGCGGCACGGTCACCACCTTCTGCATCGTCAACATCAAGGCGAAGAACCTGGACATCGAGGTGCCGTACGTCTACGCACACATCGCCCTCGACGGCGCCGACCTCGCCCTGCACGCCCGGATCGGCGGCATCCCCTACGACGAGGTGCGCATGGGGCTGAGGGTCGAGCCGGTGTGGACGCAAGGAGCGCGCCACCCCGATCACTACCGGTCCACCGGCGAACCCGACGCCGACTACGACACCTACAAGGAGCTGCTGTGACCAGCGCAGAAGCCCCCGCAGCCCGGGACATCGCCGTCGTCGCCTTCGCCCAGACCGACCACCGGCGCTCCACCGAGGAGTCTTCCGAGGTCGAGCTGCTCATGCCGGTGCTGCACGACGTCCTGGACCGGACCGGCCTCAGGACCGCCGACATCGGCTTCACCTGCTCCGGCTCCAGCGACTACCTCGCCGGCCGCGCCTTCTCCTTCACCCTCGCCCTCGACGGCGTCGGCGCCTGGCCACCGATCTCCGAGTCGCACGTCGAGATGGACGGCGCCTGGGCGCTGTACGAGGCGTGGACGAAGCTGCTCACCGGGGACGCCGACACCGCGCTCGTGTACGCCTACGGCAAGTCCTCGCCGGGCTCGCTGCGGGACGTGCTCACGCGGCAGCTCGACCCCTACTACCTCGCTCCCCTGTGGCCGGACTCCGTCGCCGTCGCCGCCCTTCAGGCACAGGCACTCATCGACGCGGGAGACACCGACGAGGCCGCGCTCGCCGCGATCGGCGCACGCAGCCGCGCCGACGCCGCAGCCAACCCCCACGCCCAGCTCAAGGGCCAGTTCGCCCCGGGCGACTACGCCGTACGGCCCCTGCGCACCGGCGACTGCCCGCCCGTCGGCGACGGCGCCGCCGCCGTGATCCTCGCCGCCGGGGACCGGGCCCGCGAGCTGTGCGAGCGGCCCGCCTGGATCCGCGGCATCGACCACCGCATCGAGGCCCACGGCCTGGGCGTGCGCGACCTCACCGACTCGCCCTCCGCCCGGCTCGCCGCCGAGAAGGCCGGCGCCTTCGAACGGCCGGTCGACACCGCCGAGTTGCACGCGCCGTTCACCGCGCAGGAGGTCGTCCTGCGCAAGGCACTCCGCCTCGGCGACCGCGTCCGCGTCAACCCCTCCGGCGGCGCCCTCGCCGCCAACCCCGTGATGGCCGCCGGCCTCATCCGCATCGGCGAAGCCGCCGCCCGCATCCACCGCGGTGAGTCCGACCGCGCCCTCGCCCACGCCACCTCCGGCCCCTGCCTGCAACAGAACCTCGTCGCCGTACTCGAAGGGGAGCCACGATGAGCAAGGAGCCCGTCGCCGTCGTAGGAATCGGCCAGACCAAGCACGTGGCCGCCCGCCGGGACGTGTCGATCGCCGGACTCGTCCGCGAGGCGGCTCGAAGGGCGCTCGAGGAAGCCGAGTTGACGTGGGCCGACATCGACGCCGTCGTCATCGGGAAGGCGCCCGACTTCTTCGAGGGCGTGATGATGCCCGAGCTGTACCTCGCCGATGCGCTGGGAGCCGTGGGCAAGCCCATGCTGCGCGTGCACACCGCCGGCTCCGTCGGCGGCTCCACCGCGCTGGTCGCCGCCAACCTGATCGCGGCCCGCGTGCACGGCACGGTACTGACCTTGGCCTTCGAGAAGCAGTCCGAGTCCAACGCCATGTGGGGCCTGTCCCTGCCGATCCCCTTCCAGCAACCCCTGCTCGCCGGCGCCGGCGGCTTCTTCGCCCCGCACGTCCGCGCCTACATGCGGCGCAGCGGTGCCCCCGACACCATCGGCTCCCTCGTCGCCTACAAGGACCGCCGCAACGCCCTGAAGAACCCCTACGCCCACCTCCACGAGCACGACATCACCCTGGAGAAGGTGGTGGCCTCACCCATGTTGTGGGACCCCATTCGCTACTCCGAGACCTGCCCGTCCTCCGACGGCGCCTGCGCCATGGTCCTCACCGACCGCGCCGGAGCCGCCCGTGCGCCCCGCCCGCCCGCCTGGCTGCTCGGCGGCGCCATGCGCAGCGAGCCGACCCTGTTCGCCGGGAAGGACTTCGTCTCCCCGCAGGCCGGCAAGGACTGCGCCGCAGACGTCTACCGGCAGGCCGGCATCGCCGACCCGCGCCGGGACATCGACGCCGTCGAGATGTACGTGCCGTTCTCCTGGTACGAACCCATGTGGCTGGAGAACCTCGGCTTCGCCGCCGAGGGCGAGGGCTGGAAGCTCACCGAGTCCGGGGTGACCGAGCTGGACGGCGACCTGCCCGTGAACATGTCGGGCGGTGTGCTCTCCGCCAACCCCATCGGCGCCTCCGGCATGATCCGCTTCGCCGAGGCCGCCCTCCAGGTGCGCGGGCAGGCGGGGGAGCACCAGGTGGACGGCGCGCGGAAGGTCCTCGGGCACGCCTACGGCGGCGGCTCCCAGTTCTTCTCCATGTGGCTCGTGGGCTCCCGGCCGCCCGACGCCTGAGGGCCGCACGAAAGTCCACCTCACGCGGCCTGTCGGCCGTCCCGGGCGATCGCTAGGCTGACCCGCGGACGATGGAACCGGGAGGAGCACGGACGTGGCCGAGAGCACCACCCAGCAGCAGCCGCTCGTGGGCTGGGACAAGCCGGAGCTGGACCTCAGCAAGGCCGACTGGCAGTCCAGCAGCCGAGGTCTGGGCGATGTCCAGATCGCTTTTGTCGAGGGCTTCATCGCGATGCGCAACAGGGACCGGCCGGAGAGTCCCTCCCTGATCTTCACCCCCGCCGAATGGGGTGCGTTCGTATCCGGAGCGCGGGAAGGGGAGTTCGACCTGACCTGAGCGCGCACGCTCCCGACCCGGCGACGCGGGCCGAACCGGCGGTGTTCCGGCCGGATTTCCGGACACGCGACCGTTGAGGCCCTGCCCGAGCCCGCGCCTGAGCGAGGCTTGCCCGGCAGAGCGAGGGTCGTGTTCCGGAGGTGAGGAAGGATGAGCGCTGCGCCGGTCATCGCCGCGGTGGACGGGTCGGAGGACAGCCTGCGCGCCCTGGAGTGGGCGTGGGACGCGGCCCGTCGCCGCGCGGCGACGCTGCGGGTGGTGCACGTACGGCAGTACGCCGCCTGGGGCCAGGCCGACGTACTGGTCGCCGCGCCGCCCGAGACGGCAGGTGACCCGGTGCTCGACCAGGTGCGCGCCCTGCTCGCGGAGCGCGCCGAGCCGCCCGCCGTGGAGTACGTGGCCCTGGAAGGCGTGCCCGGCGCGCTGCTGCCCGAACTCGGCGCGGACGCCCAGCTGTTGGTGCTCGGCTCCCGGGGACGAGGCGGCTTCGCCAGTCTGCTGCTCGGCTCCAACAGCCTGGCCGCGGCGCGGGACGCCACGTGCCCGGTGGTCGTCGTACCCCGGCCCGGCCGTGATGGGGGTACCTCCCACGCCGTTCGGGCAGCGGGGGACCACGGCGACGCACCCGCCGCGCCCGGCCCCCGCGTGGTCGTCGGCCTGCACGTCGACAGCCCCGACGACGCCGCGCTCGCCTTCGCCTTCGCCGAGGCCGCCGCGCGCGAGGCCCGGGTGCAGGTGATCGCCGCCTACCCGTGGCCGATGCAGCCCTGGGCCGCGGCCGGCCAGGCGCTGCCGCTCCTGGTCGACCAGCAGGCCGTCGAGAGCGAGACCCGTGTTCTCGCCGAGGGCTTCCTCGCCCCGCACCGCGGGCGCCACCCCGGCGTCCGCGCCGTCGTCGAGGCTCTGCCCGGCGACGCGGCCGGTCACCTCGTCGCCGCCTCCGAGGACGCCGGCCTGGTCGTCGTCGGCCGCCACCGGCGCCGGCTGCTCGCCCCCGCCCGCATGATGGGCTCGGTCACCCAGGCGGTCCTGCTGCACGCGGCGAGCCCGGTCGCGGTGGTGCCCCCGGAGCCGTCGGAGGAATGACCGGGCCCCGCCTGCGGTGTGCTCAGGTGCGGCGACACGCCGTAGTGGGCCGAGCGGCGGCTCGGGCCCGGCGGGGCGTCGCCCGCACGTCGTCCAGCGCGCGCGGGCACGTACCATGGCCGCATGTCGTTCCTCCGCCGCCGCAGCGCCACTCCCGCCGGACCCGACTTCGACGTGCTGGCCATGGATCCGGGCGACTGGCCGGGCAACCTCGGCGCGGGCCTGCTGCCCGCCCCCGACGGCACCTGCCAGGGTGTCTTCCTGCGCTACGACCTCTTCGGTGGCCGCGGCCCCGCCATGATCATCGGCAATCTGCCCGAGGGCTCCCCGGCCCGGGACGTCGTCGAGGGCGAGATCCCCTTCGAGGTGGGCCAGCTGCTGCTGGCACTGGAGAACGACGAGGAGGTCACCGTCGTCGGCACCGAGGACACCCCGGTCCTCCAGGGCGACAACCTGCTCATCGTGCGGCGCCTGAAGCTGTCCGAGAGCCGGATCTCCTGCGTGCAGTTCGACCGCAGCGACGGCGTCCTCGTGACCATCGCCGCGTGGGACCGCCCCATCACCGACGACCTGTACGCCCTGCTGAAGCCGCTCCCGGCGGAGCTTTTCCAACAGGGCTGAGACGATCCGCTAGCCGGCCGCGCCTTCGAGGCGGACGTCCGCGGCGCGTACGAACGCGACCCGGTGGCCGTACTGGATCTCGTAGTACAGGTCCTTGCCGACGACGACCTGGTGCGAGTCGGTGGTGAAGGTGACCGCGTAGTAGTACTCGCCCGGCACCTCGTCGCCGACCACGTACTTCTGCCCGGCCGGGAGGGTGTACGGCAGCGGCACCACCGACTGGGCGGGAACCCCCGCCGGGTAGGCGTCCTTCTCCGGGTAGGCGCGGCCGTACACCGGAATGCTGGTGAGGCCGTCCTTCGGGGTCACCACGAGGCCGGAGGCAGCCACCGCCGTCGGCTCCTTGGGCGGGTTCTGGAACCAGGCCTTCTGCCCGAGGTACCAGATGGCCGTCCAGTCGCCCCAGCGGTCCGCGACCGCGAACTGCTGGCCGGTGGAGACCCGCGAGGACAGGTCGTTCACCCCGGTGGTCGGGTCCCTGCGGAGCCCGATGTCCTTGATCAGCGGCGCGTTCGCGTCGTGGTCGGAGTAGAGCCGCACGTCGGTGGAGCCGTGGACCGTGCAGGGCTCGCCCGCGGCGGCGCAGCCCGTGTACGTGGGCCGGTTGGCGTCGTAGTCCGGCAGGATCGTGACCAGGTCGGCGTCCTTGCGGCCGGTCCGCTTGAACGGGTGGCCGAGCAGCTGGAAGTAGTGCTGCCAGTCCCAGTACGGGCCGGGGTCCGTGTGCATGCCCGGGATGGAGCCGGCCGTCGGTCCGGGCACGGTGTCGTGGCCCAGGATGTGCTGCCGGTCCAGCTGGATGCCGTAGGTATCGGCCAGGTACCTCACCAGCCGGGCCGAGGACCGGTACATCGCCTCCGTGTACCAGGCGTCCGGGTTGGCCAGGAAGCCCTCGTGCTCGATGCCGAGGGACTTGGCGTTGATGTACCAGTTGCCCGCGTGCCAGGCCACGTCCTTCGCCTTGACGTGCTGGGCGATCAGACCGTCGGTGGAGCGGATGGTGTAGTTCCACGACACATAGGTGGGGTCCTGGACCAGGTTCAGCACCCCGTCCCAGGTGCCCTCCGTGTCATGGATGACGATGTACTTGATGCCCTGTGACACCGGCCGGTCACCGAGGTCGTGGTTGCCGTAGTCGTCGTTCCCGAACTCGGCGTACGGCGCCGGGACCGACTCGCAGGACACCGACGCGGGACACTCGGTGCCGTCGGTGCGAGGTGCGTGCAGGCCCGTCAGTGCGAGCTGGGCGGTGTCGGGGCTCAGCCCGGGCTGGGCGGCCAGGGCGACCAGCTGGCCCGCGTCCGTGGTGCGTTCCTCACCCGTGCGGAGGACGTCGTAGACGTCGTTCGCGTACGCCGCCGCGGTCGCCGAGTCGTCCGCACCGGAGAAGCGGGCGACCGCGCCGTACCACTCGGCCGGGTCGTTGCTCAGCGGTTCGCCCAGTTCCTTCTGCGCGTCGGCGAGCAGGGCGGCGCCCCCGGTCACGTTCGCCACCGGGTCGGTGCGCAGCTGTTCGGCGGACAGGCCGGTCAGCTCCGCCGCCTTCGGCAGCGTCTTCAGGCGGGCCGGGAGCGCGGACTGGGCCGGCACCTTGAGGTCGGGGCCGGGGTGCAGGGCGGCGCGGGCCTCGTCGCCGCGGGCGTCCTCGCTGCCCTCGGCGAAGTGCTCGGCCGTGGCGAGCGCGGCCTGGGCGTCCGTGAGGTGCATCGGGCCGTAGCCGCCGGTCACGCTGGGCGCGCCGGCGTGGGCGTCCCAGCGGGACTGGAGGTAGGAGAGGGCCAGCAGGACGTTCTGCGGCACGTGGTACTCGGCCGCCGCGGTGGCGAACGCCTGCTGGAGCCGGCCGGTGGAGGTCTCGGTGGCGCTCTGGGCCGGGGCCGCGCCGAGGAGCGGCAGCAGCAGGGCCGCGGAGGCGAAGGTGCCGGCGGTCGCCCTCAGATGTCTGTGACCGGGCCTGGACGTGGGGTCGGTGGCGGATCCTCGCAATGCAGCCTCCTGTGACGGGCGGGCGTGGCGGGGCGAGCGGCGCCGGACTGGGTCAGTGGTACCGGCTTGCCGACGATCCGTCAATGATGCCGTCAGGGCGATGATTTCCCACGTCATGGAGGGTTTTCGGCGAGTTTCGCGGTGGCGATGGCCGGGCCTGCGGGGCGTCAGTGGCGTACACCTGTGGGCGTAACCCTCGGGTCGTTGCGAAGGTTTGTGGTGCGCGCGCACATACGAAGATCCGCGGTGCGCCGCTGCAACGGCGCACCGCGGACCTGCGTCCCCGTCAGCGAGTGCCGACCGCCGCGCGCACCGCCTTGCGGGCCAGCTGGCAGTCGTCGTGCAGCCGCCTGAGCAGCAGCCGCTGTTCCTCGCCGGACGGCGCAGCACCAGGGTGGGGCGTACCCGGTGCCGCCGGGGCCGAGTCGTGCATCGAACGCTGCACGGCCGTCTCGTAGGTACGGATCTCCCGGGTGAGCAGGAGCATCAGGTTCACCAGGAACGCATCCCGGGCGGCCGGGCCCCCTGACTGGGCGATCTGGCTGATCTGCTTGCGGGCGAGCGGCGCGTCACCGAGGACCAGCCACAGCGTCGCCAGGTCGTGCCCCGGCAGATACCAGCCGGCGTGCTCCCAGTCGACCAGGACGGGACCGGCGGGGGAGAGGAGCATGTTCGACAGCAGCGCGTCGCCGTGGCAGAACTGCAGCATGCCCTGGCGGCCCGCCGCGTGCGCGATGCCGTGCAGCAGCTTCTGCAGGTCGCCGAGGTCCCGGTCGGTCAGCAGGCCCAGCTCGTGGTACCGGGAGATGCACTCCGCGTAGTCCAGCGGCATGTCGAAGGTGCCCGCCGGGGGCCGCCAGGCGTTCAGCCGGCAGATGGCGCCGAGCGCGGCCCGGATGTCGGCGCGGGGCGGGGCCTCCAGCGGATGCCGCTGCAGGGCGGCCACCCGGCCCGGCATGCGCTCGATGACCAGTGTGCAGTTGTCCGGATCCGCCGCGATCAGCCGAGGCACCCGGACCGGCGGCCGGTGCCTGACGAACGAGCGGTATGCAGCTATTTCGTGGCGGATCCGCTCGGCCCAGGCGGGCGAGTGGTCGAGGAGACACTTGGCGACGGCCGTGCTGCGTCCCGTCGTTCCGATGAGGAGGACGGACCGCCCGCTGCGGCGCAGCACCTGCACCGGAGCGAACTCCGGGCAGATGCGCTGCACCGAGGTGATCGCGGCGCGCAGCTGCGTGCCCTGGGGGCCGGACAAATCGAGTCTCCCGCTGAGCGGTTGGGGGCCTGGCTGCCCCGGAACGCGCCGCGGGCGGCCCACGCCCAGCACGGGAGCCGCGGGCCGCGCCGCCGGATCGAGGTACGGACCGCTGCCCGCCGGGCGGGAACGCAGCGGCCGGGGCGGGGCGGACACGGAGGACGATGCTGCGTACATGGGAGATACAGATCCCTTCGTGTGCCTGCGGTGCCTGCCTGTACATCCAGGCGTTCGGTCCATGCTTCGCGCGCATGGTCCGAGCGTGGGCGCCCACCCGGCCCGGCCGCCCGGGTGCACCCTGGGGAATGCCCCCGTCATCACAACTGGCGACCGGGTCGGGGTGGCGCGTTCCTACCTGACACCCGATGCCCAGTGGCACACCATCTGGCGCACCCTGGCGAACCGTGGCGAATAGTCGCTCGGCAACCTCCACCGGGCTAGTGTCAACTCAGCCGAGAACCTGGGGGCTTGACGTGAGCGGACAACCCAACACCCGCCTTGCGGACCTGTTCGGCCTGGCCGGCTGGTCGAAGGGCGAACTCGCGAGGCTGGTCAACCGGCAGGCGGCGGCCATGGGCCACCCCCAGCTGTCGACCGACACCTCTCGGGTCCGACGGTGGATCGACATGGGAGAGATCCCGCGCGATCCCGTGCCGCGGGTGCTGGCTGCTCTGTTCACCGAGCGTCTCGGCCGTGTCGTGACCATCGAGGACCTTGGTCTGGTGCGGCACGGGCGCGCAGGGAAACGGCAGGGCGGCGGGATGGAGGTACATCCCGACGGCGTGCCGTGGGCGCCCGAACGGACTGCCGCGGTCCTCACCGAATTCACGGGAATGGACCTCATGCTCAACCGACGCGGCTTGGTGGGCGCGGGTGCCGCGCTCGCCGCGGGATCCACACTCAGCAGCGCCATGCACGACTGGTTGCACACCGACCCGGCCCTGAAGGCCGACGCCCCTGTCCTCGACGACCCCCTGCACGCCGACCCCGCTGGGTTCGACCGCTATGAGGCCGCCCCCATCGGATCGCAGGAGGTCGAGGAACTGGAGCGCTCGGTCGAGGTGTTCCGCGCCTGGGACGCGGCCCGCGGTGGCGGGCTTCAGCGCAAGGCGGTCGTGGGCCAGCTCAACGAAGTGGGCGGCATGCTCGCCTACCACCACCCACCCCATCTCCAGCGGCGCCTGTGGGGCGTCGCGGCCAACCTGGCCGTACTCGCGGGCTGGATGTCACACGACGTCGGCCTGGAGCCCACGGCCCAGAAGTACTTCGTCATCGCCGCCCATGCCGCCCGCGAGGGCGGCGACCGGCCCCGCGCCGGAGAAGCCCTGTCCCGGGCGGCCCGTCAGATGGTGCACCTCGGCCGGCCGGACGACGCGCTGGACCTGATGAAGCTCGCCCAGGAGGGTTCGGGAGGGCATCTGCAGCCGCGTACGAAGGCGATGTTCCACACCATCGAGGCCTGGGCGCAGGCATCGATGGGCAAAGGCCAGGCGATGCGCCGCACCCTCGGACAGGCGGAGGATCTCTTCGTCTCCGAGCGCCAGGACGAACAGCCGGACTGGATGCAGACCTTCAAGGACGAGGATCTGTACGGCATGCAGGCCCTGGCCTACCGCACCCTGGCGGAGTTCGACCCGGGCGCCGCCGTGCACGCCCAGCACTTCGCGGGGAAGGCGCTGGCGCTGCGCGTCGACGGACGGGAGCGGTCGAAGATCTTCGACCACTTGTCCATGGCGTCGGCCTGTTTCATCGCCGACGACCCCGAACAGGCCGACCGCTACGCACGGTTGGCCCTGATGTCGATGGGCTCGAACTCCTCGCGCCGTACCTGGGACCGGCTGCGGCAGATGTACCGGCTCACCGCCGAGTACGCCGGATATCCGAAGATCCACCAACTGCGGGAGGAGATCAGGCTCGCCCTGCCCAAGCCGAGGGCCAAGGGCAACAACAGCGCACAGGCATAGGGGGCCTGTGCGCTGCAGTTCGAGGCGGTGCCGTCGGGTTGTCCGAGGTGGCGCCGTCAGTCGATCACCCGGGCGACGAGCACGCAGGCGTCGTCCGCGCGCTCGGTACCGCTGAACTCCTCGACGACCGTCCGCACACAGTCCTGCGCGGTGCGCGCCGTACCCAGATGCGGGGCGAGGGCACGCAGGCGGTCCGTGGCGGCCGTCGATCTGTCCCCGCGCACCAGCCCGTCCGTGTACAGCAGGAGGAGGTCACCCGGCTGAAGGAGCTCAACGGCTTGCCCGTAGTCGGCGCCCGAGGTGGCGCCGAGCAGGACGCCCGTCGGCGCGTCCAGCAGCCGCCCCGTCCCGTCGCGGTACAGCAGCGGGGCGGGGTGTCCTGCCTGCGCCCAGACCAGCGTGCGGCTCGCCGGCTGGTAGCGGCAGCAGACGGCGCTGCCGAGGGCGGGCTGCACGGTGGAGTCGAGTAACTGGTTGAGCATGACGAGGAGTTGGCCCGGCTGCGCGCCGGCCATCGCCATGCCGCGCACGGCCCCGAGCAGCATGGCCATGCCCGAGGCGACGGCCGCGCCGTGCCCGGTGAGGTCGCCGACGCCGAGCAGGGTGTCGCCGTCGGTGAGCTCCAGTACGTCGTACCAGTTGCCGCCGATCCGCGCGTCGGTCGCGGCCGGCAGGTAGTGGGCGGCCAGGTCGAGGCGGTGCGGACCCTGACGGGGGAGCCGCAGGGAGCCGCGCCACGGCGGCAGTACGGCTTCCTGCAGTTCGGCCGCGAGCCTGTGCTCGGTCTGCTCCTGCCGGCGCTGACGCTGCAACGAGTCACGGGTCTCGCGCACCGTCCGCTGGTCGCGGCGCAGTTCACTGACGTCCCGCAGGACCGCCCACATCGAGGTGGTGCTGCCGTCGGTGCCGAGCACGGGCTCGCCCATCATGTGCACGGTCCGCACGGAGGCGTCGGGCCGGACGACGCGGAACTCGCCGTCGATGGGCTTGGCGTCGACCAGGCAGTCCGTCACCATCGCGGTCAGTTTCGGCCGGTCCTGCTCCAGGACCACGGAGGGCAGTTCGTCCAGGGTGAGGGCGGGACCGGCCGGGTCGAGACCGAGGATCTGGTACAGCTCCCCGGACCAACTCACCTCGTCCGTCAGCAGGTTCCACTCCGCACTGCCCACGCGGCTGAGCAGGGAATCTGGCGCCGGACCGGCCGGGGCGGGCCGTGCGACGGGCAGGTCGGCGAGCGGGCCGGCGAACTCGGCCGGGGTCTGCGGCACGGGCGTCAGGCCGTCCCGCAACTGCGCCAGGTGGGCGTCCAGATCCTCCAGTTGATGCAGGGCGAGATCGCACAGCGCGCGCTGCCAGCGTTCCTCCGGCTCCGCACCGTCGCTCTGCGCGTCCCGTCGTACCGCGTGCACGTCGACCTTGAGTCGCCGCGTCTGCGATATCAACGCCTCGACCGAGCCGCGTTCGGGCGGCTGGGCGGACGGACGGTCCGCGGAGACTGGGGACGGCATGACGCACTCCGATGGGGGACGGTACGGCCAGGGAGGACGAGGGGAACCGTTACGACTGTTGCACAGCCCGCGACGCCCTGTAAGGGATTTGGCAACACACGATACGGTGGTGCTTCCGGCATATGCCAGAGTCTTCCCGGAGCGACTTCAGAGTACGGATGACGTACGCGTCTGTGGCATCAAGTCGTAGATGAACTACGGGAGTTCACCCATCCGTGCGGCTCTCGGCGTAGCGCTCAATCACATGTTCGACGCGAATGTGTTCAGTGCTTCCGTTCGGCCGCGCGTCATGCACCGAACTCTGTCCGGATTTGGCGTCATGTGAACCGCGTCCGCGGACTCCTAAAAGCATGGACGCCATTATCGAGCAACTCACGTACGCCCGGCTCATCGCCGCCGAGGACGAGGAGATCCCGGTGGCGGCGACGCTGCGCTACACCACCGGGGACCCGCTGGCCGTCTTCGTGGACTTCCCCGCCGAGGCGGCCCTCGACGGCGAGGAGGTCACCTGGACCTTCGCGCGCGCCCTGCTGGACCAGGGGCTGCGCGCCCCGGCCGGACACGGGGACGTGCAGATCTGGCCGTACGCCCGCACCCGCACGGTCCTGGAGTTCCACTCGCCGTACGGACTCGCCGTGCTGCAGTTCTCCACTTCGTCGCTGCGCCGCTTCCTGCTGCGCACCTACACCGTGGTGGCGGCCGGGCAGGAGGACGTGGCGGACGTCGTGGAGCGCGGGCTGAGCGCCCTGTTCGGCGGGGTGTGAGTGGGTACGGGGACGGCCCGCGCACGACTTTGAATATTGTTCATCTTTGCCTCACCGCACGGGTATGGCCCTCGACGGCCGGCCCGTGCACCCTTGCGCGCGGTGTGCCGCACGGGCACTCCGCTGACGAGGACGGGGCGAATGACACCGATCAGCCGAAGGGGCTTCGTGGGGCTCGGCGCCTCCGTGGCGGCGGGCGCTGCACTGGGCGTCGGCGCGCGGACGGCGAACGCGGCCGTGAACGCGGCGACCGGCACGATCCAGGACGTCAAGCACGTGGTGATCCTCATGCAGGAGAACCGCAGCTTCGACCACTACTTCGGCCGCCTCAAGGGCGTCCGCGGCTTCGACGACCGCAGCGGCATCACCCTGAGCGGCGGCCACTCGGTCTTCAACCAGCCCAACGGGCTCGGCCGCCAGTACCCGTGGAAGCTCAGCGCGACCCCGGCCGCGGGCGGCAAGGACGGCGAGACCCTCGCCCAGTGCAACGGCGACCTGCCGCACTCCTGGTCCTCGCAGCACTCCGCGTGGAACAAGGGCCGCATGGACAGCTGGGTCTCCGGCGTCGGCAACGTGCGCTCGCTCGGCTACCTGGACCGCTCGGACATCCCCTTCCACTACGCGCTCGCCGACAACTACACCATCTGCGACGCGTACTTCTGCTCCACGCTCAGCGCCACCGGCCCGAACCGCACGTACCTGTGGAGCGGCAAGGTCGATTCCGCCAGCTACGACGGCGGCTCGGAGTCCGGACTGACCTGGCAGAACTACGCCGAGGCGCTGCAGGCGGCCGGGGTGAGCTGGAAGGTCTACCAGAACGCCGCGGACAACTACGGCGACAACGGCTGCGCCTACTTCAAGAACTTCACGAACGCCCAGCCCGGCAACCCGCTGTACGACCGGGGCATGTCCTCCGTGCCGAAGGCCACCGGCTCCACCCCGGACGACATCGCCGCCGCCCTCAAGGCCGACGTCGTCGCGGGCACCCTGCCGCAGGTCTCCTGGGTGGTCCCCAACCAGGCCTTCTCCGAGCACCCCTACGCCCCGCCCGGCGACGGCGCCCACTTCGTCAGCCTGGTCTACCAGGCCCTCGCCGCCGACCCGGACGTGTTCGACTCGACCGTCCTGTTCCTCAACTACGACGAGAATGACGGCTTCTTCGACCACGTCCCGCCTCCGGCGCCGCCCGCCGGGACCGCCGGCGAGTTCCTCAACGGGGTGCCCTACGGCTTCGGCTTCCGCGTGCCGATGCTCGTCATCTCGCCCTGGACGCGCGGCGGCTGGGTCTCCTCCGAGGTCTTCGAGCACACCTCCGTGCTGCGCTTCCTGGAGACGTGGACCACGGCGATCGGCAAGCCCACGGCCTGCCCCAACATCAGCGACTGGCGACGCAAGGTGAGCGGCGACCTGACCCGCGTCTTCGACTTCGCCAACCCGGTCTACGGCACGGTGTCCCTGCCCGCGACCGGCGTCATCGGCCTCGCCACCTGCGGCCCGCTGCCCAACCCGGTACCGACGAACAACGCGCTGCCCGCCCAGGAGTCCGGCACCCGCCCGGCCCGCGCGCTGCCGTACCAGCCGAACGGCTACCTGGACCACCTGGAGTTCGGGGCCCTCGGGAAGATCCTCGCCTGGTGCACCATGACCAACCAGGGCGCCCCGGCGACCCGCGCGGCCCACTTCTCCATCCACCCCAACGCCTACCGCGACACCACGCCGTTCCAGTACACGGTCGACGCGGGCGGCACCGGCTCCGACTACTTCAACATCGGTACCGGTTTCGGCAGCGGCAAGTACGACCTGTCCATGGTCGGCCCCAACCGCTTCCTGCGCCGCTTCCAGGGCGACGCCACCAAGGCCGGAAAGTCGGCGGAGGTGAGCACCCGTTACGCCGTGGAGCCCGGCACGGGCAAGCTCGCGATCTACTTCAAGATGACCAACTCGGGTTCCTCGGCGGTGAAGTTCACGATCACCTCGAACCACTACCGCAGCGACGGCCCCTGGACGTACACCGTCGCGGCGGGCGCCTCGACGGAGGACTTCTTCAACGCCGTCGCCTACCAGGACGGCTGGTACGACTTCACGGTGACCGTCGACTCCGACGCTACCTGGGCGCGCCGGTTCACCGGGCACCTGGAGACGGGCGCGGCCAGCGTGAGCGGCTGACCTAGGCGTACAGATCCGGGCGCGGGGCGAGTTCGACGGCCGTACGGCCGCCGGTCTCCAGCGCCCGGACCCCCGCCTCGGCGACGACGGCGCAGGCGTAGCCGTCCCACACACTCGGGCCGGTGACCCGGCCGCGCCGGGTGGCGTCGACCCAGGCCTGCACCTCGCGGTCGTAGGCGTCGGCGAAGCGGACGAGGTAGTCCTGCGCCACCTCCTTCGCGGCGCTGCCCCGGCGGGTGACCACCATGGTGTGTTCGTCGCCGATCCGGGCACTGCCCGCCTCGCACACCGCCTCGCAGCGCACCTGGTAGCCGAAGCCGCAGTTGACGAAGACCTCCACGTCGACCAGGGCGCCGTGCGCGGTCTCGAACAGCACGAACTGCGGGTCGAGCAGGCCCTCGGGCGCACCCGCCGAGGACGCCGGACGCAGCACGGTCACCGCCGTCAGCTCCTGCCCGAGCAGCCAGCGGGCGGCGTCGATCTCGTGCGCGACCGAGCTGTTGATCAGCATCTCGCTGGTGAAGTCGGCGGGGGAGGAGACGTTGCGGTGGGTGCAGTGCAGCATGAGCGGCCGGCCCAGGCTGCCTCCGTCCAGCAGGGCCTTGAGTCGCCGGTACTCGGTGTCGTAGCGGCGCATGAAGCCGATCTGGGCCAGCCGGCGGCCGAGCCGCGCCTCGGCCTCCAGCACCCGAAGCGCACCCGTGGGGTCAGGCACCATGGGCTTCTCGCACAGCACCGGCAGTCCACGGTCGAAGGCGGCGAGCAGTGCCTCCTCGTGTGCGGGGCCCGGGGAGGCGATCAGTACGGCGTCCACGCCGGGCGCGTCGAGCGCGGCCAGCGGGTCGGTGTGCACCGCGACCCCGTCCAGGCCCGCCACGGACTCCTCGGCCCGGTCGGCCTCCGGATCGGCCACGGCGACCACCCTGGCGCCGCTCACCGCCTCGTCAAGACGTCGTATGTGGTCGGCGCCCATGTGCCCGGCACCCAGTACGGCCACACCCAGCAGGTCACCCATGCGTGCGCTCCCTCTCGCCGATGATCACGCCGTAGCGTACGCGGCGGAGGGAGCGCTGCCAGGGGGTGCTTCCGTGCAGCCCGGGGGGATGCCTCAGTACCGCAGCACCCCCGCGATTCCGCTCTCTTCGCCCAGCGTGCCGTCGGGTACGAAGCGGACCTCGGCGCCGGTCTCCAGACACTGCTCGACGATCTCGTCCACGATGTCGTCGCGGGAGTCCAGGTCACCCGGCTCGGCCGGGATGAGGTGGTCGCCCTGGTCGCGGACGGTCGTGCGGTAGTTCTCCTCGACCGCGAGCAGCCGGACCCGGCCCTCGCGGGCGGTACGCCACAGCTCGTCGACCCCGGCCGCGAAGGTCTTGTGACCGCGTGCCGAGGTCAGTTCCCTCATGACGGACTCGGTGTCCCTGCGGGCCTCCTCCTCCAGGACCGGCCGCAGTGCCTGCCACACGGCCTCCGGGCCGGCGTGGGCGAGGCCCCCGCGCGGGACCTGTACGGCCGACTTGGCAGTACTGCCGACCTCGTCCAGCAGGGAGAGGGCCGCCTGCTCGCCGGTGATGTACAGCGGACGGGGCTGATCGCGCAGGACCGTGCCGAGGGCGGTGTCCGCCTCGCGCAGGAACTGGCGGGTGTCCTCGTCGGCGTAGGTGCTCGGCTGGTCGCCGATCTGCATCTGCCGCTCGGCGTCGAAGTTCTCCCGGCCGTGGACCAGCGGGAAGCCGCCGGAGCGGTCCTCCACGACCCGCTCGGGGCCGCCGCTCCACAGCGTGCAGCGGTCCGCGGAGACCGACAGCACCCAGAAGGGGCGCTCGGCGGCGTGCGCGGAGACCAGATTGCGGGTCAGGAAGGTGTCCGAGAACACCACCCGCTCGGGGACGCTGCGGGCCAGCGACCAGACCTGGTGCTCACCCGGCGCCGCGAAGATCACAAGGCCTTCCTCGGCGTGTGCCAGATCCACCTCGGACAGTGCGCGGTCGAGCTGTGCCACGACGTCGGCGCGCCGTTCGCGCGTGACCGAGGGGTCGGACTCCAGCCGCTTCCTCGCCTCGGTGACCACATTGCGCAGTCGGACCGGATCCTGGCCGTTCTCGGGTTCGCGGCGGTGTGTCGGGGTCAGCACCGACACCGCAGGGTAGGGACGCGGACGCCGCAGTTCGGCAAGGGTCGCGGGACTCAGTGCGTGCTCCATGACAGCACGATAGGGCGGATTCACCCATCCGGCATTCGGGGTGATACCGGACCCGTGGACGCGAGGTCCGGTGGTCGCCCCGGCCGCGGTTTCTCCGGCGCACGCCGATGACGCCAGGGCGCGCGACAGGCTACCGTACCCGCCAGTAACCGGACCGCACCGCACCACATCCCAGGAGGCCCTCATGCCGCAGCTCGAACTCGACGGCGCCCGCCTGACGTACGACGACGAGGGCCCCCGCGACGCCGCGGAGACCCCCCTGGTGTTCGTCCACGGCTGGACCGCGAACCGGCACCGCTGGGACCACCAGATGGCGCACTTCGCCGCCAGACGCCGGGTGATCCGGCTGGACCTGCGCGGGCACGGGGAGAGCACCGGGGCCGGGGTCCGCACGATCGCGGAGCTGGCGCAGGACGTCCTCGCCCTCCTCGACCACCTCGGAGTCGAGCGGTTCGTGCTGGTCGGGCACTCCATGGGCGGGATGATCTCCCAGACCATCGCCCTCGCCCACCCCGAGCGGGTGGAACGCATGGTGCTGGTCAACTCGATCAGCCGCATGACCTACAGCCGCGGCCGGGGCCTGCTCATGGCGGCCTCCACGCTGGCGCCGTTCAAGCTCTTCGTCGCGGCCAACATCCAGCGGGCCTTCGCCCCGGGCTATCCGCGCGAGGAGGTCCGCGCGCACATCCGCTCGTCCGCGGACACCCCGCGCGAGGTCGTCATGACGCTGTACGGCGCCATGCGGGACTTCGACGTCCTCGACCGTGTCGGCGAGATCCGCACGCCCACCCTGATGGTGCACGGCTACCACGACATCCAGCTGCCGGTGCAGCAGATGCTGCGCATGGCCAAGGCCTATCCGGACGCGGTCGTTCGCATCATCGACGCGGGCCACGAGCTGCCGGTGGAGAAGCCGGCCGAGCTGACCGCGGCCGTGGACCGGTTCGTGACCGAAAAGCTGTGAGCCGTTGCGCGCAGGGAGCCTGGCCGGCTTTCCGCCCCTGACCGGTTTCCGAGTTGACCGCCCCCGGCGCCTGACCGACGCTCGTCACATACGTCGTATAGGTGCTGGATACAGCTGGTTGCTTGGCGGAGGTTGTGCATGTGCGGCATCACCGGATGGGTCTCCTTCGACCGCGACCTGACCGCCGAGGCCGCCGCCCTGGAGGCGATGACCGAGACGATGGCCTGCCGGGGCCCGGACGACCGCGGGACCTGGGCCGAAGGCCCCGCCGCCCTGGGCCACCGCAGGCTCGCGGTCATCGACCTCGTCGGCGGACGCCAGCCGATGACCGCGCGCACAAGCGAGGGGACCGTCGCACTCGTCTACTCCGGGGAGGCGTACAACTTCACCGAACTCCGTCGCGAACTCGCCGACCTGGGCCATGAGTTCGCGACCGAATCCGACACCGAGGTGGTCCTGCGCGGCTACCTCGCCTGGGGAGACGCGGTCGCCGAGCGGCTGAACGGCATGTTCGCCTTCGCCGTGTGGGACGGCCGCCACGACCGGCTCGTGCTGATCCGCGACCGCATGGGCATCAAGCCGCTCTACTTCCGACCGACCCCCGACGGCGTCCTGTTCGGCTCCGAACCCAAGGCGATCCTCGCCAGTCCGCTGGTCCGCCCCCGCGTGGCCCTGGACGGCCTGCGTGAACTGTTCGCCCTGGTCAAGACGCCGGGACACGCGGTGTGGGACGGCATGCGCGAGGTCGAACCCGGCACCGTCGTCACCGTCGACCGCACGGGCCTGCGCGCCCGCGAGTACTGGCGGCTGGAGACCCGGCCGCACACCGACGACCGCGGCACCACGATCGCCACCGTGCGCGCGCTCCTGGAGGACATCGTGCGCCGCCAGCTGGTCGCCGACGTGCCGCGCTGCACCCTGCTCTCCGGAGGCCTCGACTCCTCCGCGATGACCGCGCTCGCCGCGGGCATGCTCGCCGAACAGGGCGAGAGCGTACGCAGCTTCGCCGTCGACTTCGTCGGCCAGAGCGACAACTTCGTCGCCGACGAACTGCGCGCCACCCCCGACACCCCGTTCGTGCACGACGTGGCCCGGCTGGCCGGCACCGAGCACCAGGACATCGTCCTCGACTCCCGCTCCCTCGCCGACCCCGCCGTACGCGCGCGGGTGATCCGCGCCCGGGACCTGCCGGTCGGCTTCGGCGACCTGGACACCTCCCTGTTGCTGCTCTTCCACGCCGTCCGCGACCAGTCCACGGTGGCCCTCTCCGGCGAGTCCGCCGACGAAGTGTTCGGCGGCTACCTGCAGTTCTTCGACGAGGAGGCGCGGCGCGCCGACACCTTCCCCTGGCTGGTGAGCGCCGGCCGGCGCTTCGGCGAGTCCACCGACGTGCTCCGCGCCGACCTCACCAAGTCGCTCGACCTGGAGTCGTACGTCGCCGACGGCTACCACGCCGCCGTCGCCGGCATCCAACGCCTGGACGGCGAGAGCGACTTCGAGTACCGCATGCGGCAGATCTGCCACCTCCACCTGACCCGCTTCGTCCGCCTCCTGCTCGACCGCAAGGACCGCATGAGCATGGCCGTCGGACTGGAGGTCCGGGTGCCGTTCTGCGACCACCGGCTGGTGGAGTACGTCTACAACGCGCCGTGGGCCCTGAAGTCCTTCGACGGCCGGGAGAAGAGCCTGCTGCGCGAGGCGGTTGCGGACCTCCTGCCGCGCTCGGTGTACGAGCGGGCCAAGAGCCCTTACCCGACCACCCAGGACCCCCGCTACGCCCGTGCCCTCCAGGACCAGGCCAAGGACCTCCTCGCCCGGCCCGACCACCGGGTCTTCGAGCTGCTGGACCGCGACAAGGTCCGCCGGTCGGCCGAGCGCGACACCCCGTTCGCGACCCCGGCCGACCGGCGCGGCCTGGAAGTCAGCCTCGACCTCGCTCAGTGGCTGGACCTGTACTCCCCGGAGCTGGACCTCGGCTGAGGCCGGGGCCCCGGCCGGCGGTCACCGTACAGCCGTCCGTCAGCTTTCGGGCGTGTTCGGGATCGCGTTCCAGTCGTTCCCGCCCGCCGGACAGGAGCTGCCGTTCGCGGGCAGGGAGCCGTACAGCAGGAAGTCGTTGACCTTGCGGTGCACGCACTTGGAGGACGAGTACCCGGTGTGTCCCTCGCCCTTGTTGTCGAGCACCACCGCCGACGGGCCGAGCCGCCTGGCCGTCTCCACGGTCCAGCGGTACGGCGTCGCCGGGTCGCCGCGCGTGCCGACCAGCAGTATCCGGGCCGAGTGGACGTTCTTCACCCGGTCCCGGATGAAATCCGTGCCCTTGGGGCGGCCGTAGCACATCAGCAGCTGGGTGAGCCGGTAGCGGCCGAAGACCGGTGAGGCCTCCTCGTAGGCCGCCAGCAGGCTCTTCAGGTCCCGGGTGATCTGTGCGGCGGTGGGCCGGTCGGGGTCGTCCGCGCAGTTGATCGCCATCAGTGAGGCGAAGAGATTGTCCGCCGGGACGTTCTGGGCGTCGACCAGCCCGCCGTCCGACCGGTGCCGGCCGTCCTCGCCGCGCCGCAGGTCCATGCCGCCCGTGGAGAAGGCCAGGATGCCCCGCGTGTCGCCGTCCTGGACCAGCAAGGCCAGCGCGCGCTCCAGCGACGGCCACAGATCTCTGCTGTACAGGGCCTGCCCCATGGCCCCCACCAGGTCCTGGCCGGAGAACGTGCCCCCGGCGTCCGACGGCACGGGGTTCTGGTCCAGCGAGTGGACGAGCCCGACGACCTGGTCCCCGGCCGCCCGCCGGTCCTGCCCGAACGGACATGCGATGTCCGTCGTACACCAGTCCAGAAAATCGTCCAGCGCGGTCTGCTGGCCCTCGGCACCCGCGATGCCCTGCTCGGACAGGGGTTCGGTCAGGGTGTCCACGCCGTCGAGGGCCACCCGGCCCACCCGGTGCGGGAACTGCGCCGTGTACACCGCGCCGAGCCGCGTGCCGTACGAGAACCCCAGGTAGTTGAGCTTCTTGTCACCCAGCGCCTGACGGATGACGTCCAGATCGCGGGAGGTGTTCACGGTGCCTATGTACGGCAGCACCGGTCCGGAGTGTTTGGTGCACTGCTCGGCGGTCTGCCGCAACTGCTTGAGCAGCGTCTGCGGACGGTTGAGGTCGGGGCTCTCGTTCGTGGCGGTGGTCAGCTCGTCGGAGCTCTCGCCGCAGCTCACGGGGGAGGACCGGCCGACTCCGCGCGGGTCGAAGGTGACCACGTCGTAGCCGTTCGTCAGGTCCATGAACTGCTTTCCGCCGATGGCGAGCGAACTGACACCGGGACCGCCCGGACCGCCGAAGTTCAGCAGCACCGAGCCCCTCGACGGGCCGGTGGCGCGGTAGCGGGCCAGCGCCACGTCGAGCGTGCCCTTGCCGGGTCGGGCGTAGTCGAGCGGCACGGTGACCTTGGAGCACTGGAGGTCCTTGGGCATGTCCGGGCCCTGGCAGCGCGCCCAGGTGAGCTTCTGCCGGTAGAAGCGGGACAGATCGGGCTGGGGCCGTTCGGCCGCCGCCGCGGGCAGCCCGGCCCCGAGCAGCGCCAGGGCGACGACACCCGCACCGGCGCAGCGCCGTACGGCGGGCCGTATGGACAGCGTGACCAGCATCGATCCCACCTCCCGGGCGCTCGCTGCGGACCGGGACGGCGCCCTCGGATCACCATAAGTGGGCCCCGGACGGCCCGCCTCCCGGCGAGCGGAAGAGCGCCCGGAGCCGTATCCTTCGCCCGCTCTGCTCCCATCAATGATTATTAGTCGGTTTTACATGAGGTTCGATACCACTGTCACTCAACGGGGTGAAAGAGCGATAAGCCATAACTCGGATGGTTCGTAGGCGTTTTAAGGGTTGCGGGTGAGTACCCGCTGCAATGTCTGGAAGGCAGGAAACCAATGAGACGGGCTACCCGTAACCGCGTGATCGCCGTCGCCGCCGCTTCCGGCGCGCTCGCCGTGGCGATGCCGGTGTCCGCCGCTCTCGCTGCCGGCGGCGCCTCCGCCGACGGCTCCGCGGCCGGCTCACCCGGGGTGATCTCCGGCAACACCGTTCAGGTCCCGGTGCATGTGCCGGTGAACCTGTGCGGCAACACCGTGAACGTGGTGGGACTGCTGAATCCCGCGGCGGGCAACACCTGCACGAACAGCGGCGGATCCGCCACGTCCGGCGGCGCGACGGCCCAGGGTGTGGCGAAGGACTCGCCCGGCGTGGTCTCGGGCAACGACATCCAGGTCCCCGTCCACCTGCCGGTGAACGTCAGCGGGAACACCGCGAACGTCGTCGGCGTGGGCAACCCGGTCATGGGCAACACGTCCGTCAACGACTCCGGCGACCAGCCCAAGCCTCCGGCGACCCCGAAGCCTCCGGCCACTCCGAAGCCTCCGGCGACCCCGAAGCCTCCGGCGACCCCGCAGCCTCCGGCGACCCCGCAGCCTCCGGCCACTCCGAAGCCTCCGGCGACCCCGCAGCCTCCGGCCACTCCGAAGCCTCCGGCGACCCCGCAGCCTCCGGCCACTCCGCAGCCGGCAGCCCCTTCGGTGCCGTCGGCCCCCGTCAAGTCCCACCCCGCCCAGCAGCCCTCGAACGCCGTCCCGGCGTCCGTGGGCAGCCTGGCCTACACGGGAGCGGACCTGACGCTCCCCGCACTCGCGGGCAGCACCGCGCTCGTCCTCAGCGGCGGCTTCCTCTACCGCCGCTTCCGCCCGGCCCGCACCCGCTGACCCACGCTCCCTAGCCCACTCCAAGGCCCCACCGGACGCCGGCCCGGTGGGGCCTTGGACTTGCCGCACGACCGAGCCGTGGCCGAACCCCTCATGGTGTGGCCCGCGTTGATCCGGAAGGATGAAGTACCCGTTGCAACACCGTTGAAGCCGATGAAACCGATGAAACCGATGAAAGGGAGCGTATCGATGACCTCTCCGGCCCCCCAGGACCTCGTCCTCACGCAGGCCACCCTCGAGGACTGGCCGGTGATCAGCGCGTGGGCGGCGGCGGAGGGGTGGAATCCCGGGGTGTGTGACGGTCCCGCCTTCTTCGCGCAGGATCCCGACGGGTTCTTCCTCGGCCGGATCGACGGGGAGCCGGTATCGGCCATCTCCGTCGTCAACTACGGCACTGACTACGCCTTCCTCGGCTGCTACCTCGTCCGCCCCGACCTGCGCGGCCACGGCCATGGCCTCACCACCTGGAAGACCGCCCTGGCCCACGCCGGCGACCGCACCATCGGCCTGGACGGCGTCGTCGCCCAGCAGGACAACTACCGCCAGTCCGGCTTCGAACTCGCCTACCGAACCGTCCGGTTCACCGGCATCGCGACCGAGAGCGAAACACCGCAGGGGGTTCGACCGGCCGGGTCCGACGACTTCGCCGCCCTCTCCGCCTACGATGGCGCCTGCTACCCGGCCGATCGCCCGCGCTTCCTCGCCGAGTGGCTCGCCACCCCCGGCCACCGCACCCTCGTCCGCCACGACGGCACCCGCCTCACCGGTTACGGGGTGATCCGCCCCGGCCGCGACACCCTGCGTATCGGCCCGCTGTTCGCCGACACCGCCGACGACGCGCGAGCGCTGTTCGCCGCCCTCACCGCCGACGTCGCCGGACGCGAGGTCGCCATCGACGTGCCCGAGCCCAACACGGCCGGCACTGCCCTCGCCGAACAGGCAGGATTCACCGCCTCGTTCGAGACCGCCCGCATGTACACCGGACCGGTCCGTGCCCATGCGCAGGAGCGGGTCTTCGGCGTCACCACCCTGGAACTCGGCTGACGCCCCAGCCGGACGGACGCTTATCCCGTTGCCCGGCCCGGCCGCCCATGCTGGAGTGACTGCATGGATCACGCCACGGTGCTCGCCCTCTATGACCGGGACATGCGCGAGCGCGCCCGGCCCGACGGGCCCGGAGCCCGGATCGAGCGGGCCGGTGCCGTGGTGCGCCAGGTCGCCGACACCCACGGCTGGAACGGTGTCCTCTGGTCAGGCCTGGACGCGCAGGGAGCGGACCTGGCCGTCGAGGAGCAGATCGCGTACTTCACCGGTCTGGGCCGGGACTTCGAGTGGAAGCTGTACGGCCACGACCGGCCGGCGGACCTCGGAGCGCGGCTTGCCGCCGCCGGGTTCCGGGCCGAGCCCGAGGAGACGCTGCTCATCGGCGAGACCGCCGAACTCGCCGTTGACGCCCGACCTCCCACCGGCATCCGCTTCCTGAGGGTCACCGATCCGGCCGGTGCCGATCTCGTCGTGGACGTGCACGAGAAGGCCTTCGGTACCGACGGCACCCGGCTGCGCCACCGGCTGCGCGCCCAACTGGCCGCCGATCCCGGCACGGTCGTCGCCGTGGTCGCGCTCGCCGGAGACGAGCCCGTGAGCGCGGCCCGCATGGAACTGGTGCCCGGCACCCCGTTCGCCGGGCTGTGGGGCGGCGGCACCATCGAGGCCTGGCGCGGCCGGGGCGTCTACCGCGCCCTGGTGGCCCACCGCGCCCGCGTCGCCGCCGCCCACGGCTACCGGTACCTCCAGGTCGACGCCTCACCCATGAGCCGCCCGATCCTGGAGCGCCTCGGCTTCCACGCGCTGAGCACCACGACGCCCTGTCTGTACGGGATTTGACTCCCATCGGCTGTTTCGGCGAACGCCTTCGTCCCCTGAACTCTCTGTTCACCGGACCGTAATGCCATGTACCTTTCAACCAGTTGACGCGTGTAGAACCCTCAAGCAGGTTCTACGCGCGCAGACTTGGCGCCCGCACCGCCTCTCCCCACCCCTCATGGAGGTTCGTCCGGATGCTTGGATCCAGAAGGTCCAGCCGCAGATTCACCACCGCCCTGGCCGGATTCGGTCTGCTCCTCAGCGGAGCCGCCCTGCAGTTCGGCGCCGGTGCCGCCCCCGCCCACGCGGCGACCACGCACCGCATCCTGTTCGACAACGCCCACGCCGAGACGGCCGGCAACGCCGACTGGATCATCTCCACCAGCCAGCCCGACCCGCTCGGGCAGAACGCCTCCCCGTCGGCCGAGACGGACTGGACCGGCGCCCTCTCCTCCTGGGGAGTGGACCTCCAGAAGACCGGCAGCTACAGCCTGAAGACCCTCCCCACGGGCTCCAGCCTCAGCTACGGCGGCACCTCCTCGACCGACCTGTCGAACTTCGACACGCTGGTCCTGCCCGAGCCGAACACGCTGTTCACGGCCGCCGAGAAGACGGCGATCATGAACTTCGTGAAGAACGGCGGCGGCCTGTTCATGATCTCCGACCACACCCAGGCCGACCGCAACAACGACGGCTACGACGCGGTCCAGATCCTCAACGACCTGATGACCAACAACAGCGTCGACTCCACCGACCCGTTCGGCTTCTCCATCGACTCCCTGAACATCACGTCCGACCACCCGCCGGCCATCAGCGACAGCACCAACCCGGTGTTGCACGGCTCCTTCGGCAACGTCACCAAGAGCCTGATCGCCAACGGCACCACGGCCACGCTCAAGCCCGCCGACAACTCCTCCGTCAAGGGCCTGCTCTACCGCACCGGTTACTCCGGCAACACCGGCGCCTTCTTCCTGACCAGCACCTTCGGCTCCGGCCGCGTTGCCTTCTGGGGTGACAGCTCACCCATCGACGACGGCACCGGACAGTCCGGCAACACTCTGTACGACGGCTGGAACGACTCCACCGCCACCGACGCGCCCCTCGCCCTCAACGCCACCGCCTGGCTGGCCGGTGACGGCACCAGCAGCGGCGGCGGAGGCGGCGGCACCGGCACCTGCACCGCCGCCCAGCTCCTCGGCAACAACGGGTTCGAGTCCGGGAACACCACCTGGAGCGCGTCCAGCGGTGTGATCACCAACACGACGGGCGAGTCGCCGCGTTCGGGCTCGTACTACGCCTGGCTCGACGGCTACGGCAGCGCCACCACCGACACCGTCTCCCAGTCGGTGACCGTCCCGTCCGGCTGTACGAGCGCCAACCTGAGCTTCTACCTGCACGTCGACACGGCGGAGACCACGACCACGACGGCCTACGACACCCTCAAGGTGCAGGTCCTCAACAGCTCCGGGACCGTGCTGAGCACCCTGGCGACGTACTCGAACCTCAACGCCGCCTCCGGCTACACCCAGCGCAGCTTCAACCTCAGCAGCTACGCCGGACAGACCGTCACCCTCAAGTTCACCGGCACCGAGGGCAACCAGCTCCAGACGTCGTTCGTCCTCGACGACACGGCGCTCAACGTCAGCTGACGCCCCTGGGCCCGGCCGCGAGGCCGGGCCCACCCGGTTCACGCCGCCGGTAGCGTCCGCTCCGGCGTGTTCCAGCCGGAGATCCGCACCCGCGGCGCGGAGCCGCGCAGGTCGGCCGTCCGGTAGGTGGCGGTCAGCGTCACCGACTCACCCGGCCACAGGGTGACCTCGTTGTCCGACCACCGCACCGGCAGCACCGGCCGGCCCTTCGCGTCGACCAGATGGACGTCCGTGAGGAGCGAGGGCGTCTTCCCGCTCCCGGAGTTGCGCACGGTCACCGTCGTGGTCGAGGTGTCGCCGGACGACTCGGTCGACGCCGTGGCCGACACCGGTACGCGCGCCATCGAGCCGAGCCCCTTGAGGTCGGCGTAGCTCGTCGTCGGCGTGTAGTACCAGTCGGTGTGCGCCCAGTCGAGGGTGTCGGGCCTGGTGGAGAGCCAGTACACGTTCCGGCTCACCTCCTTGCCGTCGGCGTCGGTCAGGGTCAGCCGGAGCAGATGCGTGGCCGACAGACCGCCCACCGACGAGGGCAGGGTCAGGGCGGTGGCGTGCGCGCCGTCGCCGCTCACCGTCACACCGGTGACGGTCTTGTCGTACTTCTGGGTGCCGTCGGGGTTGAACAGCGTGGCCCGTGCCGTGAGTCCAGCGGCGCCTGCGTGCCGGTTGTCGACGACCACGACCGAGCGGTCGTCGTACGAGTACTGGATGTGCAGCGGCTCGTTCGCCTTCCTGGCGCCGAAGTAGGCCCCGCCCTGGTCGAGATGGCGATCCGTCAACTGCCAGTGCAGGGAGGTCCAGCCGCTGCTGAACATCCAGTAGATCACCCCGGTGGCGGGCTTGCTCGCATCCGTCGCGTTGCGCTCGTACGCCTCGTACTGGGCCCGGACGTTCTCGTACTGGGCGAGCTGGGCCTTGCGCACATAGTCGGCGAGGCTCTGCGGGGCGCCGTACCGTCCGGTGAGGGCCGCGTCGTAGATCTTGAGGGTGCCGAACACTGCGGACGGCGAGCGGTGGTACTGCCGGGCGTTCGGGCTCTGCCAGAGGGTGTCGAGTTCGGCCGAGGTCATCATGTCGTGCAGGGTGTCGAGGGTGGGGATGTCGGGGCCCGCGCTGGTCTCGGAGTTGAAGCCGGTCGCCCCGCCCTCGCGTTTGGCGTACCAGTAGCCGGGCGGCACCCAGTCGTAGGGGCCCGTCATCTTCATGCCCGAACTCCCCAGCCGCGGCGAGGAACTGTCGGAGGCGGAGGCGACCACCGGGGCGGTCCAGTCCGCGGCCTTCAGGGCGTCCAGGTAGCTCTTCTCGATCGTCGCGTCGGGCGCGAAGTCGCTGCCGATCAGGAAGGAGGCCACGCTCGGGTGGTCGCGCAGCCTGGCCGCCTCGGCGGCCATGGACGCCTTGGCGACCGTGTGGTCGGCGGAGGTCCACTTCTCCCCGGTCCCGCTGGGGTTGACGTCGCCCTCCCACTTGTCGCAGCACTCCCAGCCCGGCATTGTGAGCACGCCGTAGCGGTCGGCGAGGTCGAAGAACTCGTCCGGCTCCAGATGGCCCTCCAGACGGATGGTGTTCAGGCCCAGGTCGACGGCGTACTTCAGCCGGTCCTCGGCGTAGCCGCGGTCCCAGCGCAGGAACTCGTCCGGGGACCAGCCGCCGCCCTTGATCAGCAGCTTGCGGCCGTTGATGCGGTACTGGCGGGCGCCGTCGGCGTTCAGGGGTGCCTGGATGTCCCGGATGCCGAAGGTCTCGTGCGCGGTGTCCGACGCCGTACCGTCGACGGAGGCGGTCAGGTCGAGGTCGTACAGCGGCTGCCCGCCCATGCCCGCGGGCCACCAGACCTTCGGGTCGGTGAGGTGCAGGCCGGGCGTGTCGGCGGGGGAGAAGGTGACCGTCTTGGTCTCGTGCGCGGCGAGCGGCACGGTCCGGGTGAAGCTCGCGTTGCCGATGCTGCCGGTGATCGCGGCCGTGACCGCCGTGCCGGAGTCGTTGCGGGCCTGGGCCCTGACGGTCAGGTCGGCGGTGGCCAGGGACGGCACGGCCAGCTTGGTGACCACGTGCGCGTCGCGCAGCGCGACCGGTCCGGCGCGGCGGATCAGGACGTCCCGGACGATGCCCATGTTCTGGTCGGGTGGGGGCTGGAGCCAGTCGAGCCACCCCATGGTCAGGTACTTCTTCGGGTCGTTGGGCCGGATCCGGAAGGCGACGGTGTTCGTGCCCGCCCGTACCAGCGAGGTGACGTCCAGCTCGTGGTGGGTGTAGGCGCCGGTGACGTCCGCCACCTCGGCCAGCCGGTGGCCGTTGACGTACACGTCGGCCGCCGAGAGGACGCCGCTGAAGTCGAGGTAGGTGCGCCCGCCGGTGTCCGGCACGGTGAAGTCGGAGCGGTACCACCAGGGGACCTGGAAGCGGGACGCCGGGATCTTCTGCTGGTTGGTGGAGTAGAACGGGTCGGCGTACTCGCCGTCCGCGAGCAGCGCGGCCAGGACCGTGGAGCGCGGGCCCGCCGGGTACCAGCCCCTGGCCGGATAGCCCGGGGAGGAGACGGCCGTCGCGGGGTCCGAGACCTTCGCCGTGGACTGGATCGCGTAGCCGGAGAGCGGGGTGGAAGCTCCGGCGGCGGATGGCACGCGGGTGACGGGGGCGGGCCCGAGCCGCGGCACGGCAGGGCGGGGACCCGCCCAGGCGCCGGTGGCGAGCGAGCAGAGCAGGCCCAGGGCCACGCAGGCCGCGGCCGAACGGCGCCGGGGAGTGGGGCGAGGGAACACGCGGGTCTCCAGCCTTTGTGAGCCTTGTAAGCCCTGTAAGCCTTCGTAAAGTTAGGAAACTTTACTAATCTGGCTCAAGCTAGGGCGTGCGCCGGACACTGTCAATCATCGAGCCCGGCGCGGCACATGCCCGGCGGACCCGCCGGTCGCCCCGTCGCCGGTCCCTCGGACGTCGGTTCCTCGGATGTCGGTTCCTCAGCCGCCGGCCGACCGGCGCTCGAACACCAGCTCCCGGGCCGTGCCCAGCGCCGTCGCGACCGCGCCCAGGAGCACAGCGTCCTCGCCGAGCCGGCTCGGCGCGAGCCTCGGCCGCAGCGGGGTGAGCGTGCGCAGGTGCTCCTGGACCGGCCCGAGCAGCAGGTCGACGCTGTGGCCGACCCCGCCGCCGAGCACCACCAGGTCCGGGTCGAGCACGGCGGCGGTCGCCGCGACCGTGTGCGCGATCCGCTCGCCCTCCAGCTCCACCGCCCGTACCGCCGCCTGGTTGCCCTGCCGGGCCGCGTCGAACACCGCCTTCGCGGTGAGCTGCCCGCTCATCCCGAAGTGCCGGGCGGCCTCCACCACGGCCACCCCCGACACCGCGTCCTCCAGCCGTCGCGGCTTCTGCCGTCCCGGCCAGGGCAGGAATCCGATCTCCCCTGCGAGCCCGTGCGCCCCCGTGAACAGCCGCCCCTCGCTGACGACCCCCATGCCTAGACCGGTACCGATCAGGATGTACGCGAAGAGCCTGCTGCCCGCGCCGACGCCGTACGTGTACTCGCCGAGCGCCGCCAGATTCGCGTCGTTGTGCACCTCCAGGGGCACGCCCAGCTCCTCGTGCATCCGGTCCACGAGCCCCGCCCGGCCCCAGCCCGGCAGATGCATCGCGTACCGCACCCGCCGCTGCTTCTCGTCGTACACCCCGGGCGTGCCCACCACCCCGTGCACCACCTCGGCCGGGTCGACGCCCGAGTTGGCGATCACCTGGCGGGCGGTGCCGACGACCAGGTCGGCCAGGGCGGCGGAGGCGCGGGCCCGGTTGCGTACGTCCGCCCGCGCGACCACCGTGCCGTCCAGGTCGACCACCGCCACCCGCAGCCAGCTCCGGCCGATGTCCACGCCGAGCGCGTACCCGGCGGCGGGATCGGGGGCGTACAGCACGGCGGTGCGCCCGCGTTCGGGCGCGTGCGTGCCGACCTCGTGGACCAGCCCCGCGGCCTCCAGCGAGGCCAGCGCGCTGGAGACGGTCGGCTTCGACAGGCCCGTGTCCCGGGCCAGCTGGGCCCGCGAAGCGGCACCGAGGGCACGCAGCCGGTCCAGGAGCAGCCGCTCGTTGGTGCTGCGCAGGCGTTGCCGGCTCCAGGGCTGTTCCGGCTGGTCCACGGCGTTGCTGGCGGGCATCGCACCATTCTCACGCATTGCTGACGCATACTTGACGCCTCTAGTAAGGCTCCTTAACTTTATCGGCCAGTCAGTCCGGTCCGTCAGTCCGGCCGGGCGAGCCGCCGCGCAGCACAGCACGCGGCCCGTGCGCCCGTCGTGTCAGGAGTTCCCATGTCCGGAAGCCCGCCACCCACGGGTGGTTTCGTCCGCCGTGTCGGCCTGTTCCAGGCCACGGCCATCAACATGAGCCAGATGTGCGGCATCGGCCCGTTCGTGACGATCCCGCTGATGGTCACCGCGTTCGGCGGCCCGCAGGCGGTCATCGGGTTCGTCGCGGGCGCGGTCCTGGCGCTCTGCGACGGGCTGGTCTGGGCCGAGCTGGGCGCCGCCCTGCCCGGCTCGGGCGGCAGTTACGTCTACCTCCGCCAGGCCTTCCAGTACCGCACCGGCCGGCTGATGCCGTTCCTGTTCGTGTGGACGGCGATGCTCTTCATCCCGCTGATCATGTCCACGGGCGTGGTCGGCTTCGTCCAGTACCTGGGCTATCTGGCCCCCGATCTCGGCCGGACGTCCGGCGACCTGATCGGCCTGGGTGTCATCGCCCTGGTCGTGCTCCTGCTCTGGCGCGGCATCGAGAACATCGCCCGCATCACCGCCGTCATGTGGGCCGTGATGATGGCCTCGGTGCTCCTGGTGATCGTCGCCGCCGCCGGCGACTTCAGCGCCAACCTGGCCTTCACCTACCCGGCGCGCGCCTTCGACCTGACGAGCAACCACTTCTGGCTCGGCTTCGCCGCGGGCCTCACGATCGGCATCTACGACTATCTCGGCTACAACACCACGGCGTACATGGGCGCCGAGATCAAGGACCCGGGCCGTACCCTGCCGCGCTCCATCCTCTACTCGATCCTCGGCATCATGGCGATCTACCTGCTGCTCCAGATCGGCACCCTCGGCGTCGTCGACTGGCGCCGGATGACCGACCCGCACGACGTCGCCGCCACCTCGGTCGCGTCGGCGGTGCTGGAGAAGGCCTGGGGCAAGGGCGCGGCCGACACGGTGACCGTGCTGATCCTCGTCACGGCGTTCGCCTCGGTCTTCACCGGCCTGCTGGGCGGCTCCCGGGTGCCGTACGACGCCGCGCGCGACCGGGTCTTCTTCCGGCCCTACGAGAAGCTGCACCCCGAGCACCGCTTCCCGATGCTCGGCCTCGCGACCATGGGCGTGATCACCGCGGTGGGCTTCCTGATCGGCCGTCACACCGACCTCGCGACCCTGATCCAGTTGCTGACCACGGTGATGGTCATCGTTCAGGCGCTCGCCCAGATCGTGGCGTTGACGGTCCTGCGCAAGCGCCGGCCGACGCTGAACCGCCCCTACCGGATGTGGCTCTACCCTCTGCCGAGCATCGTCGCCCTCGTCGGCTGGTGCGTGATCTACGGCTACGCCGACCGGAACTCCCCGGGCCGCCACCCCATCGAATGGTCCCTGGCCTGGCTGGCCCTCGGCTGCGTGGCCTTCCTGATCTGGGCGCGGCTGGAGAAGGTCTGGCCGTTCGGGGAGAGGGAGATCAGCGAGGAGTTCGTGAGCGTGGGGGCGCCGGACGCGCAGACCGCCGGAGCTTGAACCCCAACGGTCGTGCGGCGCAACTGAGTTCGACCGAGCGGCGAAGGCCGGTCCACCCGGGTGGACCGGCCTCCTGTTCTTGCCTGTCTCTACTGATGGGTCTTCCTTTCCTCGTGTCCTGACTTCGTGGCTCTTATGGCTGGGGAGCGCTCTTCGCCGCCGTACCGGCGCACATCAGCCCTAGTGCGAAGGCCAGCGCGCCGATGATGACGTTGTTGATGATCACGCCCTTGTCCGGGCTCGTGCCCACGATCCACGGCGCGATGATCATCCAGACACCCAAGGCGCACATGGCCCAGCTCAGGCCGTACATCCGCTCGGGGGCCCGGGTGAATCCGAGTGCCAGCAGGCCTATCGCTATGCCCAGGATCAGGTTGTGGGTCACGAGCGCCGGCTGGCTCGTCGTGTAGTGCAGGATCCACGGTGATGCCGCGCAGTACAGGCCGAGCAGGAACACCGGCCCGTCCACGAGCGCAACATCACGACCGCCGAGCATGCGGGCGTAGCGTGCCCGCATTTCGGAGATATCGGGGTGGGTCGTGATGTCACCCCTGTGCGAGACGTCGGCCATGACTCGTCTCCCTTGACTTGCAGGTCCGACCGCGTCTGGTGCGGTATGCGGTTAAGCGCCGCATATAACACATTGTGCCCTTATTTCCTCTTTATGTGTAGAGCTCAGCGGGCTGCCGCGACAGGAGGCCGGTCGAGTTCTCCCGGGCGGCGGTCGCCGGTCCTGAGCGCCCGCTCTGTTCAGCTGAGTACGGTGCGTAGGATGATCAACTCGCTGTGGCAAACTGCCTGTTCATGACGCGAAAGCCGAACGACATAGGCCCGTCCGTCACTTTCGGGTTGCTGGCCGCGTGGGCCCTGCACGACTCCGAGGAAGTGGCGATGGTGCCGCGCTGGGTACGGACGCACACCCCGGAGCTGCGCAGGAGTTTTCCCCGGGTGCCCGAAACGGTGTGGCGGCGGCTGGAGTCGGTGGACGCGCGTGAGTTCAGTACCGCCGTCGTCGCGATGGCGGTCGTGGTCGCGGCCTGCGCGGCCGAGGGGCACCGCACCGGGGGACGCTCGGCCGTCTACCAGACGGCGCTCAACGCCTTCGGGCTGCACGGCCTGGTCCACCTGGCGCAGGCCGCCGTCGTCCGTGGCTACACACCGGGTTCCGCGACCACCCCCCTCGTGGTGCTGCCGTTCACCGCCTGGGCACGCGGCCGGCTGCGCCGGGCCGGAGTGCTGAGCCCGGCGCGCCCGGCCGACGCGGTCCAGGGCCTCGCGTTCGCCGCCGCGGCGGCCGTCGGTACGCACGCGCTGGCGCAGCGCGTACTGCGGCGCCGGTGACGGCCGGAGTCTCCGCGGAGGTTCCCCGACGGAGTTTTCTTCCAGATTCCTTGGGGGCGGTGTCGATCTCGGCTTGTACTCCCTGCTCGGCTCGGTCCAGACCACCTGTGCGCAGCCGCCCGCGCCGGAGGAGCTCGCCGAGCTCATGCCCGCCGAGGGCAAGGAGTACCTGGGCGGCATCTTGCTGATACAGGCCGCCGGCCTGGACGGGGCGCTGGAGGGCCGCAAGGCCGCCCTGGCCGCCGTCCTCGCCCGCTTCCTCGGTGACATCGATGTCACCGAGCCGGCAGGGGGCCATCGACCTTCTGCGCCGCGAGTCCTCCCGGGACGCCCGGCACGCCGAAGCCGCACGGCTGTACGCGTCCGATGCTCCGCCCACCGCAAGGCGGCCTGGCCAAGCCGCCCGGCTGACCTCCGCGGCTCAGGGCGGATGTGCGAAACTCCGCCGATGACTGCTGAAACGATCATCACCGCGGACGCCTCCGGCACCTTCACCCTCGGCGAACTGCCCGTCCACCGCCTCGGCTTCGGCGCGATGCGGCTCACGGGCAGCGCCGCCTTCCACCTCGGTACGCCCAGCGACCGCGCCCGCTCGCTCGCCGTCCTGCGCAGGGCCGTGGAACTCGGCGTGAACCACATCGACACCGCAGCGTTCTACTTCTCCGCCCTGCGCTCCGCCAACGAGCTCATCAACACCGCGCTCGCCCCGTACGCCGACGACCTGCTGATCGCCACCAAGGTCGGCCCCTTCCGCGAGTACTCCGGCGAGTGGGGCACCTCCGCCCGCCCCGACCAGCTGCGCGGCCACGTCGAGGAGAACCTGCGCCAGCTCGGCCGCGACCACCTGGACCTCGTCTACCTCCGCCGCATGCGCCAGGACTCCATCGCCGAGCACTTCGGCGCGCTCGCCGAACTGCGCGACGCCGGAATGATCCGCCACCTCGGGATCTCCGCCGTCGAACCCCGGCACCTCACCGAGGCGCTGGAGATCGCGCCCGTGGTCGCCGTGCAGAACCGGTACGGACTGGCCGCCCCCGACCCTGACGGCGACGAACTCCTGCGGATGTGCGGCGAGCGGGGCATCGCCTTCGTGCCCTTCTACGCCGTCGCGGGCGAGGGCGCTGAGCGCGGTGCTGTCGCCGCCCGGCAGGAGGACGAGGTGCACGCGATCGCCCGCGCGCACGGCGTGAGCGCCGCGCAGGTGCGCATCGCGTGGACCCTGCACCAGGGTCCGCACGTGCTCGCCATCCCCGGCACCGGCAACCCGGACCACCTCGCCGACAACGTAGCCGCAGGCGCCCTGAAGCTCACGGCGGAGGAGCTGGGCCGGCTGGACGAGCTGCGCCGGGCGGCCTGACGGCGTGCGCCGGTGGCGGTAGTCCGTTCATCATCGGTTCGCATAATGGGCTCGCCGCGCACCCTGTGGACGGCACCCGGCTGACTACAATCCAGTAGACGGTCATCCGATGCCGTGGACCAGGACGGAGTGAGGAACGTTCCCATGACCGAGGCCAAGGACGAACGCCGGCCGGCCGGTGAACTCGAAGCGAGCGTCATGGCCGCGCTCTGGGCCGCCGGCGCGCCCCAGACGCCCGGCCAGGTCCAGCGGAGCCTCGGCGCAGGCCTCGCCCGCACCACGGTCACGACGATCCTCGCCCGGCTGCACGACAAGGGCGTGGTCAAGCGGGAGCGGCAGGGCCGCGGCTACGCCTATTACCCCGCCAGGGAGGCCCGGGACGCCCAGGGCCTCACCGCGCGCCGGATGCACAGCGAACTCGACCGCGACAACGACCGTGAGACGGTCCTGGCCCGCTTCGTCGCCCAGCTGAGCCCCGACGACGAACGCATCCTGCGCGACCTGCTCGAACCCGACGGCCGATGACCGCACTGCTCCTGCTGCCCCTGCTGCTGCCGTTCGCTCTCCCGGCGCTGGCCCGGCGTGCCCTCGACCGGCTGGCCCCGGTCGCCGCGCTGTGGGCCGTCACCGCCTGTGCGCTCGTCCTCGCGGGCTGCTCGCTGGCCGCGCTCGGCGCGTTCGTGCTCACCGGGCTGCTCCGGCTGCCCCTCTTCGCCGCGCTCGGCGAGCTGGTCCACCCGCTGCACACGGCCTCCGCCCTCTTCGTGGTCCCGGCCGCGGCCGTCTCCGTCGGCGCCCTTGCCGTGTGCGGCTGGACCCTCGTCCGCTCTGTGCTGCACCAGACCCGTGCCTTCCGCGCCGCCCGCACGGAGGCCGGGCGCGGGCCCGCCGCCGGTGACCTGTGCGTGGTGGACTCGCCCCGCCCGGACGCGTACGCCCTGCCCGGCCGCCCGCACCGGATCGTCGTCACCACCGCGATGCTGCGCAGCCTCGACGGCCCCGAGCGGGAGGCACTGTTCGCCCACGAGCGGGCCCACAACGAAGGCGGCCACCACTACTTCCTCGCCGCCGCCGAACTCGCCGCCCACTGCCACCCCGCCCTGCGCCCGGTCCGCGACACCGTCAGGCTCGCCGCGGAGCGGGCGGCCGACGAGGCCGCCGCTGCCCTTGTCGGCGACCGGCGCCTGGCGGCCCGCGCCATCGCCCGCGCGGCCCTCGCCGGGCAGTCCTCCCGCTCCGCCCGCCCCGACTTCGCCGCCGCCGCGACCACCGGCCCCGTCCCGCAGCGCGTCCAGGCGCTGCTGGCCGCGCCGCGCCGTCCCCATCGGGCCGGCCGCCTGATCGCCGCCCTGCTGCTCGCCTGCACGGCCGTCTCCTGCGTGGCCTCCGTCACCGGCATGGCCGACTTCCACCACCGGGTCGAGGTCGCCCAGGGCGACGCGAGGCCCTGACCAGGGCGCACCCGCCGCCACGTCCACAGCCCGCTCCCACCCCACGCGGACGCGCGTAGACCAGGGACTGGCGCCTGCGTAGTTTTACGTATAACCTCACCCGCTAACCACCTCCACCGGAAGGTCCCGATGCGACGCGTTGCCCTGGTCGCCCTCGTGGTCGACGACTACGACGAGGCGATCCGCTTCTACACCGAGGCCCTCGGATTCCGGCTGGCCGAGGACGCGCCCCGGCCGGACGGCTCCCGCTGGGTCGTCGTGGAACCCGGTCCGGACAGCACCGGCACAGGCCTGCTGCTCGCCCGCGCCAAGGGCGACGAACAGCGGGCCCGGATCGGCGACCAGACCGGCGGACGCGTGGGGTTCTTCCTGCACACCGACGACTTCGCCCGCGACCACGCCCGCATGACGGCCGCCGGCGTGACCTTCCTGGAGGAGCCGCGGCACGAGCCGTACGGCACCGTCGCCGTCTTCCAGGACCTGTACGGCAACCGCTGGGACCTGCTCCAGCCGGCCACCGCCTGAACCACCGCCCACCCCGCACCACCTGCCGAGGAAGCACGCCCATGACCGCGCCCCGCATCGACATCGAGACCCTCCGCCGGCTCCCCAAGGCCGTCCTGCACGACCACCTCGACGGCGGCCTGCGCCCCGCCACCGTCGTCGAGCTCGCGGCTGCGGTCGGCCACACCCTGCCCACCACCGACCCGGACGAGCTGGCCGCCTGGTACTTCGAGGCCGCCAACTCCGGCGACCTGGTCCGCTACATCGCCACCTTCGAGCACACCCTCGCCGTCATGCAGAACCGCGAGGGCCTGCTGCGCGTCGCCGAGGAGTACGTCCTCGACCTCGCCGCCGACGGCGTCGTCTACGCCGAGGTGCGCTACGCCCCCGAGCTGAACACCCAGGGCGGGCTGACCCTGAACGAGGTCGTGGAGGCCGTCCAGGAGGGTCTCGCCGCGGGCATGGCGAAGGCCGCCGCCGCGGGCACCCCGGTCCGGGTCGGCACCCTGCTGTGCGGCATGCGGATGTTCGACCGGGTCCGCGAGGCCGCCGACCTTGCCGTCGCCTACCGCGACGCCGGTGTCGTCGGCTTCGACATCGCCGGTGCCGAGGACGGCTTCCCGCCCGCCGACCACCTGGACGCCTTCGAGCACCTGCGCCGCGAGAGCGTGCCCTTCACCATCCACGCCGGTGAGGCGCACGGCCTGCCCAGCATCCACCAGGCCGTGCAGGTGTGCGGCGCCCAGCGCCTCGGCCACGGCGTGCGCATCACGGAGGACATCCCCGACCTCGCGGCCGGCAAGCTCGGCCGCCTCGCGTCCTGGGTCCGCGACCGCCGGATCGCGCTGGAGATGTGCCCCACCTCCAACCTCCAGACGGGCTGCGCCACCTCGATAGCCGAGCACCCGATCACGGCCCTGAAGAACCTGGGCTTCCGGGTCACCCTCAACACGGACAACCGTCTGGTGTCCGGTACGACGATGACCCGCGAGATGTCCCTGCTGGTCGAGGAGGCCGGCTGGACCGTCGAGGACCTGCGCACGGTCACGGTGAACGCCCTCAAGAGCGCGTTCATCCCGTTCGACGAGCGACGCGCCCTCATCGAGGACGTGGTCCTGCCGGGTTACGCCGCCGCGCTCTGAACCAGCCCCTTGAGGTAGGCGGCCTGTCCGACGTGCTGAAGGTCGTCGGACAGGACGCTCACCAGGCGCACCCCCAGGGTGACCGGAGGGTCCCAGCGCACGTCCACGATCCGCTCCAGATCCTTGGCGGCGAGGGTGCGCAGGGCGCCGAGCGTCTGCTCGTGCACGGCGTCGTAGTACTCGGCGAGCGGGCCCGCCGACTCCACCCGCACCTTCGCGACTTTGGCGGGATCGTGACCGTAACCGGTGTCGTCGCGCGGCAGGTCGAGGCCGAAGCGCTTCTGCCAGCCCTGGGAGAGCCATACCTGGTCGAGGTCGAAGGCGTCGGCGATGTGGTCGTCCTGCACCCTGGTCAGATGCCAGACGAGCCAGGCGATGGAGTTGGAGCCGGGGGCCGGGCGGGCGTGCAGCTCGGTCGGTCCGAGGCCGTCGAGGGCGGCGTGGACTTCTTCCTGGATGCGGCCGTAGCCGTCGATGAGGATGTCCTTCGCAAGCATGGGTCCACCATCGCGCATCACCGTGGCTCGCGCGTGCGGAATGCGCCGCCTGCCCGTTCGCGGACAGTGATATACCCCGGCATTCTGCCGGAACTGTCTCGCAGAACGCCGGGGTTTCGAGAGGCTTTCTGCTAACGGCGGCCTATGGAAACGTAATCGTTCCGGGGCCTGTCGCAGAACTCTCGCATCTGTTCATTTGTCAGAGATCAGGCTGCCCTGAACCAGGCCTCCAGCGCTTCGTACAAGCCATCGTCCGTGGTGCCTTGCCAGGCGACATAGCAGTCGGGCCTGAGAAGCAGTGCGGTGTCGAGTTCTGGGACGGTCACGGTGTTGACGTGCGACGCCCAAACGCCCGCATCGAGTTTGCCGGTGGGGTCCAGAAGGAGCGGGCGGCCGGTGCAGGTCAATTCGCGCAGGCCCGGCAGGTCCGGCGCCCATCGGCCGACGAGCGGTCCGGTCGCCGGCCCCATGTCGTAGGTGATGTCCGCGCCGGACAGCAGATTCGCAATGTGCTGCCGTGTCGCAGGCTGAGCGAGCAGCTCGCCGAACAGTTCACGGAAGGCCGTCACATCATTGCCCGGGCCGATCAGCAGTGACTGCGACTGGGTGCTCATGGCGACCCGCCGCGCCACCGGGGAGCGCTCCGACTCGTAGGTGTCCAGCAGACCCTTCGGCGCGTGGCCGCGCAGTTCCGCGGCCAGCTTCCAACCGAGGTTCACCGCATCCTGCAGGCCCAGATTGAGCCCCGGGCTGCCGATCGTCGAGTGCACGTGCGCGGCGTCACCGAGCAGGAACACGCGGCCCGCGCGGTATTGCGACGCGACCCGGGTGTTGCTGCCGAGCAGCCGTCTCATCACGTGTGGTCCCGGTCCGGTCGGCGGGTGGAGCGGCAGGTCCGCGCCGAGGATCCGGGAGGCGCTGGCCTGAAGCTCCTCAAGTGAAGCCTCACCCTCGGCCGGCCGATCCCACTCCTGTGTGCCGATCATCGGATCGCCCTGGAACGGTGCCCAGGCGATCATGCCGTGTTCAGTGCGCACGTGTCGAAACGGCGGTAGGACACCGAAACCGGGTACGACCAAGCCGCCATCAGCACCGATCATCTCCGAGGGCACGCTCACGTGTGCAGTGCGCGTCACCGAGTTGTCCGTGGTCACGCCGCGGAACTCGATGCCGGTGAGCTTGCGGACCGTACTGTGCCCGCCGTCGGCGCCGACCAAGAACGCCGCCTCCACCGACTCCCCCCCGCGCAGCTCGACCGTCACCGAGTCCTCGCCCTGCGTCAGGCCGGTGACCTCGTGGCCGCGGCGGACCTCGACGCCCAGTTCGGCCGCGCGCTCAGCGAGCATCTGCTCGACCTTTTGCTGGGGCACCGTCAAGGTGTAGAGCGGGTTGTCCGCCAGGTCGTTCAGGTCGAGCGGGAACGCGCCGAACACGAAACTGGGCGCCGGCTCGGGTGTGGCACCGGGTGTGGTCAGCCGCTCGTACATTCCGCGCCGGTCGAGCATGCGGACGACCTGGCCGACCAAACCCTGTGCGCGCTGCTCGCTGGACGGTTCGGTGAGGCGTTCTAAGACGAGGGGGCTCGCGCCGCCCAGGGCGAGTTCGCAGGCGAGCATCAGGCCGTTGGGTCCGGCGCCCGCGATGATGACGTCGATCATGGGGAGATTCCTTTTCCGGACAGAGGACATCGGCCCGGCGGCCCGCCGGGCTTTCCGTCCGCAGTGGATTGCTTTGGATTGCTCGGGGGGGCAGACCCTCCGCGATTCGGGCGGAGGTATCTGTAAGTAGGTGTACAGGTGCTCGGTGGAGTCGCAGACGAGGATGAGAAGAGACCGCGTGGCGAAGCACGTCTCACCGGTCTCGCCGGCCTCGCGCGAATGGGGAACTCCACGGATACGAAGCTGACACTGTCAGCCACACAAAAGCCCAGCTCAGAACGGCCAATGCAGAAAGGCCCAGATAGCCGCCTGCTCATCAGTCAGGAATTCCACCGGCACTCGGCGGACGGTAGCCGTCACCCGAGAGGGATTATCAATCTTCCCGGGAAACTCGGCGCAGCCCCTGCCACTGTGCCGGGCGACCATGATCAATCTCAGTGCCAACCACGGCCGTGTGTCGCGAGGAGGGTGACCAGGGCGCGGGCCGCCGGGCTGGTGGCCCGCTCCGGCGGCAGCAGGGCGACGGTCTCGTACGCGGCCTCGTCCGTGTCCGTCAGCGGGAGCGCCGTGAGCGTGGGCCGCTTGTGCCGGAAGTGCCGGGGGACGACCGCGATGCCGAGGTTCTCCTCGACCAGGTCCAGCAGCCCGTGCACGTCGTTGACCTCCAGCGCCACCGTCCGCCGGACCCCGGCCGCGGCGAAGGCGGCGTCCGTGGTGCGGCGCGGGCCCCAGTCCGGCTGGAAGTCGACGAAGACCTCCCCGGCCAGGTCTTCCGGCGTGAGCACGGCGCCGGCCGCGGCGAGGCGGTGGCCGCCGTGGCACAGCACGGTCATCGGCTCGCTGGTCAGGGACACCGAGCGCAGCTGGTCGGAGTCCGCCTGCGTGCGGTACGCGAACGCCAGGTCGAGCCGGCCCGCCGCGACCTCCTCGGCCAGCGCGCCCGAACCGGCCTGCCGCAGCCGGATCTCCACGTCCGGATGCCGGCCCCGGAACGCTGCCAGCAGCCGCGCCACATGCACCCCGGCGATGCACTGCTCGGTCCCCAGCGCCAGCGTGCCGCGCAGCACGCCCTGCACCGCGGCGACCGCCTCGTGCGCCGAGCGCACCTGAGCCAGGATCCGCTCGGCCTCCACCAGCAGCGCGCGCCCCGCCTCGGTCAGCGTCACCCGGCGGGTGGTGCGCACGAACAGGGGTGCCCGCAGCTCCCGTTCCAGCGCCCGGATGGAGGCGGACAGACCCGACTGGGACACCATCAGGCGTTCGGCGGCCCGGGTGAAGTGCTGGTCCTCGGCGACCGCGACGAAGTGCTGAAGATGGCGCAGTTCCATGATTGAGAAGCCTATCCGCTGAATTCCATCGGATTCTCCTGTTGGACCGCTGCCCGGCTCCCGGGGAAGAGTGGACCGGTAGACCGTGTGCCAACCCCTCTGGAGTCGCGTTGTACACCGCACACCCCGACCGCTACGCCGACATGCCCTACCGGCGTACCGGGCGCAGCGGCCTGAAGCTTCCCGCGCTGTCGCTCGGCCTGTGGCACAACTTCGGCCCCGACCGGCCCGTCGAGACCCAGCGCGCCATCCTGCGCCGCGCCTTCGACCTCGGCGTCACCCACTTCGACCTGGCCAACAACTACGGCCCGCCGCCCGGCGCCGCGGAGTCCGCGCTCGGCGACGCGCTGAAGGCGGACTTCGCGCCGTACCGCGACGAGCTGGTCATCTCCACCAAGGCGGGGTATCTCATGTGGCCCGGCCCGTACGGCGAATGGGGCTCCCGCAAGTACCTGCGCTCCTCGCTGGACCAGAGCCTGAAGCGGATGGGCCTGGACTACGTCGACGTCTTCTACTCGCACCGCTTCGACCCGAAGACTCCGCTGGAGGAGACGATGGGCGCCCTGCACTCCGCGGTGCAGCAGGGCAAGGCGCTCTACGTCGGCGTCTCCAACTACTCGGCGGAGCAGACCCGGGAGGCCGCCCGCATCCTGGGCGAGCTGGGCACCCCGCTGCTCATCCATCAGCCGCGCTACTCGATGCTCGACCGGCGCCCCGAGGACGAGGGCCTGCTCGACGCGCTGGACGAACTCCAGGTCGGCTCGATCGCCTACTCCCCGCTGGAGCAGGGCCTGCTCACCGGCCGCTACCTCGACGGCATCCCCGAGGACTCCCGGGCCGCGAGCGACAGCCCCTTCCTGAACTCGGACGCCGTCACCGAGGACCTGGTCGGCCGGTTGCGCGCCCTGGACGAGCTCGCCAAGTCCCGCGGTCAGACCCTGGCCCAGCTCGCCCTGGCCTGGGTGCTGCGCGGCGGCCGGGTCACCTCCGCCCTGGTCGGCGCGAGCAGCGCGCGGCAGATCGAGGACAGTGTCGGAGCCGTCCGCAACCTCGACTTCGACGCGGAGGAGCTGGCGCGCATCGACGCGCTCGTGCGGCCGTAGGACGGCAGGTGGAGGAGGAGGGCGTGGCGCCCTCCTCCCTCTGGGCGCTCGCGTCTCAAACGCTGACCGGCACCCGGTCCAGGAACCCCAGCACCTGCCGGATCCGGCCCTCCTCGTCCAGTGTGACCACGTCGAACCCGGCGACCGGCGCCGAACCTCCCCCAGAGGGGGTACCCCCAGCCTCGTTCACCAGCTCCCAGGCGAAGCGCGCGGTGTCGTGGTGTCCGTCCACGATGCCGAGCGGCACGAACACGAATCCCGGGAACTGCTCGTGGACCGCCGCGATCACGGCCGCGATCTGCTCGTGCCCGCGGACCTCGGCGAGGGGGTCGGTGTAGCCGCCGTCGGCGGTCCAGGCGGCGGCGACGGCCTTTGCAATGGCTTCCGGATGGGTGGCATTCCAGGCCTCGAAGTAACGGGCGGCGGCGCTCTCGTAACGGTCGGTGTTCACGGACATGGTGAATCAGCCTCCATCGAGGAAGTATCTGCTGGTCAGGAGTCGGATCTGAGGGTTCGCCGATCCGGTGTGACCACCATGCCCGAGCCCCGAGGGGCCGGTCGATTACCTCTCGCGTAATCACAAGCGTCCCTGTCGCGCCCGTACAGCCGGTGCATTCTCGGTCAGAACGGGCGATGAATATGCCAGGAGTGTGGCCGGAAAGTCATGGTGACAGTGTTTCGGGAGTGTCGATACTCGAACGCCAGGGGCACTTCACCGGACAGGAGCCGCACAGGAACCGGGCCTGGTCGGCGCACAGCGAGGCGACGGGGGAGTGATCGTGCACGACGAATTCCTGTGCCATGTCACCGCGTACGGCATGGCCGGCGGACGGCGCATCGGCGTACCGCTCGGCACGTACCGGGCACCGACCCTGGCGCTGGCCCTGTGGTGGCTGCGTGACCGGGCGTCCTGGATCGCCGAACGGCTCGATCCGACTCCCGAGGGTGCAGTCTTCCCGGCGGGCGCGCTGGTCCCGGTCGCCGACACGGTCGCCGACGTTCCCGCGCTGCTGCGGGCCTGGTGCGCCGACGACGTCCGGCAGGAACTGGTCGCCGACGAGTTATCGGGCGGGCGACTGGTGCGGATCGCCGCGAGCGACGACACCACCGAGTACGAACTGCTCGCCGAGTCCGTCGACGCGCTGCGCATGCAGCGCACGCTCCCGCCGCTCGTCGTCCCCGTGGCCTGACTGCGTCACCGGCCCCGCCCACACGGGCGCACATGTGAGCGAATCGGTAGAATTCTGGCCATGGCGGAGCGTCCGGTGACCCCGACAGCGCCCGAACTCGTCGAGGCAGGCGCCCGATGACAGCTGCGCGAACACCGCCGGGCCAGGGATTCCGCCCCACCCATGTGGTCCCACCCCATGGCATGGCCGCCTGGGAGGCCCCCGACCCGGCCCGGCCCACCCTTCCCCTCGATCCCCTGCTGCCGGTGCAGCTGGTGGAGCGGCTCGGCGACTGGGGGCACATCTGCTGCGCCAACGGCTGGGCCGCCTGGGTCGACAGCCGCCAGTTGGTCGCCGTACCCCAGGACCCGCCCGCCGCCGAGGGCACCGACGCCGCCGCAGACCCGCTGCCCCTGCTGGCCCGCGCCGAGCAGGCCCTGGCCGAGTACCGGGCCGCGGTGGAGGAGCTGGCGGCAGGCGCCCTCGACGGGGAGACCTTCGAGAGCCGCACCCAGGGGCTGCGCATCGGGCTCGTGGTCGACGGGGAGTCCCTGTGGGTGTACGACCCGGAGGAAGGGAAGTGGGCGTACGGCGACGGTCGCCGGCTGAGCACCTACGCCACCGACCGGGCGGTCACAGGCGCCGACGATCCCGGGCACGCCCCGACCCGGCTGGTCGCACCTGAGGGTGAGCGCTGATGGCCGGGCAGACGAGCCTGTTCTCCGGCCGGCCCTCCGAGCTCGTCGGCCGGAAGGTGGCGAACTACCTGATCGAGAGCGAGGTGGGGCGTGGCGGCATGGCCGTCGTCTACCGCGCCCGCGATCTGCGCCTGGACCGGACGGTCGCGCTCAAGCTGCTCGCCCCGGAACTCGCCCGCAACGACACCTTCCGGCAGCGCTTCACCCACGAGTCCCGGGTCGCCGCCGCGATCGACCACCCGCACATCGTGCCCGTCTTCGAGGCCGGCGAGACGGACGGCGTGCTGTACATCGCGATGCGGTACGTCTCCGGCAGCGATCTGCGTCATCTCCTCGACGAGCACGGCCCGTTGGAGTTGCCGGACGCGGTCCGGATCGCCGCCCAGGTGGCGTCCGCGCTGGACGCCGCCCACGAGCACGGCCTGGTGCACCGGGACGTCAAGCCCGGCAACATCCTGGTCGCGGAGGGCACCGACAGCGACCACCCCGAGCACGTGTACCTCACCGACTTCGGGCTGACGAAGAAGTCGCTGTCCTTGACCGGGTTCACCAGCGTCGGGCAGTTCGTCGGCACCCTCGACTACGTCGCCCCCGAGCAGATCTCCGGCCGCCCTGTCGACGGCCGCTGCGACGTCTACGGCCTGGCCTGCGTCGTCTACGAGACCCTCGCCGGCCGGCCGCCCTTCCAGCGCGAGGACGACATGGCCCTGCTCTGGGCCCACCAGTACGACGAGCCGCCCCCGCCGAGCGAGGCCCGCCCGGACCTCGGCCGGGCCGCCGACCCCGTGTTCGCCAAGGCCCTCGCCAAGAGCCCGGACGCCCGCTACGACACCTGCCTCGACTTCGTCGCCGCCCTGCGTGCGGCCATGACCCCCGGCTCTGCATCCGCCGCGGCGGAGGGCCACCCGGCGCCCCCGGCCCCTCCGCCTCCGCACTGGGCGGAGCCCGTGTTCCACGAGTGAGACACGGCCCTTATGGCGTGTGTGTCGCGACGAGGCGCCGTACCGGCAGGGCCAGCAGGCCGCCCAGGAACCCGGCGGCCAGCCCCCACAGTGTCGCGAGGCCCACCGCCTGCCACAGCCCCGGCTTGAGGAAGAGTTCCCCGGTCAGGCCGCCGCCCAGGTTTCCGATGCCGAGCAGGGACAGGCCGTAGTGCGCCGAGACCCGGCCCACCAGGCAGATCATGAGGACGGTCAGGGCGAGTGCGACGGCCAGGTGCAGGGCGTGCTGCCAGATGCGGACGCGGGCCGGTGCGCGTACGGCCATCTGGACGGCGACCGCGAGCAGCAGCACCGCGACCACCACCACGAGCCACCACCACCGGCCGTCGTGGGCGGTGAGCGTGCGCAGGTTCAGCGCGGAGACGTCCGGGGTGCGCAGGATCTCGTCCAGCACATGCGGCACCGGCAGCCCGAACGGGCCCGCCACGCGGCCGTGCCAGGTCGCGCCCAGGCCCAGGGTGAGCGCCAGCCACGCCAGATTGGGCAGCCCGAGCAGGATCACCGCGAACGTCGTGGCCGGGTGCCCGCGCGTCGCCGCCGTCACCAGTGCGATGACCAGGGCGACGGCGACGTAGGCCAGCAGCAGGACCACCATCGCGTGCGCGGCCGGGCGCACCGACTCCTGGAAGCGCAGCAGCCGCCCCGGCAGCGGTGCCCCGCGCGCTACCAGCAGGGCCAGCAGCAGCACCCCGGCCAGCCACAGCAGTCCGAACAGCACGCTCAGCGGCACGTCCGTGGTGAAGCCGACCCGTGGCTCGGCGGAGAACAGGCCGGCGAGTTCGGCGAGGGTGCCGCTGCCCACGTCGACGGCGAAGGTCTGCCGGGCGCCCAGGGCGAGGCCGATCAGCACGAGCAGCCACAGCCCCGCGATCCGGGCCGCCCAGCCCGCCAGTTCGCGGGCCGAGGCGACCGCCCGGTGCCGCAGCGGCCGGAGGAAGCCCGCGCCGATCACCAGGGCACCGGCGAGGGTCACCGACAGCGGGATCACGTTGAGACCGGCCTGCGTCCGCGCCAGAGCCCCCGCGTTTCCGGAGAGTTCGATGCTGCCGCCGACGGAGGTGACCACGGTCGCGGCGACCACCCGGGGAAACGCCCCGTCCGGCAGGCCCGTCGCTCCGGCCGCCCAAAGGCCCAGCGCCGCCACCAGCGCCATGACGGCCAGTCCGGTCAGCACAGCGGCCACGGCCTGTGCCCAGCCGTGGCGGGCGACGGGCGCTGCGGGGGCGGGCGGCACGGGGACGGTCGGAGGGCTCACCCTTGCCACGCTAGGCAGCCTCGGCGGACACCGCCGGGCGGGCCGTCCGCGTCGGCTTGCGAGCCCCACCCGATCGGAGCACACAATAGGCACGTGGCGCATCAAAATGCGCCACACGTGAGTTTCGTCAGAAAAGCCGCGCATTGCGACGGGGTCTTTTCCGAGACAGGCCGCGCATCGCGACGGGAATGAGTGCCGTGAGCGTCGAACCTCCGTCATCGGGCCGCCCCACCGGGCCGCCCTCCGGCCCCCTGTCGGGATCCTCCAAGCCCCCCGCCGGTCCGCCGCCCCCCGGCGGCGGGGCCGCGCCCGGAGGACCGCACCAGCCGTGGTGGAAGTCCGTGCCACGCGTCGCCGCGCTCTCGGCCGCCCTGGTCGCGGCCGTCGTCCTCGCGGTGGTCTTCACCCGCCCGAACGGCGGCAGCTCCGCCAAACGCGGTGAGGTCTTCCTGCAGGCCGCGAGCAGCACCGGCCAGGACCCCTTCACCAAGTCGACGGTCACCAAGTCGGCGGCGAAGGAGAGTTCGGCTCAGCCCCCGGCCTCCGCCCAGCCCCCGGGTTCCGCTCAGCCCCCGGGTTCCGCTCAGCCCCCGGGTTCCGTCCAGCCCCCGGGTTCCGTCCAGCCTCCGGGTTCGACCAGGCCCCCGGGCTCCGCCCAGCCCTCGGCTTCCACCCAGCACCCGGGCTCCGCCCCCGCCGCGCCCTCGGTCCCGGCCAACGAGGTACGCGGGGTACAGGGCGGCGCGCCCGGCCTGTACGCCGGCACCCAGCGCGTCTCCGCCTGCGACGTCGCGGCCCAGATCAAGGCCCTCCAGGCCGACCCGGCCAAGAGCCGCGCCTGGGCCTCCGCGGCCGGTGTCGCCCCCTCCAGCGTCTCGGCCTACCTGCGCTCGCTCACCCCGGTGCAGCTGCGCGCGGACACCCGCGTCACCAACCACGGCTACCGCAACGGCTCCGCCACCGGCTACCAGGCCGTCCTCCAGGCCGGCACCGCCGCCCTGGTCGACGGGCACGGTGTGCCCCGGCTGCGCTGCGCCTGCGGCAACCCGCTGACCCCGCCGGTCGCCCAGCGCACCACGCCCCGGGCGACGGGCGACCACTGGGCCTCGTACCGGCCGGCGAACGTCGTCGTCGTCACCCCCGCGCCGATCGTCATCAAGGTCTTCGTGATCTACGACGTCCACCACAACGACTGGTTCCACCGCTACCGGGGCGACACCGGCCACCACGACGAGCACACCCGGCCGCCGGTGGACAAGCACCCCTGGATCCCGCCGAACCCCTGCGCGTCCACGCCGGGTACGACCGGGATGCCGGGCTCCCGCCAGACGCCCTGCCCGTCGACGTCGACCTCGGGCAGCCGCAGTCCCTCGTCGTCCTCGTCCTCGTCCAGTTCGTCCAGTTCGTCCAGCTCTTCGTCGTCGTCCAGCTCTTCGTCGTCGTCCTCCTCTTCGCCCTCGTCCTCGTCCGCCTCGCCGTCGAAGTCCTCTTCGTCGCCGTCCTCGTCCTCTTCCTCGCCCTCCTCGTCCTCTTCGTCCTCGTCGCCGTCCTCTTCGTCGTCCGAGTCGAAGTCGTCGCCACCCGAGTCGAAGTCTTCGTCGCCGGAGTCGAAGTCTTCGTCGCCCGAGTCGAAGTCTTCGTCGCCGGAGTCGAAGTCGTCGTCGCCCGAGTCGTCGTCGAGCTCGTCGTCGTCCGAGTCGCCCACCTCGCCGTCGCCGTCGGTGTCGTCGGAGTCACCGACGTCGGGCCCTCCGTCGTCGGAGACGACCACGTCCGCGCGGCAGTCCTCGGAGCAGTCCTCGGAGCAGCCCTCCCAGGGCTCCCCGCCCGGGCCGGCGATCCCCGAGACGACCGGCGGGGCCCCGGAGACCTCCGGCGCCCCGGTGGGGCCGCAGCCGCCGACCGGCGAACAGCAGTCGTGAGCGGGCGTACGCTCTCTTTCGGGACGCCCCGGACGGCGTGACGATTGCCACTGTGCGCGCTCGGCGAACGCGGCGGGGGACTGCCGGGCCCGGGTCGGGGTACGAGGACTGAAGCAACAGCCGACGACCGGACGGACCGGGCTTACGAGAGAGACAGCATGACCGAGCACCTGGGCGGGGCAGTGATACCGACTGGTTTCGACGTACCCGTGGAGCCGCTGCGACGCGCGGCCCACTACACCGGCGAACCCGGATGCATCGCCGAGGCGCGCGCCTTCGCGGCCCACTTTCTCCAGCAGCTGCGCACCGAGTGGTGCGCCACCATCGACAGCCGTGCGGACGGCGAGCTGCTGCTGGTCGTCAGCGAACTGGTCACCAACGCGGAGCGGCACAGCAACGGCCCCTACATCCTCGACCTGGAGGGCACGGACTCCGTGGTCACGGTGGCCGTGTACGACAGCAGCTCCGCCCTGCCCCGTGTCTTCCCGAAGGACCCCGAACGTGTCGGGCGGCACGGACTGGAGATCGTGCACGCCCTGGCCGCCGAGGTCACGGTGGAGCGGGTGCCCGTCGGCAAGCGGATACGCGCACGCGTCGAGCTGAGCCGCTGAGCGAAGGCGGGCTGCTTCCAGTCCGGTATGTCCGGTCCGGGATTCACCCAGGGCGGAATGCCCTCGCCTTTGCGCCGGCGGCTCCTAGGCTGACGGGATGAGCAACAAGGTGAGCGAGGAAGCCCGAGTGATCCCCCTGCGCCCCGCGACGCCCGCGCGCCCGGACGCGCCCGCGCCCAAGGAGCCGCTGTGGCGCGACCTGGTCGGTGACGTGCTGCGCCGCGAGCGGCAGGCGCAGGAGCGCACGCTCAAGGAGGTGGCGGAAGCGGCCCGGATCTCGCTGCCCTACCTGTCCGAGGTCGAGCGTGGCCGCAAGGAGGCGTCCTCCGAGGTGCTCGCCGCCGCGGCCCGCGCCCTCGGCCTGGGCCTCGGTGACCTGCTCTCCCGGGTCCACAGCGAACTGGCCCGGCAGACGAGCACCGTGCGCCGGCACGCGCCCGCCCGGCCGTACAACGGGCTCTGCCTGGCCGCCTGACGGGGCGCGTGTCGGTCCGGTGACCGATGAGTTTCCCGGCGAGGATCGGTCGACACAGGTGACCGCGTTCCACGCTCCAGGAGGTACTCATGGCGACCGACGGATTCACCACCTGTCTCTGGTTCGACGGACAGGCCGAGGAGGCCGCGCGTTTCTACGTGTCCGTGTTCAAGAACTCCGCCATCGGCCGCGTCGGCCACCACACGGAGGCCGGCCCCGGACCGGCCGGCTCCGTGTTGGCCGTGGAGTTCACGGCCAACGGCCAGAAGTTCGTCGCGCTCAACGGCGGCCCGCAGTTCACCTTCAACGAGGCCGTCTCCTTCCAGATCCACTGTGCCGACCAGGAGGAGATCGACTACTACTGGACCAAGCTCACGGAGGACGGTGGCGAGGGCGGCCCCTGCGGCTGGCTCAAGGACAAGTACGGAGTCTCTTGGCAGGTGGTCTACGGCCGGCTGATCGACCTGCTCGGCGACCCCGACCCGGAAAGGGCCGCGCGCACCACCCGCGCCATGCTGAGCATGGGCAAGCTGGACGTCGCGGCCCTGGAGCAGGCCTACGCCGGGGAGTGACCCCGCCGTCAGATCCGGTCGGCCGCGATCAGCAGGTACTGGAAGCTGCCGTTGCGGTAGGCGTCGAGGAACGTGTCCTCGACGCCCGTGACCAGATGCTCGGCCTCCTTGCGCAGTTCCCAGTACGGGATCGTCGCCTCGGTCAGGTCCTCCACATGGACCGGCACCAGGCGGTGGCGGGCCATCGCCCTGAAGTACTCCGAGCGCGGATGGATGTCACAGATGTAGTGCGCGTTGATCAGCGACACCTCGCGTGATGCCCGCCCGTAGGTGTCGTTGTAGCAACCGGTGATCACCACGTACCGTCCGCCGCGCCGCAGCAGCCGGGCGTGCTCGGCGAACAGCAGGTCCAGCTCGACGTACATGGTGGACTCGTTGTTCCAGGATGCCGCGTACGCGTCCGACGCGAAGCCGGTGTCCAGCATGTTGCGGTGGTGGTAGCGCACCTTGTCGTCCATGCCCCGGGCGCGCGCCTGCTCGTTGGCGAACCCGGCCTGCTTCTCGGAGAGCGTGACGCCGTCAGCGTGGCAGCCGTAGCGCAGATGGGCCGTGACGCTGCCGCCGCCCCGGCCGCAGCCGGCGTCGAAGACCCGGTCGTCCGGGGTGAGCGGGCCGAGGTAGGAGGCGAGCAGCTCGGCCTGGGCGTGCTCCAGGCGGTGCAGCTCGGCGGTGAGGCGGTCGCGGCGGCGGACCGGGTCGGGTTCGTCCAGCACCGAGCGGTCGGCGGCTCCGATGCCGTAGTGGTGGTGGTACAGGTCGTCGATCCTGCCGAGTTCGAGGTTGACCGGGTTCTCTTCCGCGTTCCAGTAGTCCGCGACACGGGTCTGGTACGTGGACTGGGCCGGCACCGGCGCCGGTGCCGTGGGTCGAGCAGGGGCGGTGGTCAACTGTGACTCCTATTCGTACATGTGACGGTGTTTCAGGTCGCGCTGTTCTACCAGTAGTCGGGCAGGTGGTAGCGATGGGTGTTGGTGGCGTGCCACTCGTGGTTGCCGGACACCCAGGCGGCAAGCCCCTGGGCGTACCGCTCCACGAGGGGCGAGGTGGCGGACAGGGCCGCGGACTCCTCCTCGAAGGCCTCCATGATCCGGTTGTGGATCTCGACGGACTTCAGGTAGGCGGCCTTCAGCCCGCGGAGGTCGTTGGCCGCCACCACCTGGGGCAGGTTGAGATGGTCCGGATCGCTCGCCAGCTCCTTGGTGAAGGAGTACAGGTCGTTGACGATCGTCGTGGCGTTGCACGCCAGGGCGGTGATGCGCTGGATCTCGGGGCGGGCGTAGACCTGTTCGGGCAGTTCGTAGCCGTCCACGGCGTCGACGAGCGACAGACACGGCCGGAAGTTGTTGAACTGCCGCATCACCAGGTACTCCCAGACCCGTGGCACGTACCGGGTCTCCATCCAGGCGGCCTCGGCGAGATAGCCCAGGTGCAGCCGGGCCATGTCGTGCACGAACCGGTCGGTCTGGCTGGGCGTGGCGAAAGCGGCGTAGTCCGCGAGGGCGAACTGGTACGAGCGCAGCGGACCGTCGGTCCGCATGCCCTGGCGCCACTCCTCCTCCAGCTCCGGGACGCCGTGGTACGGGTCGAGCGCCGACTGGGCCAGGATCAACGGGCCGCCCAGGCCGCGCCGTTGTCCGCCCCGGCCCTCGTCCTCCTCGCAGTAGCAGGAGTCGACGACGTTCTCGGCGAGCAGCAGCTTGCCGGCGGCGGTGAGCCGGTCCAGGTCGAGGCCGCCCGGATGCTGCAGCGCGACGGCCCGGCCGAACTGGAAGCCGGAGAAGTCCCCGCGCCAGGCCTGCGGGAACAGGTCCAGCTCACGGGCCCAGGCCTCCAGTCGGCGGTCGATCTCCGCGGCCTTGTCCGGGTCGGCGGGAACGGCCGGCCGGTGGTGCAGCCCGGGGATCACCCCGGTGCGCCGCGTGCTGCGCAGGCTCTGGGCGATGTTCGGTGGCCCGGGCAGCGTGTACGAAGGTGTGGGTGTGGTCATGGGGCGCTCCGGGCCGTCACTCGGGGATCCGGCCGATCTGGACGTTCTCCAGGATCCCCGCCGCGTCGGGGACGAGGATGGCCAGTGAGTAGTACGCGGTGACGAGATAGTTGATGATCGCGGCTGAATCGATGCCCATGAAACGGACGTTGAGACCGGGCTGGTACTCCTCCGGGATGCCGGTCTGGTAGAGGCCGATGACGCCCTGGTCGGCCTCGCCGGTGCGCAGCGCGATGATGCTGCTCGTGTGGTCCTCGCTGATGGGAATCTTGCTGCACGGGAAGATGGGCACACCGCGCCAGGCCGGGACCTCGTGGCCGTCGACGCTCGCGGTGCCGGGGACGAGGCCGCGCCGGTTGCACTGCCGGAAGAACGCCGCGATGGCCTTCGGATGGGCGAGGAAGACCTTGGTCTTGCGCCGCATCGACAGCAGTTCGTCCATGTCGTCCGGGGTCGGCGGGCCGGTGAGGCTGCTGATCCGCTGCCCGTAGTCGACGTTGTGCAGCAGCCCGAAATCCCGGTTGTTGACCAGCTCCCACTCCTGGCGCTCGCGGATCTCCTCGACGGTCAGCCGGAGCTGCTGCGCCGTCTGGTCCATGGGGTCGTTGTAGAGGTCGGCGACGCGGGTGTGGACCCGCAGCACGGTCTGGGTGAGGGACAACTCGTATTCGCGCGGGGCGAGTTCGTAGTCCACGAAGCCGCCGGGCAGCGTCTGCTCGCCCACATGGCCGGCCTGCACCGGCACCTCGGCCTCGCCCTTGCGGTTCATGGGCCTGCGCTGCCGCTCGGCATAGGCCTCCAGGTGGGCCGCGAGGGACGGCACCCGGTCGCTGAACTCCTGGACGACGCTCCAGGGCAGCGACAGCACCACTGCCGCGGTGTCGGCCCGCACCGAGGCCAGCCACAGCGGGTCGGACTGCCCCACGGCCTCGTCGCCCAGCTGGTCGCCGTCGGAGACGACCCCGATGATCTCCTCGTCGCCGTACTTGCCGTTGGTGTAGCGGGTGAAGCGGCCGTGGGCGACGAGGTACGCCTCCGTGACGGGCTGGCCCGCCTCGAACAGCACCTGCCCGGGTCGCACTTCACGGGAACGGAAGCGGGTGGCCATCTCTCGCAGGACGTCGAGGTCGCGGTAGCCGCGCAGGATCGGCAGTTCGGTCAGCGTCTCGGGGACGACCCGGATGTCGTCGGCGCCGTTGAGCTCGAAGTGCACCCGGCCGCGTCCCGTGCGCAGGTTCAGCCGGCGGTTGACCCGGTAGGTGCCGCCTTTGACGTCCACCCAGGGCAGGGACTTCAGCAGCCATCGTGAGGTGATGGCCTGCATCTGGGGTTCGGACTTGGTGGTGGTGGTGAGCTGGCGTGCCGCCCGGGTGCCGAGGCTCGTGAGCTGCCCGTCGAGCGTGGGTTCGGGGACGGGTTCGTCGACGGCGGAACCGGTGGCGCTGTCCGGTGTGGACACTTTCCCTCCAGCGGAGCGGTGAACGAACAGGGGTGACCGGATCGATGGGTGGTGAGCGTGGTGGTGATGCGCTCGGACCAAGCCAAACAGGCCTGGTGAGGTGCCCGGTACGGCGCGAAGGGGGCGGATCTGCTGCCCGGAGTCGCAAACCCGGCGGTCGAGGCACGGGCCGCGCGGCGCGGTCCTCGGGCGCCGGTGTGCCCCTCCCCGGCCCGCTCAGGTGAGGTCGGGTAAGGAGGGGTCGGCTGAGGACAGGCCAGGTAAGGACAGGTCGTTCACCAGGACGGCCGCCCCGTCGAAGCGACCCGCCTTCAGGTCCGCCAGGGCCCTCGGCGCCTCGGACAGCGGATAGGCGTGCGTGGTCGCGTGCACGCCGTACCGCGCGGCGAGGGACAGGAACTCCCGGCCGTCCGCACGGGTGTTGGAGGTGACGCTGCGCAGTTCCCGCTCGTAGAACAGCTCGGTCTCGTAGTGCAGGGGCGGTACGTCGCTCAGGTGGATGCCCGCGATCGCCAGTACCCCGCCCCGGTCGAGGGCGCGCAGCGCGACCGGGACCAGCTCACCGGCCGGGGCGAACAGGATCGCCGCGTCCAGCGGTTCCGGCGGCGGCCCGGGGAGCTCGTGCGCGGAGGCCGCGCCCAGCTCCAGGGCCAGCCGCCGGGCCGCGTCACCCCGGGTGACCACGTGCACCGTGGCCCCCTCGGCGAGCGCCACCTGCGCGCACAGATGCGCGCTGCCCCCGAAGCCGTACAGTCCGAGCCGGCCGCCCTCGGGCAGCCCGGTGCGGCGCAGCGCGCGGTGGCCGATGATCCCGGCGCACAGCAGCGGCGCCGTCGCCACGTCGGCCAGGGCGCCGGGCAGCGAGTAGGCGAATTCGGCCGGGACGGTGGTGTACTCGGCATACCCGCCGTCGGCGTCCCAGCCGGTGTACTCCGAGTGCGGGCACAGGTTCTCGGCGCCCCGCACGCAGTACGCGCACACCCCGTCGGTGCGGCGCAGCCAGGGCACGCCCACCCGGTCGCCCACGGCGAAGTCCCGGACCCAGGCCCCGGTGGCCGCGACCTCGCCGACGACCTCGTGGCCCGGGGTCACCCCGGCCCGGTGCACCGGCAGGTCGCCCTCGGCGACGTGCAGATCGGTCCGGCACACCCCGCAGGCCCGCACCCGTACCAGCAACTCGTCCCTGCCGGGCACCGGAACCGGCCGCTCCATGAGCCGGAGCGGTCCGTCCTCGACCGGCCCCGGCCGTACCACCGACCACGCCCGCATCGCGTCTTCCGCCACTCGTTCGCGTCTTCGGCCGCCGCTGCGCGTTCTCGGCCGCCCGTTCGCAATTCCAGTGTCCGCCAGTGCACCCGTTCGGCGCGCGTGCGGGCCGCGGGATGGCTAGCGTGAAAATCCGGGACAACCGTCTTCACCGATCACCCGTCCGGCTGAGAGACCAGGAGGCTGCGTCATGGCCGTGCAACCTGAAGGAACCCCCTGTTGGGCCGACGCGATGTTCAGCGACGTCGAGGGGGCCAAGGACTTCTACGGCGATGTTCTCGGCTGGACCTTCGGCGAGGCCGCGTCGGAGTACGGCAACTACACGCAGGCCTATGTGAACGGCAAGGCGGTGGCCGCGGTCGTCCCGCCCATGCCCGGTCAGGAGGGCCAGTCGCAGTGGTGCCTGTACTTCGCCTCGCCGGACGCCGCCGCGACCGCCGCGAAGATCAGGGAGAACGGCGGCGAGGTGCTGATGGAGCCGATGCAGGTCGGCGATTTCGGCACGATGTGCCTGGCCAGGGAGCCCGGCGGAGCCGTGTTCGGCGTCTGGCAGGCGGGCACCCATGAGGGCTTCGAGGCGATGGCGACCCCCGGCGCCTACAACTGGGCCGAGGTCTTCACCCGCGAACCCGAGCGGACGGACACGTTCCTCACCTCGGTCTTCCCCTATGTCGCCAAGCAGCTGGAGGACGACGGGGTCGACTTCCGGGTCTTCAACATCGGTGACGAGACGGTCCTCGGCCGGATGCGGATGACCGACGAGTTCCCGCCCGAGGTCCCGTCGTACATCAATGTGTACTTCGGCGTCGACGACTGCGACGCGGCCGTGGCCCGGGCCACCAAGCGCGGCGCCGTCCTGCGCTTCGGGCCGATGAGCAGCCCCTTCGGGCGGTTCGCGGCGCTCAGCGATCCGCAGGGTGCGAACTTCTCGGTGATCGACGTCACGACCACCGAGGGCGAGATGCCGAGGTTCGCGGAGGCCTGACGCGGCCCGGACGGGGCCCGGACCCGGGCCGCACCGGGGCCGGACCGGCGCCCGGTGCGGCCATGGCATGATCGAGCCCATGCGTGAACGTGTGGTGGCCGCGTGCGACGGGGCTTCGAAGGGAAACCCCGGACCGGCCGGATGGGCGTGGGTGGTCTCGGACGACGAGCGGACCCCGGCCCGCTGGGAGGCCGGCCCGCTCGGCCGGGCGACCAACAACGTGGCCGAGCTGACGGCGCTGGAACGGCTGCTCGCGTCCGTCGACCCGGATGTGCCGCTGGAGATCCGGATGGACTCCCAGTACGCGATGAAGGCCGTCACCAGCTGGCTGCCCGGCTGGAAGCGCAACGGCTGGAAGACGTCCGCGGGCAAGCCGGTCGCCAACCAGGACCTGGTGGTCCGCATCGACGAGCTCCTCGACGGCCGCTCGGTCGAGTTCCGCTACGTACCCGCCCACCAGGTCGACGGCGACCCGCTGAACGACTTCGCCGACCGCGCTGCCAGCCAGGCGGCCTCCGTCCAGGAGCCGGCCGGCAGCGCGCTCGGCTCCGCCGAGCCGCCCCCGTCGCCCGAGACGCCGAAGGCGGCCACCGCGCGCCGCAAGGCGCCCCGCCGCACCGGCGGCGGAGCGTCCTCGCGCACCATCAAGGCGAAGTTCCCCGGCCGCTGCCAGTGCGGTCGCTCCTACGCCGCGGGCGAGTCCATCGCCAAGAACGCGCAGGGCTGGGGCCACCCGGAGTGCCGTACGGCCGAGGCCTGACCGGCGCTCCGGTCAGGCGTTCCGACGCGCCGGTCAGGAGTCGAAGGTGTAGAACGCGGTGTGGTCGAGCAGGTCGGCCGGGCGCACGTCGTTCCACGGCTTCATCGTGTCGTTCAGGTCGACCACGTCGGGGGTCTCGCCGGCCGGCACGTACGCGGCGTCGGGGTGTCGGGCCTGCCACTCGGCCCACAGCTTGTCGACATAGGCGTGGTGCAGCCAGAACACCGGGTCGTTGGGGGAGACCCCGGTGGACATCTGGCCGCCGACCCACACATGCACCCGGTTGTGCAGGTTGACGCCGCGCCAGCCCTCCAGGTTGTTGCGGAAGCCGTCCGAGGCGCTGTTGTACGGCGCCGCGTCGTACGTCGTCATCGCGAGCACCGACTCCACCTCCGCGCGGGTCGGCAGCTCGCGCACGCTCGTGCCGAGCGAGCGGCGCAGGAAGGTACGCGCGTCCACGCGCACGCTGATCGTCCAGTTCCCGGTGGAGGCGGCGAACGGGCCGTCCATCACCCGGCCGTCCGTGCTGCGCCCGGTGCCGCCGAGGAAGTCCGGCGCCCAGAGCGACGAGCGCAGCGTGCGGTCCGTGCTCCAGTCCCAGTACGGCAGCGCGACCGAGGAGTCCACCGACTGCAGGGCCTGCTCGAAGTCGAGCAGGAATCTGCGGTGCCACGGCAGGAAGGACGGCGAGCGGTGGCCGGTCCGCTCACCGGAGTCGGTGTCGGACATGATGAAGGCGTTGTGCGTGCGGACGAACTCGTCGTAGCGTCCGCTGCGCTTGAGTTCGAGGACGGCGTTGACGAACGCCTGCTTCTCCGCGGCGGTCAGAGTGGCCTGGTTCTTGCGTATGGTCATGGTGCGCGGTACTCCGGAGTGTCCTTGCGGGGGCGGTCAGTTGGCGGGGAACGGCAGCAGCTGGGCGCCCTGCAGCTCGTCCACCGCGGCGCGGGCGGCGGCGCGCGGTGTGGACACCGGGTCGTAGTGGCTCACAACGCTTATCCAGCTGCCGTCGGCGTTCTGCATCACGTGCAGCTGCACTCCGTCGACGAACACGCCGTAGCCGCCACCGTGTTCGTGGTGGTGACCGCCTCCGCTCATCGGACGGCCCTGTATCCGGCGGCCCTTGTAGACCTCGTCGAAGGATGCGGGGGCACCGTGGTGGTGCTCGGCGGCCGAGGCGGCGGGCGCGAGGAGCGTGCCGGCGCCGGCCGCGGCGGCGAGGGTGGCCGCGGTGGTGAGCGCGCGGCGGCGGGTGATGTCGGGCATACGGGTTCTCCTGTGGGGGAGTTCGGTGATGACTCCGCATGCCTATCGGGCTGCCACGGACCGCAAGAAATCGCCCGGAACCGGTTGGCTATGATCCGGACAATTAGCCACATGTCGTATAGAGTTGAACAAAGACGATCTTGCTGTGGCAGGCCGCCCTCCGTTGCGGAACGGGGAATTCCTTGCTGAGGTGCACCGCTTTCCGGTGATCTTTCCTGTCGGTCGCCCGTTCGAGTGGCGCGGCTCACGGTGTGAAACTGACGCGATCGGACGTCCCGGCGGTTTGCTACTCTGCGAAACCGATCTATCACTTTGGGTGACTGTCGGGCGGGTGCATACTCGCTCGTCGCCCGCCCCGCCCCGCTACATGGACCTTCCCGGCGCCGACAAGAGCTGGTCCTTCACTCCCCCCACCCCGTATTGAAGGAGTCCTGCCCATGGCCGTACCCGTCACGTTCGACCACTCCTCGACCGGCTACAGCCTGGAGCGCGCCTACTGGCTGGCGCGTGCGGCCGATCTCGCCTACAAGGACTGCGCCACCATCGAGAAGCAGGCCGCCCAGTGGGGCTTCGACGAGGTGAGGCATCATCACACCCGCTTCACACCGCCCTTCCCGCTGCAGGACACCCAGGCGTACACGATGGCCGGCGACGGGATGATCGTCACGGCGTTCCGCGGCACCGAGCCCGCCCAGATCAAGGACTGGCTCTCCGACGCCACCACTCCGCCCTGGCCCGGCCCCGGTGGCAACGGCTACGTCCACCACGGGTTCGCCGAGGCCCTGGCGTCGGTCTACCCGGTCGTCCATGACGCCCTCGCGGAGCTGCGCACCGACGGCCAGACCGTCTACTTCACGGGGCACAGCCTGGGCGGAGCGCTCGCCATGCTGGCCGGCGCCCGCCTCTACCTGGAGGAGCCGCACCTGGCCGCGGAGGGTGTCTACACCTACGGCCAGCCCCGCACCTGCGACCGGCTGCTTGCCGAAGCGTTCAACAAGGGGTTCGGCGGGCGGATGTTCCGCTTCGTCAACAACAACGACGTCGTGCCCCAACTCCCACCGGAGCCCGCCTTCACCCATGTCAAGGCGCTGCGGTACATCGACTCGCAGGGCAGGGTGCGCGAGGCGATGCCGATGCTGTCGGCGCTCGGCGACCGGGCCAGGGGGCTGACCGCCGACCCCTTCGCGCCCGCCTCCGACGGCGTCCGTGACCACTTCATGGGCAGCTACCTGGCCGCCTTGGAGAAGAACCTCGCCTGACGGACCGGGCGGAGTGCCGGCCGAAGTGTATTGGTGAATCGTCATTCACTCGATAGGGTGAATTCTTATTCACCGAGCATTTCGAGACGTCCGCAGGAGCGCAGATGGAGCACCCCGGCCCGATAACCCCGCCGCCCGGCACCCCGGTCGAGGCACCCCGGCTGCGGGACCGGCTCACCATCCCGGTGCTGGCGTCGGGCGGCATCCTCATGGCGGTCATGCAGACCGTGGTCGTCCCCCTCCTGCCGGACCTGCCCCGGCTGACCGGGGCGTCGGCAGCCACCGTCTCCTGGACGGTCACCGCGACCCTGCTCTCCGGCGCCGTCCTCACCCCGGTGCTCGGCCGGGCCGGCGACATGTACGGCAAGCGCCGGGTGCTCACGGCCGCGCTCGCCCTGATGACCGTCGGCTCCGTGCTGTGCGCGCTCTCCTCCGACATCGGCGTGCTCATCGCGGCCCGTGCGCTGCAGGGCGCCGCCGCCTCCGTCGTCCCGCTGTCCATCAGCATCCTGCGCGACGAACTGCCCCCGGAGCGGCGGGGCTCGGCGGTGGCCCTGATGAGTTCCACGGTCGGCATCGGCGCCGCCCTGGGCCTGCCGCTCGCCGCGCTGGTCATCCAGTACGCCGACTGGCACACCATGTTCTGGCTGACCGGCGCCCTGGGAGCGCTGGGCACCACGGCCACCTGGTGGGCGGTCAAGGAGTCGCCGGTGCGCGAGCCAGGCCGCTTCGACGTCCTCGGCGCGCTGGGCCTGGCCGCCGGGCTGGTGTGCCTGCTGCTGGGTGTCTCCCAGGGCGGGCAGTGGGGGTGGGGCAGCACGCGGATCCTCGGCCTGTTCCTCGCTTCGGCCGTCGTCCTCGCCCTGTGGTGGTGGCAGCAGCTGCGCGCCGAGCGGCCCCTCGTCGACCTGCGCCTGGTGACCCGGCCGCGGGTGGGCCTGTCGCATGTGGCAGCCCTCCTGACCGGCTTCGCCTTCTATGCCAACTCGCTGGTGACCGCCCAGCTGGTGCAGGCGCCCAAGGCCACCGGATACGGCCTCGGCCTGTCGATCGTCGCCACCGGCCTGTGTCTGCTGCCCGGCGGCGTCACCATGCTGCTGTTCTCACCGCTCTCGGCCCGGATCTCCGCCGCGCGCGGACCGCGGATCACGCTCGCCCTGGGCGCCGCCGTCATCGCCTGCGGCTATGCGGTGCGCATCGCCGACAGCCGCGACCTGTGGATGATCATCCTGGGCGCCACGGTGGTGGCCACCGGTACGACCCTGGCGTACTCGGCGCTGCCGACCCTGATCCTGCGGGCCGTCCCGGCCGGGCAGACCGCCTCCGCGAACGGCGTCAACGTCCTGATGCGCACCATCGGCCAGGCCACCTCCAGCGCGGCCGTCGCCGCCGTCCTCGTCCACCACAGCAGCCCGCTCGCCGGTGTCCTGGTTCCCACGCTGCACGGGTACCTGCTGGCCTTCGCGATCGCGGGCGCCGTCGCCCTCGCGGCTTGCGCCGCGGCCCTGACCATCCCCGGCGACACCCCGCCCGACGCCACCCGGCGCGCCCGGGGCGCCACCCGGGGCGCCCGCGACGAGGCGATGGAGGGAGCATGAGTGCCGTGAGCACCCCACCGGCACCCGAGACACCGGCACCCGAGACACCGGCACCCGAGACACCGGCACCCGAGACACCGGCACCCGAGACACCGGCACCCGAGACACCGGCACCGGAGACACTGGCACCCGGCGCACCCGCCCCCGGCGCACCGGCACCCGAACCGCCCGCCCCGGCCCGCCGCGACGCCGAGGCCACCAAAGCCGCCATCCTCAGGGCCGCCCGTTACCTCCTGGCCCGGCACGCGCACGCCGACATCACCCTCAAGGCGGTCGCCGAACGGGCCGGTGTCAGCCCGCCGTTGATCCTGAAGTACTTCGGCAACAAGGACACCCTGTTCGCCTGCGTGATGTCCTTCGACACCGACGCGGACGCCCTGCTGGACGCGCCGCTGGCGGACCTCGGCCGGCACATGGTCCGGCACGTCCTGTCCAGCCAGCGCGAACGCGGCGTCGACCCGCTGCTGCGCATCGTCTTCGCCCCGCTGCACGGCGACCACGGCGACGTCCTGCGCGCCAACTTCCGAGCCCAGGTCACCGAACGCCTCGCCGCCCGGCTCACCGGCCCCGACGCCGGCCTGCGCGCCGAGCTCGCCGTCGCCGCACTCGTCGGCCTCGGCGTGATGTACGGCATCGCCCGCGGCCCCCACCTGCACGAGACCGGCACCGAGACCATCGCGGACCGCTACGGCCCGCTCGTCCAGGCGCAGTTGACACCCGGGGGCTGACCCGGGCGTCACCTGCTTGGCGGCCATCGGGTCGGTCTGCCGTTTGAACGCGGGCGGGGGCGGTTAACCGCACCGCATGAGGCTGGAGGGCAAACGCAGGGGGCGGCACGAGACCGAGGAGGAGCGGGCCGACCGGATGTGGGTCGAGCTCATCCAGGAGGTCCGCGTGGCACAGACGGGCGTACAGATCCTCTTCGGTTTCCTGCTGACCGTCGTCTTCCAGCCGAGGTACGCCGGGCTCGCCCACACCGACCGGGTCATCTACATCGTGACCGTCGTCCTGGGCGCCGCCGCGACCGGCGCCCTCATCGGCCCGGTGTCCCTGCACCGCCTGGTCGCCGGACGGCGGGTCAAGCCGCACGCGGTGCGCATCGCGGCCCGGATGACGTTCGTCGGCCTGCTCCTGCTGCTCGCCACCACGACCTCCTCGCTGCTGCTGATCCTCCGGGTGGCCACGCACGGCGGCTATGTGCCATGGCTGGTCGCGGCCGTCGTCGCCTGGTACCTGCTGTGCTGGTACGTGCTCCCCATGTGGACACGCCGCACGCACACCACCCGGTCCCGCGGCTAGGGGGTGTCTTCTGGATCAGGTCGGCTGGAGCCGACGGTGCATTCTCACTGAGCGATGCCGGCAAGATCCAGAAGAAGCCCCCTAGGCGCCGCCGCGGGCTCCGCGCAGTGCCGTCAGGCAGCTGCCGATCGCCTGCTGGAGTTCCTCCAGGCGCCGGACCATGTCGTCCTCGTAGAAGTCCTGGGCGTCGTCGAAGGTCAGCTCCTCGAACGCCCTGGTGGCCTTGTGCAGGCTGCTGTAGAACTTCGTCCGCCGCTCCTGGACGCGCAGTTCCGGGTCGGCGTCGACGGTCTCGGCGACGAGCGACTTCATGGTGTCGTAGGCCTCCGTGGCCCACTCGCCGGCGTCCTCGCCGTCCTCCAGTTCGTCGATCAGCGACAGGTGCCGCTCGGCCTCCTCGCGCAGTTCGGCGGGGGCCGCCACGGTCTGCCCGGCCGGGGTCCTGATCTGCCCGGACTCGGCGATCTGCCGGACGTAGCCGATCCGGTCGGCCGAGCGGCTCTCGCTCGCGACGGCCTTCTTCAGGTCGTCGGTGCGTACGACGTCCCGGGCCAGCTCGGCCTGCAGGTCCGGGTCCTCCTTGAGCCGGTCCAGCAGGGCGGCGCGGGCCGCGCGGGCGGTGGAGGGGTCGGCGAGGATCGCGGCGCGCAGCGCGGTCGGGTTCTCGGCGACCTCCAGGGCCTTGGTCGGGCGGATGCCCTCGGCCTCGGCGGCCTCGGCGATGGCGGTGCCCCGCTCGGAGGTGGCGCTGTTCCGGGAGACGTAGTAGCCCAGCCACACGTCGGCTTCCGGCAGCTCGACGCCCTGGCCCGGCTCCAGCGCCTCGAAGTGCGGGACGAGCCCGTCGTCGGCGGCCCGGTCCCAGGCCTTGTAGTAGCGCATGACCCGCTCGGGGGAGCAGCCGGCGAGTTCCGCGAACTCCTTCGCCGACACCTTCGGGCTCTCCCCGGCCCCCTGGCCGCCCGGCCGCACGCTGCGGGCCACCAGCAGCGCGAAGGCCCAGCCCCCGGTGCGGGCGTAGACGCCGAACTCACGCGCGTCCCGCGCCACGAGGTCGGACAGGGGCGCCGCGGCCGGAGCGGACGTCCCGGACGTCTCGGACGGGTCGATGACCAGGGTCACGGATGACTCTCCTGCAGGCATGGCTTCGATCACTTCGCTGAGCCGCACCCGGGGACCGGGCACAGACCGGAAAGCCTATATCGACCCATTGGCATCGCTTTGCCAGGGCGCCTGAGCGCCGGTCAGCGCGCCTGCCCGCGGAACGTCCCCAGGAACGTCTTCAGCGCCAGCCGGTTTGCCGCGTCGTCCCAGGCCCCGGCCGGGGTCGTGAAGCGCAGCGAGAAGCCGCGGTGGCCGCCGAGCAGGAAGCCGCGCCCGAAGGTGTGCACCCGCCCGTCCCCGGACCCCGACAGCCACTCCAGGTCGGCGGCCCGGTCGCCCTGATAGGTGGTGGCCCGGACGGTGCCGACCCGGTGGTAGCCGGGGAGCCGCTCCAGGTCCGGTTCGACGTCGTCGCGCCATACGGCGACCGGGTCCGGGCCGACGCGTTCGCTGTGGGTGACCGCGAGGGTGGGGGAGCCGTCGCCCGCGCCGAAGGTGACGCGATAGGCGAGGCCCGCGACGCGGGTGGTGGCGAGCCGCTTCCAGCCGTCCGGCAGCGCCACCGAGAAGCCCTCCGGTGCGCTGTAGCGACGGTAGCCGGCCGGCAGGGCGGGGGAGGCCGAGGCCGAGGCGGTGGGCGTGGGGTCGTCGGTGTGTCTCGGTACGGCTGGGGCCGAGGCCGTCGGCCGGGCCCGCGCGCCTGCCGTGCCGGCACCGGGAAGGTGGTGGGTCGCGGCGAGAACGGCCGCCACGACGGTGACGACCGCCAGGGCGCTGCCCATGGCCAGGGCTCGTCGGCCGCGCCCCGGACCTGTGGCGCGTACCCCCGCGTAGGCGCCGCGCAGCCGGGGCGCGAGGGCGGAGCACCGGTCTGCGTCGGCGTCCTCGCGCAGCACCCGGTCCAGGGCCTCGCGGACCACCGGCCCGGTCAGGCGTTCCCGCGGGTTCTTGCGCAGCAGCCCCCGCACGGTCTGGGTGAGCGGGCCCGTGCGCAGCGGTGTGCGCAGCGGCAGCCGGTCCACGGCCTGCAGCGTGGCCTCGGGCCGCCCGCGGTCACGGAACGGCGGGCGCCCCTCGACCATCGTGTAGAGGATCGCGCCCAGCGCCCACAGGTCCGCGGCCGGTCCGATGCGCTCGTCCCGGGCCTGTTCCGGCGAGGCGTACGACGGTGACGTGACCCGGGGTGCCAGGGTCGTGCCCGCCAGCCCGAACCCGGTGACGACCACGGGACCGCTCTCCCGCACGAAGACCTGGCCGGGGCTCAGCTCCCCGTGTGTGATGCCCTCTTTGTGCGCGGCCTGCAGTACGCCGAGCAGTTCGCGGGCGATCCGCGCCGCCCGCACCGGGTTCAACGGGCCCTCCCGGTCGAGGAGTTCGCCGAGCGCGGTGCCGTCGATCCGCTCGGTGACCGTCCACAGGGTGCCCGCCTCGACGACGGCGTCCACGACCGTGGCGGCCTGGCCGGGACGGAGCAGCCGCACGACTTCGGAGGTCCGGATGATCCGTGCCGTGGCGCGGCGCACGGTGTCCTCCCCGGAGTTCTCCGGAAGCGCGGTCTCGGCCACCAGCCGGGGCTGCTGCGCCGTCACGTCCTCGGCGTACCACCACACCCGGTTGGTCTCGCGGCCGAGGACCTCCAGGAGCCGGTACCGTCCTGCGACCAACTCCTGTGCGGAGACATGCGCCTTGGCCATGGTCATCCCTCGCTGAAACCCCTGCCTCGTCTTGGCCAGGGGTACGGGGGGCGGGCGGGGTCGCGTTCAAACGGACCGCAACTCCCGCCCAGTTCCGGCCTGTTGTTCACCGCGCGAACAGCAGGGCGAGGAGTTCACCCCAGGCCGAAGCGGTCTGCCCATCCCAAGAGTTCGGAGGGTGCGGTGTTGCCTCCGCACACCACGAGCCCCAGCCGGGCGCCGTCGCCCACCCGCGCCGCGATCTGCCGCGCTGCCGGCAGCAGGCAGCCCGCGGCCGGCTCCGCCCACACCTTGGCGTGCTCGGCGAGGTCCAGACAGCCCTGGACGGCCTCCCGGTCCGCAACCACCAGCACCTCCTCGACCAGCGCGGACACATGGTCGTAGGTCAGCGCGGACACGGACGGCGCGCTGAGCGTGGTGACCAGGGACGACACCGGCACCGGCAACGGACCGCCCGCCTTCAGCGCGGCCGACATCGCCTCGGCGCCCTCCGTCTCCACACCCCAGACGCGCACGCCCGGACGGCGGGCGCGCAGTGCCGCCGCCACCCCGGCGATCAGGCCCCCGCCACCGACGCTGACGACGACGTCCGTCAGCTCGGCGGCGTCCCCGAGGTCTTCGGCGAACTCCAGCCCCACGGTGCCCTGTCCGGCGATCACCACGGGGTCGTCGAACGGGTGGACCAGGGTCAGGCCCTCGTCCCGCAGCTTCGTCACCAGCTCGAAGGCCGTGTCCATGCCGTCGGTCAACTGCACCGACGCCCCCGCCTCCTCGGCGATCCTGATCGACCGGGCGGGCGCCGTACGCGGCATGACCACCGTCGCCTTCACGTCCAGGGCCGCCGCCATCACGGCCAGGGCGACCCCGTGGTTGCCGCCGCTGACGCCGACCACGCCCGCAGCCCGCTCGGCCTCGCTCAACGACAGCAGCTTGGCCGCCGCGCCGCGCGCCTTGAACGAGCCGGTGCGCTGCAGGAGTTCGAGCTTGGCGGTGACGGGGACGCCGAGCAGCGCCGTGAGGCCGGGACTCGGCACGGTCGGCGTCCGTACGACGTGTCCGGCGATCCGCTGCGCGGCGGCTTCGATGTCCGAGATTCCGATCAAGGTCGCTCATCCTTCCGGCGCGGGGGCTGGGAACCACGCCGTCCGCACCCTCACCCGAGGGGAGGCCCGAGGTCAACACGGTTTTGACGGCTCGGAGTTCGCGCCCCGACGGGAGGTCAGGCAACCGTCAGTGCTGCTGCGCCTTCTGCGGCGTCAGCTCGCTCGGCCGCACCACGACGTAGCCCTCGCCCTGGAGCATCAGCTGCACCGCTTCACCGGAACCGCCGCGCAGCATCGAGCCGATGGACTGGGAGCGGTGCAGCGAGGTCTGCAGCTGCGCGGTCCAGCCGACCACGGCGTCCGTGTCGACGTACACCGGGGCCTGCGGGGAGACCGGTATGACCAGAGGGTGGCCCTCGCAGATCAGACCGAGTCGGCCGTGCCCGCTGAACACGCTGTTGAACAGGCCGCCGCCGGCGATGCCCGAGCCCTTCACGGTCTTGATCTCGTACGACAGCGAGGCGTCGAAGCACAGCACGTTGCGGCCGTTGACGGTGAACTGGTCGCCCGGTTCCACCTCGACGACGAAGCAGTTCTGCGCCTCGTGCGCGAACCAGGCCTCGCCCTGCCCGCGCACGGCCATGAGGGGCAGTCCCTCGCCGGTGACCGCACGCTTGAGCATGCCGCCGACGCCCTGCCCCTTGCGCTCGAACTGGAGGCTGCCGCGATAGGCGATCATCGCGCCCTGACGGGCGTACATCTCGCCGTTCACCGCGTACCTGATGCACTTGGCGTTCTCGACGGTCATGCCGGGCTCGAGGGCCGGCCGCACCATGTGCTCGCTGGAAAAGAGATCACCCTTCATGCGGGCATGGTCCCCCGGAGGGTGTGATTCCGCCAAGATCACATATTGTGCTCGCCCGGCCATGCCCGCCCCATCATGCGCGGAGCGCCCACCCTGCCCGAGGTGTCCGTCTTGCTCGGCTTCCCGCAGAACGCCGAGTCCAGCGTGCCCGCCAGGGTGTCGAGGAGCCGCGCGTTGTTGGAGGCGTTGGCGACGGCCGTGAGGCTGCGCCCGCCGTCCTTCGTGGTGAAGGCGTAGGTGTAGTAGCCCTGGACGGCGCCCGTGTGGCCGTACACCGAGATGCCGCAGGGAAGGTCGCGGCGGCGCAGCCCGAGCCCGTACGCCGTCGTGCTGTTGACCCGGGTCCAGTGCTGCATCGCCGCGAGCCGGGCCGTGGAGAGCAGCTTGCCGCCGAGCAGCGCCGAGTAGAAGGTGTTCAGGTCGCGGGCGCTGGAGATGATCGCGCCCGCGCTCTGGGCCCACGACACCGTCTGGGAGGTCGCGTCGATGAGGGGGGCGCCCGCGGTGTCGGAGGTGAGGTAACCGCGGGCGTACTGGCCGGGGATTCGGGTGTCCGGGTGGACGTAGAAGGTGTCCCGCAGCTTCAACGGCTTGAAGATGCGGTTCTCGTACGCGGTCCGCACCGGGTGCCCGGTGAGCTTCTCGATGAGCAGGCCGGCGACGACGAAGTTGGTGTTCGAGTACGCGTAGGCGGCGCCGGGCGCGTTGGTGCGGGGCTTCTTCAGCGCGAGACCGACCAGCTGGCGGTAGGTGAAGACCTTGTTGCGCACCGCCTCGAAGCCGGACACGCTGTCGGCGAACAGGTCGTTGGTGTAGTCGTACAGGCCGCTGCGGTGGCTCAGGACGTGCCGCACGGTGATGTGGTCGTCCGGCAGGAGCTTCGGCAGGTAGCGGTTGACCGGGGCGTCCAGGTCCAGCCGGTGTTCGTCGGCCAGTTGCAGCAGGACCACCGCGGAGAACGTCTTGGTGACGCTGCCGACGCGGAACCGGTCGCCGCTGACGATGGGGCGCCGGGCGGCGCGGTCGGCGAACCCGCGCGTCACCCAGTATGTCCTGCCGTGGTCGTCGATGCGGGCCAGGGCACCCGGCGCGCCCTGGGCCACCGCCGAACCCAGCACCCCGGCCAGCCCTGTGATGTCGGGCGCCGGGAGCGCCGCTGCCGCCGGGGCACCGGCGGTGCCGGTCGCGGCCTGGGCCGGGAGCGCGAGCAGCGACAGCACGACCGCTCCGAGAACCGCACCCCTGCCCACCGTTGATGACCTCATCCGGCACCTGCTCCCATCCGTAAGGCTCTTGATGCGACCTCGGTCACATTCCGGCCTGGGAACCTTAAGGATTCAGGCAACGTCTCCCCAGCCGACACACAGTTGGTCATCCAGCGATCACCCTGCGGCGCGCTTTTGTAAAGGATTGTCAACGAAAGCGGCGAAATGGATCATTCCATCTTTACGTGGGCATGACCGATCGGAAAGGGTGACTGCTCGGGGCCCGACCAGCCCCCGTGGCGCTCAAGGGCGCCATGCCTCAAGGCGGTTGGTGATCCCCGCTGCCTTTGAACGAAGGAACCCTGAGTGCGTAGACCGCACATACGCTCCGTGGCCGTCGCGATCGCGGTGGCGACTGCTGCCACGGGCCTGGCCGGTACGGCCTTCGCGGGTCCCTCCACGGGGACGGAGCGGGTTGCCGCTTCCTCCGCCACGAACGCTTCGCTGGTGGTGGAGGCGGCCCGTACCGCGGCCGTCGCCCACGCGTCGGCGACCGGCGTCTCCAAGGGCGACGAGCTCGTTGCCCAGGACGTCATGATCGACCCCGAGGGCGCCCGGCACGTCCGGTTCGTCCGCACCCACGAGGGAATGCCGGTCCTCGGTGGCGACCTCATCGTCCACCTCGACGGCAAGCTGGCCTACACGGGTGTCACGGCCGCGGCCGACCAGTCCGTCAAGCCCGCCGCCACCAAGGCCAAGCTGAGCGCAGGCCAGGCCGAGGCCAAGGCCGCCCAGGCCGCCAAGGGCCAGGCCGGCGACGCCCAGCTCGTCGTGGACGCCCGCGGTGGCGCCGCCACCCTCGCCTACCAGGTGACGGTGACCGACAAGGGTGCCTCCAACACCGTCGTCATCGACGCCCTCACCGGCAAGGTGCGCAGCAACACCCCCGACGCGGACGAGTTCCTGTCGCCGAAGCTGCTCAAGGCCATGCACCAGCGCGGCGAGACGGCCGACCCGGCCACCGGCGTCGGCGCCTCCGGCCTGCTCGGCTCCGCCGCCCCGGCCGGCTCCGGCGTCACCTACCCGACGACCGCGCACGGCACCGGCAAGACCCTGTTCGTGGGCAACGTCGGTCTCACCACCACGGCGACCTCCGCCGGCCACTACCTGCTCAAGGACCCGAGCCGGTACGGCACCGAGACCCGCGACGCCAAGGGCAGCACCACGGAGAGCTTCAGCCACGGCACGAAGTTCACCAACACCACCAACATCTGGGGCAACGGCACGACCTCCAGCCGTGCCAGCGCCGCTGCCGACGCGCAGTACGGGGTCACCAAGACCCTGGACTTCTACAAGAACACCTTCGGGCGCAAGGGCATCTTCAACGACAGCAAGGCCGCCCACGCCATGGTGCACTGGGGCAACAAGGTCGCGAACGCCTTCTGGGACCCGACCTGCACCTGCATGCTGTACGGCGACGGCGACGGCACCATGTTCAAGAAGCCGCTCGTCGTCCTCGACGTCACCGGTCACGAGCTGACCCACGGCGTCGTGGAGGCCACGGCCAACCTGCAGCCGACGTACGTCGACAACGACGGCAACCAGTACGGCGAGCCCGGTGCGCTGAACGAGTCCCTCGCGGACATCTTCGGCTCCAACGTCGAGTTCTACGCGAACAACACGAAGGACACGCCGGACTACCTGATCGGTGAGAAGCTCGGCCTGGACCAGCACTTCCTGCGCCGTCTGGACCACCCGTCGCTCGACAAGCTCGAGGGCACGATCGACTACTGGTCCTCGGACACGACGTACACCGAGGTGCACGCCGGTTCCGGTGTCTCCTCGCACGCGTACTACCTCCTCGCCGAGGGCAGCGGGCGGAAGACGATCAACGGCGTGAACTACAACTCGCCGACCTACGGCGGCATCGGGGTCACCGGCATCGGCCGGGCCAAGGCCACCAAGATCTTCTACCGTGCACTGACCCGCTACATGGTCTCCACCACCGACTTCCACAAGGCGCGCATCGCGACGCTGAAGGCGGCTGCGGACCTGTACGGCTCCACCAGCACCGAGTACAAGACGGTGAACAAGGCGTGGGCCGCGGTGAACGTCACCGCCGCCAACACGCCGGCCGCCCACTGACGGACGGCCGCGTACACCAGCTCCACCGGATGCCCCGCCTCGCGCGGGGCATCCGCATGTCCGGCCGCATGTCCGGCAGCCTTCGAAGGGCCCCTCCAAGGTGCGCGATCGCGGCATCGGAGGGACCATGACCTCCGTGGGATACCGGTTCGCGCGCGCCCGGCGCGTGGCCGGGGTGGTGCTGACGTTCCTCGTCTGCCAGGCCGCGCCCGGCCAGGCGGCAGCCCGGCTGCCCGAGGCCGTCACCCGGGCCACCGGCGTGGTCACCTGGGCGGCGAGCGCCGACCGCGTCGGCCACGGCAGCGCCGACCAGGGCTACCGGCTCGTCGTGCACACCAGCGTCGGCGGCAGCGGCCTGCGCGTGCACCTGTCCAACGCCTTCGGCGACCGCCCCCTGACCCTGGACAGCGTCTACGCGGGCCTGCACGGCCGGGGTGCCGCGCTGCGGCCGGGCAGCAACCGGCCGCTCACCTTCGCCGGCGCTCGCATGATCATCGTCCCGGCCGGGGCCGCCGTCTGGAGCGACCCGCTGCCCGGCCGGATTGCCGCCGGCACCGACCTGGTCGTCAGCTTCCACACCCTGGCCGCGGCGGGTCCGGCCACCGGCCACGGGCTGGCCCTGCAGACGTCGTACACCAGCCGGGGCGACCGCACGGCCGAGGACAGCGGCGCCCACTGGACGCGGACCACCGGCTCCTGGTGGTACCTCGACGCCGTCACGGTACGGCCGCCGGGCGCCGCCGTCGGCGCCGTTGCCGCGCTCGGCGACTCGATCACCGACGGCGAGCAGTCCACCGCCGGCCTCGACCGCCGCTGGCCCGACTACCTCGCCCGGCGCCTGCGCACCAGCGGCGCGGCCCTCCAGGGCGTCGCCGACGAGGGGATCTCGGGCAACAGGCTGCTCGCCGACGACGCCGGACCCAGCGCGCTGCACCGGCTGGCACGCGACGTGCTCGCCCAGCCCGGCGTGCGCACCGTTCTCCTCTTCGAGGGCGTGAACGACATCAAGGCCCACAACGGCGTCACCGCGCAGCAGCTCATCGCCGGGTACGAGGACATCGCCCGGCGGGCGCACGCGGTCGGCAAGTGCGTGGTCGTCGCCACCGTGGGGCCGTTCAAGGGCTGGCCCGAATGGGATCCGGCCGCCGAAGCCGTACGCCGTGAGGTGAACCAATTCCTCCGCAGCAGCCGGGAGTTCGACGCCGTCACCGACTTCGACCGCGTGTTGCGCAGCCCGTACGACGACGAGCGGCTGCGGCCCGCCTTCGACAGCGGCGACCATCTGCACCCGGACGACCGGGGCATGCGGGCCATGGCCGACGCCGTCGACCTCGGCCGCCTCGGCTGCGCCGGCTGGAACAGCGCCCCGCCGCCGGGTCAGCGCAGTGTGTTTGCCCAGTTCGCGGGGACGCGTCCGGCCGGACCCGGCACCGGCTGGTCCGCCGGATGGCTGACCGGGGGAGCGAGTTCGGGGCCGGTGTAGTCGACCATCCCGTCGGTCGCGTAGTTCCAGAACCAGGCCTCGCCCGGCTCGTAACTGCGCATCACCGGATGCCCGGTGGCCCGCCAGTGGGCCGTCGCGTGCTTGGCGGGGGAGTCGTCGCAGCAGCCGATGTGTCCGCACTGCGCGCAGCGGCGCAGATGGAACCACCAGCCGCCCGCCTCCTCGCACTCCACGCAGCCGGTGCCGCTGGGCGGGACGCTCGGGTCGATCGCGTCGGTGTCACTCATACGCCCTCCTCCGTGGGGGGTTCGGCGGTCAGCGGAAGCAGGACCCGGAAGCGGGTGTCGCCGGGCACCGACTCCACGAGCAGGCTGCCGTGATGCTTGTTCACGACGATCCGCCAGGAGATGTCCAGCCCGAGACCGGTGCCCTCGCCGACCGGTTTGGTGGTGAAGAACGGGTCGAAGATCCGGTCCTTGATCTCCTCTGGGATCCCTGGCCCGGTGTCCCGGAACTCCACCAGCAGCCGCTCGTGGTCGAGCGCGGTGCGCACGGTCAGCGTGCCCTGCCCGCCGGCGCTCCTGATGGCGCCGACCGCGTTGTCGATCAGGTTGGTCCACACCTGGTTCAACTCCGCCGGGTAGGCGGGGATCTCGGGGAGCGTACGGTCGTACTCCTTGACGACCTCGACGCCCGGACCGAGCTTCCCGGACAGCATCACCAGCGTGCTGTCGAGGAGTTCGTGCACGTCGACCACCCGATAGGGCGCCCGGTCCAGCTGCGAGTACTGCTTGGCCGCGTCGACCAGGTGCGAGATCCGCGTGGTGGAGTGCTCGATCTCGCTCATCAACAGCTCGGTCTCGATGGTGTAGTTGAGCCAGGCCATCGCCCCGGCCAGGATCTCCTCGTCCACGGCCGCCGCGACCTGCTCCAGCCAGTCGACGTCGAGCCCGGCCTGCACGAACGTCGGCGCCAGCTGCCAGCCGAAGTCGATACCGTGGTCCTCCAGCCAGTCGGTGACCAGGTCCTCGCGGTCGGCGGCCTCCAGCGGGCTGAGCGCGGGCGCCTTGGCGACCCGCTCGGCGGTGCGCTCCTGGATCTCGATCAGATCCGCCAACGCGTCCCGGGAGAAGGGGCCTTCGGCGATCAGCGCGAGCTTGTGCCGCATCTTCGCGACCCGCTCCCGCAGCATCGAGGTCGCCCGTACGGCCGCCGCCGCGGGGTTGTTCAGCTCGTGCGTGAGCCCCGCGGACAACGAGCCCAGCGCCAGCAGCCGTTCCCGCTGCCCGATGACGGCCTGCGTGCTCTTCGTCCCGAAGAACAGCCCCTCCAGCAGGTGTACGGCCATCGGGAACCACTCGCGCATGATGTCCGCGAAGGTGTCCGCCGGCAGCACGAAGAACCGCGTCGGCTCCGTCACCCGCATCGAGTTGTTGTACACCTGCGGCACCCGGTCCCCGATGTACGCCTGGAAGGCGCCCGCGTACACCCCGCGCTGCGAGGTCCGGGTGACCTCCACGTCGTCGCCGCCGACCCGCCGGGAGAGCACCACAGTGCCCTCGGCCATCACGTAGAAGCAGGTGGCGGGTTCACCCTCGGTGTACACCGGGCCGGGCTGGAACAGCTCCACCCGCCCCGCGCTGCACAGCCGGCCGAGCTGGTCCGCCGTCAGCTTCTCGAACAGGAACAGCGACCCGATCTCCTTCGGGTTGCACGGCATCACCTGTCCGCCGCTCATGACTGCTCCAGATACCGGTGGACGAGCATCACGGCCATGGCTCCCTCGCCGACGGCGGACGCGACGCGCTTGGCGGACTCCGCGCGCGCGTCGCCCGCCACGAACACGCCGGGAATGCTGGTCTCCAGGTGGTACGGCGGCCGGTCCAGCTCCCAGCCGGCCGGCAGCCGTCCGTCGACGGTCAGGTCGGGCCCGGCGAGGATGAACCCGCGCTCGTCGCGCAGCACGGTGTCGCCCAGCCAGTCGGTCAGCGGGGCCGCGCCGATGAACACGAACATCCACTGCGCGTCGACCTGTTCGGTCTCCCCGGTCTTCGTGTGACGCAGCGTCAGCTGCTCCAGATGGCCGGAGCCGTGCGCCTCCTCGACCACGGTGTGGCTGCGCACCGAGATGTTCGGCGCCTCGTTGATCTGCTGGATCAGGTAGTGCGACATCGACGCCGACAGATCTTGGCCGCGCACCAGCAGCGTCACCGACTTCGCACCCCGGGACAGGTACATCGCCGCCTGGCCCGCCGAGTTGGCGCCGCCGACGATGTACACGTCGTGCCCCTGGCAGGCGGTGGCTTCGGTCAGGGCGGAGCCGTAGAACACCCCGCACCCGGTCAGGTCGGTGCAGCCCTGCGCCTCCAGCTGCCGGTACTGCACGCCGGTCGCGAGGATGACGCTGTGCGCGGCGATCGCCGAGCCGTCCGCGAACCGTACGACACGGGCCGCGCCGTTCACCTCAAGTCCCGTGACCTCGCGCGCCGTCAGGATCTCCGCGCCGAACTTGGCCGCCTGGCGGCGCGCCCGCTCGGTGAGCTGGGCGCCGGAGACGCCGTCGGGGAAGCCGAGGTAGTTCTCGATCCGGGAACTCTGCCCGGCCTGCCCGCCGGTCGCCGACCGCTCCACGAGAACGGTCCGCAGGCCCTCCGAGGCGCCATACACGGCCGCGCCGAGCCCGGCCGGGCCGCCGCCGATGACGACGAGGTCGTAGAAGTCGGCCGTGGGTGTGGTGGCGAGCCCCACCTGCGCGGCCAGTTCGGGAGCCTCGGGCTCGACCAGGGCGGTGCCGTCCGGGGTGACGACGAGCGGCAGCCGCTCCCCGTCCTGCCCGGCCGCCGCCAGCAGCCGCTGCCCCTCCGGCTCGTCCACGGAGTACCAGCGGTACGGCACCTGGTTGCGGGCGAGGAACTCGCGCACGTCCGAGGAGCGCGCCGACCAGCGGTGCCCGACGACCTTGGTGCTGGGCACGGGCCGGTAGTCGCTGCGGCGCCAGGCGTCCAGCAGGTCGTCCAGGACCGGATAGAGCTTCTCCTCCGGCGGGTCCCACGGCTTGAGCAGATAGTGGTCGAGGTCGACGACGTTGATCGCGTCGATCGCCGCGTTCGTGTCCGCGTACGCGGTCAGCAGCACGCGCCGCGCGCCCGGATACACGTCGAGGGCCTGTTCGAGGAACTCGATGCCGTTCATCTGCGGCATCCGGTAGTCGGCCAGGATCACGGCGACGAGATCGCCGCGCAGCTTCAGCTCGCGCAGCGCCTCCAGCGCGGATTCACCGGACTCGGCGCGCACGATCCGGTAGGAGGCGCCGTAGCGCCGCCTGAGATCGCGGGCGACGACGCGGGAGACTCCCGGATCGTCGTCCACGGTCAGGATGACGGTCCGCGCTGCGTCGTCGGCCTGTGCCATACGTCTCCCACCCCGAGGCGTCGGATCAACGGGGCGGTGTCGTGGAGACCATCGCACCGATTCGAGCCCATCGTATGTTCGACCGCCCGGGTTCGCTCAGGTTTCCGGTGCCGCCGTGATCAGCTCCGGCGCTCCCCGAGCCGCAGAACTCACTTTTCCGCGTCACCGGCTTCCGCGACGCCGGCCAAGGTGCGCAGCGCCCGCAGGAAGTGCTCGGCGTCCGCGTCGGAGAGTGTGGCGAGGAACCGGCCCTCGGCCTCGGCGCGGGCGGCCTCGGCCGCGCTCAGGACCTTCTGGCCGTGTTCGGTCGGCTGCACGGTGTTCCGGCGCCGGTCGTGCTCGCTGCGGCGGCGCGCCACGAGCCCCTTGTCCTCCAGTGCGTCGACGAGCGCGACCATCGTGGACCGGTCGATGCCGATCCGGCCGGCGGCCTCCGTCTGGGACAGCGGCCGGTCCGCGGCGAGCACGGCCAGTACCGCCAGCTCACGCCCGTCGACGCCGAAGCGCGCCAGAGCCTGCGCGGACGCCTCTGCGTACCGCAGGTGGGCGTGCTTGAGCAGGTAACCCAGGCGTGAGCTCAGTGCGCTGGTGGGGGTGTGGCCCGTCATGAGCGCATCGTATCGCCCCATCAATGATTGGAGAGGCAAATCGTTTGCTAGGCTGATGATCGAAGGAACTGAAGGGGGGACGGGTGTGGGTGATCAGGCGCGCGACGCGGTGACGTTCGGCATCAAGACGACCCCGATGCGGGTCGGTTACGAGGAGATCCTCCGGGTCTGGGAGGAGGCCGACGAGCTGCCCGACATCGAGGACGCCTGGCTGTGGGACCACCTGATGCCGGTCGCCGGGCCGAAGGACGGGCAGGTGCTCGAAGGCTGGACACTGCTCGCCGCGCTGGCCGCCCGGACCCGGCGGCTGCGGCTGGGGCTGCTGGTGACGAGCAACCGGATCCTCCCCCAAGCTCTCGGCTCCGCTCGAGCAGGGGGGACCCCCAGCCCGCCGTCCTCGGCAAGATCGCCACCACGGTGGACGTGATCTCGGGTGGCCGGCTGATCATGGGGCTCGGCGTCGGCGGCACCCATCAGCCGCCCGGCGCGGGAGGCGTCACTGGTGAGAATCCCGCCCTGGCCGAATACGCGGCCTACGGGCTCACCCTGGTCCCGCCCGCCGAGGGCATCGCCCGGCTGGCCGAGACCATCGCCGTCCTGAAGGGGATGTGGACCCAGGACGTCTTCGACTTCCACGGGCGGTACGTCACCCTCACCGGCACGCGCAACGAGCCCAAGCCGGTCCAGCGTCCCGGACCTCCGCTGCTGATCGGCGGCTGGGGCACCCGCACGCTGCGGCTGGTCGCCGAGCATGCGGACATGTGGAACATCCCCGGCCCGCCGCACAACACCGTGGAGCGGATCGCCGAGCGCGCCCGCGTGCTGGACGCCCACTGCGCGTCGCTGGGCCGGGACCCGCGGTCGATCACCCGTTCGGTGCAGTACATCGTCTCCTACGACGACCCGGCGAAGGACCGCGAGACGATCGCGGAGCTCATCGCCGCGGGCTTCACACACATCGTGCTCAGCCTGCGCGCCCCCTACCCGCCGAAGATCGTGCGCCGGCTCGTCGACGAGATCGTCGTGCCCGTGCGCGGTGGCGGCCGGTAGACCGATAGTGGGCACCGGAACGACCGGCGGCACACCGACCGCCCGGCGCATCGAGGAGGCCCGCGCATGACACGCCCGATCACGGCAGGGGTGGACGGTACGGAGGAGAGCCTGGCCGCGCTGCACTGGGCGGCCAGGGAGGCCGTACGGCGCGGGCTGCCCCTGCGTGTGGTGCACGCATGGCGCTACGCCGAGGCGCTCGCCGCGGCGGACCGGGACACTCAGCACGGGTGGGTGTCGGACGGCGTGACGGAGGCCGTGCGCACCGTCTCCGAGCGGCATCCCGAGCTCCGGGTGAGCGTCGACGTGGTCGAGGGCGGCGCGGTGGAGGTCCTGACCGGCGTGGCCGCGGAGGCCGAGATGCTGGTGCTCGGCTCACGCGGGCACGGGCCGGTCGTCGGGTTCCTGCTCGGCTCGGTCGGCCAGCAGCTGATCGCCACGGCGACCCGGCCGGTGGTCCTGGTGCGGGCCGGCGACGAGGCGGCGGCGGAGGCGGCCGGGCGGGACGTCGTCGTGGGCCAGCATGGCGAGCCGGAGGACAGCGCCGCCGCCCTGCGGTTCGCGTTCGAGACTGCGGCGGCGCGCGGCGCCATGGTCCGGGCCGTCCGCGCCTGGACCCTGCCGCCGGTGTTCGCCTACAGCCCCGGCTCGATGAGACTCCTGGACGACGCCGGGGGCCTCGAACCCTATGAGCAGCAGGCGCTGTCCGCGGCGCTCCGCCCCTGGCGGGAACGCTTCCCCGACGTGCCCGTGGCCGAACACGTCGAGCTGGGCAGCGCGGGCCAGGTACTGCTGTCGGTGGCCGCCCGCGCCCAGTTGATGGTCGTCGGCCGCCGGGCGCACCGTACGGCCGTCGGCGCCCGCATCGGCTCGGTCGCACACGGCGTGCTGCACCACGCGGAGTGCCCGGTGGCCGTGGTCCCGCACGACTGACCTGCACCTCGGGGCGGGCGGCACGACGCCCGCCCCGTTCCAGGCCCTGGACTACGCCGCCCGCTCCCGGGCCAGCTCCGCCGCCGCGCGCACGGAGCCGTGGTGCACCGGCCCGTGTCCGGGCAGCAGCGTGTCGCCGTCGAGCGCGCCGATCACGTCCAGCGAGGCCACGGCCCGGCCGCGCTCGTGGTGGAAGAAGTCGAGCAGCATCTGGGGGCCCTTGATCCGCGAGGTCGCGTGCCCGGTGGCCAGGGCGTCGCCGGAGATCACGATGCCGGCGTCGGGCAGGTGGTAGACGCAGTGGCCGTCCGTGTGGCCGGGGGTGTGCACCGGTACGGGGCGGCCCGGCAGGTCGAGCGCGCCCTCGACCGGGAACGGCTCGGGAGCGGTGACGGGGTTGTGGTCGGTGCCGCCCACGCGGATCACGTGCACCGCCCAGGGCAGGACCCCCGGCCGCCAGGCGTTGCGCACCACGTCGCCGATGGTGGCCTGCTGGAGGAAGTCCCGTCGGACGTGCGGGACTTCCGCGGGATGCAGGTAGACCGGGGTGCCGTGGGTGCTGCGCAGGTACTCGGCCGAGCCGATGTGGTCGTTGTGCGCGTGGGTGACCAGCACGGCGGCGACGGCCTCCGGTGAACTGCCCACCTGCGCGAGGGACTCGAGGAGCCCCTGCCGGTCCCCGGGGTAGCCGGTGTCCACCAGGGTGACGGCGTCGCCTTCCTTGAGGATGACCCAGTTGGTGTGGTGGCCGTGCACCAGATAGGTATTGTCGGCGACTTGGCGTACGTCTGGCCGCATGATCTCCCCGAGGCCCTGAGTGGCTGATGGTGGGGCACAGCCAACCAGATGTGTCACCGCGCTCCGCAAGGGGGCACGGCGCGTCAGAGCACGCCGTGCGGGCGGAACTGGATGCTGATGCGCGGCCCGGCGGCGCGGGCGGTCTTGGGCACGCAGTGCTCCCAGGTCCGCTGGCAGGAGCCGCCCATCACGATGAGGTCGCCGTGCCCCAGCGCCCGCCGTACGGTCGTACCGCCTCCGCCCACCGGGCGCAGCAGCAGATCCCGGGGTGCGCCGACGGAGAGGATCGCGACCATCGTGTCCTCGCGCGCACCGCGCCCGATCCGGTCCCCGTGCCAGGCGACACTGTCCCGGCCGTCGCGGTAGAAGCACAGCCCGGCGGTCGTGAACGGCTCGCCCAGCTCCCCGGCGTAGTGCCGCGAAAGGGCGGTGCGCGCCTCGTCCAGCACGGGGTGCGGCAGCGGGTCGTGGGTCGCGTAGTGGGCGAGCAGTCGCGGTACGGCGACGACGTTGTCGTACATCTTGCGGCGCTCCGCCCGCCACGGCACGTCTGCTGCAAGCCGCTCGAACAGGGCGTCGGCGCCGCTCAGCCAGCCCGGCAGCACATCGATCCAGGCCCCCGAGCCCAGTTCGGTCCGGCGCAACCCGTCGAGGGATCCGAGCCGCAGCTCGTCGGTCTGGTCGAACAGGGAGCCCTGGAGGTGCGTGGACATGCGTTCAGCGTAACTCGTTAATCGAATATGCGTTCCCATGTGGGCTATCGGGTCGGTGCGTCCGAGGTCTTTCGATACATCGATGTATCCGATACATTCGCGTATCGAATGGAGGGCAGGTGCCGATGGAGGAGACACCCAAGCGCGTCACCCGGCGCCGGGTCCGCACCCGGGCCCGGCTGCTCGACGCCGCGTTCGCCGTGTTCGCGGCCAAGGGCTTCGGGCGGGTCTCCATCGAGGAGATCTGCGAGGCCGCCGGGTTCAGCAGGGGTGCGTTCTACTCGAACTTCGCCACCCTCGACGAGCTGTTCTTCGCCCTCTACCGGGAGCGCGCCGAGCTCATCGCCACCCAGGTCGCCGACGCGCTCGCCCAGGACGGGCCCGGCCTCGACGTGCCCGCCGCCGTGGACCGGGTCACCGAGGTACTGCTGCTGGACGTCGACTGGCTGCTGGTGAAGACCGACTTCCTGGTCCACGCGGCCCGCGACCCGGCCGTTGCCCAGTCCCTCCTCGACCACCGCACCCGGCTCCGGGAGGCCATCGCCGACCGGCTCTTCCGGGCCCGCGGCCACACCGAACTGCCCGCCGTGCTCGGCGATGTCGACGGCGCCGCCCGCGCGGTGGTCGCGGCCTACGACGGCGTCACCACCCAGCTGCTGCTGGACAAGGACGTCGACGCGGCCCGCACCTGGCTCAAGCAACTGCTCACCGCCCTGCTGACGGACGGCAGCGGCACCCCCGTATGAGTCTGTAGAGGGAAGGAAACGGACGCCATGGACGCGGACGTCATCGTCGTCGGAGCCGGCCTCGCCGGCCTGGTCGCCGCCCACGAACTCAACCGCCGGGGCCGCCGGGTCGCCCTGGTCGACCAGGAGAACGCCGCCAACCTCGGCGGACAGGCCTTCTGGTCCCTCGGCGGGCTCTTCCTCGTCGACTCGCCCGAACAGCGCCGCCTCGGCATCAAGGACTCCTTCGACCTCGCCTGGAACGACTGGCGGGGCAGCGCCCGGTTCGACCGGCTGGACGACGAGGACTCCTGGGCGGTGCGCTGGGCCCGCGCCTACGTCGAGTTCGCGGCCGGCGAGAAGCGCTCCTGGCTGGCCGGGCACGGTATCGAGCTGCTGCCCACCGTGGGCTGGGCCGAACGCGGCGACCTGCGCGCCGACGGCCACGGCAACTCCGTCCCCCGCTTCCACATCAGCTGGGGCACCGGAACCGGCGTGGTCGAACCCTTCGTCACGTACGCCCGGCAGGCCGCCCGGGACGGACTGCTCACCTTCCACCACCGCCACCAAGTGGACGAGCTTGTCATGGAGGACGGCACGGCGCGCGGGGTGCGGGGCACCGTGCTCGCCCCCGACGACTCCCCGCGCGGGGTCGCCTCCAACCGTGACCGCGTCGGCGACTTCGAACTCACCGCCCAGGCCGTGATCGTCACCACCGGCGGCATCGGCGGCAACCACGACATCGTCCGCCGTTCCTGGCCCGAACGCCTCGGCACGCCGCCGGCGCAGATGGTCACGGGCGTTCCCGCCTACGTCGACGGCCGCATGCTCGACATCAGCGCCGCGGCGGGCGTACGGCTCGTCAACCGCGACCGCATGTGGCACTACACCGAGGGCCTGCAGAACTGGGACCCGATCTGGCCCGGCCACGGCATCCGCATCCTGCCCGGCCCGTCCTCCATATGGCTCGACGCCCTCGGCCGCCGCCTGCCCGACCCCTGCCTGCCCGGCTACGACACCCTGGGCACCCTCAAGTACCTGCGCACCACCGAGGACATCGCCGGGTACGACCACTCCTGGTTCATCCTCACCCGGAAGATCATCGAGAAGGAGTTCGCGCTCTCAGGCTCCGAGCAGAACCCCGACATCACCGCCAAGGACCGCAAGGCCGTCCTGCGCGACCGGCTGCTCGGCAAGGGCGCCCCGGCCCCCGTGCAGGCCTTCGTCGACAAGGGCGCCGACTTCGTCACCGCCGCCAGTCTGGACCAGCTGGTCGCGAAGATGAACGCCCTGACCGGCAAGCCGCTGCTGGACCCGGCCGAGGTACGCCGTCAGATCGAGGCCCGTGACCTGCAGATGGCCAACCCCTACAGCAAGGACTCCCAGGTCCAGGGCATCCGCAACGCCCGCCGCTACATCGGCGACCGCCTGGGCCGGGTCGCGTCCCCGCACCGCATCCTCGACCCCGCCGCCGGCCCGCTGATCGGCGTCCGGCTGCACGTGCTGACCCGCAAGACCCTCGGCGGCATCCAGACCGACCTCGACTCCCGCGCCCTCGGCGCCGACGGCGAGCCGATCGGCGGACTGTACGCGGCCGGCGAGGTGGCCGGCTTCGGCGGCGGCGGCGTCCACGGCTACAACGCCCTGGAGGGCACCTTCCTCGGCGGCTGCCTGTTCTCGGGGCGCGCGGCCGGGCGGGCGGCGGCGCGGCAGACGGGCTGACGTCAGTCCTAGCCCGTCAGCAGCTCCGCCAGCACCGAGGCGTGGCTCTGCTCCGGCGTCTTGGAAGCCGTCAGCAGCGTCACCGGCCCCTTGCGGACCGACTTCCTGAGGCCGTCGAGCAGCTCGGCGGCCTCGGGCGCGTCCAGCTCCGCCTCGTAGCGGCGCCGGAACTCCTCGTACGAGCCCCCGCCGTGGAACCACTTGCGCAGCTCGTTCGACGGGGTGAGCTCCTTCGGCCACTCGTCGATCTGCGCGGCGTCCTTGGCGAGCCCGCGCGGCCACAGCCGGTCCACCAGCACGCGCAGGCCGTCGTCGGGCTCGGGCTCTTCGTAGATCCGGTGCACGCGCACGCTCACGGTCGGCCCCTTCTCGGCTTGCTGACGTCCCGCGAGCGTACGCGGCGCGCTGCGCCCATCCGGCGGCGACGCGGCGTGACTTGACCTGAATGAGGGGGAAGCATCGGCATCCGCACGCCTAGTCTGTGCCCACTCGATCACCGCGACCCACAAGGAGCGCATGTGACGCCATCCCGCAGGCAGGCCGTCGTCAGACGGATCGGAGTCCTCCGCCGCGAGGCGGTCCTCGCCGCCGTCCCCGCCGCCGTCGCGGCGCTGCTCGGCGCCGCCGGACCCACGGCGGACGACACGCCCGGCGCCCCCGGCGCGGGCGACCCGTACTTCCCGCTCAGCGGCAACGGCGGCTACCACGTGCGCCACTACGGTCTGACGCTCCGCTACGACACCGCCACCCGGCGACTCGACGGCACAGCGGTCCTCACCGCCCGCGCCACCCAGCGGCTCACCCGGTTCGACCTCGACCTCAAGGGCCTGACGGTGACCGGCGTCAGCGTCGACCGGGCCGCGGCCGGCCACCGCCGCAGCGGCCAGGAGCTGATCGTCACCCCGCGGCACACCCTGCACGAGGGCCAGGAGTTCCGCGTCACCGTCACCTACCACGGCACCCCCAAGCCGGTCACCGACCCGGACGGCTCCGCCGACGGCTGGATCCCCACCGACGACGGGGCGTTCGTCGCGGGCGAACCGCAGGGCGCCATGACCTGGTTCCCGGCGAACAGCCACCCCAAGGACAAGTCGTCGTACGACTTCACGATCACCGTCCCCGAGGGCCGTACCGCGGTCGCCAACGGGATCCTGCTCGGGCAGCACACCGCGCAGGGGCACACCACCTTCCGCTGGCGTGAGACCCGGCCCATGGCCGCCTACCTGGCCACCGCCGGCGTCGGGAAGTTCAAGGTCGAGAAGTACACCACCCGCGACGGCGTCCAGGTGTACAACGCCGTCGACCCGCGCGAGGCGAGCGCCGCCGCGCCCGTGCTGAAGAAGCTGCCCTCCGTGCTGGAGTGGGAGAGCAAGCTGTTCGGGCCGTACCCGTACCGCGCCGCCGGGTCGATCGTCGACCACGCCCCGGACGTGGGCTACGCCCTGGAGACCCAGACCCGGCCGATCTACGACTCGGCCCCCGACCTGGGCACCCTGGTCCACGAGAACGCCCACCAGTGGTTCGGCGACTCCGTCTCCCTCACCGCCTGGAAGGACATCTGGCTCAACGAGGGCTTCGCCAGCTACGCGGAGTGGCTCTACAGCGAGCAGCACGGCGGCGCCAGCGCACAGAAGACCTTCGACGCCCTCTACGCCCGTCCCGCGAGCGACGACCTGTGGGCGTACCCGCCCGGCGACCCGGGCGGCGGCGAGAACCTCTTCGGCAAGCCCGTCTACGCCCGCGGCGCCATGACCCTGCACGAGCTGCGCCGGGCCGTCGGCGACCCGGTCTTCTTCCGCATCCTGCGCGCGTGGGCGGTGGCACACCGGGACGGGCACGCCACGACGGCACAGTTCGTGAAGCTCGCCGAGCGGGAGTCGGGCAAGGACCTGGCCGGGCTGTTCCACACCTGGCTGTACGCACAGGGCAAGCCGAACCGCGCCTGAATCCTGACGAGTTCCACACAACTCTCGGCCAGGGTCGTGGCATGATCCAGCGCCGAACCGCCGCGGCACACCGGGCCCTTTAGGATCCGAACTCGTGTGCGCACATGTACTGGTCGCCGAGGACGACGAGAAGCAGGCCGAACTCATCCGCCGCTCCCTGCTGGCGGCGGGCCACACCGCCACCGTGGTTTACGACGGCGCCGCCGCGCTCGAAGCGGCCCGCCGGCTGCGGCCCGACCTCGTCGTCCTCGACCTGATGCTCCCGGTGCTCGACGGCTTCGCCGTGTGCCGGGCGCTGCGCGGCGGCGATGGCGGCCCGGACATCCCCGTGGTGATGCTCACCGCCCGCTCCGCCGAGGACGACGTGCTGCTCGGCCTCGAACTGGGCGCCGACGACTACATGACCAAGCCGTACAGCCCGCGCGAGCTGATGGCCCGCATCCGCACGGTGCTGCGGCGCAGCGGGGGCGGCGGCACCCGGGAGGAGGAACCCGGCGTACGCGCGGCCGGCATCAGCGTCGACCCCGTACGGCACGAGGTGCGCTGTGACGGCGTACCCGTGGAGTGCACCCCGGCCGAGTTCCAGATCCTGCTGGCCATGGCGGGGGAGCCGGACCGGGTGTTCACCCGGCGGCAACTGCTCCAGGCCACCCGCGGTTTCGACCGGGCCTCCACCGAGCGGGCCGTCGACGTGCACATCATGAACCTGCGCCGCAAGATCGAGGCCGATCCGCGGCGGCCGGTGCGGCTGCTGACCGTTTTCGGCGTCGGCTACAAGCTGAGCGGCGCACGACCTTGAAACGCCGGATCCCGCTGCGCAAACGGCTCCTCGTCCGGCTGCTGTTCGTCTCGGCGCTCATCGCCGTCTGCTCGGTCGCGGCCACCGCCTGGCTCGCGGTGACGACCACCACCAGCGCCCTGAAGGAGGAACAGGGCCAGGACCTCGCCGCCGACAACCGCATCCTCGCCAGGCTCAGCGGCTACGCGGCCACCCACGCCGACTGGGCGGGCGTCCGGCGCACCGTCCGCGCCCTGGCCGCCGAGACCGGCCGCCGTATCGCCCTCACCACCGCCGACCGCACCCTCGTCGCCGACTCCGCGCCGCCTGGCACCCCGCTGCCGCCCCGGCCCGCCGCCACCGTCGACCCGCTGCGCACCGACACCTACACCGAGACCGGCGCCCAGCTCAGCGGCATCGACCCGCGCGTGGTCGGCCCGTACCGGCTCACGGCGAAGGAGCGCGCGAGCCTGGACGCCCTGGCAGTCAAGCGCAGGAGGTGCTACGAGCAGTACGGCCTCCAGGCCACCGTCGTACGGACCCCCAGCGGGCGGCCCGTACTGACGGGCACGGACGGCAACGACGTGGCCGGGTTCGGCGCGTCGGTGTGTGACGACGGCCGCCTCAACACCCCGGTGCCGACCGAGCAACACGCCCTCGACGCGCTGTCGGAGCTGGCCCGGCCCTGTCTGCGTCAGGCCGGCATGGACCTCGGCGGGCCGCTGTTCCTCACCCTCGACCCCAGCGGCAAGGACCCCTTCGGCGGCGGCTACTTCATCGCCAAGTACGCCAAGACGCGCGGCAGCACGGCCGCACGGGCGGCACAGAGTTGCGTCCTGACCGCCCGCCGCGTCCAACTGGAGCCGTACGTCGCCCCGGTCGCCGAGCTGTTCCTCGGCATCGGAGACCAGAACCCCTCCCGCTTCGACATGTCCCCGGCCAACAAGGCCAAGGTGGCCGGCGCCGCGGGCCTGGTGCTCGCCGTCACCGTCGCCGTGACCGCGGTCGTCGCCGTCCGGCTGGTGAGGCCCCTGCGGGCACTGACCGAGGCGGCGCAGCAGCCGCCCGAGCTGCATGTGCGGGTGCCGGTGACCACTCGGGACGAGACCGGGATCCTCGCGGAGGCGTTCAACGACCTGACCGAGCGCCGGGAACGCCTGGAGGCCCAGCGCAAGGCCATGGTCAGCGACATCGCGCACGAACTGCGCAGCCCGCTCACCAACATCCGCGGCTGGCTGGAGGTCGTCCGGGACGGCGTGGTCGACCCCGAACCCGACCTGCTGGACTCCCTGCACGAGGAGGCGCTGGTGCTCCAGCGGATCATCGACGACCTCCAGGACCTCGCCGCCGCCGACGCGGGCACCCTGCGCCTGCACCGCGAGCCGCTCCGCGCCGGGGAGTTGATCGACCAGGTCGCCGCCGCCCACCGCGTCGCCGCCCGCACCGCCGGGGTGGCCCTGCACACCGAGGCCGACGACACCGCCTGGCTGGAGGCCGACCCGGTGCGCATGCGGCAGGCCCTCGGGAACCTGGTCTCCAACGCCCTGCGGCACACCCCCGCCGGCGGCACGGTCACGTTCGCCGCCCGCCGGGAGGGCACCGAGGTCGTCCTCACCGTCGCCGACACCGGGTCGGGCATCGCGCCCGAGGATCTGCCGCACGTCTTCGACCGGTTCTGGCGCGCTGAGAAGTCACGCAGCAGGCGCACCGGCGGCAGCGGCCTGGGGCTGCCGATCGTCCGTCACCTGGTCGCCGCCCACGGCGGCACGGCCGAGGCCGCGAGCGAACCGGGCGCGGGCGCGCTGTTCACCCTGCGCCTGCCCGCGGCGGCGGCTCCGGAGGACGGCTGAGGTCTCAGGGGCGCCGCCGTGCCCCCAGGCGCCGGCTCATGGCACGCCGTTCCGTCTCCGTCGTACCGCCCCAGATGCCGACGCACTGTTCCGTCGCCAGCGCCCACTGAAGGCACTCCTCCCGGACCCGGCAGTGTGCACAGACCGCCTTGGCCTGCTGTGTCTGGAGTGTCGCCGGGCCGGTCGTGCCGATCGGGAAGAAGAGATCGGGGTCCCTGTGGCGGCACGCGGCCTGGTCTCGCCAGTTGCCCATGGAAGTCACCTGCGCTCGCTGTCGTCCACGCCCTTGCACCTGTGTAACGCGAGTTCGGGTCACCGTCGACCGGGCCGCTCAAACACGCAGAACCGGTCACTGCTCCCGCAGGCCCCACGGGGAGCCGTATTCGGCCAGCAGGTCGAGGAACGGGCGGGGCGGGAAGGCCTCCGGGCCGAGGACGCCCGTGCCCGACCAGGCTCCGGTGGCGAGGAGTTCGAGGGCGGCGACCGGATTGACCGCTGTCTGCCACACCACGGCCTGACAGCCGTACTCCGTCATGGACCACTGGTTGTCGACCACGTGGTAGAGGTACACCTCGCGCGGTGCCCCGTCCTTCGTGCCGCGCACCCAGGTGCCCGCGCAGGTCTTGCCGTGCATCCGCTCGCCCAGCGTCGCCGGATCGGGCAGGCACGCGGCGACCACGTCCCGCGGCGAGACGGCGACCGGGCCGTCCGGGCCGGGCACGGTCACCGGCGTGGTGCGGTCAAGTCCCAGGCGGTGCAGGGTCTTGAGCGTCTCGATGAACTCCCGGCCGAGGCCGTACTTGAAGGTGACGCGCCCCGCGTCGATCCAGCGCGGCACGAGCAGCACCTCTTCGTGCTCGACGTTGACGCACTCGACGGGACCGATGCCCTCGGGGAAGTCGAACACCTCGGGCTCGCTGAACGGGGCGGTGGTGAACCAGCCGCGCCCGGCCTCGTGGACGACCGGGGGGTTCAGGCACTCCTCGATGGTGGTCCAGATGCTGAAGGAGGGGGCGAAGTCGTAGCCGTCCACGGTGAGATCGGCGCCGTCCCGGATGCCGATCTCCTCGATCGTGTCGAAGAGTTCGTCGGCGGCGTACCGGGCGAACACGTCCGACAGGCCGGGCTCCACACCCATGCCGACGAGCGCCAGCGCGCCCGCCTTCTCCCACTCGGGGGCCAGCGCGAACTGCTCGTCGCCCAGCTTGACCCCGCACGCCTCGTACGGCCGCTCGGGATGGGGTCGGGACAGTGACATCGCCATGTCGACATAGGTGGCGCCGGCCGCGTGCGCCGCCCGGAACAACGGCATGACGAAGCGCGGATCGGTCGCGTTCAGCAACACGTCGCAGCCGTGCCGGGCGAGCAGCCGGGCGACGGCCGCCTCGTCGCTCGCGTCGACGCGCTCGGCACGGAACCGGGCGGCGCCGGCGTCGCCGAGGGCCGTGACCGCCGCCTCGGCCCGCGCGGGGTCGTGGTCGGCGACCACCATCGCCTCGAAGAACGGACGCCGGGCGGCGATCCGGGTGATGGCGGTGCCCACACCGCCTGCTCCCACGAGCAGTACACGCATGACGAAACTCCCTGCCGAAAGGTGGTCGGAAACGGGCGCGCGCTGCCCGGAATCCAACGCCCACGCATCAGGTAAGGTCAATGGCGTTGGCATAAGAGCCGTCGAGGGAGCGTTCTGCGTGCCCAAGCCCGTCGTGCCCGAGGAGAAGCGCCGTCGGCGCCGTCCGACGCGGAGCGGCACGGTGCTGTCCGAGACGCTGATCGTCAAGACAGCGCTGCGCCTGCTGCGCGAGCACGGCAGCGCCGGACTGACCGCGCGCCGCCTCGGACTCGCCCTGGACTGCGATCCCAGCACGCTGTACCGGTACTTCCGCGGCATGGACGACCTGACCCTGGCCATCGGCGACGCGCTCATCGGGCAGGCGCTGGCGGGCTGGGAGCCGACCGGCCGGTGGCGGGCGGACCTGCGCGCCATCGGGCTGCGCGTGCACGCCGCGTACGTCGCCCACCCGCAGGCCGCGCTGCTCACCGCCAGCCGGGTCACGGGCCGCGCCCACGAGCTCGCCGCCGACGAGGCGGTCCTGGGCGTCCTGCGCACCGCCGGGTTCGCGCTGGAGGAGACCGTCCGCGTCTACCACGCCTTCATCGATCAGACGCTCGCCTTCGCCGCCCTCGACTCCGCCTCCCTGGCCCTGCCGAGCGCCTCGCAGCGGGCCGACGAGGACAAGTGGCACTCGACCTACGCCCGCCTGCCCCGCGCCACCCATCCCCGCATCGCCGAGGCGGCACCGCTGCTGGCCCGGCGCATGGTGACCAGCGCCTATCCGACCGCCCTGGAGATGCTCCTGGACAGCGCGGCCGGACGGCTGGAGGGGCAGGCGGCGTCTGCCGGATCGGGCCGGGGCCCGGAAGACGCCCGCTAGCGGCGCAGCGCCTGAGCGGCCGTGGCCGTCACCGCGTCGGTCAGTGCGGCGAGTGCGGGGGAGTCCAGCTTCCACTGCTGCCAGTACAGCGTCAGGTCCACCCACCGGTCCGGTGCGAGACGCACCAGGCGGCCCTCGTCGAGCAGCGGCCCGGCCTGGGCCTCAGGGACCATGCCCCAGCCGAGGCCGGCCGCGATCGCGTCTACGAACCCCTCCGAGGTGGGCACATAGTGCCGCAGCGGGCTCGCGGAACCGCGGCCCAGCCGCCGTACGAAACCGTCCTGGTAGTCGTCCTTGCGGTCGAACACCACGACCGGGGCCTCGGGCAGGACCTCCGGCAAAGGCCCGGCGAGGTGCGTTGCGGCGAACTCCGGTGCGGCCACCGGCAGATAGCGCATCCGGCCGAGCGGGCGGACCGAACAGCCCGGCACCGGCTCGGGGGAGGAGGTCACCGCCGCCATCACCCGGCCCTCGCGCAGCAGCGCCGCCGTGTGGGCCTCGTCCTCGCGGTGCAGTTCGAAGCACAGGCCCCGCACCCGGGTGAGCGCCCCGAGGAACCAGGTCGCCAGCGAGTCCGCGTTCACCGCGACCGACACCCGCGTCGGCTCCCCGGCGCCGCTCAGCCCCAGCTCGCCGCGCGTGTCGCGCTCCAGCCGCGCGAGCTGCCTGGCGAACCGCACCAGTACCGCGCCGGACTCCGTGGGCTGCACCGGCTTGGTGCGCTGGAGCAGCACCCGGCCGGTGCGCTGCTCCAGGGCCTTGACCCGCTGGCTGACCGCCGACGGCGTCACGTGCAGGGCCGCGGCGGCGGCATCGAAGGTGCCCTCGTCGACCACGGCGAGCAGCGTCCGCACCTGTTCCAGGGGTAGCTCTGTCATCACAAACGCTAAGGGTACGTAAGAATCTTTAGCTGTACTTGCGACGCAGGCGTCCCTAGCGTCGACGGCATGAACCACACCCTGACCGCCGCGGTCGCCGGTTTCGGCACCGGCCTCTCCTTGATCGTCGCCATCGGCGCCCAGAACGCCTTCGTCCTGCGACAGGGGGTGCGCCGGGATGCGGTCCTCGCCGTGGTCGCCATCTGCGCCCTGTCCGACGCGGTGCTCATCGCCCTCGGCGTCGGCGGGGTGGGGGCCGCCGTGGTGGCCTGGCCCGGCGCGCTCAGGGCCGTCGGGATCATCGGAGGCGCCTTCCTGCTCTGCTACGGCGCCCTCGCTGCCCGCAGGGTCCTCAAGCCCGGCGACACCGGGCTGCGCACGGACGGCGAGGCGGCCGGCTCCCGCCGCCGGGCGGTGCTGACCTGCCTGGCCATGACCTGGCTCAACCCGCACGTCTACCTGGACACCGTGTTCCTGCTCGGCTCGCTCGCGGCCGGCCACGGCGCGCTGCGCTGGAGCTTCGGCCTGGGCGCGGCGCTCGCCAGCCTGTGCTGGTTCGCCGTGCTCGGCTTCGGCGCCCGGCTGCTCGGCCGTGTCCTGACCCGGCCCGCCGCCTGGCGGTACCTGGACGGCCTGGTCGCCGCCACCATGCTCGTGCTCGGCGCCACGCTCGTCGCGGGAGCCTGAGTCTGTGCCTGCGCCCGGGCTGTCCGCGCGGCCTACAGCGGCCCGCGCTTGCGCAGGGCGTACGTGTCCATCAGCTTGCCGCGGGTCGTCTCCAGCCGGTGGGCGAGAACCTCGGCGACGGTCCGCACCAGAGACAGCCCGAGCAGCGGGTCCTCCACGCACAGTGCGAGCACCGCGGGGCCGTCGAACTCGTAGGCGCGTACGTTGCTGAAGGCCATCGCCCCGAAGTCCCACTGGTACGGCGGGAACAGCCACGACCAGCCGAGCATGTCGCCGGCGCCCAGCGTGGCCACGGTCACCCGTTGCCGGGAGGTCACCTCCTGGTCCAGGTTGACCGCGCCGGAGCGGATCACCCAGAAGCGGTCGGCGGTGCCGCCGGCCTCGAAGATCCGGGTGTCCTCCGGGAAGGACACCTCCTTGGCCAGTTCCATGAGACGTTCGCGCTGCGCTTGCGGCAGCGCGGTCAGCAGTTTGATCGCTTTGGTCATGGCGCGGGGCTCCTCGCCGGCGGCGGTTCGGGTGCTTTCCCTAAGCCCATTTCAGCCGCTGCCGCCCTACCGGGCACCTCGAAGGCCCGGGCTTTCCGCCTGCGGGCAGGAAAAAGCCCTGGCTGGACGGGGGAGGCCAGCCAGGGCCGTATGCGGTGGCACGGAGCGGGGCGGAAGGACGGTTCCGGGTCCTGCTCCCTCACCACGTATGAATGAACGGTAAACCATCAACTGGTGATTCATATAATCCTGAACCAGTTACGTGACCTGTCTCACTCCGCACTCCATCGGCCGCGCGCCCGGGGTGACGATCTCCTCCAGCACCCGCAGCACCGCCTCGAACGCCCGAGCCCGGTCGAGCGCGTCCCGCGCCCCGTCCGGATCCGTCCCCGTCAGCCCCAGGGCCCGCTCCCGCCAGACCCGTTCCTCCTCGGCCGCGCGGTCCCGGCCTCGCTGAATGCGCCGCAACAACTCGTCCGCGTCCACTGCACCGGTCATACCGACCGGGTACCCGGCAATCGCCCGCTGACGACATCGGCGCCCCCATGGTGTTTGACGGCGCGCTGACAGGTCAGCCGAAGAGGAGTGGCCTTTTGTGCGATCCGGCACTGCTCGGGGAGGGACGGGATGCGTGAGAAGCGGCGGACCCGGCACGATGCTCCTGACACGGCGGCCCTGTTCGCCCGGCTGGCGGAGCTGGACGACGGCCGCGAGCGGGACGCGCTACGCGCCGAACTCGTCACCGCCTGGCTGCCGATGGCCCACCGGATCGCCGGCCGCTTCCGCGACCGCGGCGAGTCCGTCGAGGATCTGCGCCAGGTGGCCGCGCTCGGCCTCGTCAAGGCCGTCGACCGGTTCGATCCGGCGCGCGGCGCCTTCGAGAGCTACGCCGTGCCCACCATCACCGGCGAGATCAAGCGGCACTTCCGGGACCGGATGTGGGCCCTGCGGGTGCCCCGCCGTGTGCAGGAACTGCGCAACCGGGTGCGCCTGGCCCGTCGTGACCTCACCCAGCACCCCGGCACCCCCGAACCCACCGTCACCGACATCGCCGTCCACACCGGGCTCACCGAGGACGAGGTCGCGGCCGGGATGGCGGCGCTGGAGAGCTACAGCGCCCTGTCCCTGGACGTCGAGGTGGCCGCCGAAGCCGACGGTCACAGCCTCGCCGACACCCTCGGCTCCGTCGACGCCTCGTACGACGTCGTGGTCGACCGCGAGGCCGCCAAGGAGGGCCTGCGCCGGCTGCCCGAACGGGAGCGGGCCATCCTCTACATGCGCTTCTTCGAGGACATGACGCAGAGCCGCATCGCCGACCGCCTCGGCATCTCCCAGATGCACGTCTCCCGGCTCATCAGCCGCAGCTGCGCCCGGGTCCGCGACGAGGCCCTGGGCGGCTGGCGCCCGCACGGCAGGACCGCCCTGTGAGGCACCCGCGGCGGTCACTTCTTCGAGGCGGACGGGCCGGCCGCGATGCCGAGCGGGCGGGGCAGGCCGGAGACCGCCTCGTCCAGGCGCTGGAGATGCCGCAGGACCCGGTCGGTGACCCGGCCGTAGCGGGGGGTGCGCAGTGTGCCCGGCTGCAGCATCGAGGCGATGCTCGGGCCGGTCTCGATCTGCGCCGTGGACCGCGGATCCGCCACGTGCGCCGCGATCGCCCGGATGTTGTGCAGGATCCGCGCGCACGCCCCGCGCAGCCGGGGATCCGCCGCGATCGAGGGGTGTGTCGGCAGCAGCTCGGCGGTGGCCGCGAGCGAACGCGCGTGGTAAGCGCAGGTCTCCAGCAGTGCCACGACATACCGGGCGGTGTTCCGGCGGGCGCGCAGCGGGGTGATCGGATGGGTCAGCGGCTGGGTGGCCGCGTGCAGGTCCGCCAGCGCCTGGTCCAGCTCGCGGGCCCGCTCCACCAGGTCCTCGCCGGTCCCGCCGCTGAGCTGGTCCACGGCGGCCTGCGTGACGTCGGCGAGCCGGTCCAGGACGTCGACCAGCAGCTCGTTGGTACGCCGGTCGGTGTGGACCGGCAGCACCAGCGCCGCCGCGACCACCCCGCAGCCCGCGCCGAGCGCCGTCTCTTCCACGCGAAGCAGGAGCACCGACGGGCTGTAGGTGTTGAGCAGCGTGTACAGCAGGCCCAGCATCGCCGTGACGAAGAACGACATCAGCGTGTAGGACAGGGGCGCGGTGTAGAACATCGCGAAGATGAACAGCAGCACCAGCGCGAACGCCGTCCACGTGTGGTGCCCGACCAGCCCGGCCAGCCCGATGCCGGCCACCACGCCGAGCACCGTGCCCAGCAGCCGCCGGTAGCCCTTCATCAGGATCTCGCCCGTGGACGCGGTGTTGATGAACACGATCCAGCAGGTCAGTACCGCCCAGTACCAGCGATGGCTGGACAGCAGCTCCCCGCCCGCGATGGCCAGCGCGGAACCGACCGCGACTTGGACGGCGGCCCGCGTGGTGGGCCGCCGCAGCCCGGCCGGCTCGGCCGCCTGCGCCGCCTCCTGCTCGCCGACCTTGATGGCCGCGTCCTCCGCGTCCAGCTCCTCCCGGGAGCGGGCGGTCGCCGGGGTGTCGTCGGACTCGTCCTGCGGCCCGTCCAGGGCCAGACGCAGTCCGAGCGCGGCCCGCGCCGCCTCGCCGAGCCCGCGGAAGACGTCCTGCACGGCCGGGGAGGCCTTCGGGAGGTTCTCCTCCTCGCGGTAGCCGAGCAGCCGGTTGCGCACCTGCGACAGCGCGGTGCCGGACGCCTCACTGGCCGGCCGCAGCGCCAGCAGCCGTAGCGCCCCGAGGTCCCGGCGCAGCGCGGCCGTCGCCTCGTCCCGCACCGGAAGCTCGCGCCCAAAGGGCAGCACGGCGCCCGGCAGGTGCAGGGTGAGGGTGTCGGTGCGCTCGGCGCTGCGCGCGGTGAGCAGCAGCAGGCCGAGCCGCTCGGAGGCGATCTCGGCGTCGGCGATCCGGCGCTGCAGCAGCCGGGCCACGGCCTCGTCGGAGGTGCCGTCCTCCAGCCGCCCCTGGATCATCAGCGCCGTCTCGTGCAGCCGGGCGGTGCCGGCGCGCAGCTCCTCCAGGGCCTTGTCCACCTCGTCGGGCCCGGCGTCCAGCAGCTCCAGCTGCGTGCCGATCAGCTGGCCGAGGCGGGCCCGGAAGGCGCGCCGCAGCCGGTCCAGGGTGGCCGTCGGGGACTGCGGAAACAGCACGAAGCGGGCGGCGGCGCTGCATACGAACGCCACGCAGATGACGCCGTAGAGAGCGGGCAGTACGGAGGAGGTCGCGCGCACGAACAGCGAGAGGAAGTAGATCTGGAAGCTGATCAGGCCGAGCGCCGTGCCGCGGTCGCCGAAGCGGCGGCTGTAGACGGCGCAGAAGATGAGGACGACGAAGAACGGGTCGCCCACGACGGGATGTTGGTTCAGCAGCGCCCCGAGCGACACCGAGACCAGTGCCACGGGCAGGCCCAGCGCGAGCGTGACCGCCTGCTGGGAGCGCTGCTTCTCCCGGATGGCGAACGTGGCGACCATCGCCGCCATGGCGCCCGCGACCAACTGGGGCACCGGGACCCGCAGAACGCCCAGGACAGCCAGGGTGAGGCCGATGGCGGTGACCGTGCGCAGACCGGCGGTGAGCCGCAGCAGCCCGGGATCGGACGCCGCGAGCCGGTCCCGCAGCCGTGCCCGACCCGACCGTCCCGCTGTCCTCACGCCGCCGCGCTCTCTCCCGTGCTCTCCCGCGCCGGAACCCGGACTCCGGCCCGGCATGGCATGCCGCCCCGGGTTACTTGCCCTCCGCCAGCGCGTGCGCGACCAGCGCGCCTGCGTGCCCGTGGCCGAGACCGTGCTCCGTCTTCAGCCAGGCGACCAGCTCCATGTGCTTCGTCAGCGGCGAGGAGCGGATCAGCTCCAGCCACTCGGCGACCGGGCGGCCGTACTTCTTCTCGATCGAGGGGAAGTAGCTCGCGGGCCCCTTCACGGTCTTCTCGGTCATGCCGGTCTCCATCCGTGTGACGTTTCCTGATCACCAGTGAAGACCGTCGGTCCGGTGCGAAGTGATCGGCAGGCATCGTGTGATCCCGGTCACATCAGGGGTTTCCGGCGGCCTTGCCCTCGACCCGGGCGCGGACCTGTTCCGGCGTCAGATAGGAGTCCGTGTACTCGAAGTCCTTCAGCCGGGCGGGCTTGTTCGCCTGGAAGCCGGTACGGACGAAATCGTCGCCCGCGACCGCGTTCAGCAGCCAGTTGGTCGCCACGCGGGTCTTGGCGACGTTCGTGCGCAGCGCCGACCAGTGGTAGCCGCGGGCCACCGCCTGGGCCGGCACACCGCGAAGCTCGATGCCGAGCGGCTTGGACACGGCGTCCTTGCCGCCCAGGTCGACGACGAGCCCCAGGTCGTGGTGCACGTACGGGGCCAGAGGCTGGTTGCGCAGGGTCGCGATGACGTTGTCGGCGACCTTCTTGCCCTGCCGCATGGCGTGTTGCGCGGTGGGCGGACAGATCGCCCCCGGCTTGCCCTTCGCCAGGTGCGGCACGGCTGCCGCGTCGCCGAGCGCGAACACCCCGTCGTGGCCCGGCAGCGTCATCTCGGCGGTGACCGGGAGCCGCCCCCGCTCCGTCTCCACGCCGAGCGTGGCGATCAGCGGGCTGGCGACCACGCCGGCCGTCCAGATCAGGGTGCGCGTCGGTACCAGCCGCCCGTCGGTGAACGTCACCTCCTCCGGGCCCGCCTTCTCGATCGACACCCCGAGCGACACCTCGATCCCGCGGCGGCCCAGGATCTCCTGCGCGCTGCGGCCGAGTTTGTCGCCCAGCTCCGGCATGAGCTTCGGCGCGATGTCGATCAGGTGCCACCGGATCAGAGCGGGGTCCAGGCGCGGATAGCGCTCCAGGGCCGCGTGCGTGAGCTTCTGCAGACAGGCCGCGGTCTCGGTGCCCGCGTACCCGCCGCCGACCACCACGAACTGCAGCCGCGCGGCCTGCTCGGTGCGGTCGTCGCAGGCGTCCGCCAGGTCGAGCTGTGTGATGACGTGGTCGCGGATGTAGGCGGCCTCGGCGAGGGTCTTCATCCCGAACGCGTGATCCGTCAGCCCCGGGATGTCGAAGGTGCGGGTCACGCTGCCCGGCGCCAGCACGATGTAGTCGTACGGCTCGTCGACGGTCTTGTCGTTGATGGTGCGGACGACGCAGACCTTGGCCTTCAGGTCCACGCCGATCGCGCGGCCCGGGATGATCCGCGTGCGGTACTTCTTGCTCCGGCGCAACGACAGGGCGATCGACTGCGGTGTGAGCACGCCGGAGGCGACCTGGGGCAGCAGCGGCAGGTAGAGCTGGTAGGAGAACGGCGTCACCAGGGTGACGCTGGCTTCGCCAAGAGCGAGTTTCCGCTCCAGGCGGCGGACGCACTCGACTCCGGCGAAGCCTGCTCCCACCACCAGGATCCTGGGTCGTGTCACGGTGTCCATCCCTTTCTGCGGCTCCAGGCGGGGTCCGGCTCGACGCCGTTCGCGTGGCCTGGATCGCTGCGCGCCAATTTCGATCCCACCGTGACCCGAGCCGTTCCGCCAGCTGGGTGCGGCAGGCAGACGAACGTGTGGGCACCAGCCTGCCCCGCCGGCGGGCGGAGAAACCGGAAACCGGTCGGCCTCGCCCCTCACCAGGGCAGGAACACGTGAATGTCCTTGCCGCGGTCATTGACGATGACGCTCACCTGATGGCTCAGCGTGTGCACCAGATGCCAGCCGATGCCGCCGCCGCCCGTACGCGGGCGGAAGGGGCGCGGCTCGGGCCGGGTCGTGCTGGTGTCGTGCATGGTGACGTGCACCCCGTCGAAGGTGCGGCGCATGCTCAGGCCGAAGGGCCCGGGGGCGTACTGGACGGCGTTGGCGGCCAGTTCGGTGACGACCAACAGGATGTCGTCCCAGTGCTCGGGCAGGCCGGGCGGCGCCTTCCGCGCGAGGGCGCGCAGGAACTCCTCCGCGGCGAGCCGCGCTCCGGTGACATTGCGCAGCTCACCCGGGAAGGAGAACGTACGCGCGTACTCCTCCTCCGCCGGAGGTGTGCCGTTACCGCGCCGCCGCGTCGCCATGCCGCCTTCCTCGTCGCCGTTGTCCCTCCACGCTTCGAGTTCCCGCACCCGAACCGGGTACGCGTCATCACTTCATCGGTGTCGGCGCTTTCTCAGCGGAAGACACTGTCCGGCTCGTCCCAGTCGGCCGGCTCCGGTGGCCAGGGCCGTCCAGAGGAGCGGGAGCGGGCCGCGTACATCGCCTCGATCTCGGCGGCGTAGTGCCGCGTGATGGCGTCCCGGCGCAGCTTCATGGACGGCGTGAGCAGCCCGTTGTCCAGGGCGAACGGCTCCTGGAGGATGTGGTAGACCCGGATGGACTCCGCACGGGACACCGCGCTGTTGGCACTGGACACGGCCCGCGCGATCTCCTCACGCAGCGCGTTCTCCTCCCGGGCCTCCCGGCCCGGGGTGTCCCCGGGCAGCGCCAGGGCGGCCCGCCAGTGCGCGAGGAACTCCGGATCCAGCGTGATCAGCGCGCCGACGCACGGCCGGTCGTCGCCGACGACCACAGCCTGATGGACCAGCGGATGCAGACGCAGCCGCTGCTCCAGCGGGCCCGGGGCCACACTCTTGCCGCTGCTGGTGACGATGACGTCCTTCTTGCGGCCCGTGATCGTCAGATAGCCCTCGTGGTCCAGTTCCCCGATGTCCCCGGTGGCCAGCCAGCCGCCGCGCAGCGCCGCACGCGTCCCCAGCTCGTCGCTGATGTAGCCCTGGAACACCGACGGCCCGCGCACCAGGATCTCCCCGTCACCGGCCACCCGGATCTCGGTGCCCGGCAGCGGATGGCCCACGGTCCCCCACTTCTCCCGGCCCAGCGGCTGCACGGTGACCCCGCCGGAGGTCTCCGTCAGCCCGTAGCCGTCGTTCACGAACAGGCCGATGCCTGCGTAGAACAGGGTCAGTTCGCGGCTGAGTGACGACCCGCCCGACGTGCCCCTCAGTACGCGCCCGCCGAGCGCCGCCCGCAGCTTGCGGTACACCGTCCGCTCGTACAGCGCGTGCTGCACCTTCAGGTCGAACCCGGGACCCGGCCCGGTGCCCAGCCTCCGGCGTTCCTCCGCCTCGGCGAAGTCCTGCGCGGTCTGCGCGGCCCGCTCGAACAGGGCACCCCGGCCCGCCTGCTGGGCCGTGCGCAGGAACTTCTTGTACAGCTTCTCGAACACCGACGGCACGCCGTACAGATACGTCGGCCGGAAGGTCTGCAGCGCCGACGACAGGGCCGCCTCGGTGCACTCCGGCTCGTGGGCCAGCAGGACCCCGCCGCGCAGGCAGGTCAGCTGGATCATGATCCCGTACACATGGGAGAACGGCAGGAAGGCCAGCACGGACGGCTGTTCGCCCGGGGGCGCCGCCGTGTGGCCCCAGCCGGCGAGCGAGGTGTCGCACGGATACGCCAGACCGCGGTGGCTCAGCGCGCAGCCCAGCGGACGGCCCGAGGTGCCGGAGGTGTAGACGATGGCCGCCGTCGCGTCCGGCAGCACGATCCGGCGCAACGACTCCACCGTGGTCAGCGGGATGACGGCGCCCCGCTCCGCCAGCTCGGCGAGCGCGCCCGCGTCCAGCTGCCACACGTGCTGCAGCCGGGGCAGTGCCGCGCACACGGTGCCGACGGTCATGACGCCCTGTTCGTCCTCCACCATGACGGCCACGCAGCCGGCGTCCCGCAGGATCCACTCGACCTGGTCCCGGGACGAGGCCGGATGGATCGGGACGACCTCCGCGCCGACGGCCCACAGCGCGTGGCTGAGCAGGGTCCACTCGTAGCGGGTGCGGGACATCAGGGCCACGCGGTGGCCCGGCGAGATGCCGGCGGCGATCAACCCCTTGGCCAGGTCGACCACTTCGTCCCGCAGTTCGACCGCCGTCACCTCCTCCCACCTGGTGGCGGCGGGATCCGGGCGGCGCGCGAGCACGGGCAGGGTCGGGTTGTGTTCGGCTGCGTCGAAGATGCTGTCGGCGAGGCCGCCCGTGAGCGGCGGGATGGCCGATGGAGCGAGGGCGACGTCCCGCATGCGCTGCTCCTGGTGAGTACGGAGGGTGACTCCGCCGATCGGCTGTGCGGTCGGCGGTGCTCGAATGTAGCCCAGGGATGCGGTTTCGGCGCCGGGAACAGGCAAGTCGTGATCGGCGGATGTTGTGCGCGTGTCCCGGAGCCGCCCTTCGGTCCTGGATCCGCCTTTCAGTCCTGGGTGCGGCGCACACACGCGGTGACGACGTCCCTGAGGCTGCCCGTGCGCTCCATGAGCAGCCGCTGCTCGCGGGCGCCGTTGCCGCGGCGCAGCAGCTCGGCGACGGACTCCTGGACCAGGGCCGCGTCACCGTTGTCGGTGAGCGCCTCCCAGGTGTGCTCCAGCAGGGAGCGCAGCACCTGCTCGGCGGGCCTGGGCCGCATGGTCGCGGGATCGAGCAGATCCCGGTCCAGGCCCGAGTGGGCGGCGCGCCAGGCGGCCATCCGCAGCAGGCTCACGCTGTGGTCGGGCGGCGGCCGGCCGGCCCTCCAGTCGCGTGAGGCCGTCTCCACCAGGGCGCGAGCCAGCGCGGCGACGAGGACGGTGGTGTCCGCCCGCAGGCAGACGTCCGCCACCCGGACCTCCACCGTCGGATGCTTCGCGGACAGGCGCGCGTCGAAGTAGACCATCGCCTCGTCGAGGATGACCCCGCTGTCCACCATGTCCGCCACCCGCCGGTGGTACCGCCCGGCCGAACCGAACACCTCGGTCGGCCCCGCCGACGGACAGCGTGCCCACAGCCGGCTGCGGTAGCTGACGTAGCCGGTGTCCTGGCCCTGCCAGAACGGTGAGTTGGCGCTGACCGCGCCGAGCGCCGAGAGCCACGGCCGGATCCGGTCGAGGACGGCGACGCCCTCCTCGTCGCACTCCACCGAAACGTGCACATGGCAGCCGCACACGAGCTGGTCGTGCGTGGCGGACCCGAACTGCCCGACCATCCACCGGTAGCGCTCCCGCGGGTTGAGCGCAGGGGCTATCGGCAGCGGACAGGTGGCGAGCGCGGCGACCGCGCACCCGATCTCCCCGGCGAGCAGGGCCGCCTCCTTGCGGCAGTGCACGATCTCGGCGCCGAGGTCCGCCATGTCCCGCTGCGGATGCGTGGCGAACTCCAGCATCTGCCCGAACAGTTCCTCCTGGAACACGTCCTGCCCGCGGTCGTCCTGGACGGCACGGGCGAGGACGGCGGCCGACAGGGCCTTCGGCTCCCCGCTGTCCGGGTCGACCAGAAGGAGTTCCTCCTCCACTCCGACAGTGCGCACGCCGTACCGCCCTTCCGTCCATGCCACAAGGAGCAGCCGTAGGTCTGTACGACCCTGACTGCCCGTCGGAGAGGGCAGCCGACACCTGCGGGTTCAGCGCACAGGCGTCAACCAGACAGTGGCGAGCGGCGGCAGCCTGAGCCGGAGGAACCCCTCCTCGGGCGCCAGCGCTCCCGGACCGCCGACGCCTACACCGCTTCCGCCGTAGCGCGCATCGTCCGTGTTCAGCGCCTCCTGCCAGGCTTGGACCCCGTCGGGGACCCACAGGCGGTAGTCCTCACGGACGACCGGGGAGAAGTTCGAGACCGCCAGCAGCGGCGTGCCGTCGGCGGCGAACCGCAGGAACGCGAAGACATTGTCGTCCGCCGCGTCACACAGCACCCACCGGAAACCGCCCGGATCGGTGTCCCGCTGCCACAGCGCAGGCGTCGCCCGGTACACCGTGTTCAGCTCCCGCACAAGCTCCTGCACACCCCGGTGGTCGCCGGCGGAGTGGTAGTCGTCGCCGAGCAGCCACCACTCGGGGCCGTGCGCCTCCGACCACTCGGCGCCCTGCGCGAACTCCTGTCCCATGAAGAGGAGTTGCTTGCCGGGGTGGGCCCACATGAAGCCCAGGTAGGCACGGTGATCGGCGCGTCGCTGCCACCAGTCGCCGGGCATCTTCGACACCAGCGCCTGCTTGCCGTGGACCACCTCGTCGTGGGAGATGGGCAGGATGTAGTTCTCGCTGTACGCGTACACCATCGAGAACGTCATCTCGTTGTGGTGGTACTTGCGGTGCACCGGCTCGTGCTGGATGTACTCCAGTGAGTCGTGCATCCAGCCCATGTTCCACTTCAGTCCGAAGCCCAGTCCGCCGCTGTCCGTCGGCCGGGTCACGCCGTCCCACGCGGTGGACTCCTCGGCGATGGTCACCACCCCGGGGCAGCGCCGGTAGACCGTGGCGTTCATCTCCTGGAGGAAGGCGACCGCGTCCAGATCCTCCCGCCCGCCGAAGACGTTCGGCTCCCACTGCCCGGAGTCGCGCGAGTAGTCGAGGTAGAGCATGGAGGCGACCGCGTCCACCCGCAGGCCGTCGATGTGGAACTCCTCGCACCAGTACACGGCGTTGGAGACCAGGAAGTTGCGCACCTCGGTGCGCCCGAAGTCGAACTCGTACGTCCCCCAGTCCGGATGCTCGGCCCGCCGCCAGTCCCCGGGCTCGTACAAGGGGTCCCCGTCGAACCGGGCCAGCGCCCAGTCGTCCTTCGGGAAGTGCGCGGGCACCCAGTCCATGATCACACCGATACCGGCCCGGTGCAGCGCGTCCACCAGGTACTTGAAGTCGTCCGGAGAGCCCAGGCGGGGCGTGGGCGCGTAGTAGGAGGTGACCTGGTAGCCCCAGGAGCCGCTGAACGGGTACCCGGCCACCGGCATCAGCTCGACGTGAGTGAAGCCCATCTTCTTGACGTAGGCAGGGAGTTCATCCGCCAGCTGGCGATACGTCAGCCCAGGTCGCCAGGAGGGGAGATGGACCTCGTACACCGAGAACGGCGCCTCGTGCACAGGTGTGTCGCCCCGGTGGGCCAGCCACTCCGCATCGCCCCACTCGTACCGCGAGACGGCCACGACCGATGCCGTGTCCGGTGGCACCTCCGTGCGCCGCGCCATCGGGTCGGCCTTGAGGAACCGGTGGCCGTACCGCGAGGTGATCTCGAACTTGTACCGGGTGCCCTCGCCGATCCCGGGCAGGAACAGCTCCCACACGCCGGACGAGCCCAGCGAGCGCATCGGGTACTGCGTGCCGTCCCAGTACGTGAAGTCCCCGGCGACCCGCACCCCTTGGGCGTTCGGCGCCCACACCGTGAAACGCGTGCCGGTCACGCCCTGGTGGGTCATCGGCTCGGCGCCGAGCGCCTGCCACAGCTGCTCGTGCCTCCCCTCCCGGATCAGATGCAGGTCCAACTCGCCGAGGGCCGGCAGGAAGCGGTACGGATCGTCCATCTCCTGCTCGCCGTCGTCGTACGCCACGAGCAGCCTGTACGACGGGACCTCGGCGCAGGGCAGCACGGCGGAGAAGAGCCCGCCGCCCTCCGACACCAGCCGGTGACGCGCCCCGTCCACCAGGATGCTCACCGAGCGGGCGTTCGGGCGCAGCGCCCGGAACAGGGTGCCGCCCGGCACCGGGTGGGCGCCCAGCAGGGCGTGCGGATCGTGGTGCGCGCCGCCGAGCAGCCGGTCGCGGTCGGCCGGGTCGAGCGGTACGGCCCTGGCCGTTACCGGGCCCGCGGCCTCGGGCAGTGAAGTGTCGCGCAGTGCCATGACTCAGTCTCCCCAGACGGCGAGCCGCTTGATCGCGGCCATCGGAACCGGCAGCCAGTCGGGCCGGTGCCGGGCCTCGTACAGAACCTCGTACACCGCCCGGTCGGTCTCGTGCGCCCGCAACAGCGCGTGCTTCTTGCGTGGATCCCACCCGGCCCGGGCTGCGTAGCCCGCGCAGAACGCCTCCCGGCAGCGGCGGGCCCACTCCGGCCGCCAGGGGCGGCGCTGCCGGGCCGCGTAGTCGAAGGAGCGCAGCATCCCCGCCACGTCCCGCACCGGCGACTGGGCCCCGCACCGCTCGGCGAGCGGACGGGACGGTTCGCCCTCGAAATCGATGACGAACCAGTCGCGGCCGGCCCGCAGCACCTGCCCGAGATGCAGGTCACCGTGGATGCGCTGGGCGGGCGGCCCGGCGTCGCAGGTCGCGAGGGCGGCGAACGCCGCGCTCAGGCCGGGCACGAAGGGCCGCAGCGCGGGTACCGCGTGCGCGGCGGCGTCCAGCCGCGCGCCCATCGCCCGCGCGGTGGCGCCGTTCTCGGTCTGCCCGGCCGGAGGGAACGCCTGCGCCAGTGCCAGGTGCACCTCGGCCATCGCCCGGCCCAGTTCGCCGGCCTCGGCGGTGAACTCGTCGGCTGCGGCGAGCGCGTGCAGCGCCAGTGTCCAGCCGTCGGAGGCGTCGGGCAGGAACGGCTGCAGGACACCCAGGGTGGCCGGGCGCGGAGCCGCGGTGCTGAACCAGGCCACCGGCGCGGGCACCCGCGCGCAGCCCTGCGCGGCCAGCGCGGCCGGCACCTCCAGGTCGGGGTTGACGCCCGGCTGGATGCGGCGGAAGACCTTCAGGATGTACGCGTCGCCGTAGACGATCGAGGAGTTGGACTGCTCGGCGTCCAGCAGGCGCGGCGGGAGACCCCCGGGCAGCTGCACGGTCTGGTCCGCCTCGAAACGCAGCGGTCCCGCCGTGCCGGGCTGCCGCAGCCGTTCCAGCAGCAGATGGGCGCAGCGCGGGTCGTGCAGCGCGTCGTAGACCGCGAGGCCGGCCAGCGGGCCCTCCTCGACGCGGCCGATGTAGGCCCGCTCCAGCCGCGGGGCGAGGTGCTCGCGCACCCCGAGCAGCAGCTGGTAGCAGTCACCGGGCGGGGGAGTGCCCCCGGGGGTGGGGACCGGCGCGTGCGAGGCGTGCACCAGCAGGTGCATGCAGCCCGGGAACAGCTCGGTCAAAGACAGCAACGACAGATCGGTGACAGGCCGGTCCTTTCCCGCGAACCAGCGCTGCCCCGGCAGCCATTCGCGCAGCAGTCCGCTGAGCGAGGCCAGGGGGCGCTCGACACCGGCCGTGGTCCTCGGTCGGAGGGTGATGGCCTTCGGCATGGTGACGCGTCCTTTCCTCGGCGCCGGTCGGTCAGCGGCGGCGGCCGATGCGGGATGCGACTCGGGAGAGCCGGAACCAGTAGAAGCCGTGGCCCGCGAGGGTCAGCAGATAGGGCAGTTCACCGATGGCGGGGAAGCGCACCCCGCCGATCAGCTCGACGGGGTGACGTCCGTCGTAGACCCGCAGATCGAGTTCCGTGGGCTGGGCGAACCGGGAGAAGTTGTGGACGCACAGCACCAGGTCGTCCTCGTACTCGCGCAGGAACGCCAGAACCGCCGGGTTGGAGGAGGTGAGTTCCGTGAACGACCCCAGTCCGAAGGCAGGATTCTGCTTACGGATCTCGATCATGCGGCGGGTCCAGTGGAGCAGGCTGGACGGGGACGACATGGAGGCCTCGACGTTGGTGACCTGGTAGCCGTAGACCGGGTCCATGATCGTGGGCAGGAAGAGGCGTCCGGGGTCGCTGGTCGAGAAGCCGGCGTTGCGGTCGGGGGTCCACTGCATGGGGGTGCGCACGGCGTCGCGGTCGCCGAGCCAGATGTTGTCGCCCATGCCGATCTCGTCGCCGTAGTAGAGGATCGGTGAGCCCGGCAGGGACAGCAGCAGAGCCGTGAAGAGTTCGATCTGGTTGCGGTCGTTGTCGAGCAGGGGGGCGAGGCGGCGGCGGATGCCGATGTTGGCGCGCATACGCGGGTCTTTCGCGTATTCGGCCCACATGTAGTCGCGTTCCTCGTCGGTGACCATTTCGAGGGTCAGCTCGTCGTGGTTGCGCAGGAAGATGCCCCACTGGCAACCCGAGGGAATGGCGGGGGTCTTGGCGAGGATTTCCGAGACGGGGTAGCGGGACTCGCGTCGGACGGCCATGAAGATGCGGGGCATGACCGGGAAGTGGAAGGCCATGTGGCATTCGTCGCCGCCGCCCTGGAAGTCACCGAAGTAGTCGACCACGTCCTCCGGCCACTGGTTCGCCTCCGCCAGCAGCACGGTGTCCGGGTACATCGCGTCGATCTCGCGTCGGACGCGCCTGAGGAACTCGTGGGTGGCGGGCAGGTTCTCGCAGTTGGTGCCCTCCTCGGCATAGAGGTAGGGGACCGCGTCGAGCCGGTAGCCGTCGATGCCCAGGTCCAGCCAGAACTTCAGGGCGGCCAGGATCTCCTCCTGCACGGCCGGGTTCTCGTAGTTGAGGTCCGGCTGGTGCGAGAAGAACCGGTGGAAGTAGTACTGGCCGCGCACCGGATCGAAGGTCCAGTTGGAGGCCTCGGTGTCGACGAAGATGATCCGCGCGTCCTGATACTGCTTGTCGTCGTCGGCCCACATGTAATAGCCGCCGTAGGGGCCGTCGGGGTTCTTGCGGGACTCCTGGAACCACGGGTGCTGGTCGCTGGTGTGGTTCATGACGAAGTCGATGATGACGCGCATGCCGCGCTGGTGGGCGGCGTCCACGAAGTCCACGAAGTCGGCCAGGTCACCGAACTCGGGGAGGACGGCGGTGTAGTCGGAGACGTCGTAACCGCCGTCCCGCAGCGGGGACTTGAAGAAGGGCGGCAGCCACAGGCAGTCGACGCCGAGCCATTGCAGATAGTCCAGTTTGGCGGTCAGGCCCTTGAGGTCGCCGATGCCGTCGCCGTCGCTGTCCTGGAAGGAACGGACGAGGACCTCATAGAAGACGGCCCGTTTGAACCACTCCGGGTCCCGGTCCTTGGCGGGAGTGTCCTCGAAAGTGTCCGGAACCGGCTCGTTGACAGTCATGGCGCTGAGGGCCCTCCGATCTGTGGCGTCGGTCGCCCGACGTGGAGCACGTGCGCGGGTGCCCGGCCGGGCGTGAGGCGCACGTAGTTGGTCCTGCCCCAGTGGTAGGTCTCCCCTGTCAGTTCGTCGTGCACGGACAGGGGAGCCTGCCAGTCCAGGCCGAGTTGCGGCATGTCCAACGAGACTGTGGCCTCCTGGGTGTGATGCGGGTCGAGATTGACGACCACGACGACCGTGTCCGTCCCCGTGCTCTTGCTGTAGGCGAGCACGGCGTCGTTGTCGGTCTGATGGAAGCGGAGATTCCGCAGGCGCTGTAGCGCGGGGTGCCGTCGGCGGATGTCGTTGAGGCGGGTGATGAGGGGCGCGAGGGTGCGGCCCTCGCGGGCGGCGGCGGCCCAGTCGCGGGGTTTGAGCTGGTACTTCTC